>NZ_JBIVOX010000033.1:0-62188 GCF_044754345.1 Streptomyces sp. NPDC093094 | reverse complement strand
GCACGACGGCGCAGCTCAAGCGGGTACTGGGAAGGACGTGCCATGACTCGATCCTCTCAAATGATCGAGTCCCTACCGAACCCGGAACGGTTCAGAGACAGGCAGGTCGGGTGGTACCGGCGCCCTCCGCTGTTGGTTGGAGCGGGGCTCATGAGACAGACGTACCGGTGAGACACCTGAACTGTTCCTAAGGTCCGTGCGGTGGAGAAGGGCCGGCGCTCTCCGCTGGCATCGCTGCGCCCGGCAACGGCACCCGCCTGAGCGCCCCCGCGCCGGAACAGCACCACGAGGGTGCTCCCCCGCCCGCCGCGTCCCAGCCGTCCAGAAAGGCGGCCAGGGCGCGGCGTTGCTCTTCCTCGCGGGCGATCTGCCGGGCGAGGACGTCACGGTCGACGTACGGTCGACGGCGGCGAGGACCAGCCGCCGGAGTTCCTGCTCACGCGTCCGCTGGCTCCCACAGCGGGCGAGCGCGTCCGGTCCCGCCGCAGTGGAAACAGCGGCCGCCACCCGGGGTGCTCCGGGCGCCGATGGTGCCGGAGGCGTGCCGGAAGAGCCGGGTGAGTCCGGCGACGTGTGCCGCGTGGACCGGGAGCTCCTGGCGTCTGCTGAGGGTGAGCTCCAGTGCAACGCCGGGTCCGGTGAAGTGAGCGTGGGGCAGGTCACCGGTCATCGCGCGGAGCGTCTCGTTCACCTCGCGCATCGTCTCCGCGCCGGTCAGCTGAACCCGGGCCGCGAGGATGGTGTCCGCGGCCGCGCTGAAGGACAGCAGCCCGGCCGGACGGGCGAGCGGCCCGACACGGCCCACGGGGTCGGGATGGGTGTGGTGGAGCTGGGCCAGGGCGTGCCACAGGTCGCCCGGCAGATCCTGCGGTGCGGTCTCTTCTCGGCTGCGTCTCATGCGGCCTGTTTAGGGCCTCCGGTGGGCTGTCACCGTCGTATGGGCCCGTCCGTCCCGCCCAGTGATGCGGTGACTTCGGGGTCGGTCCCGCTGTGCGGGCTAGCGGCTGTCGACCGCACAGCGGGCACGCGGTCAGGCCCGCCGGCGGAACCAGCCGCGGCCCCGGCCCGGCTCGGGGTCGTGCGGCGGCCTGGAGGCGTGCGGCTTCGGCGGCGGCTTCCTCGCGGGCGACGTCGTCGGCGTGGCACGGGCCGCACACGGACACGTCCCCGGCGTTCCAGGCCGTCCGGTGCGCGGTGGTCTCCTCCCAGCGCTGGTCGGTGAACTTCTGACCGCACCGCTTGCACACGGGGCGCTACGCCTCCCGCTCAGCGGCACGGCGCTGTTCCTCCTCCGCGTCGGCGCGGGCCTCCTGGTCGCGGAAGAGGGCGTCGCCGTCGGGGTTGTCCAGCGCGGCCGTCAGCGTCTGCTCGCCCTTGCGTCCCAGCCGCCGCCACACCGCTGCGTCCGCGCCGTGCTCCTGGAGCTGCTCCAGGGTGGTGACGACGACGGGCACCGCCTGGCCGTAGTCCCTCGCCGTGATCCCCCGGTGGAGGGTCTGGTACCGGCGCGGCGCCCAGTAGCGGCGGCCGGCCTCCTCCAGCACGGCGACCGTGTTGGCGACCTTCGCCTCGGTGGTGTCCGCAAACACGAACGCCACCGGCACCAGGCCCTCCCGGCCGGTCGGCGGGTAGACCCGGCGCCACAGCCGCTTCTCGTGGTCGACGTGCTCGATCGCGTCCGGCCGGGAGCGGACCAGGCCCACGGTGTGCTTGTCCGCGTCCCGTGGCAGCAGCCGACCCCACTCCCAGTACCGGCGCAGCTTGGCGACCAGGTCGTGCGCGTCCTCGGTACGGCGGTCGATCTCCAGCAGCAGCACCGGCACCCCATCCTCCGGCGCCCGCACCACCAGGTCGGCCCGCTGCACGTAGCTGTTGCCGAGCCGGTGTCCGATCTCGGTCTGGAAGCCGAGCCGGTGGCCGATCCCGGCGCGGTGGAGTTCGGCGGCCGTCGAGGTGACCGCCGCGGCGTGGTCGTCGTAGCCGGTGCCGAGCAGCTCCCCGGTGTCCGGGTCGTACTCCTGCTTGCGCAGCACCGAGACCCGTATGCTTTTCGGCTCCAGCAGCTGCTTCGCCTCGCCGTGTCCGCGCCGGGTCAGCACCCACACCTGCCGCTGGTCCTCCTGCACCGACTCGATCCTCACCAGCTGGTGGTCCTCCAGATCCAGGAGGTTGTCCCGCGTGAGCTTGTCGTGCCGGTTGTCCGGACGGGTCAGCTTCCACAACTGATCGGGCGTAGCCCTCTGGAAGATCCCCAGTGCTTGCAGGAGCTCCCGGCGTCGAGGCTCGGTCGAAGTCCTCCTGTGCTTTGGCTTCCTCTGTACATGAGGGTTGTCGGACCTGCGACGTCCCCCTGTCCGCCGGGCCTGACCTGCGGAAACTCCCGGTCGTTGGCGACGGGGCGTGGAGGGGGTGATGGAGGGGTCCACGGAGGGGGCGTCGCCGGTCCGGTCAAGGGGCTGCTCGGGCTCGTCTGCGGTGCTCGCCACAGGGTGCTCCTGGAGGTGGGGGCGGGCCTATCCCGCCATTCACCTCGTACAGGTGTGGAATTCGGGCTCCGTGTGACGCCGGTCTGGGAAAACCCCTCCGCCGTGACCGCATCGTGATCAAACCGGAGGGGGGAGAGTTCTCCCTCGTCAGGGGCCGGACTCTGTCCACAGGGCCGCGGTTCGAGGGTGGCTTCGAGGTCGCCGCGATCGGCGGGGCGACCCGTACGTGAGGAGCCGTCCATGTTCCAGAACCCCACCGCGCCGCTCGCCCCGATGACACCGGACGCGGTGCTCAGCGCCTTCCGCTACCTGCGGGCCGTGGAGGCCGGCGACACCGAAGCAGCCGCCGGGTTCGCAAGCTCCGATCCGCGGATGCCCGAACTGCTCGTGGATGCCGCGGAGCGCATCGTCGTTCCGGTCACCGCCCTGTGCGGCATCGACCCGGATCCGTGCGACGACTCCTTCGCCTTGGAGGCCGTCGGCCGGGTCCTCGTGGCCACCCTGCGCAGCTGGGCGCAGGCCGGTCCGGACGCGGTGGAAGGCGTCGCCCGCGCGGTCATCGCCTTCGTCCGGCAGGTCCTCACCGAGGAAGAGCACGGTGAATCCGTCGCCGATGTCCTGCGCCAGATGGAAGCTGTCGGCTTCGGCCAGGCCCTCGATGCGCACCCCGCAACGGCCGGCTCGAACCCGGTGCGCCCGACCATCGTGTAGGCGCACCGGGGAGGGCGGTGGTGCGGTGCGGTGGCGCATCGCACCGCACCACCGCGCCGCGCCACCGCACCACCGTGGTGCGGTCCACCGCGTCACCGCGCCGCACCGCGCCATCGTGGTGCGCTCCATCGGCGTCGGCGCACCGCACCGGGCGCGCGCCACGGCCGGGCGGGCTCCTCTATCACACACCCCCTTGACCGCGACCTGATCGCCAGCCGAAACCGCCGATGTCAAGGGGAAACGTCGCGGTAGCAGAGCTGGACAAGGGGGTCGCGCGCGCCCGGCCGCACCCGGACAAGGGGTCGGCCCGCGGCGGGCGCACCGGTGCGGTGCGGAGCATCGGGTGCGGCGCACCGGGCGCGCGCGAGAGTGCCGGGCATCGCCGGCGCGGCGCACCGAGGTGCGGTGGCGCACCATCGCGATGCGCACCACGGTGGAGTCCATCGTCATCCCGCGCGCCGGAGTGGAGTCCACTCAGCGGAGGCCATCGGGTGGAGTCCACTGAGTGGAGCCCACCCGATGTCGTGCATCGCCATTGGATGCTGAACATCGTGGGCTCCACTCGACGATGCCCGGCATCGTCACCACAGCCAGGCGTTGGAGTGCCGCACCCGGGACAGGGCGCGGGCATCCCGGCGCGCGGCCGCGTTGCCGATCCGGCTCTGCCGGGAGCGGGGCCTGCGCGAGTTCCCGGCGGCGAGGCGGCGCTTGGCGGCGTCCTGGATCCGCCGGCGCTGCTTGTGCAACTCCCTCTTCTTGGCCGCCTTCGACTTCGGCGTCCGGGGCCGCTTCCAGACCGGCTGCCACCCCACGGACGCATCGGCCTCGGGCTCCTGGTCCTCGTCGAGCGCGGCGGCCATCTCCGCGCGGGCACGGGCGCGGGCGAGGGCCTCTTCGGGGCTGGGCTGGTCTTCCGGGGTGCTCACGCCACTCCTCCTGGACTCCGGCCCGACGCGTGCTGGACGCCGGGCTGCTGGGTGTGCGGCGGCGGGACCGCCGCCGGGGCGGACTGCGGACGCAGGCCGTGCGCGGCCTCGCGCGCCCGCCGGCTGTCCTGGATCGTGGCGGCCACCTGCGCGGCGGCGGCTTCGAGGGTCTGGCGGGTCTGCTCCACCGTGTCGACGTCGACGCCGGGCTCCGGCTCCACGAGCAGGCCGGCCTTCCGGCCGGTGTGGAACGGCCGCGGATGCGACGACCTCGACGAGGCGGGCATCGCGACGGCGTACGGGCGTGGGCGGGAGCCCAGGCGCTCCGCTCGCCGCGCGGCGCGGACCCGGGCGGCGAGGGCGCCAGCGGCGAGGCGGGCCCGCTCGTACGGGGACGCGGACCGTTTGCGGGTCAGCGGGCGCAGCACGGCCTGGTCCTCGGTGTCGCGGGGGTACAGGGCGCGCAGGTCGGCGGTCATCATCCGGCCGCGCCCGACGGGGCGGGTGTAGTCGTCGACGACCGTCTGCACGATCTGTTCGTCCAGGCCCGGCTCGTGAGGTCGGCCGCGCAGGACGTAGGTGAGGTGGCGGCGGGCTTCGGCGAGCAGGTGCTGGCGCTTGAATGCTCCGCGCATCACGTACACGACGGCGACGGTGTCCACGGCCGCCAGGACGACGTCGACGACCGGCCGCACCCGTGCCCACACCGCCGCGGCCGCCGCCCGCGCCCGCGCGGCGAGCCGGGAGACGACGTCGACGCCGAACGCCCGGATCGCCGACTCCCGCCAGAAGTCGCGCAGTTCGGTCAGCGATCCGGCCGCCGTGGGCTTCGGGCGGCGCGTCCGGTCGGCGGCCTGCCCGTCCAGCGCGTACGCGGCCCGCTCTCCCGGCGGGTGTCCGTGCTCTGCCTCGTAGTCGGCCACCAGAACGGGCGCCGCGTCCGCGATCTGCTGACGGCGGGTGGACTGCCAGCCGATGAGCCGCTGGTCGATCCCCGCGACTTCCATGACCGGCCTTCTGCCGGGCGTCACCTCGCGCGGCTCCCACGCCCACCCCAGCCGGGCGGACACCTCCTCCATGAAGTACAGGGTGTAGAGAGTGCCGGCCGCGACGATGTTCTCCAGCATCGAGTCCGCCGACAGGTTCCCCCACGTCCCGTCCGGCCTGCGGGCACGGATCGACACCAGGGCATGGTCATGCAGCAGGGGCTGTCCGGCTCTCGACTCGTAGTGCCGGAACACCGCGACGATCAGCCCGTCCTTCACCGGCTTGCGGTGCTTGCCGCCGCTCCCCCAGCGGATCTCCGCGACCGAGTCCTCCAACGACGCCAACGCCTTGTCCCGGGCGATGCCCTGGCAAAGCTCCAGCACCAGGCGGTGCTCCTCATTCATGAGCGCCCACGCGATCTGCGCGGTCGACGGCGCCCGGAACACCAGGTCCATGGCCAGCCAGGGCGACCGTTGCTTGGCGTTCTCGGTCTTGGGTGACTGGTTGTGCTCGATGGGCCTGCCCAGCACGGTCGCTCGCCGGGCCTTCGCCGGGCTCATGCCCTGCGCCAGGAGCTCGCGCTCGATCCGGTCGGCGTCGGGGTGCCGGCCTTCCCCCAGGAGCAGTTCGGCCTGCCGCTCGCTCACCACGTCCCCGGCCGCAAGGCCGACCGCGGCAAGTCCCCGCCCTTTCCAGACACCTGGTGGGACACCGGCTTCGTCTTGGGCGGCACGCAGCGCTCTACCCGCAGGGCGGTGGCCGTCGCCGACCATCACGCTGCGGAAGTAGTACCGCCACCCACCCGGGCCGACCTTCTTCGCGCTGAGCATCGGGCCATGGAACACCGCACATGACCTGCGCAGAAGCGTGATCCGGGGTGCTTCCCGCCGGGCGGGAGGCCATCACCAGATCTTTACCGCCACGCCCGTCAGGCGGGCCGTCCGGTCAGCCCGAGACGGTAAGCCGTCGCCCTGTGCACAGTCCGCCGCATGACTACGGAACTGCTCCACGGAGACCTCTGCCCGCTGTGCCGCCGCCCGCTCACGCTGCGCACGACCGTCGAAGTCCGCTCGAACATGCCGTACCCCGCCCGGACCGACACGGTGCCTACTGCGCCAGCGACATGACCCGCGCGTAGGAGTGGGCTGACCTGATGCACGCCCGCTACGGCAGCTGATCCCGACCGTGCGATTGCTGCGCGCCGACCACATCAGCACCACCCGACCCGGGCTTCACCGCCAGGTGTGCGCGTCCGGCTTCGCGCAGCGGACGGGAGTAGCCGGAGCAACTCAGTTAGCCATTCGGGTGACTGCCTTCACCCCGGCGGCGCACCCGGCGCCCGGCAACGGCTGGGGCAGGATCGTCAGGCGCTATCACAGGGCCGGTGAGCCGACTCGTACACGGCCTGGCCGTGCTCGCCCTTGCCCTCAGCCCCGTCACCGCAGCCGGTCCCGCCCACGGGGTGTCAGCGGACCCGGTCGTCCTGCCGCTCGCCGATGCCGTCGCCGCTCTCCCCCTTGGTGCCGAGTCCCGCGATGGCTACACCCGCGACGCCTTCCGCCACTGGAACGCCGGCGCCGACCCCACCGACGGCTGCTCCACCCGCGGCGAAGTCCTCATCGCCGAAGCCGTCACCGCCCCCACCGTCGGCGCCCGCTGCTCCCTGACCGGCGGCACCTGGTACTCCTACTACGACGACCTCACCGTCACCGCAGCTTCCGGTCTGGACATCGACCACCTGGTCCCGCTCGCCGAAGCCTGGGACTCCGGCGCCTCCGCCTGGAACCCCGACCGGCGCGAGGCCTACGCCAACGACCTCGCACAAGCCACCTCCCTGGTCGCCGTCACCGCCGGCTCCAACCGCTCCAAAGCAGACCAGGACCCCGCCCAATGGCTGCCCCCAGCCCCCCACGCGGCATGCCGCTACGCCTCGGAATGGACCGTGACCAAGCTGCGCTGGAACCTCACCGCCGACCAGAAGGAACTCGACCGGCTCGCCAAGCTCGCCGCCGGCTGCACCGACATCCTGGTCGCCTACACGCCTGCTCCGTAGCCCGGGAAGCCTGTATCGCCCGGCCGAAGCTCGACGTGATCTTCTTCGTCATCGTGAGGGCTGCCTTACGCCGGTTCCCGATGCGCCTTCGCCGGACCGAAAGCATGTCGGTCAGCCGTGTGATCGGCTCGCCGACAGGGCATCACCGCAGACCGCACCTGCGGATGGCTGCCCCGGTCAGAGACCGCGTCCGCGGCGCCGCCGGGCGTGGGTGTCCTGTGACACCGAAGGTTGAGCGTGTGCCATCGAACTTTGATCGCACAGGCCGGGGCGCGAACGGGCGATCTACGCTGTCGCCCGAGGGGCAATCTGGGCAGGCCAAGCCGACGGGGGCATCGGATGGGGTGGGAGCTGGGGGTGGCCGGCCTCGCGGTCGGGATGTTGATAGCCGTGGTGACCGCGCCGGTCGGCGTGTCCGGGGCGGTGTTCCTACTCCCCGTGCAGCTCAGCGTCTTCGCGGTGCCCAACCCGGCCGTCACGCCCACCAACCTGCTCTACAACGTGGTGGCGGGACCCGGCGCCCTGCTGCGCTACCGGCGCGACGGCGCCCTGACCGGACCGCTCGTACGCCGCCTCGTACTGGGCACCCTGCCCGGCGTTGTGCTCGGAGCGGTTACCCGCGTGTTCGCCCTGCCCGGCCCGCGCATCTTCCGCCTCCTGGTGGCCGCGCTGATACTGCCCCTCGGTATCTGGCTCATCACACGGACGCTGCGCCCCACGCCCCCGGAGGTCCGGCGTCCTGAACCCCGCCCCAGGACGGTCACCACCCTGGCCCTCGCGGTCGGCGTCGTGGGCGGCATCTACGGCATCGGCGGCGGTTCAATCCTCGGCCCCCTCCTCGTCGGCCGTGGCATTCCCGTCACCAAGGTCGCCCCGGCCGCTCTCACCTCCACCTTCGCCACCTCCCTCGTCGGCGCCTCCACCTACGCCCTGCTGTCCCTGGCCCACAGCGGTAGCATCGCCCCCGACTGGCTCCTTGGCCTGACCTGCGGCCTGGGCGGTCTCATCGGCGGCTACCTCGGCGCCCGCCTCCAACCGCGCCTGCCCGAGCCCTTCCTCCGCCTCCTCCTCGGCACCCTGGCCGCCGCACTCGGCACCCTCTACGCGGTCAACGCACTGCGCTGAGCTGCGCGATCAACCTTCGCTGTCACGGAACGACCAGTCATCAAACATCGGTGGCACACGCTCAACGTTCGATGGCACAGGACAGTGGGTGCGCCCCTTGTACGGCCGGCGCACGACCCGTCCTGACGTGAGCGTTGCCGAACAGCGGCGCCGGACAGACGTATGCACAGGTCAGGACATCGTCGCCGAGATCAGATACCAAGATCGGCACGGGCGTGCGGACAGTTTGCAGAAACAGAATGGAAAACCCATCCGATTAGCCGGGCTGCCTCTACGAAACTGTCCGATCAATCCCCTGTTGTGCTGCAGATGGGGGCATTTGACCGAATGGCAGTGGGCAGAGCGTGTCACTACAGTCACGGAGCGCGAACCCGCGCTTACCAGGCCCCGGGTTCGCGCCCCACAGCATCTCGATCTAGGAGAGCCCTTGTCTGGATCCCCTATCGAGCGCGCGATCAAACGCCTGAAGCGGCGCGCCGCGCTTGACCATAACAAAGCAGCCGTGCAGGAAGACATGCCCGGCAACAGCGAGGCAACACCCGTCAACAGCCATGCCACCCCTTGCGCCACGGCCTCCGCGGCCACCCCGGCCCTGATCGTCGTCCCCGGCTCAAGTGACCACCTGGATCTGGTGATTGCGCTGGTCACAGCAGCAGCGTGGCTGATCCTGGGATGGCGCGACCGCAGCGGCGAACCCCCTGTGACCTGATGACCCGGGGGCCGGTGTCCCCCCGGCCTCCGACGTGATTCGTCTGCGTGCATGCGACGAAACGGATGCACGCACACCGCTCTTCGTCACTAATCCCGGGCGGCGATCCCCATTTCGTCGCCCGGGAAGTCATCGGAAAGGGAAGAACGCCACGATGGGGCACACTTTCTCGCAGCCCACCTGCTCCTGGTGCGGCGGCCAGCGTCACCTTCAGGCCACCGGCTGGCCCGGCGAGTACTGCAGTACCCGCTGCCGGCAGGCCGCGCACCGGCACCGCCAGACCCCGGCGCCGGACACCGAACACTTCGACCAGGCCCTGCGCGTGAAACTGCGGCAGATCGAGCAGGCCGCACGGGACACGCTGGAAGCCCTGAACTCGACCGACGCCGACTCGGCCCACGCCCTGCAGCGGGCGGTTCGCCTTCAGGTCCTCGCCGAACACCTCACGCCGAACATGGTGGCCCGCACCAAGGAACGCGGGGCCTCCTGGGAACGGATCGCCGCGCTCCTGGGCATGAGCAAGGACAACGCGCGCAAGAAGTTCTCCCAGCCCAACCGCCGTACCCCCCGGGCTTCCCTGCTCGCCCCAACACCCGCACGCCCCAGTCAGACCCCGGCCGCACCCTGTCCCGAGGCCGACATCAGCGGAGACGGAACGGACCGCTCCTCACCTGCCGCGCCACCGGCCGCCGTTCCCGCCCTGCTCGCCTCCACCCGCAGCCACAGCGACCTCGCCACCGTCCTCAGCAGCCTCCAGCGCGCCTCCGGCCTGAGCCTGCGCGCTCTGGCAGGCCGCAGCAACCTCTCCCCCAGCTTCCTGTCCCGCATGATGAACGGCGAACGCTTCCCCTCCTGGAAGAACGTCGCCGCCATCGCCCGCGCCTGCGGCGCCGACCCCGAAGTCCTGCGCAGAGTCTGGGAAGACTCCACCACCCGCCGCGACACCCCGGCCTGCGCCCCGTCGCTGGCCTCCGCACTGCGCTACCTCCACCTGCGCGCCGGCAGCCCCACCCCCTGGGCCATCGCCGTCACCAGCAACCACGAACTCGACCAGGACTACATCACCGGCCTCCTCGAGGGCACCCACAGCGGACCATGGGAAGACATCGAGCGCCTGGTCCAGCTCCTCGACGGCGAAGCCTCCTTCTTCCTTCCCCTGTGGCAATCCGAAACGACCACACCACCCGCCTCCCCCGCCAGCGCGCCACCCCCGACACTCCCCAAGCCTCCCGCGCGAGAGGAATCCCCGCCGCCGGCCACCCGGGTCGAGGAACTCCTCACCGCATTCCGGGAGGCGCTCGGCCCGCCGCGCGGCATCACGGCAAACCGCCGATGCCTCGCCGCCCCGATACCCGGCGTCTCTCACTGGAGCGGACGCTGACACCCACCGCCGCTGACACACCTCATACAAGGCCGCGGCTCCCGTGCAGCAGCACCAGTCCGTCGCGGAAACCGTCATGAGCAAACACCGGCGCGCCCGGCCACCGAGGCGGTCGGGCGCGCCAATGATCATGCCTACGCGCGGGCGGAGCGTTCAGCCGTCACCGGCACGGAAAGGGCAGGAGTCAGCGGCGGTCGCCGTGGTGCCCGCGCTCACCGTGGTGGCCACGGTCGCCGTGGTGGTGGTTGCCGCCGCCGTGGTGGTGGCGGTCGTTGCCCCAGGACTCGTCGTCGATGAACCGGTCGCGGTCGTTGCGCAGGGTGGCGGTGTCGGAGCGGTTGTCCCACACGTAGTTGCGGCGGTCCTGGTAGAGGTCGGTGCGGGTGTCGCGGCCCACGCCGGTGTGGATGCGGACCGTGGCACGGCCCGGCAGGCGGTAGCCCTCGAAGGTGTAGGTGTGACCGTCCTCGTCCTCCAGCGTCCAGCCGTCGAGGTCGACGGCGCGGCGGGTGGTGTTGGTCAGCTCCACCCACTCCCGGTTCAGCGACCGGTTCGAACGGTCGTCCCGACCGGGCGAGTCGTACTGCACGGCCGAGATCTCCACCCTCGGAGCACGAGCTCGGTCGCTGTCGGCGGCCGACGCCGGCAGCGCCGCCGCCCCGATCACGGCGCCGGCCGCGAGAGCGGCGGCCAGCAGACGGCGGGAGGTGCGGGAAGAGGTAGCGGACATGTGTCCCCCAGCAGGTGCGGGCACCCTCCCCCCGGCAACAGCCCCTTACGGGGCCACCAGTGGGGTGGGTGCGGTGTGCGGGCGGCGACCGGCCGGCCGCGCACCCACACTCTGTCCACCATGTGCGGGAGTTGAGGAGGGAACACGGAGTGTGTTACCTGTTGCCCATATTTTCGTGACTGTCGACTGCAACAGTCACATATGTCGTTTGCTGGCACGGTTGACGCTGCGAAGGGCAGGCCGTCCTTGCAGGGACAGAGCCACGCACCCAGACCGCCACGGCACGCCACCCCACCACCGTCCGGCCCTTCACCCGAAAGTGCGTAACAGCCGGACCGGGCCCGGGACGCCTCGCTGGCAGCTGGGGCGAGAAGTGCCGTTCCCGGATCTCCGTCCAGCGGTGCAGGACGACGAAGCCGGTGGTGTCGGCCTGCACCTGGACCAGTTCGGTCAGCGCGTCGACGAACGGCTGGCAGGCGTGCCGGGCGGCAGCGCGGCGGGGCCCGCTTCAGGCGTTCATGGGCGGCCGGGAAGACGCCCTTGGCCCAGGCGTCTTGTTCCTTGATACGCCGGGAGCCGGCCTCGAAGCCGATCTGCATGATGGTCCACTGCGGGCAGTCCGGGCTGTGCCACATCTGGATTGGCAGGCCCGCCCCGACGCGGACGTTCTCCGGGCCCGGGCCCGCCTTGCAGTCTGGGCACAGCTCGCACTCCGTCTTCGCGAAGCCCTCCATCGCCTGCTCCCCTCACCTGGGCAGGCCGCGAGCCTGCCACGGGAGATCACCCGCTGAACAGATCTCTGCCGGAGCGGCATCCATCTTGGTCACCTCACGGTATGGGCATCAGCGGGGGAGGTCGTCCAAGGTGGGGCGATGAGCGCGCTCCGACCCGGTGACATCACCGAGGAAATGATCAGGCCGTGGACACGGCCAGGCGGCAGGCACTGCAGAAGGACCTGCGTACCCTCGCCTCCAACATCCGTGCCGACGCCGAAGGCCGGTACGACGGTGCGGAGCCCGGCTGGCAGGCTGGTGTCGAGTGGACGCTGCTGTGGATCGAGAACACGGCCGCCCAGCTGACGCAGGGCAGCGGCGCCGCAGGCCGTCAGGATGTGGCGCCCGGGTAGAAGAAGCGGCAGCTGACGCCCGGCCCAGGTATGCGGGGTTCTCCAGGGCGCGGGTCGTACAGGGCGCGGCCGGCGGGCCACCGCGGCAGCTCGGTGGACAGGGCGGCACTCGTCGACTTCCTCGGTCCGCCAGCCATGGATGTCCAGCAGCAGGCCGTACAGCGGACCGCCGACCCAGCGCGGCGTAGGTCCGGTGCGAGAGCGGGCCGGTGCGGGAGTCGCCGTAGTCAGACCGTAGACGCGGCCGTTCAGCAGCTGCTCATCGCGTTCATCGGACCAAGCAATGCAGCCGCCGCCGACAACGCGGGCGGGCTTGCCCAGGGTCGCCCTGGGCAAGCCCGCGTGACCGGTCGCCGCAGCTTGCCAGGGTCAGGTGCGGAAGCGGGAGAACCAGCCCCCGTCCTTCTGCGCGGGCAGTTCGGCCTCCTGCTCCTGACTGCGACGCTCCTGCTCCTGCTCATGGCGCTGGCGTTCGTCGGCTTCGGCCTGTGCCTGGGCGGCGACGGCGCGGTGCCGACAGTCCTCGCACAGGTGCGAGTGCGGCTGGCGCTTGCTCCAGTCCCGGGTGTGGCCGACCGCCTCCCACCGGGCATCGGTGAACTTGTGCCCGCAGTCCGCGCAGACCGGCCGCAGCGCCTCCCGCTCCGCGGCCTCCCTCTCCGCACGGCGCCGCTGCTCCTGCCGGGCGGCCTGACGGCGGACGAGGTAGGCGTCCCGGCGGGCGTTGCCGATCGCGTCCAGCAGCGGCTGGCGGTGGTCGCGGCCGAAACGCCAGAAGGCGGGCCCGGCCGGGCCGTGCTCGCGCAGCTCCTCCAGCGTGGTCGCCACGATCGGGATGCAGCGGTCGTAGGAGGTGTAGCCGCCCTCGGGATGCCACCGGCCCTGCCAGTGGTGGCGGGTGAGGTCGGCGACCCGGGCCATCTGCCTCTTGGCGGGCCGCTGGCCGGCCTGGTGGAAGACGAGCAGGACCGGCGGGTGCACCCGCTCGTAGGCATCTGCGGCGGGTGCGGACCAGCGGGTGCGCCACAGCGGCTTCTCGACGCCGTCGGTGTCCTTCTCCTGCCGCAGGAAGAACCGGGCGTACTTGTCGAACTTCTGCGCAACGAGGACGGCTTCCTCGGTGCAGTTGTCGGCCTCGATGAACAGCAGCGGCACCCCGGCCTCCGGCGCGGTCAGGACGATGTCGGCGCGGGCGCTGCCGATCGCCGGGTTCTTCCAGGTGCCCTTCACCGGGAGCGCGACCTCGGTGGCGTAGGAGGCGAGGGTGCCGATCCCGTCGGGGGAACGGGCGGCGGCCTGCGCGGCCGCGACTGCTTCGGCCGGCTCCCGCATGACCTTCTTCAGGTTCGGCTTCGGGCGGATCAGTGCGATGACCGTCTCGTTCACCGTCATCGGGTGCGAGGCGCCGGAGCGGCCCGCGCTCTTGGGCATGCCGCCCATCTCCTCCATCTCGCGGTCCAGGTCGATCGCGGCGGCGGCCAGCCCGGCCGCGGTGAGCAGCCGGGTCTCTTCACCGCGCCGTGTGCGGCCGCCGTCGACGGCCAGGCCGTGACGCCGAAGGTCGTTCACGGCGGCGCGGTGGGAGGCGGTCCGGGCCTCCTTCTGCTTCGCCGGGGTCGGCTTGGTCGTGTGCCGGTAGGTCAGGTGCGGCGAGGACAGCCGCTGGATCTGGTCGGCGGTGGCGACCTTCAGCACCCCGAGGACGCGCAGCACATCTGCGCGCAGGTCGTTGCTCGATCCCGCCTCGTTCTCCTTGCGCCTGCCCGCCATCAGGCTCGCCCTCCCGTCGTCCGCGACCGGCCGGCGGCCGGGCGCCGGCCCCCGGCCGCGGATGGAGCCCAAAACGCCCTGAACCCGATACTCGCCTCTGCCACTGACAATCCGCCCCCACCCATGTCCCAGGGGTTCGGCAGTGAGTGGAGGAGAGAAGAGGGTTGTGACGATCCGGCTCGGGCCCGGAAACCCGTGGTGACAAGGGGAAATGCCGGGTGCGTGGATGCCGGGCACGGAAGTGGCTTCGGCAGTGGGAACGCAAGCGCCGGCGGCAGGCCCTCACCGGGGCCTGCCCAGCAGCCGACACGCCGGGCTCGGCCGGGCCAGGCGGCGAGAGCGTGAGGGATGGGGCAGGACCGCGGCCGCGCAGGGGGGCGGGAAGGGGTGGGTCGGTCGGGAGCGGGCACGGTGTCCTCGTTCCTCCGGCCTGTTGCTGGCCGGATCGGCGGTCGTCCGGCCCGCGCGCGGATGTGCGCACAGGCCGGGGCCACCGTGAGGAAGACCCCCTTGTCCGCGGTCTGCCGACCAGACCCGACAGGTGACCTTTTCCGCCCAGACCACCCCCATGTCGTGTGGGTTTGTCCGTGGCCGACGCCACACCGCCGGGCCGGGGTCCAGCGGGCGGGGCGGGTGCTGGACGGCGGGGCTCCGCGCCGCCAGTCCGAGGGCTTCTGGCCGCGGAACGTCTCCCCGCTCTCGATCCGGGCCCTGTTCCGGGCGAACTCCCGCTCGGCTGCCGACAGCTTCCGGGGCGCGCGGCCGGGGCGTCCCCAGCCGTCGGTCACCTTCGTGATGACCTCACCCCTGGCGTAGTCCTTGAAGCAGGCCGAGCAGGTGCCCGGGTATGCGGCCCGCACCGTTCCGCGCGGCAGCGGCACCGCCTTCTTCGCCGCCGTCTTCTTCGCGGCCGGCTTCCCGCCGCCCGCCTTCTTCTTCGCCGCCTGCGCCTGCTTGATCGCCTCGCGCTGCGCCTTGCCGGGCCGCTTCTTTGGCTGCTGACCGCGTGCCGCCTTGGCGGCTTTCTGTGCCGGGGTCTGTCCCACGCGCGGATCGTGGAGGCCGACGTGCGGCAGGCGGCGCGCGCCACTCACACCGGCCGTCCGGGGCGGCGGCGCGCTGGTGCGGACCGGCGCGCGCATGGTGCGTTGAGTTGCGCGCGATGGAACGCACTCCCCCACCCAGTGGAGCGCACCGAGTGGACTCCACCCATACCGGGTGCGCTTCGCGATGGCCTCCGCTCTCCACTCGGTGCGGATAATGTCGTGCACTTCCACCCGGTGGAACGCACCGCGGTGCGGTGATGCACGACATCGTCCGCACCGTGTACCGCCCCTACGACCGGTGACGGTGCACGGTGTGCCGGGAGGGAGAGATCTCCCCTCTGCCACCGTGCATCGGAGGCCCGGTGCGGGTCGTCGCCGAAGAGGTAGCGGACGCTGCCAAGGGGAACCTTCAGGTGTTGGAAGGGCCGGCCGACGGGATGGGCCACACGGGTGACGGGGCGTCCGGCGATGCGGTCGCCGGGGCGGCCTCCGATCCGACGGGAGGTGGAGCGGGCTTTCTCAGCTCGGGGTGGCGACGGTGCAGGCGGCCGGTCATGCGGAAACTCTGGGCGTAGGCGACTGCGGGATCGTCGATGTCCGTGGTGAGGCCATCCATGAGCGAGCCCCACCACTCCAGCGCCTTCTTCACGGCGACGCGGAAGAGGTCCTTCTTGCTGTCGAAGTGGTTGTAGAAGGAGCCACCCCCGATGTCGGCGAGCTCGGTGATCTCCAGGAGGGGGCATCGATGCGCCCTTTTGCCAGCAGTCTCTGGGCCGCGTACACCCGCGCGCTCCGGGTCTGTGCCTTGCGTCGGTCGATTTTCGTGCGCAGCTTGCCCAGCTGGTCGGTGACGCATTGGAAGGGGACGGTGCCGAGCATCTGCAAGCAGCAAGCTTTGCTGCGTCTGGCTGGCACGCGCTGGGAAGCCTAGGCAGTACCTTCGGCGGACTGTGCGGCGCTCTTGCGGCGGCGGTGTTCGCGTTGGGCCTGGGCGCGGGCGCATTCGCGGGTGCAGTACTTGGTGCCACTGGTGCGGTTCTGCCCGTATTCGGCGCGGCCGCGCTGGCGTACGTAAGCCCGCCGACAGGTCTCGTTGGCGCACTCGCGGATCGTGGCGTCTTCGGCGAGGTGGTTGTAGAGCTGAAGCAACGCCACGGACAGCAGGCTGGGGAGGCGGTCGGTGAGTGTGCCGATGCCGATACTGAACGGTTCGAGCGCCGAATTCAGTGTGCTGTGGAGGTTGCCGATCCTCAGGTCGATCAGGAGTTCGCGCAGGTGGGCCAGGTCGTGGGGGAAAACCTCGTCCCTGTCGGTGTTCGCGGCTCGCATTTCGGCCAGCATTTCCTCGGTGGCCTCGGCGTCGATGAGGGCATCGAGGCCCCCTTCGCGGCGCAGGGCCGTCCAGGTGGTGACGGCTTCCTGGGCCTGGGTGACGAACAGGGTGGCGAGTTCTCCGTGGAGGGAGAACGGCCCGTGGACGGGATGCTCCTGCTCCTGCAGTGCGACGTACCGGTAGTGGTCCTCCTCGTCGAAGCTGAAGGAGCTGATATTCCCGCCCAGATACCCGTACGAGCGCATGAGGTCCGCGATGGCCTCGAGGTTGTGGGCGTCGAGTTCCATCAGCTCGCGCAGGTAGAAATCCTCGGGCAGTGGCACCGGCGTGACCTTGGTGCGCTGGTGGACCGTCCAGACAATCCATTCGCCTTCGGCTCGCGCTCGGTACAAGGGCCGCAACTCGGGGGTGGGGACCGGCGTTCCTGGCCAGAGCGTGGGACGAAACCGTGGGTCTACGTATGCCGCCATGCTGGGCATCATAGCCATGCAGCAGTAGCACGAAAAGGAGTTGGTTCGTATCAGCCATGGTGAACCTGCGGGAGGAGCAGTCGTGGTGACGCACTGGCAGGAACGCAAGGAGATCGGCGACGCACACGAACAGAAAGTCGCGATGGCGCTGCGAACACGTGGATGGACGGTAGAACGGTGTGGCCAGGGCACCTACCCGGCGGTGATCCGCCAGGCCCTTGCCCGCACCGCCTCGACGCTGCGCTGGTTCCCCGACCTGATAGCCGCCCGCGACGGCGAGGTCGTCACCATTGACGCCAAGGACCGCATGCCCAGCACGACCTCCGACCAATACGCCCTCAGCACAGCCGCCGTCAACGCCGGACTGCTCTTCACCGCCACCCACGCGCCGACACCCCTGTACTACGTGCTCGGCGACCTGAAGATCCTCACCCCGGCAGAAGTCCTGCACTACACCGCGCACGCCCGCCGCCACCACAGCGGGGCCTACCACCTCATCAGCACCCGCCACGCCCACCACTTCGACGAGGTATTCGGATCCGCGCGGGCACGCGCGGCCAGCTGACTCAGGCACCCAGCAACAACGTCTACTGCGGCACCTTCTGAAACATCTCCCGGGGGAAGTCTCCGGGGCCGTTCGGACCGTACGGGAGCCTGGCGTACGGCTGCGCTGCTGCCTCGACGTGCGCCAGGACCTGCGCTGACGGCCGGCACACCGCTGTCGGCCGTTCGTCTTGCCCAGCGCGCGGACGAAAAAGCTCCTTGCGTCAGTCCGGAACAGCGCTCGGCCCGCCGTGTGTCGTCACGGCAGGCCGCCGCTGTCCTCGCCCTTCCGAGACCTGGGGCCGCCCGTTGGGGCAGCTGCTGCCGTGTTACCGCTGGCAGCAGTCTCATACCCAGACTCGGTCAGGCTGTTGTAGTGGAATGCTCCTGCAGGGCCGCCGGCAGCATCAGTCCCGTGCTGGAAGACGTCATCGTGCCAGCGAGGGCCTTGTGCACGGCGGCAGCGGTGATGGAAGGGGCCGTCCGGGCCCAGGTCAGCAGCCGGGGCATGAGCTGGGCATCAGCAGCCAAGTACAGACGCAGACTGCTGGAGTCGCCCTCTTCCACGGCTTGCTCGTAGGCTTCAGCAGCTTCACGCCCCACCAGGTTGAGCAGAGTATGCATGCCTGCACATGGCTGGCGCTGGCTTCGTTGCTGTGTGACTTGCTGGCTGAAAGCCAGCCACTCCTCATCGCACCAGACGGATCGGAGATGCTGAAGCGGTAGGTCGTGGCATTCTCCCCGCGACCACAGCATGAGCGGAATGCCGAACTCCTCCATGTACCTTACCTCGACAGAACCGCTCGCATTCCATGCGAGCGGCAAGGTCATACGCTCGCAGTCGGGGCCGGTATGAAGCTTCGGGAACCGGCGGATGTGGTTCGTCGCCGCACGCAGCGGCGTGTCACTGCTGTGCGCGGTTCCTTGGGCACTTGCTGTGATCTGTGCAGCCGCGCGCCGCGCGTCGGCAAGGATGCGCTCGGCTTCCTTGTGCGCATCGCGCAGGATCTGCTCCCTGGTGAAATCCCTGAAGCCGAACTCCAGCAGATGCGACGCGTAGCGGGTCAGGTCCACAGTCCCCCAGCCGGTGCTGGTGGGTTCCTCCGCGGCAGCAAGGCGCTGGGGTGCGGTTTCGGGAGTGAGGCAGTCGAAGGCATGGTGCAGCTCGCACGCGTCCTGCAGCTGCTGCTCGGCGCCCGGGACCCCGTGACGCGCGGCGATGCGCAGCCAGCGGGCTGCGCGCTCCAGATCACCGCGGTCGAGGTACTCGAGTCCAAGCGCATGCGCGTCGCTTCCGAGTTCGGCCTCGTCGGCCAGGTCGTCGAGCTCCCGGGCGCGTTGGGGGGTGAGGTGGTCGAGTTCGTCGAGTACCGCGTTGTAGCCGGCGTCGAGGTCATCGTCGGTGTAGGCGGGGCCGTCCTCGCTCAGGGCGGCGAGGATTTCTTCGATCGGCTCGGGGCGGCTGTCCGAGGGGCTCACTTGCGCACCTCCTTGCACGTGGTGCCGGCGTCGGATGCGGTGGGTGGCGGGTAGCCCGCCAGGTCTTTCGCCGTGCGGAGAGTCGTCACGGCTGCGCTGATCAGCTTCTTCACCCCGTCGACGGTGATGCCCATCAGTGCGGCGACGGTCTCGCGGTCGAGACCGTCGACGTAGCGGAGCTCGACGGCTTCGCGCTGCCGCGGCGTGAGCCGGGCGATCGTCCGATGCAGGTCGATGCGCAGGTCAGTCTGGCTGATCACGTCGGGACAGGCGGCTGCGGCCTGGGCGAGACGCTCACCGAGAACTTCATCGCCGGGGAGTTCAGGACTCTTGCCTTTGTCCCTGTACCAGTCGACGAGCTTGCGCCGGGCGATGACGAACAACGGTGCGACGGGGTCCTGGTACATCTTCTGATAGCTGTCGAAGCGGCGTAGGAACGCCATCCAGGTCTCCTGGGCGAGAGCTTCGGCTTCGCCTAAGTCGCTGACCCTGCGCCCGAAGTAGCCGACGAGCCGACGGTGATGCATGCGGTAGAAGGCCGCACGGGGATCCGCACGGCCCTCCCCTTGTCCGGCAGAAGTCACCGAAGACGGCTCCCCCGCTCATTGTCCGCGGCGGCGGCCGGGACCACCGTGATGGTCCACTCACCGCCAAGCGGGTCACGATGCGTGACCTGACCGGCCTGACCGTGGCCGCTCAGACAGTCCGCGAGCTGCGTCATCGTCCTGCGCTTCTCGCGCTCCAGCGAGACCGCGCCACGAACCTGCACCATCGTGACCGCCAACCCGGTCAAGCGGCCCGGCTCCATGGCATGGATCTGGTCCTCTGTCACTGCGCGCCCCTCTCGTAGCCAACACCGTCAGCCAGTAGGTCGTGCACGAAGACAGAGACGGGTAGCGTGACCCGCGTCACAATACTCAGCCGCCGGTACGGCATACCGGCAGTCGCGGAGCCGCGCACCCCGGGTCACCGCTGCTGCACTCCGCGCACCGCGGATCGCGAAAGGGCAAAGGCTCGCCTGGCATTGCGTGACGCCGGGACAGCCGCATCGTTGGACAGAGTGCCCCTTCATGATCCGGGCCCCGGGGCGTCATGGCTTGTCCCCTGGGGCCCGGGTGCGACAGGTTCGTACACTGTCCGATCAGAGCAGCCCCAGTCAGAGGTCGGTGCCGGGCCGGGGTACCACGCAGCAGTCGGTGGCGTGGGTAGTGCGCTCGGCCGGGGCGATCAGACCGTACTGCTGCCAGGTGTCCTCCAGGGCCAGGAAAAGTACCGAGTACGGGCCCATCCCCGCGCGCGGAGAGCGTGTATTGGTCGCGCCTTCCTCCCTGCACGAACGGGCCCATCCCCGCGTGTGTGAGGGGAACCCACTACGCTGAGGCAGACAGCCGCTCTTCCTGCGGCGGCGCCGTGAACGATGTATGTGTACCTGTCAACGTTGGGCGCACTACCGGTGGTCGAGTGCCACCCGGGAGCTGCGGACAGCGCCTGCCAGTTGTTGGGCACGACGCACCAGGTCCGAGCCGTAGATGCGCTCTGCGGCTTGGTGGCCCATCACGTTGATGGTTCCGGTGATCAGGTCTGTCTCGCCCTGCATGAGCTGGCCCTGGGCGGTGGCGCGCAGGTCGTCGTGCTCCTGCGTGCTCATCTCGAATGGCGCGGCCAGGTCGTCGGGGGCCTGGCTTTGGTCCGGCTCGTGGCCGCCACCCGGCGTTTCGCTGACCTGCGCGATCGCGGTTTCCACTTTCCGTTGGACGGCGCGGCTGGACGGGGCCTGCCAGCCGCCCTCGAACCGCTTGGTACGGGCGCGGACCTGCTGGATGCGGTAGCGGCGGGCAGCCTCCTGCGCGGCCCTCCAATCCTCCACCACGATGGCCCGCTTCTCTGGGGTGTCCAGGACGTTCTCTGCACCAGCCAACAGTGCAGCGAGCATGCCGGAGCCCCGGCGTACCTGGGTGATGTTCCCTCGGCGGAAGTGCAGCCAGCCCTGGACGTCGGCCGTCGTCCACCCAGCGTCAGCGATGGTCCGGGCCACCCAGGCGATCCGCGGCACCGAGCAGCCGCGCAGCCAGTCCAGCTCCTGGGTCAGCTCTCTGGCCAGCTGGAAGCGTCGGCCAACCACGTTCAGCTTCGGGCGACCGGCGAGCCTGGCTTTGGACTTCTTCGGGGTGGGGGACTTGCGCTGCCCGCTTGCGAGCTTGCTCTCAGGGGGGAAGGAAGTACCACCCGCAGACAGACCAGTAGTGGAACCACCCCCCATTGGGGTGCAACAGGGCGCAGCCGAAACGGCAGTCGCTGAAGCCCCAGATGACCCGCTTCGGGCACCCTTCACCGGGGACACTGCCGACCGTGGCCGTCGTACCTTCCGGGACGCCTTTCTCGCCAGGCAGGTCATGAGCTTCCGGCCGGTCTCCGCGATCCCCGTCACCCGCCGTCCGGTGCCCTCACCGGAAGTACGGATCCCGAGCGCGGTGTCGAACTCCGGGGGCAGCACGCGGACATACACCGATGCCTGCGCCTGCCCACCACTCACCCGTGTCCCGCGCGTCTCCCACGCAAGCAGTCCGGTCTCGCGGAGGATCTGCAGGTGGTACTGCACCGCACGCATCGTCAGACCGGTACGCCGGGCCAGGTACTTCACTCCCGGCCGGCACGGTGACAGCTCCGTGAGCAGCTGCGCGACAACCACTGTCATCGGGCCGAACGAGCGGGGTCCGTGAGACCGGTGCCGGCGCGGCTTGTAGAGCCCCGAGCCCGCTACCCAGTGCACGCCTTGCATCCAGCTGTAGCCGTCCGATGCGATCCGGCCCGTCGACGTGGGCAGCCACTGCCGCGCCTCCGGTACCCACAGCTCCGGGTCCGCAGGGGCCCCACTGTCGTCGACGGGCCCTCGCGGAGCCGGAACGAATACCGCGGGCGCCGCTACGGCACTCATCGGGTGCGCCGGCGAGGGCTGATGAGGGAAGCGTCGGCGCGAAATGCTGTAGATGACAGCAGCCAGAAGCGGCTAAAAAGGATTAAAGGGGCGTAGCTGGGCTGGAAAACGGCATAGCAGTCCTGCACAATGGCTCCTGTCGTGGAGGCATCGCCAAAACGGCATGACGAAGCCCCCTGTCGGTGCTTCGTGGTTCTGAGGAGAACCTGTACGAGCGTTCGATCCGGCTGGTAACCGGCCCGAACGACCCCTTCGACCGGGGCTGGTAACCCGGTCGGTATTGGGGGCGCTCAGCCGAGGTGCTGGTAACACCTCGCGAACTGGGCGTCCCGGTGGCTAGGGGGCCCTGAAGCGGGCGCCGCCACTCATCAAGTGCTTATGGCGATCGGGCCTCCGGAGTGGAGCACTGACCGCGCTGCCCACCAGCACGGAAGTCGATGCGCTCGAAGGACGTAAGACGGTCCCAGCGCAGGCTGGCCATGAGGAAGTCGCCGGAGCGCGGGCACCCCGCCGGAGCGACGCTCTTCAGTCGCTTCCACGGCGGGGTGGTGTGTGTCCGCGTGCAGGTACGGGTACCCTGCATCACGCGACCTCCTTTCTACACAAAGGGGGTACGCCGGACCGGGTTACCCCGGTCGAGAGCCCTCAGGACTTGCCTAAGGTCCAGGGGGCTTTTTTCTTTGCAGTTGTGGATCAGGTCCAGGGGTACCCTACTCCCCCAGCAGGCCAGCGGAAGGCCATAGATGGCGATGTGTCGGACAAGCGTCTGATAGGCCGTCACCGACTCTTCACCCCGAAATGAGAGCCGTCAGACCAGCGCAGTGTCGTAGTAGTGCGCGAGGACTGTCCCGGCCCCGAACCATGGGCGGTTGCAGTGCGCTGGATCGGCGCTGCGCAGTCACCCCTCTCTCACGTGCATCCTGTATCGCATCCGGTAGCGGTGTGCCGCCTTCGTCATGAGCGTCGCCTCGATGGGACGCCTGTCGTCGGAGTAAACGACCCGGAAAGCAACCAGCACTGGGATGCCCTTCGGCAGCTCCAGCGTGACAGCCTCCTCTTCCGTCGGAATCTCAGCCGAGACGTCATCGACAAACTCGCGGGGCGGGAAGCCCAACTGGTTCAGCAGTGCCGGTGTTCCGCCACGGATGCGGCGCTTCTCCATCATCGGAGTGCCTTCGCACAGCGCCAACGGGTAGTACGAGCGGGTCAGCTCCGTAGGCTCGCTGTCCAGGGTGAGGACCAGCTTGCGGAGAAGCGCCTGCTCGCCTCCTTCCAGCTCCAGCGCAGCAGCGACCTCGGCAGGAGGAGATACCACTGCCACATCCAGCAGCTGCGCCCCGCCAGCTTGCTGCTGTTTTGCAGCTTCCGTCATCCACTTGTACGGCTCGCCGGGCGCTGCGGGCGTCATGTACGCCATCGGTTCGATGGCCTGTTGGCTGTGTTGGCGCACGTAGACGCCCTTACCTGGCCGGCCCTCGGCGATGCCCTCGTCTTTGAGGAGCTGCAGCGCCTTCTGGATCGTGGTGTTCGACGCCCGCTGGTACTGCTCCATGAGCTGTGCCACGGTCGGGAGCTGTGTACCTGGTGCAAGGTCACCACGGATGATCTTCCGCCTCATCTCGGCGGCGATCTTCTGGTAGGGATCTCTGGCATCGGTGTACTCGCGTGCCATTCAACGGGCTCCCGTCCGTAGTCGGTAGGTCAGGTGCCGCTGGGGCGGCATTGTCATGATCGCCACCTCGAACGGCACACCCTCACCCGTTAGGTTGACCCGAGTGAGCTGCAGTACCGGACTATCGGGCTCCAGGTCGAGAAGTGCTGCCTGGTCCCGGCTGGCAGTGCCGGCTTTGACCTGCTCGACATGTTCTTCTCCCGTGAATCCGAGTTCTGCGAGGAGCTTCACCGCGCCACCTGGAATCTTCCTAGGATCGGCAAGGCGGGTACCAGCCGCGATGGCAGCCGGATAGTACGAATCTGACAGCTCAACCGGGGCGTCGTCCAGCAAGATCAGTCGGCTCCGGACCACCACCTCCGCACCCGGAGCAAGCCGGAGCGCTGCCCGGATGTCCTCGGGGGCGGCGACGGTAGCCACGCTGAGAGTCTTCTGTCCGCCCCTTCGGCCCCGGCTGGCCGCTTCATCAGTCCAAGCGTCAGGGGCCTTGCCACTGTGCGGGCGAAGGTACGGCGCCGAATCACTGACCCATGAGTCGTCTGACATGGCCGTCCTTTCCGTTGCGATCTCTACCGACCTTACTGCCGTACCCGAGAACCCATTATGGCAAGCATACCTGCTTGCGCGGTATGCAGGTATGCCGCTACGGTGTGAGGCATGGAAGCCATGGACACCACGGCGGCGTTGGCCGGTCCGAAGCCAATCTCACGGCCAGGTCAATACGTCCGGGTCAAGGCTGTCGCCGAGTACTTCGACGTAGCCGTCTCGACCATCTACCAGGCCATTGAGGCGGGAGACCTGCCAGCCATCGCCATCGGCCGCGGATACAAGAAGGCGCTGCGGGTGCATGAGGACGACTTCCGAGCCTTCGAGGTCCGGTGCCGAGTGCAGCCCACCACCGCCACCACGGCATAAAGGCCCGACGGCCCAGGAAGTTCCTGCCTGAGACCGATCCCGGGATCGCAGCATGTCTTGGGTGTTCGGACCCGGCTCCCCGCCTGGAGCCACCTTGCGGAGGCATCGACTGGCGGAGCCAGCCCCACGACCCCTCCTTCTCAACTCCATATGTCTGGCTGACCGCCGCTACCAGCGCGGCCAAGGTGACAAGTACGACGCGGTCCCTTGGAACCCAGCCAGGTGGGTCACCCGCAGCCGTTGCGCTGCCCGCTGACCAGGACTGGATGCTGTTCCACCTGCTCAGCGGAGAACGCAACAGCAAGGGAGATCAGATGCGCCACAACGGGCGAACCCCGATCAAGGCCAGCGATATGCGACCGGAGCACCTGAGCTTACGGTCGGGCGAGACCCCCACAGTTGTCTGCCCGGACTGCGAGACCTGGCGCAGGCTCAGCCGGTCGATGATCCGTCCGCACCGTGACGGTCTCGAGCAACCCAAGGCGGAGGGCCGCCGCTACCGCGACGAGGCTGGCGCGGCAAATGCATCCAACGGCCGCCGATGCCCAGGAAGTGCGCAGCGGATCGATGTCGACATCACTCTGGAGCAGTGGGCTGAGCGGTTGCTTGCTGCTGAGAGCACCGCGTCCAGCCGCCGTAGCATGCGCCCGATGCGCAGGCCCCGTCCGCAAACTGCCCCTGCACCAGTCCAGATGCCCGCCGCCACCCGTCAGCCGCGTGAGCGACTCGTCGAACATCTGCAGAGCGGCTGCTCCCACTGTCGCTCCGGGCGCTGTTCTCGCGCTATCGGGCTGCGTGAGCGGATTCGCCGCACCACAGCAATCGCTGCGGCCCCGGCTATCCCACTTTACGGGCAGATCCGTTCCGCTCTCCGTGAGCACCGTGCTTCCTGCACGCCCTGCAAACGGAACGTCTCGTGCGAAGTAGGCCGGAGGCTGGCCGCTCGAATGTCTGCGATTGCTCAGTGGGCGGTTCGTGAGTCTATGAGTGGTTCTGGCGTCACCTGATGGTGTGGGCGAAGCCGGAACGTTCCGGTCCGGTGCCGGTGGCCTGCTGGGATCGGTGGGGTGAATGAACGCAAGCCGTACCGGAGCGACTTGTCCGACGAGCAGTGGGCGTTGATCGAGCCGGTGCTCACGGCCTGGAAGAACCGGCACCGTTCCGTCAGCGGCCACCAGGGCCGTTACTCGATGCGGGAGATCGTGAACTCGATCCTCTACCAGTCCCGGACCGGCTGTCAGTGGGCTCTGTTGCCGAACGACCTGCCGCCGAAGAGCGCGACGTACTACTACTTCGCCGCCTGGCGGGACGACGGTACCGACCAGCAGATCCATGAACTCCTGCGCTGCCAGGTGCGGGAGAGGGACCGGCGATTAGAGGACCCGACCCTGGTGATCCTGGACACCCAGAGTGTCCGGGTGGCCGCCGGGGTCCCTTCGGTCACGACGGGCAAAGATGCCGCGAAACGGGTGCCGGGCCGCAAGCGGGGCCTGGCTGTGGATGTCCTCGGCCTGGTCATCGCCGTCACCGTGCTGGCCGCGAGTGTCCACGACAACGCTGCCGGCATCGCTCTGCTCGACCAGGTCGTCGTCGCGGCCGGCGGCTCGGTCAGCAAGGCCCTGGTCGACCAGGGCTTCAAGAACCAGGTCGTCACGCACGGGGCCGGCCTCGGAATCGACGTCGAGATCGTCCGGCGCAACCCTGAAGAGCGGGGATTCGTTCCGCAGCCGAAACGGTGGCGGGTGGAGCAGACGTTCGGGATCTTGATACTGCACCGGCGCCTGGTCCGCGACTACGAACACCGCCCAGCCTCCTCCACCTCCCGCGTCTACTGGGCCATGACTCACGTCATGGCCCGCCGGCTCACCGACGCGAACACGCTCACCTGGCGCGATCCGCAGATGGCTGGCGCGTGAACCTCAACCCCCTCCTCCAGGCACTCGACCTTCAGGAAGACGCGGTCCGGGCCCTGGCCGACGATCTCCGCACCCAGATCGACGCCCTGCAGAACCAGCTCCGTGAGACCGAACTGCGTCTGGAACACCTCGCCATCACCCGCACGACCATCACCGGCCTCGTCGACCGAATCCCGGCCCGGACGGTCGACCCGGCAGGGGGTCTGCAGCTGCCCGAGCATCCGGACTACCCGCGCATTCTCGCCGTCTTCAACGACACCACCGGTCCACTGAGAGCCCGCGACATCTGCCAGGCTCTCGACTTCGCGCTCCTGCCGAAACACATAGAACGCACCCGCGCCAAGATGAAACGCCTGGTCACACTAGGAATCCTCATCGAGGCCGAGCCCGGCACCTTTAGCATGAAGCAGTGACCAAGTCCGGAACGGACATCAACTCACGAACCGCCCACTCAGGACCAGATGCTTCGCAGCCGACCTGACTTGTACCGCCCTGTCGTCTGACAGGCAATTCCATCTCATCCTGCTGCTTGGTCGGCGCTCACCACCCGTGCGGGCTGGTGGCGCCGGAGTGGGCGGGAGCCACCAAATAGGAGCGACGAACCCCCAGGGATTAGGGCCCTGGGGGTTCTTGTCGCAGGTCACCCCTCGCGGAAGGACACACCTGCATGCCCAGCATCATGACATCTCCAGCCCTCCTGGCCGAGAGGCCGCCCCTTCCGATGCGACCCAGTCCGCACGAGCGCGACGGCCGCCAGCCCTTCCCTGGTGGCGGGCTGCCCCACCCGCCGCAGCACCAGATGCAGGACGACCCGATGATGCGCGAGGCGCTGCGCCGGGTCGTCGCGCAGCAGATCGGCCCGCGCGGTGTCGGCGCGATCTACCGGAACGCGGACGGCGCGTTCGAAGTGCTCCGTCTGGTCCTCGACCCCGAGCTGGCTCGAGCCCTGCTCCGCCGGAGGTGCGTCCAGTGGGCACTGGTCATCCGGGACGTTCTGCGCCCCGACGGTGAGTCTTTCGTCATCGGCAGTGTGTGGACGACGTCTGATCACCTAGTCCGCGAGGCCGACGCTCTGGGCGCGACGGGCGGGGAGGCGGAGGCGTGATCACGCATCTGACCGACGACGAGAAGGCCGAGCTGTCGAAGAAGAACGCCAACCAGAACCGGCGTTCGGAGATCAATCGCCGCAGCAAGGAAGACCGACGCTAGTGAGCGGCCGTCACGCAGACCTCTACAAGCGCTACATGGCCGCGTACAGCGCCTACCGGAAGCACAAGGCAGCCTGCCCGGCATGCACGGCCGGGCAGACGTGCTCGGCCGGAGCGCCCCTGTACGAAAGGTTCGTCCGCCTCCAGGACGCCTACACCGCCCGGCTGCGCGAGCAGCGGCCCTGAGCGCCCCCTCCAGCCGACATCACCACGGCGTCGCCTGCCCCTGGCCCGGCCGCCCCCGTTGAGGGCGGCCGGGCCGACGCGCTGCAGGCGCCCGATGGACCGGCCCCTCACCCCTATACGAGATCACCGGGAGTATCCATGAAGGACCTACCCAGCCTCCTCAGCCTCTCCCCCGCCCACCTGCCGGCCGCCGAGCCCAGCGCCGACTGGCGGCACCGCGCACTCTGCAGCCGGGAAGACCCCGAGCTGTTCTTCCCGATCGGCAACACCGGACTGGCCCTGCTGCAGATCGAGGAGGCCAAGGCTGTCTGCCGCCGCTGCCCGGTCATCGAGCAGTGCCGGCAGTGGGCGCTGGAGTCCGGCACGCACGACGGGGTGTGGGGCGGCCTGTCCGAGGACGAGCGCCGCGCCATCAAGCGCCGCGCCGCCCGCAAGCGCGCCCGCCGCACAGCCTGATCCGCCCCACATACGCATCCGGCCCGGAAAGGCCCCGGCCCGCTTCCTCAGTTGGAGAGACCATGCGCAGCCATACCCAGCTCGACACCGCGACGACCACTGGTACGACCCGGCTGCCGGGCTCGCTGTGTACCCACACCCCGGCATGTCCGACCGCCGACAGCAGTGACCGGGAGGCTGCCCACACGGTGGCCAGCCATCCGGAGCAGGGCTGGAGCCTGCTGTGCAACGGCGTCGTGGTTTTCGAGGACACCGGAGAGCTGCTCCCCGACGGCCAGGTCATCGCTCCGCACCGGAACCTCTCGGTCGTGGCCTGACGGCTGCCCGATCCGCTCGCCCAAGCCCGCCCCGGCCGCCGACTTCACGGCGGCAGGGGGCGGGCGGTGACAGAGAGCCGGACAGTCCGGACCGCCGGCCCAGCGCCGGTGCACGGCATGCGAGGAGAGCACGTGACCCAGCCCCAGACACAGGCCGCCCGCCCGACGGCCACCTACACCATGGGCGACATCGTCCTGTTCCGCGACGCCGAGAAGTTCTGGCTCGGGCTGCCCGGCCACACTGCCGTCGGCCGGGTGGAGCGGTCCTGGACGCATACCGACACCCGCAAGGTCCTCTACGACCTGACCGAGCTGAGCACCGGCCGCGCCCGCGCCGGCATCGACCCCGACTACATGCGGCTGCTCCCGGCCACGGACGCGATGCACGACATCGACACCGCGCCGCTGCGCGAGCCGGACACCGGGGCGATGCCCCCGGCCGCCGTCGCCTGGCTGCGCCAGCACCTCGTGCAGGACGCGGCGACGCTGCCCGCCCACCGCCCCTGACCGAACGCCCCGGACCCGCCCCCGAGACGGGGCGGCGGCACCTGACCCGGAAGGAGGCGGCGTGGCCGCCACTCGAACCCGCACCAAGAGGCCCACCGCCCGCAAGAAGCCCACTGCCTCCACCACTCCCACTGCTCCGCCGGCCCCGGCCGGTCTGACGGAGCCGGAAGCGGACGCCATGGCGCTGGCCTGTGTCACGGACGCCCGGGACCGGGCCGCCGACATCATCGACACCGCGCGCGAGCAGGGCGCCGCCCTTCAGACAGAAGCCGAGACGGCAGCCGCGCACACCGTCACCGACACTCACGATCAGATCAGCGTGCTGATGACCGAGGCGCAGAACCGCGCCACGGGCATCATCGCTGATGCCGACCGGGAGGCCACCGCGCAGCGCGCGACGGCCAAAACCGGCCTGGAGGCGGCGCGCAGCGAGGCCGACCGGCTCTTGGCTGAGGCCCGCGACCGCGCTACGACCCTCGTGAAGGAGGCCCGCGCGCAGGTTGCCGACCTGACTGAGCTGGCCGCCGCCGACCGCGAGGCGACCGGGAAGGCGGTTTCTGAGCTGCGGCGTCTGGCAGAGGCCGACCTGACCGAGATCAGCGCCCTGGTCGACCGGCATCGCACCGAGGCTGGGCAGATCCTCGCCCGAGCCCAGGAGCAGGCCGACGACCTGGTGGCCGCGGCGCAGCGGGAAGTCGAGCAGGCCCGTGAGCGGTTCACCCAGCTCGCCAAGGCGTCGGCCGAGCAGTACGACGGCCGGCGCGGCGAGGCGGAGCAGCTGTACGCGGACGCGGTCCAGGCCGCCGACGACCGGCGCCGTGAGGCCGACGCTCACGTCGCCGCCGCGCACACCGAGGCGGAGCAGGCCCGCACCAGGCTGCGCGAGCTCACCGACCAGTTCGACACGGACGCCGCGACCAAGCGCAAGGCCCTCGCTGAGGAGCTCGCCGGGCTCAAGCAGGCGTGCGGCAAGCAGCGTGAGCGGCTGCGGGAGGAAGCCAGGACCGTCGCGGTGCAGCTGCGGGAGGCCGCCCAGAAGGAGGCCGACCGCATCACCACGGAGGCGGAGCGCAAGGCGAGGGGTATCACCGAGCGGGCGCGGGCGGATGAGGCCCGCGCCCGCCGGCTGCTCGCTGAGGCCCGGGAGGCGAAGCGGGCCACCTCCCGCTTCCGGGGCTGGCAGCAGAACCTTAGCCGCAAGGCGTGGAAGACCGCCCCGTGGATCGCGCTCGCCGCCGGCGTCGGTCTCGCCGCCTCTGGCGAGTACGAGCTGGCCCGCATGGTCGGCATCAATCAGTACGTCGCCCCGCTGCTGCCGGTGTCCATTGACGTCTACTGCGTCACCGCGTTCCGCGCCAAGAAGGACATCCCCTACGCGCTGCTGCTGATGGCGTCGGCGAACGTGACGTATCACCTGTCCGAGCAGGCCCACATCGTCGAGGAAGGCCAGTCGGCGCCGTGGCAGCTGACCACGTTCGTCGTGCTGATCTTCGTGGCCGTCATCTGGCGCGTCCACACGCTCATGCACGACGACGGTACGGACGGGCACGGCAGTACGGCTGCTGCAGGCGGCCGTACCGGTACGGACAGCGGAAACGGAATGCCCGGCCGTACAGATACGCACCGGCGTGCAGACGGAACGGACAGCGCGTCGTCCAGCCGTACAGGGGCTGCCAGCGGCGACCTGTACACCGCTCACGGCTCGGTACGCCCGGACAGGACGGGCCCCGGACACAACGGTACGGACCCTGTGCGCCCCGCCTCGCACCCGCCGCACGATGACGGGTCCGAAGGGGTGGTGACCAGGCCGTACAGGGACCGTACAGACGGTGTACACACCACTTCCCGCGGGGCGCGGCGTACAGGTACAGCGGCTGCGGGACGTACCGGTACGGCCAGTGCGGCCGTACCGGTACGCACCGGGTCGGTCAGCGTCCGTACACAGTCCGGCGGTGACGGTGTTCCGCAGGCTCGTACAGGTACGGCCGCTGCGTCCTCCCCTGCAATCGGAAGCGGTACGGCGGGTGCCGACCGTCCCGGTACGCCTGTACGGACGGACGCTGAACTCCTGCCGCTCGTACAGAACCTGCCGCGCGACGAGGACGGCTTCGTCACCCTCTACCAGGCCCGCACCAAGCTCAGCGTCAACCAGTCCCGCGCTGTCCGGCTGCTCTCCCAAGCCGGCCTGCTGCGTCCCGAGGACGCGGACAAACACCTGCGCTGATCCGCCGTCCGGCACACACCAGTGAGGGCCAGCCCACGGCAATTGGGCTGGCCCTCACTGCGACTGCCGGAAGCACGTCGACAGCCCCCGAGCACAGCAGACCCGAACCTCACGGAGGAGCCCCTGTGAGCACCAGCCAGCCGTTCTTCGAAGACCCGCACGCGGCGCTGCGGGAGATCGCGCAGAACCCGTCCGCGTACGCGCACTACCTCGCGGACTTCCACCGGGTCGCGCTGGACATGCAGGCCAAGCTGGAGATCCTCCAGCGCGAGACCCGCGTGCACTGCCGCAGCACCCGCGTCGAGGGCGACAAGAGGGGCCAGGCATTCCTGCGGTCCTACCCGGTGGAAAAGTCCCTGAAGGACCTCATCAAAAGCCTTCAGAACATCACCGCCGGGCTCGAGAAAAGCGCCGAGAGGCGCCACGCCCACGATGAAAAGGTGAAAGCGGTCAGGAAACAGCGCAAGGAGAAGGAACAGCTCAAGGACCGCAAAAATGCTCCGCCACTCCCGTCCGCTCCCGAAGCACCTCAGCGGCGGACCACACAGGGGCCGAATTCCGGCTATAGTGGTCCCACGTCGATTTACAACCTGGACCGCCGGGAGTCGGCGTGACCGGGGGCCGGCCGCTCACGAAAGCGGAGCGGAAGAAATACAACCGTGCCGAACACGAGCGGAAAATCCGTCAGGAACTGGCCGCCCAGCACGGCAGCGAACTCGGCGCTTTCTACTACTGGCTCCGGATCATGAATATCCGGGGCACGCAGGCATACCGCGACGGGGACACGCAGTTCATTCGTGACGTCGCGCTCGCCCTGGAGAACGTCTACCGCCGCCACACCGGCTGACCCCCACGCACCCCTTGCATGAAGGGCCGTCCCCGATCCCTGGGGCGGCCCTTCGGCGATCCCAACGTGTGCCGCTCGTGCCACGTGTCACGCGTGCCGCGCACGCGTGTACGCGAGGCCGGTACCGACTGTCAAACCCCAGGAGGAGGAGTCGGGTGTCCGACGACACCGACAGCAACGTGGTTCGCCTCCCCGCTCGGGCAAGCGATTCCGGCGGAATGCCGGACGCCCCCGACGGCGGAGATCTCTTCTTTTCCGAACCTCCCGACATCAGTCCGGAAGGGGCTGTCCCGCTGCAATCCGCGGAAACACCGACAGGACTTTCCTCAATTCGTGGGCCGATTTCCCCGGAAACGGCTTTACAGGAAACCGGAATTCCTGAAGCGCCGGACGTCGAGGACGAAGAAGGTGAGGAAGAGGAATACGAGCAGCCTCGTTCTCTTGCCGACCGGCTCGGTGACTGGCTGGAACACCGGCTCGAAGTAGTGCGGGACCGGCACGCCGGAGAAGCGCCCTTCCGGGAGGCGGAAATTGCACGCCAGGTCGCGCTCCTGGAGGCCCGCACTGCTCAGGAAACCGCACTGATGGAGCAGAACGGAAAACTCCATGCTGCGCTGATGAAGGCGAAGGGAGACAAGGCGGCCGCGCGCGGCAAGGCCGACTCCGCGCACGCGTCCGGCTCCGGCATGGGCGCCGACAAGGGCCGTGCGAAGTCCGCTGGCAGCGGGGGCGGCTCGCGGACCCGTGGGTCTGCCGGTTCCGGAGGCGGTTCCCCAAAGGGGGCCCAGGAACGCTCCGATCGGGCCGCTGGCGGCCGTAAAGACGCTCCGGCGGGCAACCGGTCGTCGAGCGGCCCCAAGGGCCGCCAGAACGGCTCAGGGCGCTCCGGGTCAGGCAACGCGGCCACCGGCAACAGCAGTTCGGGCGGCTCGGGGAAGGGCGGCTCGAAGGGCGACAGCGGCAGGACACAGAACACGCCCGCCGCCAGTCCCCAGGCTGAACGGGTCCGCGGCCGCCACGAGCGGGCTGCCGCCCGGCAGGCGGCACGTCAGCAGCGGCGCAGCGCCGCGCAGGCCGCCGACCTCGCCGACCGCTCCAAGGACCGCGATCACGCCCGCGCGGCGGCCGAGCGGGAGGAGCGCCGCAAGGCCAAGGCCGACCGTCAGGCTGCCAAGCAGGCCCGGCGCGACGCGGCGAAGCGGGATACGGCGAAGGACGCTGACAGAGACGCCAAGAAGCCCAAGCCGGTCACGGAGCCCAAGGACAACAGCCGCAAGGATGACGACGCCTCCAAGGACCCGAAGGCACCCAAGCCTGGCCCCGAGCAGGCCACCGACAAGTCAAAGGGCGACGCCGAGTTCAAGAAGACCGACGGCGGCACGAAAGGCGGTTCGACGCCGCCCAGCGGATCCGACGGGAAGGCCCCGAGCGAGAGCGAGGCCAGGAAGGGTCCGCAGGGCGCCAAGGACAGTCAGACCGGTCGGGGAAAGGCTGGCGGCACTGCCTCAGGAGACGGGGCCAAGGCGGGTACGGGACCTGCCGGAGCCGCTGGCGGTGACGGCTCCGCCGCAGCGGAGGAACCGGCGTCGGCCAAGCCTGACCCGGGTGCAGCCGCAGGCGGATACGAGGGTGGGAGGCGGAAGGGCGAGGATCCTCCCTCCGCACGGGGCGGGTCTTCACGTTCCGGCCCCGGTCCGCAGGAGTCGTCTCACAGCAGGGGGCGGCCGGAGGACTACGGGCAGACGATGGACCGCCCTGATGGCCCCGCCCGGCCTTACCGGCGCGAGGTCGTCGAGGACGACATCTGGGACGCCGTGATCGTGGACGGTCCTGCCGATCCCTTCGCCGTGCATCTCACCGGCCCGGCAGCCCTGCCTGCCCCATCGGAAACAGACGCCCAGCGCCCCGGCACCACCGCACGCAGCTCATCCACCACTCAGGAGGACCCTTTGGGATCGAAGGCCGGCACGACCGCACCGGGGCAGACGCCGGTGCAGCACCGCACGGACGTCACGTTCGACGAGTACCTGGTGGAGATCGTGAACATCGCGATCTCCGCCGCACTGGACCAGGAACGCGCCCAGGAACTGGCGGTCGCGCTCGGGAAGGTCGCCGACGCGCTGCGGGACATGGCCGCCGACCTGGTCGGTGACCACAACATTGCCACCGAGGTCGTGGACCAGATCACGGACCTGGCGGACGCCGCGGCCCGCATGAAGCAGCTGGCCGAACGGTGTGCCACCGAGTGCGAGACCGCTTCCAAGGCGGCCCGGGTCGCCGCGGTCTCGGTCGGCCGGACCTACGGCGAGGACGTCCAGGCCATGAACGACGCGGGCCTTGCCCAGGCATCCGCCGCCACCCACCACGACTGACCGGAAGCGAGTGCCGATGAGCAGCCTCACCCCCCACCCGGGTGCCACCACCGTCCCCACGGACGGCGACACCCGGTACAAGGCCGTCCAGCACAAACTCAAGACGCTCGCCAACGCCATGGACCTGGCCGGCGACGAACTCGAGACGCTGCTGCGCGGCATGCGCACGAACGCCGACCGCGCCGAGACCCTGGCGACGGCCATCGCCAACGCCGAACTCGACCCGACGTTCGTGGAGATGACGAACCAGGTGGCCCTCGCCCTGGGCGGCGCCGGAGCGGAGGTGCAGAAGCTCCACGAGACGGCCCGGGAGGTGTCCGGCCTCGCCCATGCCGCGCAGCGGACGCACGCCCGTCTGTACGAGGCGCTGGACGACATCCGCTCCGGCCGCAAGGAGCGCACCCCCAAGCCGGGCTTCTTCGCCCGCTGACCTCACCCGGCATTGCCCGGGGCGGCCCGCACCACCAAGGCGCGGGCCGCCCCCTCATGTTCCTCCCCAAGGAGACCCCTGTGTCCGTGCCGCGCAGCGTCGCACTGGAGCGCACCCTGTACACGCTGGCCGCCCCGGTCCTCGCCGCGGCCCCGAATCTCATGCCCGACAGCCCCGTCAACACGGCCGTGCAGCTCGCGGGCGCGGCAGGCGTCGGCGGGTGGGTACTGGCCTACAAGGACAGTCAGACCGGCGAGACGGGGACAGGCCGGAAGGTGCTGCGCTGGTCGCCGGCCGTGTTCGCCGCTGCCGTCGACATCGCCGCCAAGAACACGATCGGCTGGGGCCCTTACTGTCTGGACGGCCTGCTCGCCGCCGGGTGGGCGGCGGCCGGGCTGCTGGTGATGCCGCTGTCCCGGCACACCCGCCGCCGTCACCGGCCCGCCCTCGCCGCCCCCGTCCACGCACCGGCCCCGCAGTTGCAGCCCGCCGCTCCACCTGCTGTCCCGTCGCCGGCGCAGCCGGACGACGGCGCCGACCCGTTCACCCGCCAGGTTCGCCGGCTGTGGGAGACCCGGGGTATGCCGGGCCGGACGGTCGTCGTCAAGGCCACCCCGCACGACGGCATGCCCCACGACCTGTCGCTGCTGCTGCGCGCGTCAGAAGCGGGACGGCCCATCACCGGTCTCACCGACGATGCGGTGGCGGCGGCGTTCGGTGTCGACGTCACCGACGTGCGGATCCGCGAGGTGGCACGCCAGCACAGGCGTGAGGGCGGGCCCGGCTGGCGGGAGGTCGACGTCACCCCCGACGCGAACGAGCGGCGCCGCACCGCCCCAACGGCGCGCCAGTGGTGGGCGGATCGGATCGGCGCCGACGGCGGCCCGGTTCCCGGCTCGGAGTTCGTCCAGCAGGTCCGCGACGACGACCGCAAGGTCACCCACTACATCGCCCGGGTCCCCGACGAGCTGGGTGAGCCGAGCGTCAACCTGCACTCGCTGGCGGCCGCGCTGCGTACCAAGTACGACGAGGGCCGTCTGTTCGTGACCGTCGACGGCAGCCAGGTCCTGGTCTCCCTGTGGGATGCCTCGCCGCTGGCGCAGGTCTTCCCCGTCACGAGGGAGCTGCTGACTCCGGATGCGGACGGCCGGTGGGTGACCGGCTACCTCGGCAACGGGCAGCCTGCCCGCAACCGGGTCTACACCGACCGGGGCGCTGCCCACGGCTTGTTCGTCGCGCCGTCCGGTGGCGGGAAGACGCAGCTGATGGCTTTGCACGTGGCTGCGGACGCCCTGCACGGGGCCGTGGTCATGCTGGCCACGGAAGCGCCGGACGAGAAGACCGCGGCGCTGGGCCGGCACACGGCCCGCTACGGCGTCGGCGCCCTCTACATGCTCCGCCTGCTGCGCGCCTTGGACGCCCTGATGGAGATCCGCGGCGAGATGGTCTGGGAGGACGGTCTCGTTCACGAGTGGTCCGGCAACGCGGTCGGCTGCCCCTACCGGATGCTGTCCGCCTACCTGGACGAGTTCCTGTCCGCCGCCCGCAACGGCCTGTACGGGGCGGAGATCATGGACCTCGCGGAGCGGGTGTCGGTCAAGGGCCGCAAGTACGGCATCGGCATCAAGGTCGCCGGCCAGTCCATCTACGTGCAGGACGGGTTCACGCAGCTCCTGGTCGAGAACCTCCGCGAGAACTGCATCCCCGTCGTGCTGAAGGTGGCGCCGAAGAAGATCGGTGACATGTTCCGGGCCCTGGGCATCCCGCCCGAGCACATCCCCGCCCCGCTCCCCCGCTCGTTCACCCCTGCCGAAGCAGGCCGCCTCGAGCGGGTCATGCGCGGCGAGCCCGAGCCGCCCGCCGACTCCAACACCGGCGGCGCCGGCTGGATCGTCGAAGCCAACCAGCCCGAAGTCCTGCGCACCCTGTTCATGGACTTCAAAGCGGGCATTGACGAGTTCTTCCCCGACACCGCCGCCACCCTCACCGCTCACGAGATCCGCGAACTCGAAGCCCGCGGCCTGTGGTTCGACTGGACCGAGCCACCCCGGCCCGGCGAGTTCGGCCCCGAACCGGACGACGAGGGCAGCGACGACGCGCCGCCCAGGCAGGACGTCCAGCACCGCAGCGGCGGGAAGACCACCGCGCGCCGCGACGCCGTCATCTCACCCCGCCAGGCACTGGAAGCCATCAAGCACCTCTCCGGCATCTGACCCCGCCCGCGCAGGGTCCGGCCCCGCATGGGCCGGGCCCTGTTCACACCTGGAAGGACCCACCCCGTGGCCGTATCGATTTCCGCCGTCGTCCTCCTCGCCGCCGTTGTAGCCCTCCTGCTCCGCAAGGGGACTGTGGGCGTGTGGTCTGCCCTGGCCTGCACAGGATTCGGCTTCTTCCTCGCCTCCACCGCCGTCGCGCCCGTCATCCGGGACGCGATCGGCGTGATCACCGGCCTGGTCGCCGCCGTCTGAAGCCCGCCCCGGCCACCGCGTCGAGGTCACCACCCCGCCCCGCCCTGCTTCGACGCCCCCTGGGAACCGCCATGCCCGAGACTCACCCATCTCTTGCCACGGGGCACATCGCCCCGACAGCTCAGGCCGCCTCGCCCGCTCCCCCGGTGGAACTGTCCTTCGAGGAACGCCTCGCCCTGACCAACGCGGCGATGACGATCCGACTGGACGAAGCAGCCGTCGCCTACGAGGTCAACACGGCACACATCCCGACCGGCCCCGTCGACCTCACCGACCTCGTCACCGGCCCCGTCGACATGCCACCTGCCCCGCTCCCGAACCTGTACCTGACACCCGTCGCAGCTCTGCTCCAGCGCGCCCACCACCGCCTCCTCACCGGTGGCTGGTGCGCCGGCGCCCTGGCCGACGAGGACGGCGCCCGCTGCATGCTCGGCGCCATCCGGGCCGAAGCCGGAGGGAACCGCAGTCTGGAAGCCGACGCGGCCGCGGTGCTCCTGGACGCGATCCGCCGGCGCTTCGGCGACGACGTCGACTCCGTGCCGTCGTTCAACGACGCACACGCAACGAGCCGGATACCGCTCCGCATGCTCGATCAGGCCGCCGGCCTCGCCGACACCCGCGGCCTGTGACCGCTCCCCCGTCACAGTGGCCCACGCCTGCCCCGGACCGGTTCCTGGTCCGTGGTACGCCCCGTGGTCGGCCCGACCATGAGCGACCACAGGCCGTACCACGGAGTTCGTGTCCTCATCGTGACCGTGGTCGGGGTCCCATGGTCCGTGGTCAGGTCGGGGCGGGCGGATTTCCTCGAGGTCAGCCATCCCGCCTTCTGACCCAGGAGTCCGGCCATGCCCCGGTCATCAGGTCTCGACACGCAAGGATCCTGCTCCGGCAGCGACCGCCTCGCCACGACGACGGCACCCGCAACGAGACCGTCCCCTTGCCTGCCGCCCACACGGGGCACCACGGCCGCGCCGCACACCGCAAGCCACCCCGCAGGCGTGCCCCGCGCGCAGTGCCCCCGCCTGCGCCGCCACGACTTCCACCCAGCCCATACCTGCCTCGCGCACGCCCGCCCGTCCGTCAGCCCCGCCTCGCCATCGGCACCGCCGCCCTTCCCGGGTGGGCTCGTGTGACCGAGACGGTCTGCCCTGCGCCGACGCCCAGCCACCCCGGCCGACCGCAGGCGTGGCGCTCGCCGTGCACCGACCCTCTGGAGGGGATCGCCCGTGCTCATACCCCGCCCGCGCCGCCGGATCGGCCAGCCCCGCCCGCAGCGTCCCGGCCCCCGCTACCCACTACGCCCCGCCCGGCTGCCCGGCTCCTGGCAGCGGTGATGCCCAGGACGCACACGACGCGGCGCCGCAAGACCAGGCGTGTGCCCCGCACGGACGCGACCCTGCCGGAACACGACCGCGGAGCCGTCCCCGACAGTCTGGTCACCCGGCGGCAACTACGAGACCGAGGGCTGAGCCCCGGCGGACACGGACCGGTCGCGGTGCTGCGCTGCAAGCGCTGCTCCTACCGCCCCGACCAGGCGTGCACCCATCCCACCCGGGCCTGGCTCTACAGCCTTCAGTTCGCCCGGCCCAAGCGAATACCGACGCTGGCGCAGGAAGAGGCGCTGGACCGGGCGATGGCCGCGAGGTCCACGTGCCCGCAGTGCCAGCGCCGCTACTACTTCTGCCTCCCGCTGCGCATCCAGGGCGTCTGCGACCCCTGCGACAAGGACTACGAGCCCAGCCCCGACACCTACATGGCATCCACCGCCCCGGTCGTCCACCGGCTGGCCGCCTGACCACGAATCTCCCGAAGGAAGAGCCACCCATGGCCCTCGGCCTGCCTACGCGCCGCTCTCCGCTGGACCGCATCCTCGCCCGCCCGGGCTGGCACCGCGGTTACGACCGCACTCAAGACGACGTCTGGCACCGCGTCTACACCAGCAGCGAGATCGACGCCGTCCACACCGAACAGAGCGAGTCCGCCTGCCGTCAGTCTCCCGACCATGCGGCCCTCGCCACTGCCCGGAACACCGACGCCCTGCACGTCCAGCCCACGGTCCTGGATGTCCGCGACCGCGTCCTGGACGACGTCCTCTACCTGGAAGGGCTCCAGGCCGGAGCCCGCAACCGCGGCCTGCCGAACGAGCTCATCGAGCGCCTGGAAGCCGCTGCCCGCCACGGCCACGCGCTGACCATGCTGCTCGCCGACACCGCCCGCGCCACCACCAGGGCGACCACCCGATGACCGGCCTCACCCGCACCCGCTTGGACCGCCTCCGCGCCTCGGCCAACATCGCCCAGCTTGCTCTTCAGCAGATCGAGGACGACCTGAACGCCGAGGACGTCGACGCCCGTGAGCTCGCCGCGATCCTGTGCGAGCTCCAGGAAGACACCGATGAACCCGGCGGCCTCTTCCCCGCCCTCGCGCAGCTGGTCACCGCCGCGGCCCGGCGGGCGGAGCAGGTCGAACCCGACCACGCTGGCAACGCCTCCTGCCCCCTGCGCGAGGCCGCCGCCCTGATCACCGACAACGCCGGACAGCGTCTGAACCTGGCTGCCCGCGCACTGGACCCGCGAGGAGACGAGGCATGACCTCCGTGCTGTACCCGGACATGCCCGAGAACGGGCTGATCGTGCTGATCGGCGCCTCCGGCGCGGGCAAGTCGACCCTGGCCCGCACCTGGCCGGCCTCCCAGGTCCTCTCCCTCGACGCCCTGCGCGGCACGGTCAGCGACGACCCCGGCGACCAGGAGGCGACCCGCGACGCCGCCGACGTCCTCAAGGTGATCCTGGAGCGCCGGATGGCCCGGAAGCTCAACACGGTGATCGACGAGGCTTCCCTGATGATTGCGCGTGTTCAAGCGTCAGAGGAGGCGTCCGTTGAGCACGTGGCACGTGGTGAGAGTGCCGGATCCAGCGCGGTGGGGAGCCTTGCCCGCGGAGGGGGTTCTCGGGGTACAGAACCTGCCGGAAGCGGTGGCCAGGCTCGGGCTGCGGCCGGGGGATCCGGTATTCGTGAGGCCGGACGGCATGGTCGATGTGGACCTGCTGGACTTCGTTCGTTCCAAGGAGTTCCGGGGGCTGGAGCGGGAGTCGAAGCGGAACTACGCGACGGATACCCGGCTGCTGCTGGAGTTCTTGTCCTCTCGGGGTGTGCCGTGGCGACAAGCGACCGAGCGGGATCTGGCTGACTATCGGGACTGGCGGTGCCGGGCCCCGGAGAATCCGCGACGAATCAGCGGGACGAAGTGGAACCGGGAGGCTGCTGCGTTCACCAAGCTGTTCCGGTGGGCGAAGGTGTACCCGCTGCCGGTCGACGTCTCGCGGAAGGAAGACCGGGCCGCTGACTCGGTGAGTGCGCGGGTGTCCTGGCTGACGCCGCGGACGTGGGGGCTGTGGTCGGACACCGGCCTGCGCGGCCATGTCCGCGCCGGTGTACCGAGCCCGGAGTGGGAGTCGCGTACAGAGCTGCGGAACACCAGCTTCGTGCAGCTGCTGCTCAGCTCGGGTCTGCGCCGGCAGGAGGGCGGGTCGCTGCTGACGTTCGAGCTGCCCACCCAGCGGCTGCGGCATGGGCGGTACTGCCACGGCCGCGTCGCCGCGGCGGTGACCAGGTCGAAGAACGGCCGGGTCTTCTACGCCTCGGTGGACGCGGTCGGCCAGGTCGAAGCCTATGTGGAGTCGGAGCGTGCGTGGGCGGTGCAGCGCGCCCAGGCACAGGGGCGCTATGAGCGTCTGCCCGTGGTGCGGCTGGTCACGAAGGTGACGGGCGGGCTGAAGCCGGCGTTGGAGTGGGTCGATCGGAACGGGGCCGTTGGCGGCCAGGAGCTGAGCCGCCTGGGCTGGCGTGAACGGCAATGGCTCTTCCTGGAGGGTCCGGACGGGCCGGAGCCGGCGTGGCTGTGGCTGACCGAGGAGGGCCTGCCGATGGCCCCGGACCGGTGGAACGGCGTGTTCCGACTCGCGAATCTACGCTGCGAGGAAGTCCTGCTCACGCCGGAGGAGCGGGAGGTCAAACGGCAGTTCCGGCTCGCAGAGGTGCGCGGCAAGAGCCCGTACGCGACGCCGCACTCCGCGCGGCACTCCTACGCGCTCTACATGCTGGTCCTGCTGAATCGGCTGGTGGAGAGTCGCTTCGGGCTCACCGCGGCGGACCGCAGGGACTTCGCGCTGCTGTTCGGTGACCCGTGGTGGCTGGTCAAGACGCTCCTCGGGCATGCGGATGTGGAGACGACGAAGCGGCACTACCTCGCGCCGGTCGCGCATCTGCAGCTGGAGTCGATCCTTGCTGCGGCCGAGGTCACCGACGAACAGGAGGATCTGGGCGAGGACCTGAACGGCGTGTTCGCGAGGCTGGCCCGGGAAACGGCGGGCATCCAGGACATCGACGCGCTCCTCGAGGCTGCCTCGTGACCGGCCGCCGAGGACGACGAGCCGTCCTGCCGCCACCCGACCACCGCACAGATCCCCCGCTTGCCCCGAACGGGCTGATGGTCAGGGTCGTCAACAAGGCCGGCCTGGGTAAGGACTACGACTTCGCCACGCTGCCGGTTGCCGAGCCGATGCAGCGTTCGCTTGCCGAGGTGTTCGCTGCTCGGTCTGTCAGGTGGACGAGCCACGAGACGGCGCAGAGCTACTGGGTGGCGTTGCTGGCGTTCGCGCGGTTCGTCTCCGCGATGGAGGACGCCCCTGAAGATCTCGGGGATCTGACCGTGGCGATGGTCAAGCGCTGGCGCGTGAAGAACATCAGCACCAGCGGCGGCCGGAGCACCATGCGGCATGTCCGGCCCTTGCTGAAGCTGGACCCGCGGTTGGCGACCGGTCCGGTGGCCGAGGAACTGGTCCGGCGGCTGCCTGCGAGCGAGTCGACGAGGCAGTCCTATGAGGAAGGGGAGCGCGAGCAGGTGGTGCTGGTCGCCCAGCGGCAGTTCCGGTCGGCTCTGTTGCGGATCCGCGAGAACACGGTGTTGCTTGAGACGTGGCGACGGGGCGAGCAGCGGGAGGGCAGCCGCGACTGGCGGATCGGCAAGGTTCTCGATCACCTCGCTCAGACCGGCTCCGTCCCGCACACCCGCATGCCCGGGGGTTCACTGCATCCGACGCATCGGACGCTCCTGGGAGGCAGCGGCTACACGAAGTTGTGGGGCAGGCTGTTCCTGAGCCGGGCGGAGCTCACCGCGCTGGCCGTCCTCCTGACTGACCGGTTCGGCTGGAACCTGGGGGTCTACGACCGCCTGCCGGTCCCGACCACGGCGCCTTCCGCCGGGCAGACGACCTCGGTGACCTACCAGATCCAGGTGGAGAAGCGCCGGCAAGGAGGTGGCCTGTGGTTCTCCACGGAGAACGTCACCGACACCGGCGCCGGATCCCCCGGAAGGCTGATCACCCAGGCGCTGGAAGCGACCGCTTGGGGACGCGCCCTGGCTGCCCGGCTCGGTTCCTCCACGGACCTGCTGATGGTCGCTCGTCGGCGCTACCCGGACCGGTTGCATCGGAACACGGAACGTCCCAGCCATGTGGGCCCATTGTCCTTCGGTATCAGCAACGGCGACGCTCAGAACTGGGCCGCCAGCCACGGCCTGGGCGGATCTCCGTTCCAGCGAACCCGCAGGACGACGGTGACGCGGGAGGGACGCCCGTTGCAGCACACGCCGGGCACGCACCAGAGCGTCTACGTGCTGCCCGACCAGCGCGTGCGGCGTGAATCGCAAAGCGTCTTCGAGGCCGGAGCCCGAGAGGCACTCGAACAGGCCCGGGCCACCGTGTTCGCCGGACACGTCGCGGACAAGCCGGACGCTGGGCACGAACAGACCCTGGTGGCGGACTGCGCGGACGAGACGACCAGCCCGTGGCCCGACGGGGAAGGCGGCTGCGGGGCAGACTTCCTCCTCTGCCTGGGCTGCCGGAACGCCCACGTTCACCCCGGCCACCATCCTCGGCTCGCCCACCTCCACCAGGAGCTGCAGAGCCTGCGGTCCGTGCTGCCAGACCTCGCCTGGCGTGAGCGGTGGAGCGACCACGCGCTCCGGCTCGAGGACCTGCGCGAGAAGGTGGGGCCGGCAGCCTGGAGCGCTGCCCGAACCCAGGTGGGCGACGCCGACCGGGCTCTGGTGCGCCTCCTGCTGAAGGGAGACCTGACTCCGTGACCACCCCCGACGCTGCCGCCGAGACGGACCCGTACGTGCTGTCGATGCCCCACGAGGACAGCCCGGTGGTCCTGTCCGCGTGGATCAGCCCTGGCAACACGCATCCGAACTCCCGTTACCGGGATGCCGTGTGGTCGATGGCCCCGCTCATCGACAACCCCGGAACCGGCCTGGGCAAGATTCACTGGAAGAACTGCCCCGATTCCCTGCGGGAGCAGGTCAAGCTCGTGGCCTGGACGATGATCAACGGCCGGCTCCGGCCCACCTACCTCTCCACCCGCGGCGTCGTGGCGCGCGGCCGGACGTCCGGTCCCGACATGCGCGCCACCTGCTACGAGTGGATGCGACTCGCCCGCTGGCTGCACAAACGCCACCTGCCCAGCCTCGCCGCGTGCACCGAAGACGAGTGGCGAGCCTATGCGAGTGAGCGCCTGGGCAAGGGCGTGTCCCGCGAAACGGCTGCGATCATCTGTGCCCGGCTGACGGACCTGTGGGCATTCGACCAGCTCAGCGCCAGTCCCTGCGGCATCACGCAGCCTCCGTGGGAGACCGAAGGAGTCGACGACTTCCTTCCCGCGTTCGGGAACACCGCGCTCGGGGAGAACTCGACGGAGCCGTTGGACCCGCTGGTCCTCGGCCCCTTGCTGATCTGGGCCATCCGGCTGGTCGACGACCTCGCCGACGACATCCTGGCGGCCTGGACCGAACGCTGCCGCCTGGCCGATCTCGCCACTTCGAACAAAGCCAGCCCGGCCGGCTGGGCCGCTCTAGAGAAGCTACTGCTTCCCCTGGTGCGCAGCGGTGCCCCGCTGCCCGCGACCTGGGTGGGAAACCGGTTCTGGGTGGCCCGCACGTACGTCGGCGCTGTCACCGGCGCCAGTCCCGGTCAGGTCGTGCGGTTCACCCAGCAACATGGCCTGAGGGAGATCGTCGGACAACGGCCCGGGCCTTGCCCCTTGATGGTGCCGGTCCGCGGGCAGATCAACGGGAAGCCGTGGCGCGAGAAGATCGACTTCAGCGAGGCAGCGGAGCTGATGCGCCACCTTGGCACCGCTGCCGCGATCATCTGCCTCTACCTGACCGGTATGCGCACGCAGGAGGTCCAAAGCCTGCGGTCCGGATGCTGCCCCGACCCAGCCCCTGGGGACGACGGAACTCCCGGACGGCACTTGATTCGCAGCCACCACTTCAAGAACGTCACCGACGAGGACGGCAACCACGTGTCCGCCGGTGAGGAGCGCAGCGTCCCGTGGGTTGCGATCACACCGGTCGTCCACGCCATCCGGGTGCTGGAGCGGATGGTCCCGCCAGGAGAACTCCTCCTCAGCGCCGCCCACCACAACCATCACCATCGCCTCGGGGCACTGAAGAAGGACACGCTGGCGATGCGCATCAAAGCTTTCGTGGCCTGGGTGAACCACGAGGCCGCAGCCCAGGGCCTTCCTGAGCAGAGCATCCCCGAGGACCCCCACGGCCCGATCCGGCTGGGCCGGTTCAGACGGACCCTGTCCTGGCATATCGCCCGGCGCCCCGGCGGCCTGATCGCGCTCGCCATCCAGTACGGGCACATGCGCACCGTGCTGGACGCTCGCACCTCCGCTGGCTACGGCGCCCGCAGCCGCCGCGGCATCCACGCGGTACTCGACGTCGAAACCGCACTGGCCGCCGCCGACACCGCAGCGCGACTACGAGACCAGGTCGCCGCCGGCGAACGGATCTCCGGACCCGCCGCCCGCAGAGCGCTCACCGCCGCTGTCCACACCCCTCGCTTCGAGGGCCGCATCGTCCCCCGCACCTTCGCGAGGAAGGCCGCAGCCTTCCTCGCCCGAGACGGCGTCGTGCTGTTCGACAACCCCGATGCGTTCCTGATCTGCGCGTTCAAGCACGACAACGCGCTATGCGAACCCGAACCGGGCGCCACTGCTCCAAGGCAGTACGACTGCCGACCCGGCTGCGGCAACGCCGTCCGCACCGACACCCACGCCCGTCGCCTGCGCGAACGCGCCGACGAGATCGACCAGCTTGCGGCCCACGCACCACAGCCCGTCGGTAAGCGTCTGCGCGCCAACGCCACCCGGCTCCGCGAAACAGCCGACACACACGACGTCACCGCCCAACCCGCCGAGGCCCTCACATGAATCAGCAGCACCTGGGCGAGCGCGCCCGCATCCGCGAAGCCATGGACCGGCTCCTGACCGGGCAGGCCACCACATCCAACGGCAGCCTCACCGTGGTCGCCCTCGCCGCCGAGGCCGGCGTGCACCGCATGGCCTTGCAGAAGCGGCATATCGATCTGAAGCACGAGTTCTACGAACGTGTCCGCAAGGAAGCACGCCAGGTCCCAGAGCCGGAGAAGCGGCTGCGGACGACGGTCGCCAAGCTCAAGAAGACCCTTGCCAACAAAGAGGCTGAGCTCGAAGAACTCCGTCGGCTGGTCACCAACCTCACCCTCGCCAGCGCCGTTCTCACTGCAGGCAAGGGGCCTTCAGCACAGGCTGCCCCAGCCGCTGAGAACGTGATCCCCTTCCGCCCCACCACCGGCTGAGGCTGCCAGCCGAGGCAAGGCACTGCGCACTCTCCAGAGAGGCAGACCCCCGAAAGGCCGTTACGGCATAGCGGGCATATTATCCCTATATGGGTGATGTGCGGTGTGGCTGGTGCGGTGCCTGGCTGCCGGGGCCGACGGGCCACGGGCGCCGCTACTGCCAGCCGGCCCACCGGCAGGCGGCCTGGCGGGCCCGACGCCGGTGGCAGGAGGCCGCGCCCGAGCGGAACAGGGTCGCCGCGGCGGGCGAGGTCCTGCTGTCGCAGGTGAAGGGCCTCGCCCAGGTCCCCGGATCACCGCCCTCGCCGGGAACGCCCCCGGGATGGCATTGCGCGGCGGTCGCCCGCATCCCTGAGCTGGCCGGGGAGCTGGTCCGCGCGGCGGTGCTCGCGGACCGGCGGGCCGGGGCCAGCTGGGCTCAGATCGGTGCGGGGCTGGGGATCAGCGCCGAGGCCGCCCGCGCCCGCTTCGGGCGCGCCCGCAGCGTGGCCCGGTCCGGCCGGAGCGGGCGGTAGGCCATGCGGCGGCCCACCGCGCCCAGCGCCCTCGTAGGGTCCGGCGTGGCACTGCCCGATTCCGTCCTCGCCGACGTCATGCGCGACACCGCCGCCTCCGTGGGGCTGCTCTACCTGCTGCCGTCGACCGATCGGGTCCTGCGTCTGGTCCTGGCGGGCGGCGTGTCGGGGCGGATCGCCGCCCCGTGGGCCCGCATCCCGCTGGACGCCGCCATCCCGGTGGCGGACGCCGTACGGGAGCGCTCCATGGTCTGGCTGGGCAGCCAGGAGGACGTCGCCCGCCGCTACCCCAGGGTCGGCCTCGTCCTGCCCTACGACTTCATGCTCGCCGCGGCCCCGATCACGAGCAACGGCACCGTGTGGGGCGGCGTCGTGCTGCTGTGGCCCGTCTGGCACCCGCCGCAGCTCAGCACGGCCGAAGAGGAATCGATCAACACCTGCTGCCGCCGCGCGGCAGCGATCCTGCACCAGGCCGCCGCCAGCGGCCACCCGCTCAAGCCCCCGGACGAGCCCCGCCTGCTCCCAGCGCCACACCCTCGTGAAGCCGACCCCATGCAGGCCACCGCTGCCCTGGACTTCACCGCGCGCCTGCCCATGGGCTGCTGCGCCCTGGACCTGGACGGCCGGCTCACCTTCATCAACCCCGCCGGCACCGATCTGGTCGGCGTTCCCGCAGGCTCCCTACTCGGCAACCGCCCCTGGGAGGTGCTCCCCTGGCTGCACGAGCCGGTGTTCGAAGACCGCTACCGGGCGGCGGTGGTCAGCCGCCAGCCCACCTCCTTCACCGCCCGCCGCCCACCCGACACCTGGCTGCTCTTCCAGCTCTACCCCGACGACAGCGGCATCAGCGTCCACATCACCCCCGCTGACACACACCCGCCCGCCACCACACACCCGCTGCCGCAGCCCGCGGAGCCCATCGGCGCGACAGCCCTGTACCACCTGACCCACCTGGCCACCGCGCTGGCCGAGGCCGCCGGCGTGCACGACGTGGTCGAGCTCGCCGCCGACCAGATCGTGCCCGCCTTCGGCCCCAAAGCCCTGGCCCTGCTGACCGTGAAAGAAGGGCGCCTGCACATCACCGGCTACCGCGGCTACAGCCCGGAACTGATGGGCCGTTTCGACGCCACCCCGCTAACCTCCGACACCCCGGCCGTCCGTGCCATCACCACCGGCACGCCCGCCTTCTTCCCCACCTTCGCCGACCTCAAGAAGGCATATCCGCCGGCCGTGCACCAGGACGCGATGGCCTCCTGGGCCTTCCTCCCGCTGATCGTCTCCGGCCGCCCGGTCGGCTCCCTCGTCCTCGCCTACGACCAGCCCCGTACCTTCCCGCCCGCCGAACGCGCCCTGCTCACCTCGCTGGCCGGCCTGATCGCCCAGGCCCTCGACCGCGCCCGCCTCTACGACGCCAAACACGCCCTCGCCCACGGCCTGCAGACCGGTCTGCTGCCCCGCACCCTGCCGCACATCCCCGGCCTGGACGCCGCCGCCCGCTACCGGCCCGCCAGCCACGGCATCGACATCGGCGGCGACTTCTACGACCTCATCCCCTGCACCAACGCAACCGCCGCCGTGGCCATCGGCGACGTCCAAGGACACGACCCCACCGCCGCCGCCCTCATGGGCCAGATCCGCACCGCCGTACGCGCCCACGCCACCACCGGCTCCACCCCCGGCGACGTCCTCGCCCGCACCAACCGCCTCCTGTGCGATCTGGACCCCGGACTGTTCGCCAGCTGCCTCATCGCCCACCTCGACCCCACCCACCACCGCGTACGAATGGCCACCGCCGGCCACCCGCCTGCCCTGCTCCGCCATCCCGACGGCCGCACCGACACCCTCCGCCTGCCCCCCGGCCTGCTGCTGGGCATCGATCCCGACGCCGACTACCCCACCACCGAGATCCCGCTCGCACCCGGATCCGTCCTCGCCCTGTACACCGACGGACTCGTCGAAACCCCCGGCACCGATATCGACGACGCGACCGCCGCCCTCGCCGCCCACCTGGCAGCGGCAAAGGACGAGAGCCTGGAAACTCTCGCCGACGCACTCCTCGACCACGCCGAACGATCCGCGCCCCGCAACGACGACATCGCACTGCTCCTTCTCCGCCCGCGCGGGTAGCCCTGCAACGCGACCGGAGACTGAACACAACGACTTGACAGGGAACGCGACCAACGTTGAACAGTCAGTGAGAGTGGGGCTGGTGATGGCCGCCAAGCGCCACGGCATGCCCACCGCCGCGGTCCTCGTGTCCACACCCCTGTCGGTCTGCCTTCAGCGGCAGGGACTGCGCCCAGCCAACCGGCGCGTGCCCGAGGACGTCGTCCGCGCCCAGCACCAGGCGATGACCTACTCCCACCAACATTTGGCCGCCGAAGGGTTCACCACCGTCGTCTTCGCCGACACCCTGAACCGGCTGGAGCCGTTCCTGAAGCGGCTCTCCGCCCGCCACGAGGCCGACCTCGGCCACGACGGCAGCCCGGGACTGAGCGACCTGCTCCTGGTCCGCCGCACGTTCGACCCCGACATCCTGCCGGTGTGGCGATGGAAGGACGGCTCCGACATCGCCGGCGGCGACCGCGTCGCGGAGATCCGCCTCGGCCAGCAGCACCTCACCCTGGCCCTGCGCACCGACGTCGACGGCGAGGGCGACATCGGCTTCGACGTCATGGTGCCCTGCCCCGCCGACCCCGAATGCGGCGGCTACGCCTGGACGCCGGCCTGCAGCATCACCGACCTGCACCGCGCGCTCACCGGCGAACTGGACCACCGGGACGGCATCGTGTGCGACGTCCACGGCAGCTACGACGACACCGACCAGGACGAGCACCCCCACCCCCTCACCCCGGCAGCCCTCGAGACGGGGGACGAGTGGTGGCACAGCTGCCCGCAGTGCCACCTCCCCGTCCAGGGCGGCCCCGCAGGTCTCGCCGCGCACCGCACCACCGTCCACGCCCTCGCCGACGGTCAGGACGACGACCCCGAAGGCCGCGCCGCCCTCGAAGAGCAGGCCCTCGAAGCGATCCGAGACTGACCGGCTTTTCCGTACTGCCCGGCCCCCGGCACACCAGCGGGGCCGCGACGGCCGCGGTGGTCCCTCACCCAGCCATTGAACAGAGAGGAGCCGGACGTCATGCACCTGCGCATCTACGAGGTCGACGTCCCCATCCACCACAGCAACAACCCCGGCCAGCATGGCGTGCACGTCTTCACCGGCCTCGCCGACTCCCCCGCCGCAGCCCTGCGCCGCGCGCAAGAGGTGTACGACGCCGCGCTCGCCGCGCACACGGCCGGACTCGAGATCCCCGGCAAGCAGCCGGACAGCTGGGCAGCGCGCGGGCTGAGGCCCGGCTGGCAGATGGAGTGGCCCGCCGCACAGGCCCGCCTGTGGCACGACTGCGTCGGCTGGAGCAGCCGCAGCGGTCTCACGCTGTAGATCCGCCCCGGGACGGCCGCCAAAAGGCCGGAAAACCAGTCGGCTGTCCCGGGCCCACCCACCTCGTGTACGAGACGAGACAGACAGGAGATCATCAGTATGGCTTCCGTCCTGCGTATGCAGGCCCGAATCGGGCAGCACGCACTCTTACTGACCACCGCGGCCGTGCCGTTGACCGGCTGGGCCGTGCACGCCGTCACGCTGTACAAGCAGCTCGCCCGGACCCGCCGCGACCCGCTGACGGGCCTGCTGCGCCGCGATGCCTACACCGCCCGCGCCCGCCGGATCCTGGCCCGTCACCGCGACAGCGTGGCCGTGGTGATGGTCGACGCCGACCACTTCAAGCAGATCAACGACACCCTCGGCCATGCGGCCGGGGACGCCGTCCTTGCCGCGTTCGGCGCCCGGCTCACCGCCTGGGCGGGCCCGCGCGCGTCCGTCGGCAGGCTCGGCGGCGACGAGTTCGCGATTGTCCTCCAGCTGTCCGCCACGTGTGTGGAGCAGCGCCTGGAGGAGCTGGTCCGAATGCTGCACACCCCGGTCACCCTGGACGACGGCCGTACCGTCGACGTCGCCGCCTCCGTCGGCGCCGCGACCCCCGCCGTCCTCGGCTCCCGTGACCTGACTGCGTTGCAGCGGGCCGCCGATGCCGCCCTGTACGACGGCAAGCACTCCGGTCGCGCACGCGTCGCCACCGCCGCGCACACCACGGTCCCGTCGATCAACGGACGCCGTGCCGGACGGTCGGGCACAGCCGGGTGGGGGCGAGCCGCATAACCCCCGCCGCGCACGAGAACGACTGGATCCGCGGGATCAGCGTCCAGCAGTCGCACGCCACCTGCATCCTCACCGGCGCCAAGAACGTCGAGAACCTTCCTCAGCCCTGGAGTTGGCGCCGACTGGATGCTCCTGCACGCGGGCCAGCAGATCGACCGGCCCGCCCTGCGCGTGCCGCTGATCGCCCGCACGACCCACGGCCGGGAGCTGACTACCGGAGCCGTGATCGGCGTGGCCCGCCTGGTTGACTGCCACCGCGACCTCGGGGGCTCTGCCCTGCACGTCGTGGGGGTATACCGGCACCTGGCACCTGGTCCTGGAGGACGTCCAGGAGTTGCCGCTGCCGGTCCTCGCCACCGGACAGCTCGGGCCCTGAAAACCGGCCGAGGACCTGCTGGATCGCATCGCATGTTCCAGCGGCTGCCCCTCTTCCGGCCATGACCGACAGGGGACGCGCGAAGCAGAAACCGCCGTTCGAGCCGGGCCTGATTCCGGTCTCCGGCGAACTTCTCGTCTGGCGCGATGGCCGGTACTTCAACCGCCGGCAGGACCTCCTCTTGTCCGTTGTGCAGCCAGCCCACGCCCATGCGCTCCCACGCTGGCGAGCCCGTGCACAAGGCATGGGCCGAGGACTGGATCACCGCCAGCCCCGTTGAGGCCCGCCTCGAGCGGTTCGCCTCCGGCCTCACGCTGAAGCCCAAGGGCCAAGGCGACCACTCCCGACCTCCACCTGGAGGACCTCATGAGCAACACCGAACGCGACGTCGATCACACCCTCGCCTACCCCGAGCCGCCCGCCTCCCCGCTCTGGCACCGCCACGGCGCGAAGGCCCGCCCGCTTACCGACGCACAGCGCCAGCGCAACCGCGAGCTGCTGGACATCGCGCAGCGCACCACCCGACCCTCCTCCCCTCGCCCCACCGAGACCCTGGCGGAGGCCAGCTGATGGACACCAAACACTGCACCGTCGACGGCTGGGTCGACGCGATACCCGTTTCCGGCCCGCGCGGCACCGCCGCCTTCGACCTGGTCGTCCGCCCCGCCGACATCGACACCGTCGTCGACGACGCCCCCGATACGGTCATCACCTGCACCAGCGCAGACCCCCGGATCACCCACGAGCTGCTGACCGGCATCCAGCCCGGCGACCTGCTGCGCGTCACCGGCACCCTGGTCCAGCCGCCGGCACCTGGTGGGAACGCCCAGCTCACCGTCAACGCCCTGGAGGTCCTGGACACCGGCTGCATCGCGGTCCTGCGGGACATGGTGCTCGACAGGTACGGCGACTACTGCGTCATCTTCGACGCAGACACCGACGCCGTGCCCGTCTTCACCGCCTTCGGGCTGTGGGTTGGCGTGGCGGACAACCCCGATGCCATCGCCACTCTCATCGACATCCACGAGCGCGTGAACGGCGGTGACGCCTGAATAGCCACCGCCAGCATGCAAACCCGCACGGTCCTGGAACGGTTTCCCGCCTGTGTCGGGTGTGCAGGAGTTCCTCACCCGGCAGAGCAGTGGTGTGCGGTGAAGGTTCCGGTCCGTCACATCGCAAGCTCCACAATGGAGGGCCTCGCGGCCAGGAATCAGGCCCCGCGCACCGAGCAGGACACCTCCGTCTTCTACGCTGCTTGCAGCGAAACCGCCGAGCCGACCGCAGCGGGCCAAGGCCCGGCACCGTCCGCTTGACGCACTCGCCTGAGCGGCCGCCCGGTACTGCTCGCCCTCGGGCGACCGCCGCTCCGCACCCGCCCGCTCGTCGGCCAGGACGGCCCCATGCAGCCTTCAGGCGGCCCCCCGGCCCGATCCGCCGGGCGGCCGTAGCTCCTCAGGTACGGCCGCTCACTGCGCCCGCCGAGTCCAGGCCCGGGCCCGCTTTTCATGGTGGTTGCGCATCTCGACGTTCAGGTCCGACACCTTCGACCAGTCCTGCCGGGCCGTCGCGGCCGTCCGCTCACGCGCCAGCGCCTGACACACATCACAGCCCGCCGCCGGCTCCGCAGGATCCAGCGGCATCCCGACCGCCGGGGCCTCCTCCATGGTCTTGCTCCTCACGCTGTCCTCCCCAGGAGCCGACATCCGCCGGGACCCAGCGCGGCGGCAAGCACAGCGGAATCGGTGAGACGGCCCGAACCGTCCGGACGCCACAGCCAATACCGCCGGTCGATCTCCCAGCCCGGCGCAGGACACCGCAGCGCCCAGCCAGTGGGATGGACCGTCACCTGCCGGATGCCGGCCAGATCCTCGTCGGCGTCGAGGGGGACCAGCCACCACGCCCGGTCCGCATACGGATCGGCCAGTACCGGTCCACGTAGTGCCTCCGGGATCCGGCTCGCGGCCGGCAAGCCGTGGACGACGCTGGTCTCCGCGACGAGCCAATGGACGCCGGAGACGAAGGGGACGAGACGGTCGGCGTCCCACTCGGCGCGGACGAAATCCGGGTCTTGGGTGCACCTGGCGAGCCATGTCTCCCCGGCTACATGCCGCTGAGCAACGCTCGACGCCCTCATGCCACGCCTTCTCGGTGGAGCGCGGCGGCCAGGCGCACCGCGACGTCCGCACGGATGCGGCCAAAGGCGACCAGGCGAAGAGACGGCGCGCCCGCGTCGACGGCGAGGGAGGGCAGGACGATCCCTGCCTTGTCGAGGGCGGCGCGCAGCGGCTCCACAGCAGTGAAAGGGTCTACGACGTCTTGCAGGTCTGGTGCCATGAACCGGACCGTAAGGACGGCTTGTTGACACGGGCCAGGCGATGTTCTCGAATGTTCTCGCTCTCTGATGGAATGTTCTCGTGTGGTCGCACGCGGGCCGCGCCAGGCTGTGGATAGGGCCCGCCCAGGGTGGTGATGCTGGTGGCGACCAGTGCCCGACACGGAGGGAGGGACCAGGACCATGGCACGACGCCTGCGGTTCACCGGTACCGACAGCAAGAACGGCGGCTGCCCTGCACTGCATGAGGACGTAGCGACAGGTGACGTCATCGTGCAGGGCCCGCCCGTGACCGACCCTGATGAGCTCGCGCAGCTCCAGCACCTCGGCGGCGGTGATGCTGCCGTCGTGGTTCCGCGCGAGCTGCTCGTCAACCATGCCCCGAAGGAGATGCAGCGCGTGCCCAAGCTGATCAGCCCCGAGGAGTTCGGGCGGCTCTTCGCGACGTTCGAGCACTCCGCGTGGCACCTGGAGACACGGCGTGGGTACGCCTCGGACCTGGAAGATCCGGCTTATGCGGAATTCCTCGCCACTGGCACGGCGCCCGCAGACCTGGACAGCGGCTGGTGCACGAACATCAGCCGCCAGACCGCGGCCGGTAAGCGGGTCGGTCGGGTCCGGGTCGTCGACAGTCCGCCGACCGAGGGCCAGCGGTTCCTGCTGTCCTACGCACGGGTCAACGCGGCCACCGGTGAGGACGCCAGGTGCCTGTGCCGTGAGGACGCCGAGCGGGCGCACCTCGGTGACGAGGACTTCTGGATCTTCGACAGCCGCTTCGTCGCCGTCCTGCGCTTCGACGACACCGACACCTGGCACGACGTGGAGATCATCACCGAGCCCGCCGAGGTGCTGCGCTACTGCCAGGTCCGTGACACTGCCGTGCACGCCTCGGTGCCGTACGACGAGTTCGTCGCACAGCTCGATACGCACAGCTGACCTCCACCGGTGAGCACCGATTACCAGCAGGCCCGCGAGGCCCTCGGCATGCGCCTGAGGGAGCTGCGCATGTCGGCGCCTGACGGCCGGCTCACCGGTACCCAGCTCGCCGGGCGGCTCGGCTGGCCGCACTCCAAGGTGTACAAGCTGGAGGGCGGCCGTCAGACCGCTACGGCAGACGACCTCCGCGCATGGGCCGATGCAGTCGGCCATCCCGACGTGGCCGACGAACTCCTCGCCCGGCTGAAGGGCTTCGAGACCCACATCCGCTCCTGGCGCCGCCAACTCGCTGCCGGGCACCGGCCGGTCCAGGACAGCTGGAACCTCGCAGTCAGCCGCTGCTCGGTCATCTGCGCCTGGGAAGAGGCCGTCGTCCCCGGGATGCTCCAGACCGCCGACTACGCCCGTGCGATGTTCCTGCGCTACGCCGACCTGTACGGCACCAGACGCGACACCGAGGAAGCCGTACGGGTCCGCCTGCAGCGCCAGGCGTGGCTGTACGAGGGCGGCCACCAGTTCCGGGCGCTGATCTGGGAGGCGGCCCTGCATGCCCTGATCTGCTCCCCAGCGGTACTCGCGGCTCAACTCGACCGGCTCGCGGGCACGATCGGCATGGACACCGTCCAGGTCGGCATCATCCCGCTCAGTGCATCGCTGCGCATTCCGGCAGCGAACAGTTTCTGGATCCTCGACGAGCAGCTCGTGATCGCCGAGGACTGGCACGCGGAGATATGGCTCGACGACGCCGACTCCGTCGCGACCTACCTGCGGATCTGGGGAGCGCTGAGCGAGTCAGCGGTGTACGGATCCGACGCCCAGAACATCATCGCGCGGGCACACCGGTCGCTCAGCCCGCGCTGACCTCAGGCGTGGGAAGGGCCCCCTCCACCTGAAGGTGAAGAGCGACGCCCCGCGGGGTGCTCTGTGCTTCCTAGACGCGGAAGGGCAGTGGTGGGCAAACACGCACCTGTCTTTGCGAATCGGGCGAGAACGTCTGGAGCAACTCGGTAAGGCGTTCGGGTGACTGCCTTCACCCCGGCGGCTCACCCGGCGCCCGGCAACGGCTGAGGCAGGATCGTCAGGCGCTATCACAGGGCCGGTGATCCGACTCGTACACGGCCTGGCCGTGCTCGCCCTTGCCCTCAGCCCCGTCGCCGCAGCCGGTCCCGCCCACGGGGCCCCGGCCGACCTGGTCGTCCTGCCGCTCGCTGACAGTGTCGCCGCTCTCCCCCTGCGCGCCGAGTCCCGCGATGGCTACACCCGCGACGCCTTCCGCCACTGGAACACCGGCGCCGACCCCACCGACGGCTGCTCCACCCGCGGTGAAGTCCTCATCGCCGAGGCCGTCACCGCCCCCGTCGTCGGCGTCGGCGTCGGCTGCGCCCTGACCGGCGGCACCTGGTACTCCTACTACGACGACATCACCGTCACCGCAGCCTCCAGCCTGGACATCGACCACATGGTCCCGCTCGCCGAAGCCTGGGACTCCGGCGCCTCCACGTGGGACTCGGCACGGCGCGAGGCTTACGCTAACGACCTCGCGCAGGAAAGCTCGCTGGTGGCCGTCACCGCACGCTCCAACCGCTCAAAGGCCGACCAGGATCCCGCCCAGTGGCTGCCCCCGACCCCGGGCGCGGTCTGCCGCTACACCTCGGAATGGACCGCGACGAAACTGCGTTGGACCCTCACCGCCGACCAGAGCGAACTCGACCGGCTCAACGAACTCGCCGCCGACTGCACCGAGACCCTGGTCGCCTACATCCCCGCCCCATAGAACGACAGCCCGCGCCACCGACGCAGCGCCGAGATGGCCGTTCCTCAAGCCTCCTCTGCATGCGTGGCGACGGCTTCGGCGCGGCTCTCGAACAGATCCCGGAGCATTTCCTGAGCTCCCGCCCGGTCCAGCTGGTCGCCTTGCACCAGGAGTAGGCGGGCTTTGGCCTCGACCCGGACCCATGCCAGCCGACTGCGCCGGTTCTCGGCGCGTCTGACGTCGCTGCGCAGGAATCCCGCTCCGGCCAGGAATCCAGCGGCGAGGAGGGCCAGCACCGCCGCGGGGACCCGGGCGTCCGGCGAAGCCAGGCCGGCGGCTCCGGACAGTCCGGCGAGGACTGCGGCGGGAAAGCCGAGCGCGATGTCGATGACACCCCAAAAACGCACCCGCTGGTGAGCGCTGCGTTCTCGCCGTTCCGCTTCAGCGAGCACGCGTTCGGCTTCGGCCCGGACATGCGTCGCATGGTCCTGCATGTTGTCGTGGGACTGCGTGCTGTCTGCGGCCACGGCTTCAGGGTCTCACCCGCCGCGCAACGGCACGGCTGAGCACACGCGGATCGACGTCCGGTGTCCTTCGGCCCGTACGGGTCTTCTCGTCGCTGCACACCCCGAGTGCGGACAAACCCGCACCCCCTCCCAGCGCCTACGCCACTGGTGACCGGGCGGGCAATGTCCCGGCCGGGCGCCCGCTCCAGCTCGGTCTCTTTACATGATCGAGTGCCCTGTTCTCACCGCGCTGTGACGACCACACTCCCCGGCACGGCAGATGCAGCAGGCTGTTACTCACTTTCGGGTGACAGGCCGGAGTCTGGCGGGGTGGCGTGCCGTGGCGGCAGGAGAGCACGGCCCCGCTCCCGCACCGGCCGATCATCCATCCAGACGTCAACCTCGCGAGCATGAGACATACATGGGCTTTACACTCAACAGTCACGGAAATATGGTCAACAGGTAACACAGCGCGTGTTTCCCTCTTAACTCCCGCACACGGTGGACAAAGTGTGGATGCGCGGCCAACCGGCCGCCACCCGCACACCGCACCCACCCCCGGACAGCCCCGCAAAAGCCGGCTGCCGCCGACGGGAGGGTGCCCGCACCATGCAGGGGGACTCATGTCTGCTTCCTCTACCGCCTCTTCCCGCCGTCTGCTCGCCGCCGCCCTCGCGGCCGGCGCCGTCATCGGAGCCGCGGCACTGCCGGCATCGGCCGCCGACCACGACCGCAACGCCCGCGCCCCCAGGGTGGAGATCTCGGACGTCCAGTACGACTCCCCCGGCCGCGACGACCGCTCCAACCGCTCCCTGAACAAGGAATGGGTGGAGCTGACCAACACCACCCGCCGCGCCGTCAACCTCGACGGCTGGACGCTGGAGGACGAGGACGGCCACACCTACACCTTCGACGGCTACCGCCTGCCCGGCCGCGCAACCGTCCGCATCCACACCGGCCAGGGCCGCGACACCCGCACCGACCTCTACCAGGACCGCCGCCACTACGTCTGGGACAACCGCTCCGACACCGCCACCCTGCGCAACGACCGCGACCGCTTCATCGACGACGAATCCTGGGGCAACAACAACCGCCACCACCACGGCGGCAACCGCCGCTGACCACAACCCGCAGTGCGCCGGTGACGGCTGAACACCGCACCCACGCACGCGCATGAAGCGATCGGCGCGCCCGGCCAGCTCCACGGCCGGGCGCGTCGTGTCGCTTCCTGGCAACTGCGCCCTCCGGTTCGAGGTGGGCCTGCGCTTTTGCCGGGGCGACGCCGGCCGCCGGGTCTGTATCGACGTGTACAGGATTCAGCAGCGGCGCTGTCGGCCGTGGGCCAGCATCCCAGGGGCGGGCCATCCAGGACGTGACGACTTTTCCGATGCAGTCGGGGCTCGGTATCACACCGGGCTCTGCGGGCGAAATGAGCGGGCCCGGGCTTCGTTTCATCAACCGTGCACAGCAACCCCATCACCCTGACGCGGCAGCGCCTCCTGGCCAATGCCGCCCTCGGCCTGGTCTACGCCACCGCCGCCAGTCTCACCCGGCCCCTGCCCGCCGTCGCAGCCGCCGGATTCGCCCATCACCAACGCCCAGTGGGAAGCAGGCAAGACCTACGCGATCATCTGGAGCGACGCCGCCCCTGGCGCGCAGCCGCTGAACCTTATGAAAGAACGGGCTACCGCTCTGCAGCAGGTCCTGCAGATCGCCATCGTCGAGGGGACCGACGGCCTGTGCGAGTGGGGGGTCCCCGCAGATCTCCCCACCGGCAGCGACTACGCCATCGCCCTCGGCACTCCCCCGGACACCGGATACACCGGCCTGTTCACCATCGCAGGCAGCGCCAGCCCCGACCCGGAGCCGGTACCCACACCCCGGTGACACCCTGAGAGGCGCAGCCCGGGCGGGGATTCCTTCATGTGCTCCCGCAAGCAGGGCAGGCTTCGCAGGACAGAACGGCCCCGTGCGGCGTGCGAGCGGAAGCACGGGGCCATGAGCCCTGCTGCAAAGTAGCCGGGCAATCGGACTGTAGGGCGATGTCGAGCCGTGTCGCACGCCTGGCGGGTCCCGGAGAGTGACAGCTGCGCACTGCTGCGCCTGCCGGGCAGGTTCGGGATCCGCGGGCAGCCCGTGCGTGGCAACCCCGACCGTGCTGACTGGCGCCTCCCTTTGGTCCTTCATCCGGGCGCGCCCTGGGTCGCGTTGTCCAGCGGGCGTTCGCTGGTCCGATAGGGGTCCTGGCTTCGGCGGGGCAGGACGCAGTCGATCAGGCGCTCTGGGCGCAGGGCCCAGGGCGGGGTGGCGGCGAGGATGAAGGCGATGCGGGCGGCGAAGCGGGGTTCGGGGACGGGGATCTCGACGTCGGGGTGGCGGCGGTAGCCGCGGGTGACGGCGCGGGCGACGTAGTTGGTGAGGGCTTCGGCCCGTTGCGGGCGGGCCCGGCCGGTGGGGTGGGTCAGGCGGTGAAAGATGCGCAGGACGGTGGGGATGCCGACGTCGAAGCGGAACCGGTTCAGGGGTGGGGTGATGCCGGTGACGGTGATGGTGTCGCATTCGACGGCCTGTTCCAGGCCGCTCTGGGCGTACCAGAAGTCGGCGGCGTGGTCTTCGCCGTGGGCGGTGTGGTGCAGGAAGAGGCAGTAGGCGGCGGCAGGGTGGGGGGCTGCGGCGGCGAACTGCCACCAGAAGCGGGCGCCGTCTTCGATGCCGGCGAGGTGGAGGGCGCAGCCCAGGAGCCAGGCGCCGTGGGGTTCGGGGATGGTGTCGGTGACGAACTCCAGGTCGTCTGCGGTGACGGCAGTGACGACCGCCTCGCACAGGTCATGCAGGTGGGCGGCGGCCGCGGGGTCGGTGGCGGGCGGTGCTGGAACGTGCGGGAGGGGGGTGAGGCAGGCGGTGTCGGCGTAGGAGACGGTGTCGGCGGGAACATCGGGGCGCGGGTTGAGGCGGGCGCGGGCGAGGAGGGCGTCGATGGGGGGCATGAGGGACGGGTTCACTCCTGGGTGAGGTCGGGGAGGAGGGCTTCGAGGGCGGCCCGGGCATGGTGGTCGATGGCGCGGGTGATGACGTCGCTGAGGCCGACGATGCCGGGGATCGCAGCGTCGGGGACGGCGCACAGGTAGCGCAGGACGGCGATGTCCATCTGGTCGTCCGGGAGGCGGCCGATGGCGTCGAACAAGCGCGTGAGTTCGCTCAGGGCGACGAAGTGGCCGGGCATGTGGTCATGGATCTCGGCGGTGGAGAACACCGCGGCGCGCAGGTCGGGGTGGCCGTGATGGTGGTGGGCGCGGGCCATGACCCGGGCGCGCAGCAGCTGCCAGGCATAGCGGGGAAGATTTTCGCTGGTGGCGGCTTCGTTCCAGGACAGCCAGAGGATGTCGAAGGTTTCCGCGACGACGGCGCCGGCACGCTGGTCGGTGAGGAGGAAGGCGCGGGCGTAGGCGGTGTAGGCGTCGCGGACGGTGTCGGTGAATGCCTCGTACGGCACGGGCGGCGGTTCCGGCTGAAGGGCGACCTGGCTGATGCTGCGCTCGATCCATGCTTCGGGCCGTCGTGCTTCGCGGGCGCCGGCGAGCCAGAGGCGGCGCATCGGTTCCAGGGGCAGGCCCAGGGCATGGATGACGCTGGAGGTGATCTCCCAGGCGGGGTAGTAGTCGTTGCCGCGCAGGAGTTCGCTGATGCGGGTCTTGGAGAAGCCCGAGCGGTTCACGAGGTCATCGAGGGTGATGCCGGAAGCGTGCAGGAATGCGCGCACCGGTTCCAGCCAGGCGCGGTGGAACAGGCCGGCACTCGCGGCGATCGGGGCGGGCGGGCGGCCGCGCCTGGTGGAGGTGTCCGGTGGGAGCGGCTGGTCGGCGTCCGGGGGCCAGATCATCGGGGCGCCTCCTGTCCCCCGCTGGCGGCCGGGCCGGGGCTTTCGGCGGCCGGGCCGAGGGGGTCGGCGGGGCGGGTGCCGTCGGGCGCGGTCAGGGCGTAGGCAATCTGCTGCACGAGCAGGCCCAGCGAGGGGACCACGACGGCGACGGCCGTCTCGTGGCCCAGCACGGTCATCACCGTGCTCCACGTGAGGACCACCGCCAGGACGGCGAGGGTCACCACCTTCTTACGTGCCATTGAATCCGTTTCCTTGTCAGAGAACCACTGATCCCCGCGCCAACAGCCCTTCCTGACAGCGGTGCTGAAGCGCCGTCAGGAAGGCGAGGTTCAGCATGGACCGGCCTGCGGCACGACCGCCACGTGATCATGGGGTTACGGAACAATGCGGCTCATCAGCCACCCCCCGCTACCTCCCGCCACCCGGGCCGCAGGAGTCAAATAGCCGCCGATTCAACCATTTGAGGGGGAAACGTCACTTCCGGCCCCGACCGGACGCACATGCCGCATCATGGGATGCGAGGGCGCCACATCGACGCCGCACCACCGTGCGGCCCCCTGTGCTGAAGCAACACCCAAGAAGGGGGCCGCACGGCCACCCCCCTCAGCCGCGGGTCATGGACATCACGAAACACCGGCCGGCTCCCGGACAGGTCAGGACGCCCGCAGCAGGACGGCAGCTGGGCCGGTCACACCGAGGGCCGTACTTGGCCCGGATGCAGTCCACGGCCCCTTCCGCGACGAGCCGGTGTCGAGGCTGATCTGCTCGGCGACCTGGTCCGCCCCTACAAGATCCTCAGCGGAAACCTGCTGCGAGGCGGGCGTGGGTGTCGCCGCATCGCAGGTGGGCCAGGACGAGCACGGCCTGCCGGCCACAGGTCGGGCGACGCCGGCGGGAGCCGATTTGTCGACGGTGGCCTGCGAGGAGACCGGACAGGTGCTGCAGAGAGCGGCTGGACAGGTCGATACCGGACGGGCAGACAAGCACGCGGAAGCTCCTGACAGACTGGTGATCTTGGTTGAGAACCCGCCTGCCCGGGGCTTCATCCTGTGGTCGGCCCAACGGCGTACTGCTTGTGCAGATTGGAAAGGGCTCGATGTCAGTGCCGTGCTGTTCACTTGGCCGCGTGGACGCCTCAGCTCTGCGCGCCCGTCTGAACGACGCCTGGCGCGCGCCCGAACTGCACTGTCCGCTGCCCATTCACGGGGCAGGGCATGTCTGTGTGCCCAGTGACGCGGAGGATCTGGCCGAGCTGGAGCGCGTCGCTGCGGACGTGGTTGACGGGACGGGTCTGCCGGTACGTGCCTGGGTCGTCGGGGGCAGGGCGGCAGAGGTGCCCGACGGTCCGCCGGTGGGCGGGGAGGGCGGGCTCCCCATCGGCGGGAAGGGCGGGCTGCTGGAGCTGCGCGGGTGGGTGCTGGCCGAGCACTGGTTCGGATACGGCGTGACGGCCACCGCCGAGGGCCCGCGCCGCGTGGTGGTCCTCGCCCGGCGCGCGTTCACCCGCCCGCCCGGGGCCGGGTGGGTGGCGTTGCTGCGGGAGGCCACCGGGCGGACGGAGCCCGATCGGTGCGGCGTCGACTGGGCCGCGACGGAGGCAGCGCTGGGCACCGCGCTGCCCGGTGACTACAAGGACATCGTCGACGCCTTCGG
>NZ_JBIVOX010000032.1:0-62303 GCF_044754345.1 Streptomyces sp. NPDC093094 | reverse complement strand
GCGCGCGCTTCGCTCCGCGAAGACGACGCGCCGCCGCTACGCGGCGGTTCCGTTTCGCGCTCCGCGCTCCACGGGGCTGCGCCACTCCGTGACGCAGAGGCACGGGGACCGCTCCGCGGTCCCCGTGAGCGGCGCCTCCGGCACCGCCTGACCCGCTGCTCCACAGCAGGCCAGAAGCCCGCTTACGCGGGCGGCACCGACAGGAGAAGGGCGGCGTGAGCCGCCGAGACTGGACACGCAACGTGACCGACGCACGGCCGACCCCACCGGCCTGAAGATTCCGCTTCCGCCCTCAACCCGCCGTGCGTCAGACTGCGGCCCGGATGAATCCTGGGCCCACACCCCACCACCACCCCCACACCACCCCGCCCAACCCCAATTCCAGAACCCCCGAACGGGCCCCGAAAAACCCCGACTGACCCCCCATCAAAACCCCCCGAAACAACGACCCATAACCCCCAACCGAATGCGTCAAAAACCAGGCCGGATCAAAACTGGGAACACCCCACACCACCAACCCAAATGACGATGACTCACCCACCGGTGAAATAGGGAGAGACCCGTCCAGAGGCCCGCTGGACACCCGCCGCGGGCCCGCCGGACGACGATGCCCAGACGGACACCAGCGGACACCCAGCAGGCCCCTGGACGGACTCCCTGCCCTACACCCCGGTGTCGGCGAAGGCGCGGGGGGCGCCCGGCATGGGCCCTGGTATCGGACGGCTGTGGGGCAGATGATGGAGGGGTGATGCCGGAACAGGGCACGCCCAAGCCCGGAAGCTGGATCAACCGCGTCGGTGAGCTGGAGGAGGAGACCGAGCAGCTCAAGGAGGCGGTGACGTCCCATGCCGTCGTGGACCAGGCGATCGGCATGATGATCGCGATGGGACGGATCGACTCCGACCAGGGCTGGACCGTGCTGCGGGAGATCTCGCAGCACACGAACATCAAACTCCGCCACGTCGCCGAGCTGGTCCTGTTGTGGGGCCGTACAGGCGAGATCTCTCCCGAGATCGCCGACGAGCTGGGTGCGGCGCTGGAGCGCCACAGCCCGCCCCAGGTCCCCGGATCGGCTCCGGTAAGCAACTGATCCGCCCCTTTACCCGTGCGACCGGCTCGCCGAGCGCGGAGGTCCCGCCGACGCGCGAGACAGGAGAGAGGGACCCCGGTCCCCCGGCGGCGCGCACCCGCCCGCCCCGCCCGCCCCTTCCCTTCCTTTTCTGGTCTGGCGAGCGCAGGGGGTGTGCAGAGGGGGATGTCAGCGCGGCAGACCGCCGTTTTCCGGGGGTTGACCTGCGAGGACGCGGGAGGTCGCTGGAGGGGTGCGCAACCTCTACCGCAACGTCTAGCGCAACCTCTAGCGCAACATCCGGGCACGGCGTACCAGGGGCGCGCGAGGCCCCGCCGAGCGCGGGACAGGAAGAGGCCGGCCCCGATCCCCTGAGGCGCTCCCCACGTCCCGCCCGCTCTTCCCATCCATCTTCATTCCGGGGTGAGGCGGTCGTGGGGTGCTCTGAGGGGGATGTCCGACCCCGACCACGCCCGAATGCCCGTGGTCACCTGCGGCGTTGCGAGGGCGGCCCGGAGGCCCGATCAGGAGATGTCGCAGGAGATACAACCGCCGGGCTGGCGCTTCGGGAGTCCGGGACTCCCGGAGTCTGTAACTCCCGGAGTCTGTAACTCCCGAACTCCGGGAGTCCCGAAGTCGGCGCCCGGAGGGAGGCTTGCCCAGCCCCGACCACGGACGCCCAACCCAGACCACAGGCCCGATCATGCCCCGACCACAGGCCCGACCACGGCAGGTCAGCGCGTTGGACACGCTGCGGCCGTGTGTACCGGACAGGGTGTGCGACGGAGCCCGGTCGGGGGAGGATACGGGGCCATGAGCACCAGTCGTCCCCTGCTGACCCAGCGCGAGGCCGCCGCCTGCGGCGTGAGCCGCACGACCATCCGACGCCGCCGCGAAGCCGGCGACCTCCCCGGAGCGGTCCAGGACGACCAGCGCGGATGGCTCATCCCCGTGGAGGACCTCCTCGCCGCAGGCTTCCGCCTCAACGCCCCCGCCCCACCCGACAAGGAGACGGAGATCGAGCGGGCCGAGAAGCCCGGCCACAACGGGGCCACCGCGACGGACGGCCTGGGCAAGGTCGCCGAGACCGAGGCCCGCAACCTGCGCGGGCGCCTGGACGAACGCGCCGAACACATAGCCGACCTCCAGAAGACTGTTCGGCGAGGAGTTCGTCAAAGGCTTCGCGAACAAGGCTGGCGCCGTCACCGCGCTCGTCTAGGCGTGCTTGTCGTCGCCTACGTGCTGGGCGTGGACCTGGCCGATACCGATGCCGCATCCTCGGCATGTGACTGCGGTCATGCCCGGAGCCCGCCCGCCGCAGTTTCCGGGCACAACGGCAACACACCTAGAGTCCGACTGGGTTCCGGAGCCCTCTTCAGCCGGAACGAGAGCGGCCTTGGCGGTGAAGAGTCCGGCTCAGAAGGGAGGCTCGTCGCTGTAGGCAAGTGGCTGGGCGGGAGCCTTGGGGAGCGGGCCTGTGGCCCAGGGATCATCTGCCGGAGGCGATGCAGAACCACCCCACCCGCCGGAAGCCTGCCGGGACGGGGGCACCGTGGCCGGTGGGTTACCCCAGCCCGAGGCAGTCTGCGCCGGCGCGGCGGGTGGCGTTGCTGGTGCTTCGTCCGGCTCGAGGCTGTCGATGTCGTCGTTCCACAGGCGGCGCAAGTGTTCGCGACAGGTCGTCGGATCGTTCTCGTCCCAGTCGTCCGGCTCGGGCCAGCGGCGGCCATCCGGATCTCGGTCTTGCATATGACACAGAGCGCGCAGGACGGCATCGACGACCGTCCATTGGCTGGTGGTCGTCCCGGTGAGGAGACGCCGGATGGTTTCTCGGCTCACCCTCTGAGGGTTGGTCTCGGTGCCGGTCAGAGCCGCAATCTGCGGAAGCGGAGGGCGCGATGCCAGCCGATAGTGCACGAAGAGCTCAGCGACCAGGTCCCGCTTGGGACCGGGCGGCAGCACATCTTTACCAGGCATTCGAAGCATCCGCGGCATCCACCAACTCTGCCACGTTCAAGCGCAGTTAGACACAGGAAAGCTTGGACTCACCCGAGATCACACCACAGGAGAGCGCAGGTGGTCCCGTGTGGCCTCGCTGAGACCACTTTTCATCTCACTCAAGCCCTCATTAGCTGGTTGTGAACCAGCTACGACCCTTGGAACCACTTTTCAGCAATTCCACGTTTTTGCTGGTCAGAGGCCCTTTCGGGGTGCTTTTGTTGTTGCCGTCCACCCCTGAGGTTCGGGATTCGTCTCAAGGAGTGGACAACGGCAGCTGTCGCCGGAAAACGGCGACGGCCCCCTGGTGGGCAGGGAGCCGTCTGCAGAAGACCGAACATCCCCATTGAAGGAGAGTTCATGTCCAAGTGCGAGCGTACGGGCAACAGCCCGGACCCGGAACCCCTCCCAACGCCGCATGGCGGGTCATCGAGGACCCGGTGGGTCCTGCGTGCCCGGCGGCTCCGCAACGAGGCTGGATTGCATCTAATCCGCGGGGCCGCAACCGCGGTCGGCGGTGCCGTCGTCGCGTACGGCGGCCTCTGGATTCAGTCGCGATGACAGCGGACAGCGGGGCCGGGCAGGGTGATCCTGTCCAGCCTCGCTGTCGTCGGGTCAACGGAGTAGACCCGAGTTGAGAGGGTGTGTGGAGGCCCTGGGCCGCCTGCCGCGGTCTCCACGCTGCGCTGCCGCTGCATCAGGTGCTTACCTCGGTAATGGTGTCCGCGATCAGGACGGGCAGGTGGTTGAGGGCACGTTCCAGGAGCCGTTCTATCGAGACGGCGTGCTGGCTGTTGTCGACGCTGATGTTGGTCACCCAGCTCGCGGGTTCGTAGCGGGCGAGCATCGATAGGGCGTACAGAACAGCCCACCAGGCCATCAGCGGGTGCAGTTCGCGGGGCATCCGGGCGAGGACGGGAAGGAAGTACCGCTGCGTCGCGTAGGGGCGGGTCATGGTCAGCAGGTGCTCAAGGCGTTCGGCTGCGGTTGCCGAGCCCTGGGGCATCTCCCAGTTGATGACCAGTTCGCCGCCACCGTGCTTGTAGCGGGTGTACTCGGGTGTCGCCGCGGCGCCAAGGTTGAAGGCGCGCGTGGTCACGTAGCTCTCGTGCCGGGCAACGGCAGGGTAGGCGGTGAGGAAGTCAGCCAGCGCTTGGCGACTGCCGTCGTTGATGACCCGGTCCGGGATGTCGCACACGGGGATGCTCAGCAAGGGGTGGTCCTGCTGGTGGATGGCGCTCGCGGCGGCGAAAAAGCGGGGTGGGCCGCTCCCGCCCGGTGAGCGGGTAGTCCAGGTTCAGGGGCAGCAGGTCCCACACGTCTTCCAGACGCACCGCGTCCTTCTCCCACACCGGGGAGTCGAGGACTTCGCTGACCCGGACGAAGCTGCCGTGAGTGCCAGGCGGGTCGGTGCGGATCTCGATGTCGGGGAAGGGCTTGTCGAACCCGGAGGCCTTGATCCCGTGGGTGACGAGCCGCCAGTCCTCGCTCTTGAGGGTCACTGCGGCGGCCGCGATGGCGCGGCCAGCCTGGCTCAGGCCGTAGAAGACCTGGAGCGGGCGCGTGGCGGGACCCACGACGGCGGCGGCGCGGAACATCTGCTCCGTCTGCTCCAGGGCCGCCGCGTAGGTCTTGCGGCGGGAGGCCGTTCCGGCAGCCCGGCCCGGTGGCTTCCAGCGGCTGGCCCGCAGCCGCTCCCACGCCTCATCGGCGTTCACATCGATGTACATGACCCGGGACGCTACTCGCTGTCGGGTTGACGCCGCTGGGTGAATTTCTCCTCGCGTACGCGGGCGCGCAACTATCGGCAGCCGGGAAACTCCGAGCGGGTGGCGAGGGGCACTTGGCAGAATTCGGCGTGTGGGAACAGCACAGCAGACATCCCGGCAGCACCTCATATCCCAGGTCCTGCTCAAGGAGTTCACGACGCCCGAGCCAAAGGGCAGCAGCCGACAGCTGCTCCCGTTCGACCTGCGCAACCCCGGACGCGTGCACAAGCGGATGCCCACCAGCCGATGCGGCTGGGTCGAGAACTTCGTCGCCGTCGACTCCCCATCCGTTGAAGCACTGTGGGGCGACGTGGAGAGGCGCGTGCCTGCGGCGTTCGCCGCCGTGCACGCCGGCACTCCGTTCGCCGACCCGCTTCACGTGGACGTGCTGCGCGACCTGGTCGTGCTCCACTACGTCCGGTCGCTCCACTACCGCGATGTGCACACCAACTCGGTCGAGCGGGCCCGCACGCACCTGATCGCCAAGGTAATCACCCAGTATCCGGAGCAGCTCCGCCTCGAGGCCCTGCGCGAGACGGGCCTGTATCTGTCCGGCCCGGCTGCCCTGGGCGCCTTCGCCGAACGCCTCATCGAACGGTCCACGGTCATGCGCGACCGCGAGAGCGGCAAGCTCTTCCGCACCAGCATCGAGGACACCTTCCGCAAGATGCGGGACCTGGCGTCGACGCGGCGGCTGGAGGTGATCACGCCCGAGACGGGCCAGTTCCTGATCGGCGACAACCCGGCCCTGACCCTGTCCGTGGAGGGAAGCCGCACCATCTACGGCATGGCGTTCGGCGACGCCCAGACCCTCGTACTTCCCATCGGCCCACAGCGCATGCTGTCCCTGGGCACCGAGGACGCGATGCTAACCGTCCCCCGGTCCTTCGTCGACCGCCTCAACGCCGTGCAGGTCCACGCCGCCCACCGCTACGTCTACATGCACCCCGAGAGCGGCCTGGAGCCGTTCGTGGAACGCGCCGCACAGCGACGATCAGCCGGTGACCGGACCACCTGACAGGCCATTCTCGGTTCGCCGATGACGACATGATTGTGGCGACGCAGGTCCACCATGTTCAGGAGGCCGTCCAAGTCCAGCGGGATGGCGGAACCGGCGGAGATCTCCCCGAAGTAGGTGCGGGCGAGCTTTGGGCTGATCTGGGCCATGGTCGGATGGTGACAGCAGGGTCTGACACCACCCATCGCGCATCCGCACACGCGAATGGTTCACCGTACGGCCATCCGAAGGCGTGCCCTACTCGCCCAGGTGTCTCGGGCACAGAGGTGGCACGTGCCCCGCTGCCCTCCCGCGTGCACGCGCGCGAGTCCCCCGGCACCACTGCCCGGACCACCGCCACGGGACCGCCCTGGCACCAGCCCACCCGGCAGACGCGAGTGGCGGTCCCAGGACGGCACCCAGGCAGTCGAACCACCCGGCGGAGCACGACCCGGCGGGCGCTCGCCCAGCAGCTCGGCGGACACGGTCAGCGGACGAGGCTGCGCAGCGGGACGACGGTGGCACCGGCGCTGGTGATGCCCGCGGCCACGGCCGCGGGCACCGGGGCGCCGGCGAGGGCGGCCAGGACACCCATGATGACGCCGATCACGAAAGCGATCAGCAGGACAACGGCGGTGTGAAGGGACAGGAACGGCTGCGGGTTCTGAGAGTTCGTCATGCCGTCGAATGTGCAGCGCGCAAGGCCCTGACCTGCACATACCGAACAATCTCGCCGAAGTCCGATCGCTGCGCGCCAAGCAGCGAACAGAGGGTGTGTGTCCGGCGGAACACGACAGCGCGTCCCAGGGTGTTCAGGGACGTTCCGGGAAGTTCAGCGCTGTACGCCCGAACCGGCCTAGCCTGGCCTGCCACCACACACGACGGGGAACCAGGCGTATGGCATTACCGGACACCACCGGCAGCTACGAAGAACTCCTCAACCAGCAGGCCGGACAGTTGGCGGATCTCAGGGTCCGGGCGGGCAACCCGTCCCTGCGCAACATCGAGAAACGCGCGAAGCAACTCTTCGCCGACGAAAGCGTCGCCCTCGCCCCTTCCACACAGAGCGGCCTGTTCAACGGCGGCTACGCCGGCCGGGACAAACTGCTGTGGCTCGTGCGGACCCTCATGTCCTGGGACCGCACCGGCAAGCCCTGCGCCCCGCCGGCCGAGGACGCCCCCGAACTCGACATCTGGCACGACCGCTGGGAAGCCGCCACCAAAGCACGCCCCCCGCGTCAACGCGCAAACAGCACACCACTCCCCGCGCTGCCTGCGGGCCCGGAGGACCACGAACCCCGCGCAGTTCCCCGACAGACCACGGCAGAACACGCCACCGCAGCACCAGCTGAAGCGTCAGGCCAGGACCAGGACTCCAGCCTCTCCCCCAGACCTCCTGCCCGTTCCGCCGGCAACAGCCCAGTACCGCTGCGGGCCCCGGCCACCTTCCACCCCGTCGGCCAGCCCTTGACCGGCCACGCCAGCAGCGTGACGGGGATGGCGTTCTCCCCCGATGGCAGCTTCCTCGCCACCAGCAGCCAAGGGGGCGCGGTCCGGCTGTGGGACCCGGCGACCCAGCGGCCAGTCGGCGATCCCATCACCGGGCACACAAGGACGGTGTGGGCGGTGGCGTTCTCCCCCGACGGCACCCTCCTCGCCACCAGCGGCGACAACGGCCAGATCCGGATGTGGAACCCCGCCACCCGACAGCCCCTTGGTAAACCCCTCACCGGCCACCAGGGCACGGTGTACGGGGTGACGTTCTCTTCCGATGGCACTCTCCTCGCCACCGGCGGCGAGGACGGCACGGTCCGCCTCTGGAACCCCGCCACCCGCCAGCCCGTCGGCGAACCCCTCACCGGCCACACCAGCTGGGTGTCCGGTGTGGCGTTCTCACCCGACGGCACCCTCCTCGCCACCAGCGACAACGACGGCCAGATCCGCCTTTGGATCCTCACCACCCGCCAGCCCATCGGCGACCCCCTCCCCGGCCGCAGGAGCGCGGTGTTCTCGGTGGCGTTCTCACCCGACGGAACCCTCCTCGCCACCAGCGGCGAATTCGCCAGGATCCCGCTGTGGAGCCCCACCACGCGCCAGTTGGTCGGCGAACCCCTCGGCGGCCACACAGGCTGGGTGTTCCGGGTGGCGTTCTCACCCGACGGCACCATTCTCGCCACGAGCGACAACGACGGCCAGGTCCGCCTCTGGGACCTGGCCACCCGCCAGCCCCTCGGCGAACCCCTCACCAACCACCAGGGCTCAGTGTCCGGGGTGGCGTTCTCCCCTGTCGGCTCCCTCCTCGCCACCAGTTACCGCGAGGGCATTGTGCGGCTCTGGAACGCCAACACTCGCCAGCCCGTCGGCGAAATCCTCACCGCCCAAACCGGCGGCGCGTTCGCGGTGGCCTTCTCACCCGACGGCACCCTCCTCTCCACTGGAGACGGCAACGGCCAGGTCCGGCTGTGGGCGAATCCCACAGACGGCCGGCGGCCGGGATGACAGGGGCAACGCATCGGCATCAGAGAATGATCAGCGCAGGCGAACGATGCGACGCAGGTCCTCCGGGCGCATGGCGGGGCCTTGCCGCCCCACTCGCGGCGTTCACGCAAAGCATCGGCGCGCCTGGCCGTGGACGGAACCGGGCGCGCCGATGGTCATGTGCCTGCGCGGGTGGGACGTGTCACCGTCACCGGCGCGGGATCGCAGAGATCAGTGGCGGTCGCCGTGGTGGTGGTTGCCGCCGCCGTGGTGGCCGTGGCGGTCGTTGCCCCAGGACTCGTCGTCGATGAAACGGTCGCGGTCGTTGCGCAGGGTGGCGGTGTCGGAGCGGTTGTCCCACACGTAGTTGCGGCGGTCCTGGTAGAGGTCGGTGCGGGTGTCGCGGCCCACGCCGGTGTGGATGCGGACCGTGGCGCGTCCGGGCAGGCGGTAGCCCTCGAAGGTGTAGGTGTGACCGTCCTCGTCCTCCAGCGTCCAGCCGTCGAGGTCGACGCTGCGGCGGGTGGTGTTGGTCAGCTCCACCCACTCCCGGTTCAGCGACCGGTTCGAACGGTCGTCCCGACCGGGCGAGTCGTACTGCACGGCCGAGATCTCCACCCTCGGAGCACGAGCATTGCGGTCGCCGTCGGCGGCCGACGCCGGCAGCGCCGCCGCCCCGATCACGGCGCCGGCCGCGAGGACAGCGGCCAGCAGACGGCGGGAGGTGCGGGAAGAGGTAGCGGACATGTGTCCCCCAGCAGGTGCGGGCACCTTCCCGCCGGTGACAGCCCCTTGCGGGGCCACCGGTGGGGTGGGTGCGGTGTGCGGGCGGCGACCGGCCGGCCGCGCACCCACACTTTGTCCACCATGTGCGGGAGTTGAGGACGGAACACGGAGTGTGTTACCTGTTGCCCATATTTCCGTGACTGTCGACTGCAACAGTCACATATGCCGCTTACTGGCACGGTTGACGCTGCCAAGGGCAGACCGCCCTTGCAGGGACAGGGCCACGCACTGAAACCACCACGGCACGCCACCCCACCACCGCCGGGCCCTTCACCCGGAAGTGCGTAACAGCCGGACCCTCCCATGACACGCGGCTATGGCGAACCGCCCGGCCTGCGGTGCGAAACCTCGGTCCGGGAGCGCCGGTCACAGGACGTAGGGCCGCAGCGGGTCGTTGGAGCTGCACTCCAGTCACTCAGCACGTCCTGGTCCGCTTCCAGCGTCACGGCTCCGGGCACGCGGCCCGGCCCATCGCTGACGTGTGCCGGGTGCCGGGGCCGGTGCACACCACGGGTGGGGAACCGTCGCCCATGTCCCACGCCGTGCGCGTAACCTCGGCGGTGACGGACACCGTCACGGCGCCCGCGGTCGCCGTAGCCGTGATCGGCCCGTGCGTCGCCAGTGTGGGCTCCAACCTCATCCACATCGGCATCCCCACCACGTACCGCCCCGCCGCGCGTGTTGCGGAACGGACCAGTCGGGTCCGTGCCTATAAGCGGCGTCTTGGCTTGGTGCCCTTCTCCCTTCAGAAGCCGATGCGCGCCCAGCGAGTAGCGCCCTCGTGGTGGGTAAACGTGCCGTGGCTGGCACAGAGGGCGGAGACGATGCTCAGGCCGCGTCCGTGTTCCTCCTCCGACTCCGGTGCTTGAGGCGTGTGCTTGGGCCCTCCATCGGAGACTTCGATGTGGACAGCGACTTGATTGTCGCAGCGTATGTGCAGCGCTGCCGGAGGGAGTGCGTGGAGGACTGCGTTGGTGAGCAGTTCGGAGGTGACAAGCAGTACGTCGTCGAGGACGTTGTCAGGCACGCGTCGGTCGCCTAGAAAGGCGCGCACTCGGCGTCGGATGTGAGGCATGTCAGTCGCCTCGGGTGCCTGGAGCGTGACAGCAAATGACGAAGCTTCGCGGTTTGCGCGGGAGCGAACGCAGAGCGGGGGGCGGGGCGCTGTCGTGGCCCCTGATCCGGTCTGCGGGGGAGCTTGAGGTGCCATGACGTGCCTCGGCTTCGGTTTCGGCATATCCAGAACTGGTAATAACCAGATATGACCAGTGTGGATATGCCGGGCCCGTCTGTCAACGGATCGAGACGCCCAGATTGCCCTTTTTGCTGGAAGGCTTAGGCGGGGCTGTCAGCGGCTTGGAACTGCGGTGTTCGCGGGTGCCTCGCGTCACTGCCGAGCGACACGCTGAGCTCGATGCGACCAGTGACGGAAGGTCTCCACTGGCGGACCGTCCTCTCGCCAGGGCCACGACGTGACCACCGGTCCGATCGCATGGAACACTGTCGCCGCTTCCCGGACGCGACCCGCCTTGACCAGCACGTAGGCAAGAATGTTGAGGTCGGCGAGCGCCGCAGCATGCGTCAGGTAACCCGGTCGCGGCCAGGTGGACAGGGCATCGTCGACGAGAGCGCGTTCCGGGGGCTGACTCCAGTGACGGTGCGCAGTCAGCTCTGTCAGTCCACCGGCTTCCTGCAGGCTGAGGTACTGGGTGAGGCTGGTGACAAGAGCCACCGCCCCCACCGGAGACCGCGGGGGCGCCTGGCTTCTGACCGCGTCGGTGAATTGCAGCATCATCGCGTGAGAACCGCGCTCGCGGGGAGACAGGTAGCGCAGCAGCTGCAGATGCGCTTCACGGTTCCATCGGTCCCTCTGGCTGACGCCCCCCCACACCCAGCGCACATCTGCGGTACTGGCCCGGATCAAGCGGTAGCAGGTGAGCAGGGCGATCCAGGGGGCCGGGTCCGCCGGTAGCAGCTTCGCTGCTTGCCGGCACAGGGTGATCACCGGTCCTATGTCGTGGGCAGCGCCCTCAGAGCTGCGGTGGGCGAGCCCTGCGTAGGCATCGAACAGTACGGCGTCGGGGCACTCTGGGCTCCTGGCACGCCACTGGCGCGCCAGGACGGGCGCTTCCTTGAGGGAAGCGAGAACGAGGAGGCGATGCACGCGCCGGTCCCAGTCTGTTCCGGGGTCCCGCAGTACCTGTTCGACGGGATAGGTCAGGGCGCCGCGGTCGTTGGCTTCGGCGAGGTTGTCGCCCTGTGCGGCGATCTGGGCGTCCAGATGGGACAGGACGCGGCTCAGTTCGCTGTCGTCCAGCTCGGGCACAAGGCGACGTGGCAGGTGACGACTGCGTTTGGTGTACCACATGAGGTGGGTCTTTCCTCTATTGCGGACAGTTGCGGCTGCCGCCACGGGGTCAATCAGCGGAGCGCGGAAAGGACCGAGGCGGGGTCGGTGAGAGCGAAGGCGCCCGTTGTCTCGGCGGCGTGCAGGGCTGCTCCCAGCAGGCCTGCGCCTGCGCCCAGGGGCGAAACCTCAATCGGGGGTGCACTGCGCCAGGCAAGGTTCTCGGCGAGGGCCTTGCGGACAGGCTGGAGAACGAGATGGCCTGCGGCAGCCATGCCCCCTGCCAGGACGATCATCTGCGGATCGAGCAGCACCGTGGTGCCGGCGAGTGCCCGGCCCAAGGCGTCGGTTGCCTCGTCCCATATGCGCGCCGCGGCGTGGTCAGTCTCCAGGCGGGCAGTGACGTCGGCTGCCGTTTGAGCCTGCCGGCCTGTGCGGTTGTAGCGGCGCACGACAGCCCGGGCGCCGGTGTATGCCTCGACGCAGCCGCGTTGTCCGCAATCGCAGAGTTCGCCGCCCTGGCGAACGGTCATGTGGCCGAACTCGCCGGCCATGCTCTGCGCGCCCCGGATGAGCTGGCCGCCGCTGATGATTCCGGCGGCCACTCCGGTTCCGAGGACAACAACGAAGAGATCCCTGAGTTCTTTGCCGCGGCCAAGGCGGTGTTCGGCCAGGGCTGCAGCTCGGACATCGTGTTCAAGAGTGACGGGAAGACCTGTCCGTTCGGTCACGAGGCGCACCAGGGGGGCATCGCGCAGTTGAAGATTGGCTGCGAAGCGGACCGTTCCTGATGCCGAGTCGACGAGTCCGGGAGCGCAGAGGCCGATGGCTGCGGTGTGAGGCCGAACGAGGGCGGCAGCCGTTTCGGCGACCGCGTCGAGGACCACTCCTGGCCCTTCCTTGACGGGGGTGGGAAGGCGCAGTGTCTCCTCTGCAGTGCCCTGGGAGGTCAGCCGTGCCGCTTTGATGGTGGTGCCGCCCACATCGATGGCCACGATGCTGGATGAGTTGCTCATCAGTACCCCTGGCTGGCTGGTTTGTGGCGAGCCACGTGCCGGTAGTAGGGGAGGTCTTGCAGTTTGGCTGCTGCCGATTCGTCCAGCACGACGGTGGCGTGTGGATGCAGTTGCAGGACGGAGGCGGGGCAGCGGGCACTGACCGGTCCCTCCACGGCGGCGGCAACAGCATCGGCTTTGCCGGGGCCGGTAGCGATCAGTACCAGGTGGCTGGCCTCGGAGATCGTGGCCAGCCCTTGTGTGATCACGTGCCGTGGCACGTCCTGCAGGCTTGTGAAGAAGCGTGCGTTGTCGCGACGGGTGGCTTCCGTGAGCGTCTTGGGCCGGGTGCGCGAGGCCAGGGAAGAACCGGGCTCGTTGAAGCCGATGTGCCCGTTCCTGCCGATACCGAGGATCTGCACGCCGATGGGACCGGAGGCAGCCAGTGCCTCCTCGTAACGACGGGCTTCGGCGACCGGGTCGGTTGCCGTGGAGGACGGCGCCCGTACCTTTGAGGGATCGAGGTCGACGTGCTGTGTGAATTCGCGGCGGATGACTTGCGCGTATGCCTGGGGGTGGAAGGCGGGCAGAGCGACGTACTCGTCGAGGAGGAAGACCTCGACACTGGCGAAACTCAGTTCCTCGTCTGTGTGCCGGCGAACCAGCTCGCGGTAGGTGAGGAGCGGTGAGGAGCCGGTGGCCAGACCGAGCGTGCGTACGCCGCGTCTTAGCGCGTGCTGCACGATGTCGGCCGCGGTGCGTCCGGCTTCACCGGCATCGGAGCGGACTACGACCTCCATACCGGTGCTCCCGTCTGGGCGGCACGTGGCTGGCAATCGGGTCGGGAGCAGGGAGGTGACGGGCGGGTCATGGGTGCCGGGTTATCGCTTTCTGTACGGCGGAGCGCGCCTGGTCCGGGCCGGCGGCGCTGATGGCCGCGGACGCCAGGTCCTGGCATTGATGCAGGGTGAGGCGGGCGAGCTGGTCACGGACTGCGGCGACCGCTGGGGCGGCCATGGACAGGCTGGTGATCTTCAGCCCGGCCAGCACCGCTGCCAGGGCCGGGTCGCCCGCTGCTTCCCCGCATACACCCACGGGCTTCCAGTGGTCGGCAGCGGCGCTGCCGACCAGGGCGACCAGGGAGAGCACGGCCGGCTGCCACAGGTCGAGCAGGTCGGCTACGGCGTGATTGGTGCGGTCGGCGGCCATGACGTACTGGGCGAGGTCGTTGGTGCCGATGCTGACGAAGTCGACGCACTTGATGATGTCACTGGCGCGGAGCGCGGCAGCGGGGATTTCGATCATGACGCCGACGGTGTCCAGGCCGTGGCTGCGGGCCAGGTCGGCGAAGTGTGCGGCCTCGCTGGGGGTGGACACCATCGGTGCCATGACTTTGAGCTGGGCGCCGGTGCGGCGCTGGGCTGCGGCGAGTGCGGTGAGCTGGGTGGCGAGCGCATCGGGCTGCAGTCGGGCCGTCCGCAGGCCCCGGATGCCCAGGGCGGGGTTTTCCTCGTCCGGCAGCTTCAGGAAGGGCAGGGGCTTGTCGGATCCGGCGTCGAGGGTGCGTACGGTGATCGGACGCCCGGCGAAGTGCCGGAATGCGGTGGTGTAGACCTCGATCTGCTCCTCCACCGTGGGTGCTGTGCGGCGGTCGAGGAAGAGGAACTCGGTCCGGAACAGCCCGGCTCCTTCGGCGTCGGCGGTTGCCGCTTTGGCGGCGTCGGCCGCGGTGCCGATGTTGGTGAGCAGCGCGACGCTGTGGCCGTCCGCGGTGCGTCCGGGACCACGGGTCTGATAGTGCGCACCGGCCTCGGCCTGGTGGAGGGCCTGGCGCAGGCGCTCGGGCGGAGGGTGCGCTTCCACCGTGCCGGATTGGCCGTCGAGGATGACGGGGGTGCCGTCGGTGAGGGCTGCGGCTTCGCCGCAGCCGACAACTGCGGGCAGTCCCAGGATGCGGGCAAGGATGGCGGTATGGCCGGTGGGACCGCCGGCCTCGGTGAGCAGGGCGACGGCGTCGCTGTCAGCCAGGCCCGCGGTGTCGGCAGGTGACAGGTCGTGGGCGACCAGGACGAAGGGGCGGCCGGGCCGGGGAATGCCGGGCAGGGGCACGCCGAGCAGGAGCGCGACGGTGCGGTTGCGGATGTCCTGCAGGTCGGTGACGCGGTCTGCCATGTACCCGCCCAGCTCCCGCAGTTGGCGGCAGTACGCGTCGACGGCGAGGGTGACGCTGTGCGCGGTGGGTCTGCCCTGGCCGATGTAACCGGCCGCAGCCTGGAGGAGCGCGGGGTCCTGAGCCATTGCAGCCCCGGCCTCCAGGATCACACCGGCGACGCCGCCGGCGGCCGCTGCGGACGTCAGCTGCTGCGCGACCTGGGTCAGGGCGTCTCGCACCCGCTGCACTTCCCGAGCCGGATTGCCGCCGGGGGCTTCGTCGGGGTCAGTGGTCACCGGGAGTGCGAGGCGGGCTACGGGGGCGCAGGCCAGGCCCGGGCTGACCCCGTAGCCGCTCATGGTGTGGGTGGCTGCCGTCGTTGTCACGCGTCGAGCTCCCGTTCCAGCAGCTGGGCGAGTTCGTCCAGGACAGCCTCGGCCTGGTCGCCGTCGGCGGTGAGCGTGACGTGGTCTCCATGCCGGGCGCCGAGCGTCATGATGCCCAGCAGGCTGCCGGCGGCGACGGGTTCCTTGCCCTCGACGGCAAGGGTGACGGGGAGGGGGGCCCGGCTGGCGGCCTGTGCGAACGCGGCGGCGGGGCGGGCATGAAGGCCGCTGTGCGAGCCGATGACGGCGACGCGCTGCGCCATGGAAGGGTCCTTTCGTAGGTGGGAGACGGGTCAGGAGGAGGCGGTTTCGAGCTGGCTCTGCTCGGTGGTGTCCTCTTCCCGGCCGGGGGTGCGCAGGTTCCAGCGCCGGATGACGAAGCGGAACAGCACGTAGTAGAGGACGGCGTAGGCCAGGCCGATGGGCAGGAGCAGCAGGGGGTGTGTGGCCTTGCCCCAGTTGAGGACGTAGTCGATGAGGCCGGCGGAGAAGGTGAATCCGTCGTGGATGCCGAGGCCGTTGACCAGGGCGAGAGAGGTGCCGGTCAGGAAGGCGTGGACGAGGTACAGGGGCCAGGCGACGAAGAGGAAGGAGAACTCGATCGGTTCGGTGATGCCGGTGAGCAGGCTGGTCAGGGCGGCGGAGAACATGATGCCTCCGACGGTCTTGCGCTGCTCGGGCCGTGCCTCGCGCCAGATGGCGAGGGCGGCGGCGGGCAGGGCGAACATCATGATCGGGTAGAAGCCGGTCATGAAGAGGCCGGCATCGGGGTCACCGGCGAAGAAGCGGTTGAGGTCGCCGTGGACGCCGTTGTAGTCGCCCAGTACGAACCAGACCACGGAGTTCAGGATGTGGTGCAGGCCGAGGGGGATCAGCAGCTTGTTGGCCGTTCCGTAGATGCCGCCGCCGATGATGCTGTTCTGGTCGACAGCCTTTCCGATGGCGGTGAGGCCGTCGTTGAACAGCGGGTAGGCCAGGCTCATCAGGACACCGACGACCAGGGCCGTGACGGACATGACGATGGGGACGAGCCTGCGGCCGCTGAAGAATCCCAGATACGGCGGGAGGACGGTGCGGTAGAGACGCTGCCACAGGACGGCGGCGAGCAGGCCGATGACGATGCCTCCGAGTACGCCGAAGTTGATGACCGCCTGGGCGCCTGAGGGATCCTTCTCGCCGTCGAGGACGATGGGGGACATGGCGGTGAAGACGCCGTCCAGGACGAGGTAGCCCACGACCGCTGCCAGAGCTGTGGAGCCGTCTGCCTTCTTCGCGAAGCCGATGGCGATACCGACGGCGAAGATCAGCGGCAGGTGGGTGAAGAGTGCGCCTCCGGCGGCGGAGATCACGGACGCCGCGTCCTTCAGAGGGGCGAAGCGGCCCAGCAGGTCGTCCTGCCCGAGCCGCAGCAGGAGTCCGGCGGCGGGAAGTGTGGCGATCGGCAGCATCAGGCTGCGGCCGAGTTTCTGCAGGCCGCCCAGGCCGGAACGGCGGGACGGGCCAGCGGACGGGGACGTGGTTGCGCTCATGGCTACCTCGGGTGGATGGGTGCTGGAGGAGACGGACCCTGGATGCGCGGGGCGTGCGTGTCCGGCGGCGGGGACGCCGGGCCAAGCACGGACCGTACAGGTCATGTCTGGTAATAACCAGTGTGGCGGTCAGAATGACCCCGCTGCCGCCGCGCTGTCAACGCCCCCGTCGCCGGTACATCTCACGCGGGGCGGACCCGCGCGCACGGATTCCGAGGTGCATACTGGTTATGACCAGTTAAACCGCGCTCCGGCGCCCTCACGCAAGGGGGAATCCCATGGCCAGGCAGCAGATCGACGCGGGCGGCATGGTGCCCAAACACGCCCAGCTGCGCGCGATCCTCGTCGACATGTGCACGAACGAGCTCGCTCCCGGGGATGCCCTGCCCAGCGAGCGGCAGCTGTGCACCGATCACGGCGTCAGCCGTGTGACCGTCCGCGAGGCCATCGGGCAGCTTGTCGCCGAAGGGCTCGCGGTCCGGGTGCACGGCCGCGGCACGTTCGTCGCGGAGCGCGCCTACCGCTCCGAACTGCGCCTCGCCTCCTTCCACGAGGACATGCGCCGCCTGGGACTGGAGCCGGGCACCGTCGTGCTGTCCGTCGGGCGCGACACCCCCGCCGCCGCCACCGCCGCAGCACTGCGGCTGCCCGACGGACGGCAGACCTGGCACGTGCGCCGCCTCCGCCTCGCCGACGGAACGCCGATCGCCGTCGACGACGCCTGGTACGACGCCGAACTGCTTCCCGATCTGGACGAGGTCGACTTCACCGCCTCCGTCTACGAGACACTGGCCACCCGGTACAGCCGCCCGGTCGACCGCGCCGAGCAGACGGTCGGCGCCGGCTCGGCCTCCTCGGAGATCGCCACCGTGCTGGGCATCACCAAGGGCTCACCGGTGATGGCCTTCGACCGCATCGCCTACAGCGGCGACCTCCCGGTCGAGCACGCGTACACCTGGTTCAGGGCAGACCGCTACACAGTGCACATGACCCTCGCCACCTGACACGGGCCGACTCCGCATGCCGCGGAGGACGCTACCGGCTTGTCATGGGCATGATCTACCACTCTTGCGTCCGCCTCACTCCTGGTCTACGGTCTGGTCATTACTGGTTATGACCACTTGGACCGCTCGTGGCGGCCCTGACAGTCCGGTCCCCCGAAGGAGCAGCAGATGGCAGCAAAGGCGCAGAGCATCATCGACGGACTCGGCGGTGCCGGGAACATCACCGAACTGGAAGCCTGTATCACCAGGCTGCGTACCGAGGTCCGCGACCCCGCAGCCGTGAACATCCAGGCCCTGAAGCAGGCCGGTGCGCACGGCGTGCTGGCGTCCGGGACGGTGGTCCAGGTGGTCGTCGGTCCCGAGGCGGAAACGCTGGCCGAGGACATCAAGGACCTGCTGTGAGCCTTGCCGTCTATGCGCCGCTCGCCGGCCGAGTCATGGCCCTGGGCAAGGTGCCCGACCCCGTCTTCGCCGCCCAGCTGGTGGGTTCCGGCCTGGCCATCGATCCCACTCCCGCAACGGCGCGTGCCCAGGCCCTCGCACCCGTCAGCGGGACCGTCGTGAAGCTGCACCCGCACGCCTTCGTCATCAAGGCCCCTTGCGGTACCGGTGTCCTGGTGCATCTGGGCATCGACACCGTCCGGCTGGGCGGCGACGGCTTCACCTCGCATGTCTTTGAGGGTGATCAGGTCCAGGTCGGGCAGAAGGTGATCACTTTCGACCCGTCCGCCGTGCAGGCCCACGGCCTGTCCGCCGTATGCCCCATCGTCGTCCTGGACTCGGCTCCGGGATCAGCACAGGCACCCGCAATCACCGGGGACGTGCCCGCTGGGGCCCTGCTATTCAGCTGGGCCGCCTCATGACCCGCGCTCAGCACAGCAAATGCAGCGCCGGTCTGGCCCTGGACCGGGCCGAGGCCGTGCTGCTGGACATGGACGGAACTCTGGTACTCAGCGAAGACGTCCACCGCAGGAGCTGGCTGGCCCTCTTCGACGCCTGGGGCCTGTCGGTCACCGTGGACGAGTACGAACAGCGCTACATGGGCCGGCGCCCGGCAGACGTGCTGTCGGACCTGTCCGTGGTGTCGAAGGACCACGGCATCGAGCAGGCCGTGGCCACCATGACCGACTTCATCCTCGGCGAAGCCCATACCGTCCCTGCCGTTCCCGGCGCCGCCGACCTCATCAAACGGGTTCACGCCCAAGGCGTGCCGCTGGCGGTGGTCACCAGCGCCGGAGCCGTCTGGGCCGAGCGGATCCTCGACGGTGCGCTGGACGTGCGCCCGCTCATCGACGTCGTCGTGACAGCCGAGCACGTCAGATACGGAAAGCCGTCACCGGAGGGCTACCTCGCAGCATGCCGCGCCCTCGGTGCCGCCCCCGACCGGTGCATGGCCTTCGAGGACTCGCCCTCGGGCGTGCGTGCGCTCGTCACAGCAGGCGTCGCCGACATCGTCGGGGTGACCACCACGACGACCGCTGACGACCTCTTGCGCGCCGGTGCCCGCTGGACGGTGCCCGCCCTCACCTGGGAAACCGTCAGCAAGGCCACCCCAGCGCCAGAGCAGCTCCTCATCCCCCACGGCAGAAACCAAGAGAGCACCCGGCCATGACCACACTCAACGTCGCACTCATCGGTGCCGGCTTCATCGCCCGCACGCATCTTCCCGCCTGGACCGCGCTGGGCGCGCGGGTGCGTATCCACTCCACCGACGGGAAGGCAGCGAGCCTGGCCGCAGAGTTCGGAGCCCTCGTAGCTCCCTCGCTCAGGCAGGCCCTCCAGGGCGCTGACATCGCCGACATCTGCACCCCCACCCCCACGCACCGTCAGCTCGCGCTGGAGGCCTTCCGTGCCGGGGCACACGTCGTGTGCGAGAAGCCGCTCGCCCTGACCGCCGAAGACGCCTGCGCCATAGCCCTCGCGGCCAGGCAGTCCGGCCGGCGCCTCCTTCCCGCGCACGTCGTGCGGTACTTTCCCGCCTACGCACGCGCCCGCCAGACAATCCGTGAGGGCAGCCTCGGCCGTATCGCCGTGGCCCGCTTCACCCGCAGCGGCCGGTACCCCACCTGGAGCCCCTGGTTCGCCGATGCCGCCCAGTCAGGCGGCATTCTCACCGACCAGATGCTGCACGACATCGACATCGCCCGCTGGCTCTTCGGTGACGTGGTGCGCATCCATGCCACCCAGGGCGGCCACCACGCAGCCCTGGCACACAGGTCACCCGTGGCAGCCGGCTCCGCCACTCTCACTCACGCCAGCGGAGTCATCAGCCAGGTCCAAGGGCTCTGGGGACCGCCCTCGACGCAGTTCCGCTACACATTCCACATCGCCGGCTCCAACGGCACCCTCACCCACGACTCCCTCGCCCACCCGGCCCTGCGCATCGACACAAGCACCCCGGGCGAAACGGAAGGCGTGCCCACCGGCGACTGGGGAGAAGATCCCTTCCTCGCCCAGCTCAGGGACTTCGCAGCTGCCTGCACCGGCGGACCGGCCCCCCGGGTCAGCACCGAAGACGGAGTGGCCGCCGTGCGCCTGGCCGAGGCAGCCCGCGCATCGGCCGCCACCGGACGGGCCATCGAGCTGGCCATGCCTCCGGCCCCCCTCGCAGAGGAAATCGCCCCATGAAGATCGCCGTACTGTCTTTCGCACACGTCCATGCCGCCACCTACCTGCAGCTGCTGCGCGACCGCTCCGACATCGAACTGATCACCGCAGACCCCGACGGCGCCCCGGACGATCCCTCCCGCGGCAAGAACCTGGCCGACGCCCTCGGCGTGCCCTACGTCGACACCTACGAAGACGCCCTTGCCCGCGCCCCCCAGGCCGTGATCGTCACCAGCGAGAACAGCAGACACCGGACCCTGGTGGAACAAGCGGCCGCAGCCGGCGCCCACATCCTGTGCGAGAAGCCACTCGCCACCACAGCAGCAGACGCACAAGCCATGATCGCAGCCTGCGAAGCCGCAGGCGTGACCCTCATGACCGCCTACCCGGTCCGCTTCCACCCCGCCTTCGCCGCACTGCGGCACGCCGTGGCCAACGGCTCCATCGGCAAACTGCTCAGCGTTCACGGCACCAACAACTCCTCCAACCCCGCCCTCCAGCACCCCTGGTTCGCCGACCCCGCGCTGTCCGGAGGCGGCGCGGTCATGGACCACACCGTGCACATCGCCGACCTGATGGACGTCCTCCTGGGCGGAGAACAACCCACACAGGTCTACGCCCAGGCCAACCGGCTCCTCGCCACCGAAACAGAATCTGCAGACGTCGAAACCAGCGGACTGATCACCCTCACCTACCCCAGCGGTGTGATCACCACCATCGACTGCAGCTGGAGCCATCCCCCCACCCACCCCACCTGGGGCGGCCTCACCATGACCTGCATCGGCCACACAGGCACCGCCCACTTCAACGCCTTCCCGCCCATGCTGCGCGGCTACGAGACCAACAAGGCCAACATCCGCTGGGAGACCGGCACAACCGACCTCGACGCCGCCATGCTCGAAGCATTCCTCACCGCCGCCCGCACAGGCCAGCGCGCCCACCCCGACGGGCCCAGCGGGCTGCGCACACTCAAAATCGTCCTCGCCGCCTACGAATCCCTACGAACCAACCAGCCAGCCGCCCCACAATGACCGAGCCAGCACCCGGCCGCGATGCCGAGGCGCACGGCCCATACACCTCAGCATCGCGATCCAAGACGGTCTCCCGCCCAAAGAGCACGCTGCCCCCATCGTGTTCGACTCCGGCCGTGGCTGACGACTCGAGTCCAGCCGGCCATGTGCAAGCAGTCTGGACACGGCGCGACACAGCAGTGCCCAGACTGCACGACCAGGCCGAGCCGCGCAGCCGAGGCCTGGACCAGGGGACGGAATCAGGCTGAGGGGCCTTGGCCCAAGGCTGGAAAGTGAGCGTTCTCGCAGGGCCTGCAAGCATGTTGAGGGTTCAAGGCGAACGTGCAACGGAGCTCGTCGGTACAGGCAGTCGGCCAGGACAGCTTGTACGTGAGGAGCTCCGTTGCAGGTTCATCCTCCTGCCGTCCGCGGTGACGGCCATCACCCGTACATGACCGTGGCCGCAGGCTGGTTCACGTCGGGCCACCTGGGAGAGCAGACCACCGTGGTGCCGTTCCAGGTGACCTCGGCGCGGGCGGAGACGCGGACGGGTACAGCGGCGGCTGCGTCATCTGCCGTCCCCGGTCAGAATGTGCACTTCCTCCTCACAATGTGCCTGTTCCCCGGGGTCCGCTACCGGCCGGTCCGGGCCGAGTCCACCGGCGGCCCGGGCGGGATGCCGGCGGCCTCACAAGTTCGAAGAACCTGCGGGACCTGCGCCGGAAGCTGGAGCCGCGCCGGTGCGGTCGCTGTTCGAGGTACTTGCCGGGCCGCTGGCCAACCGACCACGCCGAGGGTGCGCTTCGGCGCCTACCTGACCGGTCCTTCGGCAACTACAGCTTGCTACGGGTAGCCCATTCGCACCGCAACCGGGCCAGGCTCGGGCGGACGGCCCACCACGGCTGTCCCACACTGAGCCGATGACGTCGGCAGCGGCACCCCTGCCTTCGCTGGCCGCGGACATGGAAGCCGTGACCGCGTGCAGGAGCAGCTGTCCTGCGGAGTGACGTGGCCGCCCTGACGTGTCCGCAGATCGCAGCCGCTGGCACTCGTAGGCCGTGTGCCGTGATCGAACCCTACGGCAGGTTGAGCCGTTCCAGCCCAGTGCGAACCCTGGTCGATCACCCCCAAGTGACCGTGCCACACGGTCGCACCAAATTGCTGGCCAGCGGCAGGTGCGACCGCATCTGCTCCCCCGCCGGCATCCGACAGGTCACCGCTGTGTCCCTGCCCGTGCCCAGAGACAGTGAGCGGATCAGACAGCGCATCCTGGTCTGGCTCGCAGCTCCTGATGCCTCGAGGGTGTCCTCTGCTGCGTCAGATCGCGGAGGAGGACGCCGCGGTGCGGGGCTGGATCATCAGTCCGGTGCGGGGCTACCCCGCGGACTCGGCGTGAACGATCTTTAGAAAGTTCTCTCCGACCCGGGTGAGGCGCTCTTTGTTCCAGACGACGCCCATCTTCCAGGTTGCGCTCTCGACCTCGATGGGCTGGATTCTGATCAAAGGGGGGGAGATACGCAGTGCGCTGGCGGGGACCAGGGCAACCCCGATCCTTGCCGCTACCAGGGCGAGCACTGTCTGCACATCGTGCGCCTCTTCGATGATGTCCGGCCGGACGTCGAACGCCCCGTAGAACCGCTCGATCTGGCGGACCAGGCCAGGCCCCTTCTCGAAGGCCAGCTGGACAACTGGTCGTCCCGTGAGCCACCCAGCCACCTGCTCGGCGTCGCTGGGCGCTCGTACCTCGTTGGCTACCGCGAGCGCGAGTGTCTCGGTCCGTAACGTCATCTGGCCCAGGTTGGACGGGGCCGGCAGCCGGACGAAGCCGACATCCAGATCACCTGCCGTCACCGATTCGATCTGAATCGAGGACGGCAGATCCTCCAGGGAGACAGTCACGTCAGGATACTGCTGGCGAAAGATCGCGACACTTCGCGGAGCAAGATCGATACTGGACAGCCCGAAGCCGATGGACAGTCGGCCCGACTCGCCCCGCTTCACCCGCCCTGCGTAGTGGGTCAGCGCGTCCATGCGGCGTACCACGTCACGCGCCATGGGCAACAACGCCTCTCCCGGGGGCGTCGCTTCGGCTCCATGGCGTCCACGCCGAAACAAGGGCATGCCCAGCTCGGCCTCCAGCGCCTGGATCTGCTTCGTCAGCGCCGGCTGCGTGATCAGGATGCGCTGCGCGGCGGCTCTGAAACTCCCACAGTCTGCAACCGCGATAAATGCTCTGAGGAGACGGGCGTCCATGTCCTGGTCCTATCGCCTGCTGGTACGGGACGGCGCGCCGCCTGGAGCCCCGCCTCCCCAGGAGGAAAGCACAAGGTGCACAGCCGGCCGCGAAGGGAAGAACTATTCCGATTCGGAATCAACCGAGCCGAAAGATTCATTGGAGGAATCATATTCGCGAGTGCTTTGCTTTCCAAGCTCCGGGCTCGGCAAATGACGGGTCCGTAGGGAACATCGCTCTCACGCCTGGAGACCTCATGACCCCACCCCTCTCGCCCTCCCCCGGCGGACGCCCTGAATCTCTGCGGGTGACCTCGGTCCAGTTCGAGCCGCGTCCCTCCGACACGGTTTACAACCTCGGCCGCGTACGCACCTTCGCCCGCGCTGCGGCCGCGGCAGGAAGCAGCCTGGTCGTCTTTCCTGAAATGTGCCTGCTGGGCTACTGGCATCTCACGAAGCTGCCGACCGCGCGTCTGCACGAACTCGCCCAGACCGCGAGCGGACAGCTGGTTCAAGAGGTCACCATGCTGGCGCAGCAGATCGGAATCGGTGTCGGCGCTGGCTTCCTGGAAACGGACACCGAAGGAGGGCTGTTCAACTCCTACGCCGTCTGCCTGCCGGACGGGACGGTCCACGTGCACCGCAAACTGCACGCTTTCGAGCACGAAGCCATCAGCAGCGGCGACCGATACACGGTATTCGACACGCCTTGGGGCGTACGGATGGCTGTTCTGATCTGCTGGGACAACAACCTCGTGGAGAACGTGCGCGCCACCGCCCTGCTGGGCGCCGACATTCTCATCGCTCCGCACCAGACTGGCGGCACCAACTCCGTCAGTCCCCACGGAATGAAGCCCATTCCCTTGCCGCTGTGGGAAAGCCGCCACAAGAACCGCGAGACCATCGAGGAAGCGTTCAGGGGACGCCACGGCCGGGGCTGGCTCATGCGCTGGCTTCCCGCCCGCGCTCACGACAACGGCCTGTTCTTGATCTTCAGCAACGGCGTCGGCCGAGACGACGATGAAGTGCGCACCGGCAACGCCATGATCATCGATCCCTACGGGCAGATCCTCACCGAGACCTGGGCAGCAGAAGACACAGCCGTCACGGCGGACCTCGACCTGAGCCTACTGACAATGGCAACAGGACGGCGCTGGATCACGGGCCGCCGCCCCGAGCTCTACGGCATCCTCACCCGGCGCTTCGGCGACGAGCGCAACCCTCGAGACGTCCGCTTCTCCACCACCACTCCAACACCGCCCGCCCGCACACCCGACGTCGAAAGCTAGTGTGATGCGCCAGAAATCTCGGGCTTAAGTCTGTAGCCTGTTTTCATGTCTCGGGGTCCTCGTGCCGTCGAAGTGGTGCTGTCCGATGAGGAGCGCGCCGAGTTGTTGCGCTGGGCGGGCGGGGCGGTGGTGTCCCGTCTTGCCGAGCGGGCACGCATCGTCTTGGCGTGCGCGGACGGGAAGCCGACTACGCGGGTGGCGGCGGAGTTCGAGGTGACCGCGGACACGGTGAGGAAGTGGCGCTCCCGGTTTGCTGCCCGGCGGATGGCCGGGCTTGCGGATGAGCCACGGCCGGGCCGGCGCAAGCTGGAGCTGGTGCTCAGCGATGACGAACGGGCTCAGCTGACGCGCCTGGCGAGGCGTGCGAAGACCGCGCAGTTCCTGGCTCTGCGGGCGAGGATCGTGCTGCAGTGCGCGGAGGGCGGGACGAACAAGCAGGTGGCGGCTGAACTCGGGGTGCGCGAGCAGTCGGTGAGCCGCTGGCGGGCCCGGTTCGTCAGGATGCGGCTGGAGGGTCTGGTCGACGAGCCGCGGCCCGGCCGGCCGCCGTCTATCCTGCTCGACCAGGTCGAGGACGTCATCGCCGCGACGCTGGAATCGGCTCCGGGCCAGGACACGCACTGGTCGCGGGCCTCGATGGCCCAGCGCACCGGCCTGTCGAAGTCCACCATCGGCCGGATCTGGAAGCGGTTCGACCTCAAGCCGCACCTGCAGGCCGCCTTCAGGCTCTCCACCGACCCGCAGTTCGTCGCGAAGGTCGTCAACGTCGTCGGCCTGTACCACAACCCGCCCGAGAAGGCAGTGGTGCTCTGCGTGGACGAGAAGTCACAGATCCAGGCCCTGGACCGGTCCCAGCCGGTGCTGCCGATGATGCCCGGCATGCCCGAGCGGCGTACCCATGACTATCTGCGGCACGGCATCACCAGCCTGTTCGCCGCCTTCAACATCGCCGACGGCACTGTCATATCGGCACTGCACCGCCGCCACCGGGCGATCGAGTTCAAGAAGTTCCTGGTCACGATAGACAAGGCGGTCCCGAGCGGGCTCGATGTGCACCTGGTGTGTGACAACTACGCCACCCACAACACCCCCGAGATCAAGACCTGGCTCGGCAAGCATCCCCGCTTCCACGTGCACTTCACTCCGACCGGCTCGTCCTGGATCAACCAGGTCGAGCGGTGGTTCGGCCTGCTGACCGACAAGCTCATCCGCCGCGGCGTCCACACCTCCGTGAAGGCACTGGAGAACGACATCAGTGCCTGGATCAACTCGTGGAACGAGAACCCCAGGCCCTTCACCTGGACCAAGACAGCCGACGAGATCCTCAAATCCCTCGCCGACTACCTCACCAAGGTCACTCCGCCAGCCACCGAGAATCAGCGAGAGACTTAAGCCCGCGATTTCTGGCGCAGCACACTAGCTGTGAGAAGCCACGACTCACCCCGCCGCCTGCTCGGATTCGATAGGTTCACGGCGTGGCGTCCTCCTCGGTGGGCGCCCGTCAGTTGCTATTGGGACTATGAGGATCACCTCTCTCCGCAGGCGGAACCTCCGTCCCGCGCATCGTTATGAGGCACTCCGGCGACGCGCAAGGCGGAGGTCAGGTGGGGCCTGCAGCAGCAATCACGGGCAACGAACTGCCATAATGGTGGCTGCCCTGCCTGGTCTGACAGCCCTCGTAGCCTTGTTGTTCACCTGGATGTCGGTGGGACAAACCAGGACAGAGCTGCGAATCGCCGAGCAAGGCCAAATCACCAACCGCTTCAATACCGCGATCGGCAATATCGGATCAAAGTCCGTGGACACGCGCCTCGGCGGCATCTATGCCCTCCAGCGGATCATGCAGGACTCCGCTCGAGACCAGCCTGCCATCGTTTCGGTGCTGTGCGCGTATCTGCGACAGAACGCACACATTCCGGCAAGTGGTTTCGACAAGCTCAGCCTGGACGACCTCTTTTACAGCCGGAAGGCCCATGCATCCAGCGATGTACAGGCTGCACTGACGGTGCTATCCGAACGGTCACCCCGGCACGACGGCGCCTCTTACCTTGACCTGTCCGGAACCGAACTCCGCCATGCGCAGGTGCCAGAAGCACCCTTTCGGTTTGCGCTCCTGGCTGATGCCGACCTCCGAGGAGCGTTTTTTCACGAGAGCGATCTACGCGACGCCGACTTCAGTAGATCCAACCTGACCATGGCCTGGCTCCCCGGCGCCACATTGACACGAGCACTGTTTCAGGACGCAAACCTAGAGCTAGTCAAGCTTTTCGGGGCGAAGCTGTCGAGCGCAAACTTCTCGAACGCAAATTTACGGCAAGCCGAGCTGGGCTTGCCGGGCGAACCGGCGACCGATCTGACGAAGGCGAGCTTCTTCGGTGCCGATCTGCGAGAGGCATCACTTGAGGGAGCCAAGCTGGTCGACGCCATCCTGGTAGACGCTGACATGAGCGGGGCGGTGCTTATCCAAGCGAACCTACAGGGAGCCCGGCTCAGCGCTGCCGACGAGCGCTTGACGTACGAACTCGGTACCGATGACGTGGGCACGCACGCGTCTCTGAGGAAGGCTGATCTGACCGAAGCCGACCTGAGAGGTGCAGATCTGCGGGGAGTTGATCTCAGCGGAGCTGACCTGACCAGGGCTGACCTCCGAGGAGCAAAACTCAGCGGTGCGAAGTTGACTGGAGCAACACTCACCGACACACGTGGTTGCCGTGATAACTGCGCCTATACGTCTTAGACGTCATCCGCTTTCCGATCGGCGGGTTTGCAGGTCGAACGAGAGTCTTGTTCGGGTGATCGGAGTGCGGTCGGTGCATGAAGGCAGGGCCTCGCGGTAGCTCGGGGTTGTCGAAGCCAACGAGCACCGGGAGGCCCTGTTGCTGCAGTCTGTCGCGCTCACGCCCGCAGAGTCCAACTCGCCGTCTCTGGCGTGTGACTGCCTCGCGCACAGGTTCGGCAACGCGGCGGACGGACCGGATCGTGTGCGGTGTTACGGCTCGGACATGACCGATGCCGAGTGGCAGGCCGTCCGGCCGTTGCTGCCGGTCCCGGCATGGCGGGCCTTGACCCCGGATCTTGGACACCCGAGACACTTGGATCTTGAGTCCAGGAGAACGGATGTCCCGTGGTCATGAAGCACTATCCGCCGGAGTTCAAGGCGGACGCGGTCGCGTTGTACGAGTCGCGGCCGGGAGCGACGATCAGGTCGGTGGCCGCTGATCTGGGGGTCAACCCGGAGACGTTGCGGAACTGGGTCCGGGCGGCTGGCGCGAGCCGGCCCCGCGGACGCCGGGCTGAGGTGGCGAGCGAGCCGCCTACGCCGCCGGAGGTGGAGAACGCTGCTCTGCGCCAGAAGGTCCGCGAACTGGAGGAGGAACGCGAGATCCTGCGGAAGGCGGCGAAGTATTTCGCCGGGGAGACGCGCTGGTGAACCGCTTCCAGTTCGTCGCCGACCACCAGCGCCGCTACGGCGTGAAGCGGCTGTGCACCATCCTTGGCATCGCCCGTTCGAGCTTCTACTACTGGCGCCGGACAGCCGCGGACCGGGCCGCCCGGCAAGCGGCCGACGCCCGGCTCGCCGCCCGGATTCGCGCCGTGCACCTCGAATCGGACGGCACCTACGGCGTCCCCAGGATCACCGCCGAGCTCCGCGATGAGGGTGAGCGCGTCAACCACAAGCGAATCGCGCGTGTCATGCGGAAGATCAATCTGGCGGGGGTGCGGCTGCGTCGCAGGCACCGCACCACGGTCGCGGACCGGGCCGCGGCGAACGCCCCGGACCTGATCGGCCGGGACTTCACCGCGACCGAACCGAACACGAAGTACGTCGGAGATATCACCTACCTGCCGTTGGACGGCGGGAAGTTCCTCTACCTGGCCACCGTGATCGACCTCGCCTCGCGTCGGCTGGCCGGATGGGCGATCGCAGATCACATGCGGACCGAGCTCGTCATCGATGCCCTGGCCGCCGCCGAGCGGACTCGCGGAAGCCTTGACGGAGCGATCATGCACGCTGACCACGGGGCCCAGTACACCAGCCGGGCCTTCGGCGACGCCTGCCGCAGAGCCGGCGTCCGCCGGTCCATGAGCGCGATCGGCTCCAGCGCGGACAACGCGCTCGCCGAGTCCTTCAACGCGACGTTCAAGCGGGAGACGCTCCAGGGCCGACGGAGCTGGTCCACCGAACGCGAGGCCCGCCTCGACGCGTTCCGCTGGCTGCACCGCTACAACAACCCGACGCCGTCACTCCCGGCTCGGGCAGCGCAGCCCGATCGCCTACGAGACGGCCCTCGAAGCAACGTCGACTACCCTGCCATCAGCCGCATAACCCGTGTCCAGGATTCGGGGTCAAGCCCCAAGGCCGGGAAGTTAGCCTTTTTGTGCTGGTGGCAAGGGGGTTGAGGTCCAGGCTGTGGCTGCGTAGAGGCCCGGTCCGAGCTTGTGGATGAGCCCGGTGTTGGCCCATCGGGACAGCTGTCGATACATGGTGTGCAGGGTGATGTCGCCGAAATGGGCGGCGATCTCCGCGGGTCTCCACAGTCGAGTCGGGTCGCCCTGCAGCAGGGCGAGGACGCGATGACGTCGGCGCTGGGCCGGGACGATGTAGCGGTCATCTCGGGAGGCCGTGGGCAAAGACGGCTGTTCGGGGCCGGGTGTGAGGACGGTGACGGCGAGGCCGGTGATGGTGCGGCTGCGATCTGGGCGGCCGTCGTCGCGTCGCTCGCTGTAGCGGGACATCGGCGACTTGACCTTGCGGGTGCTGGTCCGGTGGCGGCGGGGCGCAAGGAGGCGGGCCAGCACCCGGCGGCCGATCAGTCCGAGGCATCCGTGCTCATCGGGAACGATCCCGGCGGCCTGGACGACCTGGTCGCGGGCGGTCTGGAGTGCCACGGTGAAACAGCAGCGATCGGGGTCGGTGCCGGGGACGGACTCGGCGGCCTCGACCATCACGGCCCGTAGGGCCTGGTAGAGCGTGAGCAGGGCCCACATCTCCTGCTCGAGGCCAGCGGGGTCGCCCGAGCGGAGGTTCCGGCCGGCCATGATCGTGTGGCGGAGCGCGTAGTACGCGCTCTCGTGTTCCCAGCGCTCGTGGTAGAGGTTGATCAGCACTGTCGCGGGGTGTCGGCGGGCGTTGGTCAAGGTGGTGACCAGCCGGTAGGAGCCAGCGAAGACGGTGCCGTCAGCGCAGGTCACCGTGACCTCGGCATCAATGACCCGGACGTTGACGGTGCCGATCACCGACAGATAGGAGCCGTCGTCGAGACGGGCCAGGACCGGGGTGCGCCGGTTGCTGCGGAGTCGGCCCAAGACCTTCGCGCCGGTCGCGGTCGCCTGGGCGAGGAAGGCGTTGGCGTCGAAGCCCTTGTCCCACAGCACCAGCATGTCAGGCCGCAGCAGGTGCAGCAGTCTGCAGGCGTAGGCGGTCTCGCCCTCGTCGGTGGGACCGAACACCGCCCCGATCAGGGACCTCGTCCCGGTCTCGACCAGCGTCATCAGCTCCAGCGTGGGATAACCGTGATGGGCCGTCCGCCCCAGCCAGGCCCGATTGCGGGGCGAATCAGGCACCCGCAGCGAGCTGCAGCCGTCGAAGGACACCGTCCGGTAGACGCCGAAACGCACCCCCGGCGTGGTCGGGCGGGCCAGCGGCCCGGCAAGCACCTCGAACAGCGACCGCACCGGCGCGGCCCCCAGCCGCCGGCGAAGGTCCCGCAGGGCCTTCGAACTCGGCGAGGCCACCGGTATCCCGGCCAGGCCGCTGGTGAGCTTGTCCCAGACCAACCGGTAGCCGACCTCGGGGAACAGGCACATTGCAAGCAGGAAGTACATCCCGACCCGGGACGGCAGATCACGCAGGCGCCGCTGCACCGTCCGCGTCTCCGTCAGCACCGAGTCCACGAGCTCGAACGGCACCAAGGCGGTCAGTTCTCCCAAGTGACCCGGGGCGAACCGGCCCGCGGCCACGGTCACCGTACGAGTGATGGCCGTCACCGCGGACGGCAGGGCAGAATGAACCCGCAACGGAGCTCCTCACGTACAAGCTGTCTTGGTCGACTGCCTGTACCAACGAGCTCCGTTGTGCTTTCGCCTCGAACCCTCAACGTGCTTGCAGGACCTGCGGAAACGCTAACTACCCGGCCTTGGGTCAAGCCCCGAACAGGACTCGCCCTCACGGCGAACACCTCGCCGCGCGGCCGACCCAACGAGCTGGCTGATGCGTTCGCGCCGCCTGGTGCGCGACTACGAGACCCTGCCCGCCATGCACGAGGCCATGGTGCTGTGGTCCATGACCATGCTCATGAGCAGCCGCCTGGCCGGGCGCCGCCCTGGCGCCTTCAGCCGGCCGGCGTCCCGAGCGGGGTGAACACGCCTGGCCGCGTCTGGAGTGCCCACCCTCGTTCCACCAGGCGTTTCGCCTTCGACCGCAGCCCTTCGACCTTCGCCGGGACCGTCTGAAGGCCCAGGGCCGCGGCCAGCTGCTGGCACCGCATGCCTTCTGGGCCCGCAGCCGACTCCAGCACGGCCATGATCCGCTGGTAATCCGCAGGCAGGGCCGACGCCGTCATCCCCCCGGCCCGTCGCGGCACCACCGCCCCCGCAACCGCGCTCCCCACCGGCTCCACGACCGCACGCGGAGGCTCGGCCAGCACCTCGGCCACCGCCACACGGGCATCCGCAAGACGCTGAAGAGCCCGTTCCGCCTCGCCGAGGGCGGCCTGCACCCGCAACCGCGTGACCTCTTCCCGGACCTTCTTCTCCCGGGCCTCCAGCAGACCGAGCACCGACGGCACCAGCCACCTCCACAAGCGAGACGAACGGACGAACCACGCCCATCTCTCCCGTCGCCAGCCCGAGTTCATGCCCACCCAGGCTGAACCAAACGATCACGTTCGGAAAGCGGATGGCGTCTACGACTTCACCGGTACTCGTAACAGCCCCGAGCATGCCCGCTGATCACGCTGCCACACCGCGAGACTCCAAGATCACCGACAGAGTCAAGCTGAGGAGAGGAGTTTGCGGGCGGCTTCGTGGCGGGTGTGAACGTCGAGTTTGGCCAGTACCGCGCCTACGTGGTGTCCGGCGGTTTTGGGGGTGATGTACAGCCGGGCGCCGATATCCGCATCCGACAAGCCTTCACTCAGCAGTTTGAGTACCTCCATCTCGCGGTTTGTCAGCCCGTACGGATTGGCGCGGGTTGCCGCCCGGGGGCCGGATCGGACCGGGCGTACACCGCGGGTACGCATCACGGTGCGGGTGCGCGCTGCGGCTGGCCGGGCGCCGAGAGTTTCGAAACCGGTCAGTGCCTGGCGCAGCGCGGATGCGTCCCCGGCCAGGCGGGCCAGGGCGGTGTCGTAGGGGCAGCCGAGCTCCTCCCACCGTGCTGCGGCTCCGGCCCAGTCGCCGGTCAGCTCCCGCGCATACGGTTCGGCGGCCGGCACCTGTGGGGGTGTTCCTCCGGTGCGGCGGATCCAGCAGGCCAGGGCGCCGGACAGCCAGGGATGAGTACGGTCCGCCATGGCGGCCAGACCGTGTTGTGCCTCTGTCTTTGCCCGCTTGTCATCACCGGCCAGCCAGGCTGCCTCAACCCGGGCCTCCCACCCAAGTCCGAGCTCCAGCAGGCTGTTTTCCTCGACGAGGCTGGCCGCCTGCTCCAGCGGCGGCCAGCTCTCGGGATCGCCGCGGCGGGCCCGGACCAGGCCCAGGGCGGTCAAGGCAATGGCCCGGTCCATGGGTGGCGAGAGGGGATGGGACAAGACCTCATGCGTGGCCTCGGTGGCCTGGTCCCACGAGCCCCGGTTCAGCAGCCTCCAGCTGTTCAGGGCCTTTGTGCAGAGCTCATAGGTCAGCAGCTCGTGTTCGAGGCAGTAGGTTTCCGATCGCTGCACGGCTGCAGTTGCCCGGGCGTCGTCACGCTGCAACAGGGTGTACCAGCACATGAGCATCGCCAGGAGGCCGGCATCCAGCTGCAGTTCCTGTGTCATTGCGCTGGACACCGCTTGTTCGCACTCCTCCCAGCCGCTGTCTCCGCAGAGCATCCGTGCCGCTGCGGGGTGGAAGTGTGCCTGCAGGACGAGCCCCGCGTCGCCGGGACGTCCGCTCATGGCCATCGCCTTCTGGCCGTGGGCTGCGGCCACCGCCGCGCCCTCGTGGCGGTAGACGGCCAGCATGGACAGGTTCAGGTATGCCTCGGCCAACTCCGGACCTGGTCCCAGCTCTTCGAGTACGCGTACAGCTTCCAGGCCCGTCTGCTTGGCCTCGGTGCTGTGTCCGGCCGGCCACAGCATGTAGGACAGCCAGCGCAGGTCTTCCCCTTCGTGCTGCCGGTCGCCCAGCGCATGACGTATCTTGACCGCCCTCTGGCGAGAGGCGATTGCCTCCTCCAACTGGCGGGCCAGGAAACAGCCCAGCGCGTGGCCCTCCCACAAGGCGGCCTGCTGGTCGGGGGGCAGGCCGTCGGCGTATCGCAGGGCCCGGGCGTACTGGGCGGCTGCCTCCCTGTACGCACCCAGTGCGGCAGCGTGGGCGGCCGCTTTCGGTGCGTATTCCAGTACGGCGGTCGGGTCGTCGGCGGCCTCGGCATGATCGGCCAGTAGTGGCAGATCGTCCGCGGCGATGGGGCCGGAGCGCATGGCCGCCAGTACCTGCCGGTGTACTTGCAGGCGCTTAGGGGCTGAGACGGCTTCCAGTACCGCGAGCCGGGCCAGTTCGTGGCGGAATTCGATCGTCTGCCCGTTGGTGTGCAGGATTCCACGGGCCACGGCTTCCTCAAGGGCGCCATCCGCGTCCGGCAGGATGCTGGCCACAAGCGGCAGTGAGGCCCGGTGTCCCAGAACGGCTAGTACGTCGGTGACGCCGCGCGCCGGGTTTGAGAGGCCGACTAGACGGCCCACGACGGCCTCGCGGACCGTGGCCGGGATGGTCTCAGCGGGGGTAGCGAGGATTTCGGTGACGAGGAACGGGTTGCCGGCGGAAACACGGTAGAGCTCCCGGGCATCCATGACGTGTCCGGTGGCCAGGCAGGACACGGCCCGACGGCTCAGGGGGGCCAGGGTGTGGCGGGATATCCACCGGTAGCTGGCCAGGGTGCCCAGCAGGGCGGTCAGGGGGTGGGCCCGGCCGATTTCGTCGTCGCGGTAGGTAGCCACCACCAGCACGGGAACAGTGGGCAGGCGCCGGGCCAGGTAGCGCAGCAGATCCATAGTGGCCTCGTCCGCCCAGTGGGCGTCCTCGATGACCAGCATGCTGGGGTGCTCGTCCAAGTCGGCCAGCAGGCACTCGGAGACCTCACCGGGACGGCCTGTGCCGGCCAGCGCCTCCTTCAGTGCGGTGCGCACGGCTTGGCCGAGGCCGGGGGCCAGGTCCATCAGCGGGCCCAGAGGGCGCGGGGTGGCCAGCGGGTCACAGGCGCCGACCAGTGCCCGGATGTGAGGACCGGCCGACTGGACCAGATGCTCGACGACAGCGGTCTTGCCGATGCCGGACTCGCCGCGCACCAGGGCCATCCGTCCAGGACCGCTGGTGGCTGCCTGTAGGTGACCAGCGAGGTCCTGGAGCACATTTTCTCGCTCCAGCAGATCCATCACCATCCACCTTCCCTCCCGTGCCGGAACGGCGCAAAAGATCCAGGACGGTCAGGACAGGCCCTGCGGTCGTAGGGGACCGGCATGCGTGGGGTGTGCCCCGGGTGGGGTGTGGCGGGGTGGAACTTGGGGTGCGCACCCGATGTGCAACAGGTCGCCACTGGCGCACGCTGAACGGGTCGAAGAGTTCCAGATGCGGAGCCGCAGAGTCCCTCACGAGGCTCACCGCACCAGGGGGCCGATCATGAAGCGCAACGTTTATCGCATTCCCATGTCTCTTGTATCGGGTGCAAGTCCGTTCTCTCGTCATGCATTTTGCCGCTTTGTCGGCACCTGCAACTGGAGCGGGAAAATAAGAGCCCTGGGTCCATTCAAATCCTATTTGAAAGACGACAGCCTCGAGCGATGGATCTGCAAATCTTCGGTCCGACCCCGGTCCCTCACAGCAGTAAGAGGTTCTTCCAAGTGGAGGGGGCCCACGGAACATGTCCGACTCTCTCATTTCTTGCATTTAGCAACCATCGGCCAGGTTCGGCTCATTTCCCATCCCTGCCTGGCCTCACGCGACCTATAAGTCGACGACACCATTATCCGGTCATTCTGAGTTACAGCGAGGCGGATCATGAACATCACCATCGATGACTTCCTTCAAGGGCTCGCTGACGACGGCTACCCCTTCACCAAGGAAGCGCGCGATCCCGAGTTTTGCATTCAGCACGGCTGGCACGTCAAAGAGAATCGCTGCCCCGCCTGCCACCGGCACCTTCTCACTCAGCTTCGTAACACGAACAATTCCTTCGATCGGCGGTGATCGACCCATGAGCGTCATTCCACACGACACCCGCTCCGGCGCAGCGCCGCCAGGCCCGGCAGTCTGGCACAACGACGATCACTCAGCGATTCCCTATTCGGCTCGACAGCGAGGACCGCCGAAAGGTCCGCCACACGGAAATCTCCGTGGAAGCTATGCGACGCGTTCCCATTCGCCGAAAGATCCACGAATCTCAGGCCCTCACGACAACCGCTAACCACCCATCACTGAAGGAAATTCCCATGAACTGATCCCTTGAATAATCAAATACCCACGAATGAAAGGATGACCGCCATGTCTGAATTCAACGTAGGTGGAACGTGGACTCTCCACCAGGGCACCGGACACCAGGTGACCTTCGAAATCCAGCAGAACGGCACTTCCCTCGACGGCGAGGCCAGCACGCCCGGCATGAGGGGAAAGGGCAAGGGTAGCGTTGCGGGCGACCGGTTCGTTTACACGGTCGACTGGGACCCGACCGGAAAGGGAAATGGACCTCTCGGCGAGTATTCAGGGCTCTTCAACATTGAGGGGCGAATCACAGGTCTCACCGTTGACCTCAACCAGCCGGGCTCGCAGGCGTTCTGGGCCAGCGATCGAACGTTTGCAAGGGCCTAGCCAGCCAGCAAACATGGAAGCAGCCGACAGGCAGGGCACGTGCGTTCTCACACGGCGAGATGAGTAACTCGTGCGTGGACGTGCTCTGATGATCTGAGGGGCCAGCACACTGTGCTGGCCCCTCAGCCAGGGCTTCGGCGTAGTCGCGTGACGTCCGGTTCATGGTCATCCGAGGCCGAGGAGTGCGAGGGGTCGGTGAGAGTTGCGGGCGTTGCGGCGGAGGCCGGCCGCGATGTTCTTCACTCCGGCCGTGCGGAGGGCTCCGCTGGCGAGGTTGCGCCAGGTGGCCATCGCGCGGGGTGCGTTGCCGGTCCGCAGTTGGGAGGCGTCCTCGGCGAAGGTGGTGTCGCGGACGTGGTGCAGGGCCTCGATCTTCCAGTGGTCACGGACGAGTCGGGCGAGCTGGGCTGCGGTGGCCTGCTCGGCGGTGAGGCTGGTGACGGCGTAGACGGTCTTCACGGTGGTCCTGCCGGTCTTGCGGTCGGTGCGACGGGGGCGCTGAGCAATTGTCAATTCCTGTGGATCACCGTGGGGAGCCTCAAGTGGCCCGCAGCCATTGATCGAGGACTGCGAAGTCTTCGTTGGTGAGGCCGCGGGACGACGCGATGCGGTGGAGGAGAGCCGGAGCGGGGTGGTTGGTGGACGCCCAGTCCCGATCGGCGTCGGTGATCTCGTCATCGACCCAGACGAACGGGCGTCCGCCCGCCCATGCCGCCAGGGTTCGGGTCTTCCAGTGGAGCCCGAACCACTGGTCCTCGCGTTCATGCGCGTCGGAGGGTTCCGGCCAGTGCACGACCGGCAGGGGCGGCAGGCCGAGCCGCGGTGCCATGTCGGTGTTCGCCGTCTCCTCCCAGGTAGTGGCCCAGACCAGCTCGCACGGCAGTGCCGCGAGGCGAGGCCCGACGCGCGGGTCGAGCCGCGTCAGGTGCGAATCTGTCGCGGTGTCTGACGGCTCGCGCTGCGGGCCGTCGCCGAACGGCAGGAGAGGTCCGTCGACGTCCAGGAACAGCAGCGGGCGTTCCGTGCGCTCACTCATGCCGCAGCCTTCTGCTCACGCTCGACCAGGACGCCGCGTTCGAAGCGGGCGCCGTTGCGGACGAGGGCGACGAGGTGGGGTGCGGTGATCGCGCGCCAGCGGGCCTGGGCGGACTCGGCGAGCTTGAACACCATTGCCAGGGCCGCGGCCGGGCTGCCGGCGCCGCGGGTGACCCTGGTCCGCAGCTTCACCGTGCTGAAGGTCGACTCGATCGGATTTGTCGTGCGCAGGTGGACCCAGTGCTCGGCCGGGAAGTCGTAGAACGCCAGGAGTTCGTCGACATCGTCGGTGATCTTCTTGACGGCCTTGGGCCACTTGGCGCCGTAGGCGCGTTCGAAGTCCTTCACCGCCTTCTCGGCGTGATCGCGGTCCTCGGCGTTGTAGATCTCCTGCAGCGCCTTCTTCGCGCCGGGCTGGGCCGATCTCGGCAGGGCGTTGACCACGTTCCGGGTTTTGTGAACCCAGCACCTTTGATGTCTGGCCTGCGGAAACACCTCGGCCAGGGCCCGCCACAGACCCATGGCTCCGTCGCCGACGACGAGCTCGGGATCGCGCATGCCGCGCCGGCGGCAGTCCCGCAGGAGGTCGGCCCAGGAGTCGGTCGACTCGCGCAGGCCCTCGGCGAGCGCAATCAGCTCCTTACTGCCGTCGGTGCGCACGCCCATGAGGACCAGGACGCAGGAGCGGGCCTGGCCGAGGCGGACCTTGGGGTGGACGCCGTCGGCCCACACGTACACGTAGTCGGAACCGGACAGGTCCCGGTCCTGGAAGGCGGCGTGGTCGTCGCTCCACTGCTTGGTCAGCCGGGTCACCGTGGCCGGCGAGAGCCCAGCGGCCGAGCCGAGGAACTGCTCCATCGCGGGCACGAAGTCGCCGGAGGACAGACCGTGCAGGTAGAGCAGGGGCAGGACCTCGCTGATCTTCGGGGACTTCCGGCACCAGGGGGCGAGGATCTTCGACGAGAACCGCTTGCGCTCACCCGTCTCGCCATCGACCCGCTTGTCGTTCACCCGCGGCGCCTTCACCGCAATCGGCCCGGCGGCGGTGGTCACCGTCCGCTCGCTGTGGTGGCCGTTACGCACCACCAGACGGCGACCGGCCTCGTCCCGCTCGCCCGCCAACTCGGCTATGTACTGGTTTACTTCGGCTTCCAGGGCCGCGGCGAGCATCCGACGGGCGCCCTCACGGACGATGTCGTCCATCAGGGAGCCGCTCTGGGTAGTGCCGTCCTCGTTGACTACGCTCAGCACGGGCGTGCCTTCCCGACCCGCGCTGCAACGCGGGCCTACTCGATGACCAGAAGTCGATCACTCGGGAAGGTACGCCCTCCGCGTTCCGCGAGGCACCCCTCCCGAATCCGATCCACAGGTCTTGAGCATTGCTCCACCCAGCGCGACCACGCCGACTACCTGCTCGGCCGCGACGCCCACTACATCGTGATCGTCAAGGGCAACCAGAAGAAGCTCCGCAAGCAGATGAAGTCCCTTCCCTGGAAACGCATCCCGCTCCAGGGGCGCACTCGCAACGTCGGTCACGGCCGCTGCGAGATCCGTCGGATCAAGGTGGCCACCGTGAACAACCTGCTCTTTCCCGGCGCCCGTCAGGCCATCCAGATCAAGCGCCGTCGCACCGACCGCAAGGCCGGCAAGACCACCGTGAAGACCATCTACGCCGTCACCAGCCTCACCGCCGAGCAGGCCACCGCAGCCCAGCTCGCCCGACTCGTCCGCAACCACTGGAAGATCGAGGCCCTGCACCACGTCCGCGACACCACCTTCGCCGAGGACGCCTCCCAACTGCGGACCGGCAACGCACCCCGCGCGATGGCCACCTGGCGCAACCTCGCCATCGGAGCCCTCCGGATGGCCGGAGTGAAGAACATCGCGGCCGGCCTCCGACGCAATGCCCGCGACCCTCGCCGCCCCCTCGCACTACTCGGCCTCGAATGATCACGAACCGGACGTCATGCGACTACGCCGAAGCCCTGGTCTCCGAGGGCGTCAACCGCGTCCGCGAGACCGGCGAGGTCGGCACCCTGCTGATCACGCACTACACGCGCATCCTGCGCTACATCAAGCCCGACCACGTCCACGTGTTCGCCGGCGGCATCTACGCCTCCCAGGCCACCCCGGACATGCAGGTGTTCGCGCTCCACGATATCTGCTCGCACGCGAACGTCTCGCTGTCCGAGGGCGAGGTGGAGGACTGCCAGATCGAGTGCTGGCTGCACGGCTCCAGCTTCGACCTCCGCACCGGCAAGCCGTCCGGCCTTCCCGCGACGCGACGCGGAAAAGACGAGGAGGCCACCACCGAACAGAGCCTCGCCAGACCACAAGAGCCATCCACACCGCGCGCCCGAAACCCCCAGGGAGAGACCATGTCCGTCCTCGCCGTACTCGTCCTGCTCGTCGCGCTGCTCCTGGCCCTCGCCGGCCTCGCCCTCGCCACAGGCCTCGGCTACCTCGCCCACCGCCGCCCCACCCTCGCCCAACCCATCGGCATCACCCTCACCGCACTCGGCGTCTTCACCGCCATCGTCATCGGCATCCTCCAGGCCCTGACCCCATGACCCCATGCCCCCCGGACAGCCCACAGAGCGACCAGCACCGGCGCCAGCGCACACCTCACACTTCACACCTCACACCAGCAGACCGCACTTACGGGCACCCGCGCCACGCACGGCACACAGCGGAACCGCCCACGGAAACTCCCTCGCGGTCAGCCGCACCACCGCCACGAAGGCCCTCACCTACGACGAGCAGGACATCGAGGTGATCGCCTGCACCGTCTTCCCCATCATGGTGATCACCAGCAACAGCGAGCGCGACTTCCCTTCCGCCTTCCACCAGCAATGCCTCGCTGCATCTGCACCGCCCGCTGCCCGTCACCAGCAACACCGGCACCGACAAGTCCGCCCTCGCCTGCGCCGTCACGCACGAACTCGGCCGCGTGCTGGGCTGGCCCATCGTCGGCCGTACCACCCTCCAGGACTACCTCTACCGCTACGACACCATCGGCCGCCTCCAGGACGGTGCACGACAGCATGTGGCAATCGACCCGATATAGGCGGGTGGGCATACAGAAACGGGCGGCCCAAATTCAATGCCCGGCAGCCAGCGTTTCCGCAGCTCAGAACTATTGAATGCGGGCTCCGGACTGAGGAGTGTCGAGGATGCCTCAACGCCGCGCCGCTCCGTACCGCCTGACCGAGCACACATCCGAGGCAAATGAGCTAGTTGAAGACGAGTTGACGGGCTAACAGCCGCCTCCCTCACTCTTCCCGCTCCTCCATCGTCCTGTGGGGCCCCTGCCCGGGCCTGAAGGCAAGGGGCGCCTGTTCTGCCACCGACCACGCGGCTCCGCTGCCGCATGCCAACTCCCAAAAGGGCTGACCGTGTCCGCCATCGCTGTACTCGCGCTGACCGTCGCGCTGCTCCTGGCCGTCGTCGGCATCCTTCTGGCTGTCGGCCTCGGCTACATCGCCCACCGGCACCCCGCGCTGCGTGGGCCGCTCGGCCTCGCCGTGGCCGCTCTCGGCGTCTTCGCCACGATCGCCGGGGTCGCCGTCGTCCAGGTCGTCACATCGTGACCCGGCCGGCTTGCCCGTCAGCTTGCCTCCAGCCCCGACTTACACGATCTTTCAGACACGCTCTTTCCCCACCGCTGGCTCGCCCCAAGATAACTCTCGGCGGGCCAGGACCAGGGGTCAGTGGGGTCAGCGCTCGTTTTCCAAAGCAGCAGTCAATCCGTAGGCACCTGCTTGCGAGAGCCTGTCGATGACGTTCAGGCAACGGATCCGTTCCGCCTGCCGGCTTTGCCGATAGAGGCGGAGAATTGCCGAGACCAGGTGGTGGCCGTCCGCCGCTCGATGGGTTCTGAGGTCGCCGAGCTCCCTGCCCGCGTGCTGAACGATGCGTTCACAGGCATCAATAGCGACAGTGGGAAGGGGGCCAGCGTGGTCGTAGAGAGCGTAGGCGAGATGTTCGAGGTGGTCGGGGAAGGCCTTGCCGTCGAGGAACGCTCTGACGAGTTCGTCGGCTTGTGCAGGAAACAGGTCGAACACCTGCCGCATGCCCTGAGAGGCGTTCTTTCGCACGTCGGCGTCATCGTCGTTGAACAGCGGGAGAAGGTGCGGGTAGTGGTCGATGTTGTCGGCGAAGACCGATGCAGCCCCACGGCGGGCGAGGGCGTTGAGTTCATCCGTGCTGTTCGGAAGGTCAGGGGTGAGACATCCCTGGATGGTGGCAACAGCCCAGGACTGGCCGGCGAGTTCGGCCGTATCGCCCGGCCCTTGGAGGGCTCGAGCGAGGTGGGCAGCAAAACGTGACGGTTCACGGACCAGGGTGTTGATGAGCAGCCGTTGAGTGGTGGGGGCGTTGTAGACGTTGGTGTCCTGGTGGTTCAGGAGTTGTTCAGCGGTGTCTAGCGCAATCTGAGGGTCATGCTTCATCAAGGCCAACACGGCCTGGGCTGCGCAGACTCGGACAGCGAGCACTGGGTCGTTGGCAAGGCGGGTGACCAGGGGCGTCAAGGCGTGCAGGTGCTCACTGCCGTGGAAGATCAGGGCGGCAACGGTGAACGCTGCCTGGCCGCGGGTGGCATTCATGCCAGCGGTCAGCAGATCCGTTCGAGTTCCGTGGGTGTCGGCGTCGCGGACGTCCCCCTCGGGGTGGGGGTCTGTGGTGTAGCTGTCGAGGGCCGGGAGCAGAGCAGGAGTGAAGTTCTGCGGGGCCGACTGCAGGGCGCGGCAGATCGTGGGCGCTGCCTCGGAGCCGAGCGTCTGGTTGGTGTGGAGGGCCAATCGTTCCCAGCGGTCGGCATCCAGATGGGGCGTGACCGCCTCCACGATCGTGCAGAGGTAGGCAGCTGGTGAGCCCGGGCCGAGAGTGAAGGCGAAGTCGGTGAAGCGGTCGGGTTGCTGTTGCGCGCGGCTGCCCAGTGTCCGGGCGAGCTCGTGGACACCTCCTCGGCGATGCCAGAACCGTTCGGGTTGGGGCTGGGCGTACTTGTCCAGGGCACGGTGCCACTGGTCGTCGGTCATGTGCCGGGCCGCATGGTCACTGATCGGCGAGCCGACGACTCCAGTTTGAATTGGTGTCGGTGGCGACGGGACGTGGCCGGGGAACTTGCGGTCCCATTCGGCGAGCCGACGGCGTACCGCTTCACTACGGCGCGAGGGGCAGATCGCCGACAGCAGCTCGTACTGGCTCCGGCCCCAGGCGCTGCGCTGCCCCTTCTGCCGTCGGCGCTCCCACGCCGGGTAGTAGCCAAGCAGCACCGCGGTCAAGCAATCCAGCATCTCGTCCATGCAGTGGGGGGTCGTGGTCTCGATGAGTTCGCGCGAGGCCCAGCGTGCGCTGTCCACCCATCCCAGGCGCAGGTGGCGCTCATCGGTCAGGAGCCATGCGATCGCCTCATCGGGCCGTGCCAGGGCAGTGTGCAGGCGGCAGGCGAGGAAGCGTAGTTCCTGAACTGGTGAGGTGGTCAGTTGCCGCAGGGCATCGGCAGCGGCAGCCGGGGCTTGGCTGGCCAGGGAGCGCAGTGCCGTGTCGAGAGCGGCCAGCAAGGCGGTGTCGACACTGCGGCCGCCCATGAGGCGGTAGGCCCAGCGGCCACCGAGGTCGTGGGAGCCGGTGCGGCCCGCGCTGCTAGCGGTGGCCACGTCGATGACGAAGGGCAGAACCTGGGCGACGTAGGTTTCCGGCTCGGCATGCGCGATGCGGGAGAGGACCGTGTCGGCCACCTGTGAGTTCGTGGACAAGTACTCGGACGCGAAGGGGTCGCCGGATCCCTCGGCGCGCGCACGGGTGAGGTGACGGCGCAGATAGGCGCCGACAAGGCGGGCAGCAGGATCGGGGTGAGTTTCGGACAGGCCGTAGAGGAGTGACCAGAAGTCGCTGTTGACCGCGATCGGCCCCCTGGCCTCATCCGCATACCCTCGGTCGATCAGATCGACGGCAAGGTCCACGAGGTCAGGTGTGAGCGCCCACTCGATCAGCCCCACCAGTCGGCGCCGCCACTGCGGCGTGGTGCCCACGTACGGCCGCACCAGCTCTGTCACACGTTCGGGCCGGTGCCGCGCGACGGCCAGCAGTTCAGGGAACGCCGCATCGGCGGTCTGCGGCGTGCTCAGCCAGCGTTCCCACCTCTGATCGTGGTCGGCGGCATCGAACCACCGCGGCAGGGCGAGCAGACCGCGTACTTTGCCCGCCACAGGAACCTGACCCCAGGCGAGCGGTTCGATGGCCTTCCAGTCAGGCAGAGCGGCGTCGAGCTGTCCGAGGACAGCGATGATCACATCATGCAGGTGCGGGCGGATCCGGTCGGAGCCCAGGAGCCTGGCCACAGCGGAGCGGAAACGCCCGGGGTCCGTGCCGACGAGGTGCTCGAGGATCTGCCGGGTCTGGGCGCGACGGAACAAGTACTGACCTGAGTTGGCCAGGAAATCGTGGATGTCCTCTCCAGTGGAGATGAAAGACCGGGCGAAGAGGAAATCGAAGTAAGTCTCGTGGAAGAACCCGATCTGTTCCCCGTCGCGCACCAGCACACCGTGCGATTCGAGCACCTTGATGTGCTGGCGGGCGAAACCATCGAGGAGAGCCATAGGCGCCTGGAGGGTTTCGCGTTCACTCATGGAGGCGCACAGCGTGCCCGTGATGCCCCGCCAGTCCAGCGCGGCAACCTGTCGCTCGATCTCCTCGCGCCGTTCATCGGTGTAACGCGCGTACAGTTCCTGCAAGGTCCGGTAGGAAGCGGCCCGTGCGGAGGACGACAGACGGCTGAAGACCGACAGGTGCAACGGAGTCCGCAACAGCTCCAGCGTCACCGACCCCAAGCCGTCGGGATCCGTCCCGCTGGCGGACAGCACAGCCCGCACCTGTTCCACATCCAGGACGCTGAGGGGGAACCGGACTGTCCGGGCGCGGTCGGCGACCAGGTCGGACAGCCTCCGGTCATTGTCGATGTCGATGGTGCGGGCCACCAGGAGCACCTTGACGTTCGGGGCGACGACCAGCTGTGCGAGTACGTCTTCCACGGCCTCATAGGCATCCGACATCCTGCCGTTGTAGGTGCTGACCGCATCCAGCTGGTCAATCACCAACAGCGCCGGCGCTTCGTCCGCGACCCCAGCCAACAGCACCGCCGGCGAGTCCGGCAGGGTCATCTTGGTACCAAGGTCCTTGGCCGTCTGCACACTCGCGTCGGCGCCGTCCATCCGGACCGCGGCCGCCAGCCATCCCTGCTCGGTCAGCCGGACCAGGACGTCGGTGACGACCGCTGACTTGCCCAAGCCAGCGCTGCCCTCGCAGACCACCACCTGCTGGCCGTCCTCAGCCACCAGGCGCTCGTAGAGCTGCTCCGCATGCGGACGAGCGGCCATCCCGAACTCGGGCTTGTCCCGTCGCACGCGCCGCACAAAGCGATCGACCGTCCCGGCCAGGGCCGTGAGTGTCCCGGTGTCACCCGCCAGCAGACGTGGGCGCACCCCCGGCACGGTTAGAAGATGGCTGCGGATCTGGGAGCCGGTGAGGCGCTGGTGCAGGTGCTCGTCGAGATAGCCACTCAGCTGCCTGACGATCACTTCCGGGTCCCCGACGAACAGCAGCTCATACTCGGAGACCACCAGGCGGCGCAGTGCCTCTGGTGGGATGTGCTCCACGTGCACGGCCTGCAGATACCGCCAGCCGACCTCCCGGTCGACCGGCATCCCGTTGTCGGACCAGTTCTCGAGTACCTGTACGAACTGGGGAATCTGGGCCTTGGTGATCATGCCGTCGAACTCGGCGAGTGTATCGGCGCCCCGGGCCCGCTTAGAAAGATCATGCAGTTCAGGGGCCCCCATGGACAGCACAAGGCGCACCTTCTTGCCCCCCGCAAGATGCCCCGTGACCGCCTCGAGGATCTTGCCCGCAGCGTTCAGAGTCCACGGCCCCTTCGAGGGGACGTCCTTCACCTGCTCGCACCAGGTGCCGTCGTCCGCCTCGAGCTCGAACTCGATCCCGGCGCCGGCTGGCCCCGGGGGTTCCAGACGAATCCGCGTCGCCCGCCCCCGCAGCAACTCCGCCACCCTCAGCGCGGTCCACCAGTCCTCGTACCGGTTACCCGCCTTGTCCGCAGCCCCACCCGCCAGCCCCACCCAGCCTCACTCCCCCCAGGACATCCCATCGGTTCTCACCCTTTCGGGAACCACGCCACGCGACCCTACTCCCACCAACCGATAACCACGCAGACCGTCACAAAATGACCAAACCATAATCGTCTACGACCGCAGGCTCCACCACACCAAACGTGCCTACTGGACAGCCCTCCCTGAGATAAAGGGCCTGCGCAGTCCTGATGAACGACTCGTCGAGCAACTCGCCTCCCGCGCCCTCACCAGCGGCAAGCGCAAGGTCCACCTCCAGCGCGATGAGGACGGGCGAATCGTCGGGGCTGGCGGCGAGGGCGACGGCGAGGACCAGGAGCAGGACGACACCGACGCCGCTGCCGAGTCCGCCCTGCTCCACTTCTCCTCTCCCCGCGATGCGGGGACGATCGCCGCGTTCCTGCGCACCCGGGTCTACCGGCCGGAGTCGCTGGTGTGGCTGGATAGCTACCAGGCCCTGATCCGCTGGCGCGCGGAGAACGAGATCACCGGCGTCTCCGCCGTGCCCTATGACGTTGAGGTCGAGGTCGGCGTCACCAAGGGCTTCCCCCTCGGGCGGTGGGTGCACCAGCAGCGCAAGGCCCTGCGGGCGGGTGAGCTGGAGGAGCGGCGCAAGACGCTCCTGGACGCGCCGGAGGCCGGGATGGTCTGGGAGCCGGGTGAGGAGGCGTGGGAGGCCAAGCTGGCCGCGCTCCGGTCCTACCGGCGGACCACGGGGCACCTCGCGCCGCGTCAGGACGCGGTGTGGGGCGAGGGCGAGGCGATGGTGCCCGTCGGGCAGCACATGGCCAATCTCCGGCGGAAGGGAGCGAAGAACGACCTGGGCAAGGACCCGGAGCGGGCCGCCGTGCGCGCGGCGCAGCTGACGGAGATCGACCCGGCCTGGGACTGCCCGTGGCCGCTGGACTGGCAGCGCCACTACCGCGTCCTGGCGGACCTGGTCGACGCCGACGGCCAGCTGCCCGACATCGCACCCGGCGTGTTGATGGACGGCGACGACATCGGCAAGTGGCTCCAGCAGCAGAAGCAGCCGGCCATCTGGGCGCGGCTCCTGCCCAAGCAGCAGGAGCGGCTGTCCCAGCTGGGCGTCACGCCCGTGGAGGCGCCGTCTCCCGCCCCGGCCGCCAAGGGTGCGACGAAGGGGCAGGGCAAGGCGCAGCAGGCGTTCCAGCGGGGCCTGGCGGCCCTCGCGCAGTGGGTAGAGCGGGAAGGCGGCCGCCCTGTGCCCCGGAAGGCGGTGGAGACCTTGCCCGACGGGACCGAAACCAAGCTCGGCATCTGGTACAGCAACACCAAGGCCAGGCGGGACAAGCTCACCGAAGAACAGCTGGTCGCGCTCCGAAAGTTGGGTGTCGAATGGGCGTAAGACAGGACAGGAGGAAGCCGGTCGTGAAGCGCCAGGCGGCCTGCCCCTCCTTGTCCAGATGTGGCCGTCAGCCCTCGGGTTCGCCGATGTAGGTGTTCGGCATAATGATCTGTTCGATGCCAGGGGAGAGACGTGGTACTGGTACGGCCTGCGTGGAAATCACCTGTGCGCCGGTGGCTTGGGCGGCATCGGCAATGTCACGGAGAACTTCGTGAACGACGTCGCTTGCGATTCCCTGCTGGAAGGGGTTGTCGAGCATGAGGAATCCCGGGTAAGGGCAGTCGTCCCCCAGGTCCCTGGCCAGGAACAGTAGGGCCCTGCTGTAGGCGAGGAAGAACAGCACTCGCGCTTCGGCTCCGAGAACTTGGCTCCAGGGGCGGGTCCCGACGTAGAAGGTCAGGTCGTCCGCGCTGATCGCCACATTCCCTGCCACCCAGACATCGTCACGGTGGCGGTTGAGGAATTCGTTCATCCGATCAGCGAACAGGGCGCAGCGGTCGATGGGCGTTCTCCCTGTGGTGGGGGTTTCATCGAGTTGCTGCTTCAGTCGGTTCAGTCTGTCTTCGGCCGCCTGGCTCGTCTGCGTGGCGGCAGTCTTGCGGGTGAGCATCTGCTCGATGGCGGGCAGCGCCATGAGTTTTTGTTCCAGGGCGGCGGCCTGGGCGGCCATCTCTTCGAGTCTGGCCATGAACGGTGCGAGGCGGGCGGCCCGGTCGACGTTCAGCTGCCTGGCGATGTCTTGATGGGTGCTCTGGGCGTGCCGGTGGTCGGTTTTTGCTTGGTCGAGGTCGTGGCTGGTTCGGGCGATGACTTCCTGGAGGTCGTCGGCCTCTGCGGCCAGGGACCGCTTCTCTAGTTCTCCGCGTCGTCTGCGCTGGTCCTCGGTCACTGGCTGGGTGCAGACGTAGCAAGTGCCCTCTGGGTGATCGCGATGGATGTCGATCTTCTGCTCGCAGGCAGGACACAGGCGCACCGGCAGGCTGTCGAAGATGTCGACGGAGGCGAGAAGGCGTTCCATGCGGGCGATCTCTGCCCGGACCGTGTTGTGAGACTGCATGTGGGCAGCCAGGACCTGCTCGAGGCCGGCGACGGTCTCGGCGGTGCTCGTGAGGTTCTGGGTCGCCTGCTCGTACTGCTGCGACAAGGTGGCGTCGTAGCCATGGCTCACTGCCCCGGCGTCGCCTTCTTGGCGTCGTCCGGCAACAAGCTGCTCCACTTCGCTGGTCAGCTGGGAACGTTGCCTGACAACCGCGTCGAGCTCGGCCCGCAAGTCGGTTCTGATGGAGTTGACCTGCTGCTCGCTCCTGGGGGTCGGCAGATGCAGGTTCTCGCAGACGGCTGCGACGGCTCGGTCTGTGCTGTCATGCACCTCTCGTTCGGCCGCCTGCGCCTGTGCGAGTCGGCGTTGTGCTGCCGCAAGCTCGAAGTCGTGGTTGCTGTACCTGGTGGGGGCGAAACCCAAGAGGTAGCTGATGACGGCTCGCCTCAGAAACTCTTGTTCCTTGTCAGCGAACTGAGTCCACGAGTCCTCGTTGCGGTAGATGTGCCGCAGCACGCTGCGGAACGTCAGAGGTGTGAGCTCGGTGGCGGTGGTGGCCTGGATGCCTTTGGGAATACTAAGGATCGGCCAGCCAAGCTTGTGCAGGATGCGGTCGGAGAACTCGCCGACAGGGAATTCGTCGCCGTCCAGTACGACCTTGTTCTGGCGTCCGTACTGGAGGCTGCGCCGGATTTCTGTTGGAGTGCCGTCCAGGGTCAGTTCGATGCTGACCTCTACGTACTCGTCGGCGACGGCCGCCTTCAGGGCCTCGGTCGGGCTGTCCCGGTTGCCGAGACAGTAGTCGATGGCCTTGAGCGTGGTGGTCTTCGAGCTGTTCCTGACGCCAGACAGAATGCTGAGGCCAGCGGTGTTGAATGCGTACGTATCCATCTCGCCCGACGTGTGCACCAGCGTGACCGACTCGACTCGTAGCCCTTTGCGGGAGGATGTCGGGGGCGTCGTCATGGCCTGATCTCCTGGTTGTAGGCGAGGTCCGCCACTTCCTCGGGGAAGAGTTGGTAGACGAGGTTCTTGAGATCGGTCCCGGACCACTGCGCCAGGTTGTCCCTCATGGCGCGGCATCGAGTGACGATGGGGTGGAACTCGTCCATGTCCGCCAGCGCTGCGGCCGCTCGCTTTCCGGCCGAGGTCAATCGGACGCGCTCTGGTCTATGGCTGGTGGTGATCGTGATGAGACCGCGGGCCATGAGGAAGGCCAGGAACTGGCGGTAGCGGGGATCCCAGGGACCGAACCGGTACCGGATCATCGGGGCCTCTACCTCCTCGGGCATCGATGCGCGGAAGGCAGCCTGTCCGCTCAAGGTGTCGGCGAGTTCCGTGTGTGCGCGCTCGAGGAAAGCCGGGTAGCGCAGGAAGAAGTCGAGCTTCGCGAGCTTGGTGCGGCCGGCGATATGAGGACCGGGGTCGCTGCCGCACTCGGCAACCAGGAGCAGTAGCCGGGAGGCGTGGAAGTCTGGCGAGTCGTCGGGGTCCCATGGCCGGTGGGGTGGCGGGATGGCGCTCGCGCCGATGCTATGAAGCATCGGCGTACCGGTTCTGGCAGCGAGCGGTGATGTCCGCAAGTACGGCGTGAGCTCGAGCGAGGGACACGGTGCCGCTACTCACCGCGGGGAGGCCTTCTACGCGGGTCAGGGTCTCGATGTATGCCTCTGAGCCAGCGGGGATGCGTCCGGCGCGTCGCTCAGCCATGACGCGTGAGCAGATGGCGTGGACTTCGTCGGCGAAGGCGTCCATCGCCTCGCGGGCTGGGCCGAGGCTGGCACGCCAGGCACGACGGTACTTCAGCGCGTTGTCCAGATGCCCTGACGCCTCTTCTGCCGGGATCCCGGCGACCGCGAGCTTCTCAGTGAGTTTCGTGAGAGGCGCAGTGCTTCCGTCCGGCCTTCGCCCGGTGGCCCGTGTTATCGCTTCATGGAGCATGTCTTGGAAGTCACTGGTGCCCACTTTGCGTGGTATTGGAGCAAGCGCGTCGCGTGCGATGCGAACTCCGAGCCAGACCAGGACGTCTTCGATGTCAGTAGTCAAGGGCGGCTGCCCCAAGATCTTCGTCACGATCGGTCCGAGCCGACGTAGAGCCCTGTCCTCAACCTGCTCGATCGTGCGGCCCTCAACAAGGACCTCTAGACGGTCGACGCACCAGCCGATGTCGCGGCCTTCGGGAAGGTCCACGCCTTTGAGCCGAACAATGATGTCATCACGAATCTGCGACGGGACAGGACCACGCTGCTGTCCGCGATCGACGACGAACGCATGGAAGTCGGCCTGCGGACTCTCGTTGACGATGAAGGTGAACCGGGTCTCGGCTGGGAGAGGTTTCCCGAGGAACAGCTTTCCCAGGTAGCTCGTCTCCGGCTTCTTCGGAATGTCCGGTGCGCACACGTTGGCGACACTGTGCCGCTTGCCGGCTTCTTCGATGGTCTTCACCTGACGGTATGCGGGCGCGTCACCATTCCTGCAGACGATGTCTTCCAGGTCCTCCCATGAGACCTGAGTCCACATGCCCTCATGCATGTCCAGGCAGTCCAGAAGCGTCACCGCGTCTTGGTAGGCGAAGCCGCGCCGACTTCGGCGTCCGCCGTCAGCCGGCGCTGCAGACATCGGCGCCCCGATGAGTCAGGTGCCCGTAAGGAGACACAGAACTGGCTGACGACCCTGTGGCTCGCACCCACACCCCCCTAGATCATCCAAGGCGGCCCAGTACACCACCGAGTAACAGAGTGTGGCAATACGCTTGACGCTCAGCGACAAAGTTACCCACCCCACTGCTCTTGATGGGGCTCGGTGGCCGGGAGAACCTCACCAAGGCGCCGGCGACTTCCGTCCCGGCCTCTGCCGCCGGGCTGACGGCGGCGAGGCGCGGCGGCCCCGGCCGACGCGCAACCGGCTGAGCGCGCCCCGATCCCCGGCCGCGCCACCCGTCCCTTACTCCTTCACACCAGCCAAGGGACATGGGCAGAGCGGCAGCAACGGGGATGTCAGCGGGCGGACCACGGCAGAACCGCGTGGTGACCTGCACGGACAAGGGAACGGTCCTGCGGACCGCGCAACACCTAGCGCAACCCTTGGCGAACCATCCAGCGCAACAGATAGGCGCAACCCTTGGCGCAACCTCGTGCTCCTGGGCGACTGGGGCCACCGGTCACGCGGCCCGGACGGCTCCGTGGACGCGGGCGAGGTGGCGCAGCTCGGAGCGTGCCGCCAGCACCGCGGGGACGGTTTCCCAGTAGGGGTGCCACCGCAGCCGTACGGACAGGAGCAGCAGGCGGCGGCGCAGGGCGGTGGTGTCGCGGGGACGGGGTGCGGCGAGCTCTTGGTAGGTGGCGTTCCAGGCGGCTTGCGTCTGCACCAGGTCGTCGGGGAAGTCGGTCACGTCCATATCGGCGTTAGATCGCTTGTTCGAATTATGTGTCACTTCGAACACGTCCCGTCCGTCGCCGTGGGCGGGGGTCGCGACCGGCGTGGTCGGCCTCATGGTCGGGCCTGTGGTCGGCTCCCATCGCGGCGGTCCGGCCCGGTCTGGAGCGGCACCCGGGCGGGTGATTTTCCTTCGCGTACGCGGGCGCAGTCCTAGCTGTGCGCGTCCAACTTGCCTATTTCCAGGGGGCATTGACAGCTTTTCATGCCTTCTGTCATGTTCTGTCCGCCGCTTCCGGCGAACGAGCGAGAGGTGATCTCATGCGACGAACCGAGTACGACGCGAGCCAGGCCGCCAAGCGCCTGAAGGTGCCCGCAGCGGCCTTCCGGTGGGCCCGGCACACCGGCCTCATCCCCGACCCGGACGCGTCGTCCTACCAGTGGTCCCGGGCCGCTGTGGAGGCGCTGGACGCCGACGCCATCCGGGCCGCGATGCCGTCCGCGCCGATCGGCGGCGGCGCAGCGGCGGACCGGATCGCCGACGCGCTCGGCACCCCGAACGTGATCGGCGAGAAGGCGAACGTCACGGCCTTCGTGGTGCGGCGGTTCGTCGACCGCGGCCTGCTGGTCGACCTGAGCGCGAACCCGGACGGGACGCTGCACCACCCTGGCCAGGTCGCGGAGGTCTGCCGCCGCGAGGACCTGGCGGACCTGGTCGCCGCCGACACCCCACTGGGGCCCGAGCAAGGCGCCGCCCGGCTCGGGGTGCGCCGTGCCGACTTCGACCACATGGTCAGGCTCGGCTGGGTCCGCTCACCGCAGTCGATCGAGGTCCGCTTCGGCACGAGCCGGGCCGGGGCCGTCGACGTCGCGCTTTACACCACGGCGTCCGTCGACGCGGTCGTCCCCGCCCACCCCGAGGTCGACTGGGAGCAGCTGCGTTAGGACAAGGGATTCTGCTTGTCTCAGGGTTCCTCCGAAGCCGGTACGGCCGGACAGACCAGCTGTTAGGTTCCCCCACCTCTCGTTGTCTCAGGAGGAGTTGGGGTGCACCACTTCTTTGCGTCACCCAGCAAGGTGCGTCGCTACTACGAGGCGCCAGCTGGGGTCGATCTCGATGCCGAGGCGTACGTACAGAGGCCTGGGGCGGTGAAGGAGGGCACGCCGTTCTTCCTCGGCTCCGACATGCGTCCGGCGGAGCCGCTGTGCTCGTTCTTCCTTGAGCTGTCGAAGTCGCTGAAGCCCAAGTCCCTGGAGGACTACGCGTACGACGCGCTGGACCTGGTCGACTTCCTGGACCAGCTCCCAGTGCCGACGGACCTGTTGTCGGCCACGGAGGACGATCTGGTGGCCTACCGGGAGGACTGCACCGCGCACCGTGAAGCGCCGGACAAGCCGGCTACGTGGCGAAGGCGCCGGGCGACGATCAACAACTTCTACGACTGGGCCGTACAGGAGAGGCTGCTCGAGCGGCGTCCGTACTTCCGGCGCCGAGGCGGCCGGGACGTGCTCGCCTGGGGCGCGACGACCGAGCTGAATGTGCGGCACCTGACCTGGCGGCAGTGGCGGTTCCTCAAGCAGGTGGGGTTGCGCGGCTACCTGCCCGACGGCCCGATCGACCCGGCCTTTAGGGTGCGCTCTCCGCTGCGCAACAGCGCGGCCGCTGAGTTGGCGGTCACGACGGGGATGCGGCTGCGGGAGTTCAGTTGCCTGCTGGACATCGAGGTCGGCCCGCCGCGCCGGGACGCTTCCCCGGCCGAGGTGTTGTTGCAGGCGATCGCCAAGTTCGGGCTGCCACGGATGGTGGCCGTCCAGCACGCGACGCTGCAGGAGCTTGATCTGTATCGCCGGACCGAGCGGGCCGCGATGGTGAGGGCTTCGGCGAAGGCACTTGGCCGGCGCCGCCATGAGCTGTTCGTCGTCGACGACATCGACCTTCGGCAAATGAAGCTCCGCGGCATCCTCAACGGGCGGCGGCGGAACTTCCGCGTCGAGGCGATGCCCGCCGAGCTCCGCCGGCTAGCCGTCATCGAGGGCGATCACGGCCTGGAGCCGATGGCCTTGTTCGTCGGCCGCGGCGGGCGGATGCCGTCGAAGCAGCGCTGGGAGCAGATCTTTGACGAGGCTCATCTGCGGAGCCTGCGGATCAGTGACGAGCACGCGTGCGACCTGGTGATGCCGTCCCGGCTACGGATCCACGACACGCGCCACACGTTCGCGATCTACATGCTGCAGATGCTGACGCAGCTGATCTTGAGGGAGGAGTCAGAGCGGCTGGCTGGCGGCGGGCACGCGGCCTACCTTACCGATCACCTCTCCCGGAATCCGCTGCTCATCCTGCAGCGGTTGCTGGGCCACCGTCGCCCGAGTTCCACACTTCGGTATCTCACCTACATCCGCACCACGAACCTGCTGGTCAGCCAGGCGATCGCGGAGTGGCACGATCAGGACAAGACCTACGCCGACTACGCGGCCGCGCTGGTCGGGGCGGGGGCCGCGTGATGGCCCGCCGGGGAGAACGCAAGGTTCGCGTCCGCGCCGACGTTCCGCCGCCGAGGCCCGCTCTGGATCACGCTGGCAACCGGGTTCTCACCTCCGAACGCCGGGGCAGGGTGAGGCAGCACAGCATCAACCCCGCCGACTACCGGTGCTCGGTTCTGGCGGCCCAGCTCGCCGACGAATGGGTGAAGATCACTCGCGCCCTGGGGATCGGCGATGGCGGCGCCAACTACGGCAGCGCCGTGAGGAAGTTCGCCACCTTCACTGACGAGTACACACCGACGCTCGGCCTGGATCCGGTCGGCGCCCGGCTCGATGGTGATGAAATCGACCTCGTCGAGGTGATCTACGCCTGGGAGGAGGCCCTGCGCCGGGAGTTTCCGCAGTCTAAGCACCCTTACACGCTGGTCAAGGCCCTGCTGGCCCTGATCGAGCAACGCGCCTCGGCGGGAGGGCGGGTCGGCGAGAAGCTGAAGGCCCGCGCCCAGGCCCCCACCGCCTTTCGCGCTCCGCGCGGCAAGCCGCTGGATGAGTTCCCCAACGCCGAGCGGATCGCCCTGCGGGATGCGGCCCGGAACCAAGTACGGGCGACGGAGACCCGGCTCGCCCACGGGAAGGGGCTGCTGGCCACCGGGGTGGACCCCCGCGACGGCGGCTGGCGGAGCGTGCCCAACCTGCTCTGGGCCGCCCGCGCCGGAATGATCACCTCGAAGGTCCTGAAGCGGGAACTGCCGTCCGAGCCCAAGTGGTGGCCGCTGGAGATCCGCGACCTGCTGCCCGCCTGGACGGACGACGGCAGGAGTCGGCGTCCCGGTGTCCGGGCCCTGGTCCGCGCTCTGGGGCGCATGCTGTGCGCCGCCGAAATGGACCTGCACGCTTTCCGGGTCCTGCTCCTGCTGGGCATGTCCGACACCACACCGGAGGAACTGCACGATCTCAAGGCCGGCGACATCGAATTCACCGACGGCGGGGTGCGGCTGGTCCAGCAGAAGCTGCGGGCCGGCCGCATCCGGGCCGACCTGCACCCTGAACAGCCCGCCCCGCCGGTCGAGGCGGGGGCGTACTTCGCCGGGGCGGGCGCCTGGGACGTGCCTGGGCTGCTCCGGCGTCTGCTGGCCGTCACGAACCTGGCCCGGGAGGCGTTCGCCTGCGAACCGTGGCTGTTCCTGGCGGTGGACTACCGCAAGGAAACCGGCGGACTCGGCACTTTATGCGCCGAATTCACCCACGACAAACGGCGGTTCACCCATTGGATCACCTCCCAGCGCGACAGCAGCGGGAGCCCGCTGGCCATCTCCGAGCCGCACGATGTCCGGCGCCTGCGCAAGACGGCCAAGGTGGTCCGCGCGGTGGCCCTGGGCGGGTCGCTAACCGACCTGGCCGGCGACGACCACCACATCGAGATCTACCGCGGCCACTACGCCCCCGGCACGACCTCACACGTCCTGGCGGGCCGGGCCATCAACCGGTCCCAGCAGTGGGTCTTTGAGCGCGTCACCGACAAGCCGGTGCTCATCGACGCCGCCGCCGTACCCCGGCTGGAGGAGCCGGAGGTCGCCCAGTCGCTGGGCCTGAGTTCGGCCCAGGCGAAGGCGATCGGCACCGGCGATCTGGACATGGGGCTCACACACTGCCGTGACCCCTACGACTCGCCGCATCGCAGCGACGGCAAGGTATGCCATGTCGCGCCGGCGATGTGCATGCTCTGCCGCAACGCGGTGATCTTCACCTCGCAGCTGCCGCGGCTGCTGATGCTGTCCGACCACATCGAGCGGATGCGGGCCGCTCTTCCTCCGCCGCAGTGGCAGGCCGTCTGGGGCCGGCAGGCGGCCGCGCTGAACGAGGTCTTCGCGGAGTGCGCCGACCTGCTGCCCGCCGCACGTCAGCAGGTCACCGATCTCGGCCTGCGTCTTGACCTGCCGCTGGGACAGCGAACGGAGTTCGGCCGATGACCCCTCAGCCTGCCCTCCAGCCGGCCGCGTCGGCTCACTTCCCCGACGACGAGCCGGTCTTCGGCCCGGGTTACCAGCTCGTCGCGGGCATCAGCGTCCCGCGCTTCGGCGACAGCGTCTTCTGGTCCGGTGACTGCGTCGGCCGCCCGTCCAACCTGCCCCCGACCCGCTACCGGATCCACTTCGCTCCGGAAGACGAGCTGATCACCCTGCAACTTCGGGAGGTGGCGTTCGCCCAGTTCAACCCCACCCACCGAGTGCTGCGGCAGGCAGCTATCTACCGTTCGGCCGAGCCAGTGGCCTTTCCCACGGTCAAGATGTGCTGCCAGAAGCTCCGCGTGATCTTGAGGTGGGGCCGGAAGCGGGGTCTTGGGACGGGCCCAGGCCACTGGCCCGCGGCCACCTGGCAGTTGTTCCTAGACGAGCTGGCCGCGACGGTCGGCGAGGCGACGGTGGCCAACCACGTGGGCGCCGTCCGCACCCTGCGGGATCTCGCTGCCGTCGTCACCGGCGTCACACCGTTCGACGACCCCTGGGACGGCCGCTCCGCCGCCGAGATCGGACGGCAAGCGGTGCTCAACGCCGCCCTGGGCGAGGCTGCGCTGGCAACTCCGACGATCCCGCCGCAGACCTGGTGGCCCCTGATCCGCGCCGCCTGGACCTACGTGCACACCTTCGCCCCCGATATTCTGCGCTGGAAGGAGCAGTTCGAGCGCCGGGCCGTGGACCTCGGCCAGGGGGCGCTACCCCGTCGGCACGTCGCCAGGACCGCTGACGCCACCGACTCCCAGATCGCGGCCTGGCTGGCCGACCCGGACAACCGCGTCCCGGTGCACGCCGTCAACCGGCCGGGCAGCAAGTCCGGCGAACCCGTCTGGACCGTGCTCAGCGAGCTGATCACGACCGGGCAGCAGCAGAGCATCTTCGACACCCACAGCGGCTCGCCGCGCGCACGCGCCCTGGCCCGCCGGGCGGCCGTCCTCGCCGTGGTAGACCAGGGCCGCACTCTGGCCGTCCGAGGAAAGGTCGCCAGAGCCATGGTGAATGCTCCCCGCCATGTTCCCACCGCCGCCCGCCCGTCCGCCGCCGTGATCGACGAAGAGCTCCGGCAATGGCTGGCCCAGGCCGACAACCGCGTTCCCGTCCGGTCGGCCGACGACGGCGTCGGCCGGGCCGGAACGGTCATCTGGAGCACTCTTGCCCGTCTCATCTGGGGCATTCCGACCGGCGACCGCTTCACCTCGCACGCGGCCTCGGGACGGGCCCGGCGCCGGCTCGTCGAGGGGGCGGTCGCGTCAGGGCGAACAACGGTGATGGCCGCCAACCGCTACTGGTCACTTCCGACGCCCTGCCCCGACGCCGCCCTCACCTTGCGGAAGGACGGCACCACCCGGCCCTGGCGCACACACATCACCCAGTCCGAGCTGACCGTCGAACTGCGCATGCTCCGGGCCGCCTGCTACGTCTTCGTCACCGCGATGAGCCTGATGCGCGATTCGGAAGTACAGGAGATCCAGCGCGGCGCCCTGACCACCTACTACGGCTCCCCGGCCATCAAATCCACCAAGGTCAAGCACGACCCGGAACGGCCCGAGTCGTTCTGGTGGATCATCGAGCCGGTCGCCGAGGCCATCGCCGTCGCCCAGCAGCTGTCCTGGCACCCAACCCACCTGTTCGCAAGCCTGAAGCCGCCCCGCGGCAAGAAGAACCGCGGCAGCAGGGGCATCATCGCCGCGGACGACATCGACTACTTCATTGAGCGCGTCAACGCCAACGCCGACGCCTACGGTCTGCACCTCATCCCCACCGCGCACGTCCGCTCGCACATGTTCCGCCGCACCATGTCGGTGATCACCGGCCGTGAACCGGACTCCGAGATCGCCCTCGGCCTCCAGCTCAAGCACGCCGCCAGCCGGGCCCTGGCCAACTGCACCACCCAGGGATACGCCCAGATGGACACCGCGTGGGCCAAAGAGTTCGACCAGCAACTCGAACACGCCGCCGCGCTGCGGCTTGTCGACCTGCTCAAAGCCCGCCGCGCAGGCGAGAAGGTCGCGGTCGGCCCCGGGGCCGACCGGCTGCACGCCGGCCTGGACCAGGTCATCACGGCCATGGACCACGACCCCGTGCTGAGGGCGCAGATCGCCGATGAACGGGCCGAAGCCGCCCTGCTCGCTAAGCAGTTCCCCCACCTGCACCTGGGCACCATCAACCACTGCATGTTCGACGCCCCGCAGGCTGAGTGCCAGACGCAGCTGCCCGCCGATCAGCGCGGCACGGCCCCGCTGATCGGCGCCTGCCAGCCCGACCGCTGCCGCAACTCCGCGATCACACGCCGACATGCACCCATCTGGATCGCCGAGGAAGACGACCTCACGACCAGGGCGAAGGACCCTTCTCTGTCAACACCGGGCCGCGAGGCCGTCCTTGTCCGTCTCGCCGACGTCCAGCGCATCACCCGCGCACTTCAGCACGAAGGAGTCACCCCCTAATGCCGGTCTCCGCCACGAGTTCCGCCAGACTCCGCGAGGCCATGGACCGGCTGCTTGCCGGCCAGCCTCTGCACACCGACGGCGCCCTGACCAAGGAGAACCTCGCCCGCGAGGCCCAGCTCAGCCACGCGACAGTCCACCGCGCCGAGGACATCCTCGCCGAGTGGGACGCCAAGGTCGCCCGGCCCATCCTGCGCACGCCCGGCGAAGTCGCCCGCGACGAGACGATCGCCGAGCTCCGCAGGCAACTACGCGCGGCCAAGGCCGAGATCACCGAACTCAACGGCAAGCTCGACGCTCTGGCGACGGTGACCGCGAACCTCTACCACGAGAACCAGGCCCTGAAGAAGCGCGACACCGACCGCAGACTCGCGCCTTTGCCCTCCGCCGACTGAGCACGCACAGAAACCCTCGCCCGCGACGGCACCAGTGGACCGAAGCACCCGCGGCAGTCTCAAGCGCCAGGAGGAAGGAGACCACCAACGATCTCAGCAGCCAAGCCTCCGAGAGTCTCACCCAATGAAAAGTAGGTGATCTCCTTCTCTATCCGCACAGTAACGTCACCATTTGCAGAAACGTCAATCTGCACGGTATGTTTCTCAGATTTTCGACCTTTGGACTGCACGAGTTGAAGGATGCCTAGCCCTATCAAGCCGATGACAGCGATCTCAATAAGGAACGCCTTCTGCCCAGTTTGAGATATCGCTTCTTCTACCTCGTCCCGAGATTTATAGGCAGCGTAAGCAATGAGCACCACTCGCGCGAGAGAAGCAGACTCACCCGGATCTGCATGATCCAAATGCTCCTGCAGACTCCTGGGATCAGTTTGAACCCGTTGGGCGACAGTTGAACGAATATCTTCTTCCGGGGTAGCGCCTAGCGCGAGACCACCCAGCAGGTTCACAGCCTCAAGCGCTTGTTCATCGGTAAGGGCGGCGATCCTTTTTACAAGCTCGATCATCGTTACTCCCGAAGTCCTATTCTACAGTTCCAGTCACCCGTCAGCACGAAGGCCTGCCAAGATGCGGGGGCCATATTTCCTGACACCTCCAGTATTACCTGATGCCAGGCAGATGCCCAATCAGACTCTCCAGTCAAGTGTTTCTCAAGCAACCCGACCATAAGCGTCTGAGCATCCCGAATATCGACGTCCCAGAGAGGACCTGCAAAGAAGCGAGTTCCGGAAGCTATGAAGCTACGGTCAAGCGATACCCGCTCCCCCCCAATACCAAATGACGCACTACCCGAAGAACAAGCCGCACTAAGCACTACGTCAGGAACAGGGGGTACTATTTCATCCCAGGACCATAGAAAATCAAAACCCGGGCTGCCAGGGGTTGTATCGCCCAAAAGGGGTGGGAGCTGTCCGTCGTGAGCTATGAGTAGTCCGTGTTTACCTACGCCCGGCTGCCCTTGTCCGTGGCAACTCAGCAGCGCAATATTCGACCACTCAAACACCTCTTCTATTCTATGCAATGCGGCTTGGCCTTCACATGCTTCTTCAACCGGAATCTTCAGCCGTTCGAAGGCTCCGATAAATCGCGATCTACCATATTGAAGAGCATCTATCGCATACGGGGTGTCATGGGACCGCGGCACGGAGACAAGACCTGGCTTTATCGATTCGACGATCGGCGCCTTACCAGAAATTCCAAGGAGCTGAATCAAATTTGCGGAATAGGCAAATGGAGCCTTTCGACACAACGGCTCTTCGCCGATGGTGATCGTATGCAAGGGCAGGCCGGATAGCGGTGGCCCCGGAAGGAAAACAACCATGTTCAGGCCTGCGAGCATTGGCTCAATCAGTTCACCAAGTCTCCGCGAAAATTCCGTCCAGGCGGCACTGAGAGGCAACGGATCCCCTCCAGGAACGCCGCGCTTTGTAATTGCAACCACTTCCGCCTTGCACCTCTTGACGGTAAGCGGATCCCAATCACCGACATGCATCCACTCGCGCGAGTCGTAGGCGAATATATGAATCGCCCACGCCGACTGCACTCCGAGCAACGTAAGGCAATTTGCTGGCAACGATTCAACTATTCGGATTGGCTGAGCAATCAGATCGACAACTTTCCTCCTTTCATTCGCCGGCCAAGCCAGCATCCCGCCCGCTATTCCGGAAGACAATTCAAAGGCTCGCAGAAGCTGCGGTCCGGTTGACTTATCTACCAGAAAAGATGCTGACGCCAGGGTTGCCTCAGCTTCCTGAAGATGACGCATTCCGCGCAACAAATTGACATCGCTCGCGCCTAGGTCGTCACCGGCAAGCCACTCAAGCACATCATCCCAAGCCCCGGTAATCACTCGGCGAGCCTTCTCGACTTCTCCATCCAGTAGCAAGGCATGTGCTGCAGCTACTGCAATCTGCCAATCCTGCGTTGAGTCCGCAATTTGAAGTAGTCGAGCAGAATCACCTTGATAGTAGTACAAATCGGCTTTTGCGCTTTCGAGTTGTTGCATAATCCAGGGCGTATTATTATGAACCTCTTCTGCCGCTCTGATGCGAGACTCGGCGTCTTCTACAGCCTCACTCGCGTTGGGCTCGCCAAGGCTCAGTACCGCTGTTGCGTAATTTGATGCAGCGATGGCGGCAACAAAGAAATCGCCAAGCTGCTGCGCCAGATCGATAGCTTGAGTTGCCCAATGCTTCGCCCTCTCCTTATCCCCCAGCAGCGATGCTGTCTGGCAAGAGTTAACGAGAAGATTGAGCCTCACGTCAGGATATATCTCTGCCCTTGGGGCGATTTCTGTGAGCCCCTCATCGAAAGCTTGCTCTGCACTCTCTATTTCCCCCAGCAAGAGAAAGCATGTACCCAAAGTGGCCAAAGTTTTTGCCCGCTCTTGTGGTTCCATTTCCTGAGTAAAAAGTTCAAGCAGAGCATTCCTGCATTGGATGACTCCGCCCGTCTCCCTCATTACGACGGCCATGTTTCTAAAGAGGACAGGCGCCAGTCGCTTCCGAGACTCATCGTCCAACTCTGACAGTCTGCCAAGTGTGCTGGAGTAGAGAGTCCCGGCCAATTCGTACTCTCTCAGTATTCGGGCAGCGTTACCCAACTCATTGAGTAGCATCACCGCCTCTTCGCCCTGCAACCAGTCGAGGTCAGAACCGGAATCATGGAGGTATTTTGATCCAATAACGAAGGCATCATGCGGCCTGCCGTGAATGATGAGCTCCTCCAGCAGTTCCTTTGTAGCGAGATTTCCCGCTGATGAGCCGAGAAATTCCCTCCGGCGCATCTCATAAACTCGAATGGCGTCGGCGATTAGACCGCGTTTCCCAAGGGTTTCAAGTGCCGTTCCGAGAACTTCGACATCAACTTCTTCAGCCAATGAGATCGCATCAGATTCTCCGAGCGGGAGGGAATCAAGCAGGGCGGCAGAGTCTATTACTCCTATTTCAAGCAACTTCTTCCCGGCTCTCTGCAAATCGTGAACCGTGCGCAACGATCGCAGAACTTCCAGGGCATGCACCGTCTCCAGTGTTTCTTGAAGCGTGTGGTCATCGATTCTTAGCCTTGGTTGTCCTGGATCTGATATGAGAGCAGGTATGGCCTGTTTGGCCCACGCCAATGCTTCGTCAGGTGTCATCGGTTCGCCCGTACAAGCGGCACGCCAAGCAAGAACTGATCCAGCTGCAAGGCGACTCAGCGGATGTACGTCAGTTGCCTCAAGTATGTGAAGCAGTGAACTGCGGATGTCTGTGCCAATAAGGTCAGCTCGCGCTGTCTGATTCAATATATCCAGCACGTTGTCGTCATCCTTGATTGCCCGCTCTGCACTACTCAGCAGTCGTGTAACTGCAAAGAGCGTTACTCTTGCATGCAGCAGTTGACTGGCGGCAGGCCAATCAGTTTCACTGGCGAGAGGGGTTGCGTGCGAATCCGCAAGGAACACGGCAGACATTTCCTGCCGAGAAGATTGAGATTCCTCGCTCTCCGCCCATTCATCTAGGTGGCCACGGAGGAGTGCAACCTGGAATGGGGATAGAGCCTTGTTGGCGAGATCGCCTATGTACCCCTTTACGACTCGACAATAGGATTCAAGGCAACTATGGAAAACACTTTCGATTGGTTCGCTACAATGCAGTCTTATCCCCTCTGCGATCGCTTCTGCCATCTCCTCGGGTGCGTTACTGATATGGACAGCTGACCACTTTCCGACAGGGTCAAAGAAGGCTATCCCAGAGTAGGTTACGTGTGGATAGCCGCAATTCTCACAGGCTGCCTCTAGGGGCCTGCCGCTCAGTATCTTGGCGGTCCCCGTTAGATCTTCATCGAAACTTACGAAGGCCACGGAACCGGCGTACGGAGGGTGCCAATGGCATCTAGGGCAGGAGAACTCTCGGGAATCGGCCATTACTTCCCTCCCGCAGGAGGCCAACTCACACTCACATCCACCATGCGACGCACCGGCCTCCTGTACAACTTGGCCGTCGTGTCGGGGCGCGACCTGGATGCATCTGTCGGCGGTGCCGCTCGATCATGGTGGCAGCTGTGGCCGCTGGCTCTGGTGAACTCCCACGCAGAGCCCGGTGAATTCAAAGATCTCCCGGTGTCGGTGTGCCGAGGGCGCTGGTCGGGCTCCCAAGCCTGACTGCTTCAGTCGGTTGGTCAGACTGATGGCAAGAGATGGCAAAGTCTGTGAGTGAACCGTTCCGGGTTCGGTAGAGATCTCAGATGTTGGTTGTGACCTGGGGTTTCGTGGTTGCGAGGTAGTGGTTGTTCTCGTATTCGATGGGCG
>NZ_JBIVOX010000031.1:0-64891 GCF_044754345.1 Streptomyces sp. NPDC093094 | reverse complement strand
TTGTGTTGTTGTTTGTTCTGGTCCTCTCTCTGCTGGGGGTGCTTGCGGGTTTGTGGCGGGGTTCGGCTGGGTGGTTGGCGTTGGTGGTGTTGATGGTCGGGGGGGGGGGGGCCGGGGGGCCGGGCGGCCCCCGCCACACCACGATCCGAACGGCCCCGTCACCTCACCCGACCACGCGGTGAAGGACGCCGCCTGCGGGCAGCACTGCGCGACGCCCGAGCAGGGTGGCACACGGCACCGTCCGGGCCGGCACGATCCCGGCGAAGGGAGCAGCGACGACACTGGTGGTCGGCGCCTGCCCGCCCCGCGGCGACGCAGGGGCAAGGCAGTGACGGTGGGTGAGGCAGACGACCACCGCCGCGGCCTCGCGGCGGCGGACTTCCACGGGGACGGACCGGCCGACCTGGCGGCGCGGACGTGTCCCGGCAAGACGAAGGACACGGTCGCGGTGTACCCGGGCATCGAGGGCGGCGTGACCGCGAGCACGCCGACCGTGAGCTTCTCGGCGGACGGCTTCCCGGCGGAACGAGCCTCAACGGGAGACATCGGAAACTCCTCGAACTCCCGTACAACCCTTCACCGTTGCCGTGTGTCTCTTGATCGCAGATCTTCAGGAGGCCAACGCATGCACAAGCACCTTCGCACCGCCCTCGCGACCGCGACCGCCGCCGCGCTGACGGGCGGCCTGCTCACCCTCGCGGCGACGCCGGCCACGGCCGCCGACTCCATGCACGTCCCGCAGGCCGACTTCAACGGCGACGGCATCGGCGACATCGGCTTCTCGGCCTGGGGCGCGTACGTGAGCGGCAGGGCGCGCGCCGGCCAGTTCGTCGTGCTGTACGGCACCACCAGCGGCATCTCCTCCGCCAAGCGGTCCGTGATCAGCCAGAACTCCACCGGCACCCCGGACGCCGCCGAGGCCGGCGACGGCTTCAGCGCCGAGCACGCCTACGCCGACTTCAACAACGACGGCTACGACGACGTTGCCGTCTCCGCCCCGTGGGAGGACGTCAGCGGGGATGCGGACAGCGGCACCGTGACCGTGCTGTGGGGCTCGCGCTCCGGCATCACCGGCCGGGGCGTCCTGGTCCCCAACCCGGCCCCGTCGGCGGGCGACCAGTGGGGCAAGAACCTCACCGCCGGTGACTTCGACGGCGACGGCAGGGCCGACCTCGCCGTCGGCAACACCTCCAACGTCATCCAGGTCTACCGGGGCGGCATCACCGCCACCGGCACCGCGGGGCGCGGCCGCAGCTCCTTCAGGGCCCCGATCCAGTCCGGCGGCTCGGCCCGCGGCCCGAAGAACCTCACCGCCGGCGACGTCAACGGCGACAAGCGCACCGACCTGATCGTCGACGGCTTCGAGACGACGTCCGAGTACGGCTGGAACCGCAACTACTACGTCCCCGGCACCGCGAGCGGACTGAACGTCTCGGCCGCCAAGTTGCTGCGCCCCGGCGTGATCACCGGGATCGGCGACATCAACGGCGACGGCTACGGCGACATCGTCAGCGGCTGGGAGTACGAGACGCGCCTGGAGGACGGCACGCCGGTCCCGTACTCCGGCAAGGGCGGCAAGGTCTGGATCACCTACGGCACGGCCTCCGGCCCCGGCTCGGTCACCGGCATCACCCAGGACAGCGCGGGCGTCCCGGACGCCGCCGAGACCGAGGACTGGTTCGGATCCGACCTCGACCTCGGCGACGTCAACCACGACGGCTACCAGGACCTGGCCATCGCCTCGGCGGGCGAGAACGCCGGCGCCGCCTCCGACACCGGCGCGGTCACCGTCCTCTACGGCTCCCGCTCCGGCCTGCGCACCACCGGCGCCCAGCTGTTCACCCAGAACACCGCGGGTGTGCCCGGCGAGAACGAGGACAAGGACTACTTCGGCTACGACGTCAAGCTCGACGACGTCACCGGCGACGGCCGCGCCGACCTGATCGTCGGCTCCGCCGAGAACGCGGGCGACGGCACGGTGACCTACCTCCGCTCCGGCGGCACCAAGATCGTGACCTCGGGCGCGCGGGTCGTCACGCCGAACGCCGCCGGGCTGTCGCTCGCGGGGATGCCGATGTTCGGCGCCAACATGGTGGACTGAGCGGCGAGTCGGACCAGCCGGAACGGACCGCGCTCGTCCGAGCTGCCGCAGGAGAGGTGACATGGGGCCGGAGCGCCGGGACAGCGCTCCGGCCGGTCAGATCGGCTGCCGTCGTGCAAGCGGCGCACGACAGCCGGGACGCGGCGCCGAGCGCATCCAGATCGTCGGAGTCGGACACGTCGCTCAGGTAGGTGCGGGATTCATCGACGAGGTCGGCCGAGGCGTACAGACGGCCGTCGCCGACAGCCAGGATGTGACCGGCGCCGGGGGCGTCCCGGCGCTCGACATGCGCAGCGACGCCCCTCCGGAGCCGGTGACACCACCCCCAGGCCATGTGTTCGACACCCCCGAGGACCGCCCGAGAGGGCCGCGCCCGCCGGGTCCGGGACCCGTGCGCACACATGGATCGTGGCAGCGGAGATCAAGGCCGAAGACCACATCGCGAAGGCCGTCGGCTTCTGCGGCTCCTTCACCATCACCGAGATCAGTCCAGGAGCGCGGTCGCCTCGACCTCGACGAGGACATCCGGTTCGAAGAGGTGCTCGACGCCGATGAGGGAGGCCGGAGGCATGGGAAGTTGCAGGCCGATCTCCTCGGCGACGGCCTCCACGCCGGCCATGAAGTCGCCGGTCTTCTCCGGGTCCCACCGGGTCACGTAGAAGGTCAGGCGCAGTACGTCCGCGAACGACGCGCCCGCGCCCCGCAGTCCGACGGCGGTGTTGCGCAGCGCCTGGGCGACCTGCCCGGCCAGATCACCGGGCGCCACCGGGGTCCCGTCGGCCTGACGCGCGATCTGGCCGCTGACGTGGACGTGCGTGGTCCCGGCGCCGACGGCGACGTGATGGTACGGGACCGGCTGCAGCATGCCCTTCGGTGTGAAGTGCTGAACAGTCATGGGTCTCTCCCCTCCGAAGCAGGTATCCGTAAGCTACCTAGTAGAAGAAGGACACTTCAACGAGACCAGGTTTCGCCATGGATACCGACGACGAACTCCGCATCGACGCCCCCCACCGGGAACTGCTCGACCAGATCCTCGACAAGTGGTCGCTCAGCGTCCTCAACGAGCTCTGCGAGCGCCCGTGCCGCTTCAACGAGCTACGCCGGGCCGTCCCCCAGGTCACGCAGAAGTCGCTGACAGCGACGCTGCGGCGCCTCGAACGCAACGGCGTGATCGAGCGCCAGGTCGTCTCCACCCGCCCCGTGGCCGTCCGATACCGGATCACCCCCCTCGGCAAGACCCTGCGCCACCCCGTCGACGTACTGCTGGCGTGGGCCGCACAGAACATGCCCGCCATCGAACGCGCACGCGAAGCGTTCGACACACGGGAAGAAGAAGAGGCCGGTCCCTGACCCGCAGGCAGTGCGGCGGGCGGCCTTGCCCGCATCGGCCTCCGGCGAGGCGGGATCCCAGGTCCGGGACAGGAACAGCCGCCGGCCGACCACCGTCGAGGCGTGATCGGAGGCAAGCCGGAGCAACACGCAGCAATCCATGCAGATGTTCCGAGAGCCCCGGACAGGCACCTTCCCGGCACCGCAGACAACCGGCAAGGGAACTCCTCGTGCAGGCGGTGTCCGGGTCGACTTCCGTCCTGCGGAGTCCCTTTGCGCTTCGTCGGCCTCCCCGCACCGCTCGGCAATCAGTCCGTCGGCTGAACTTCCCGATCCGGTGTCAGCCACCGCCCCCGTCGTCGGGTGCGGCCCCGATGACGGCCTGGGTCTCCCGTCGGATCATCTCCACCAACGGCACATCGTCACGGTTGGCGAGGATGACGCCGACCCAGTCGGTGTCCGGGTAGATGCTCCAGTTGGCGCAGACACCGGGATTGCCACCTGCGCGCTGGACGGCCCACTGGCCTCCGACGATGGAGGCCGAAGGGCCGTACGTGCCGAACCCCGCCGGACCCTGATGAACACGTGCTGGTCCGCGCCGACTCGGCGGTGGGGTGGCGCTGCCTGGTGGGCGGGGCTGTCGTGCCGTGCCCGCGCGTCCCCGGCGTTCGGGAAACGATGGGTCAGCACGCCCTCGAACGGCGTGCCCTTCAGGGTTTCGATCGCTCCGTGTCCGACGACTGGTGTCACCTCGTGGCCTGCCCGAGCCGAGCCGGCATGAACAGCCGGCTCGGCCGGGTCGGTCACGCGCTCACGGTGCATGACGGCGTGTGCTCACACGCCGCCCTTTGTGACCAGTTCGATCAGGGCGTCGGCTGCGGGAGCCGAGGAGGCCGGGTTCTGCCCGGTGATCAGCAGCCCGTCCTTGAGGACGTAGGGCTGCCAGTCATCGGTCTTGGAGTAGACGCCTCCGAGCTCGGTGAGCTTGTCCTCGACCAGGAAGGGGACGACGTCGGTGAGCTGGACGGCCTCCTCCTCGGTGTTGGCGAAGCCGGTGACGTTCTTGCCTCGCACCAGCGGGGTGCCGTCTTCGTCGACGGTGTGCTGCAGCACGCCGGGGGCGTGGCACACCAGTGCGACCGGCTTGCCGGAGCGCAGGGTCGTCTCGATCAGCCGGGCGGAGACGGTGTCCTCGGCCAGGTCCCACAGCGGGCCGTGGCCGCCGGGGTAGAAGACCGCGTCGAAGTCGTCGGCCGAGACCGAGTCCAGGCGCACGGTGTTCGCCAGTGCCTTGGTCGCCTCGGGGTCGGCCTCGAAGCGCCGGGTGTCGCCGGTCTGGAAGCCGGATTCGTTGCTCTTGGGGTCCAGCGGCGGCTGCCCGCCCCGGGGTGAGGCGAGCACGAGCTGCGCGCCGGCCTCCTTGAAGCGGTAGTACGGCGCCGCCAGCTCCTCCAGCCAGAACCCGGTCTTGAGACCGGTGTCCCCCAGCTCGTCGTGCGAGGTGAGAACGATCAGAACCTTCATGACACACTCCCTGGTGTGATTAGACCAGTCTACTATTAGAGGGAAGAAGGGTCCCCATGGCCGGATCGGGCATGGGGCGCGGTCCTCCTACAGGTGCAGCAGCCCGCGGGTCACCGCCGTGACGGTGTCGAGCGGCGCCAGACTGCGGTGGATCTTGCACATGACGCTCGCACCGAGCCACATGTCGTACAGGGCCTGCGCCACGTCGCGGGGATCACCGTCGACCGAGAGGGAGCCGTCCTCCAGGCCGTCGGCGATGGTGCGCGCGATACGGTCGACGACGGCGCCCGTGCCCTCCTTCAGGGCCAGGCGCATCGACTCCGACAGGTCGGCGACCTCGGCGCCGAGCTTCACGGCCAGGCACTTGCCCTGGCACTCGTCGATGCTCTGCGTCTCCCGCCACTGCTGCCAGTAGGCCATCAGCCGCTCGGCCGCCGAAGGGCCGGACCGGGCGAGAATGCCGTCCATGTCCGCGAGGTAGTCCGCGAAGTAGCTCTTCAGGAGCGCTTCGCCGAAGGCATCCTTGGAGGCGAAGTAGTGGTAGAAAGACCCCTTCGGTACGCCGGCCTCCGCGAGCACCTCGTTGATGCCGACGGCGGAGTAGCCCTTGTGAGCCATGATCCGCTGAGCGGTGTCGAGGATGACCCGGCGGGTGTCTGGTTTACGCGTGGCGACCGGCATGCGCCTACCGTAACGCCTGAGTAGACCAGTCGTCTAGTCGCGGGTTGCGGTGGAAGGCGGCACACACCGCACAAGGTTGCGCGACCCATGTCATTCAGAGTGCCGGCCTTGGCCAGAGACGCCATCCGCTTTCCGAACGTGATCGTCTGGTTCGGGGCGAGCGGCTCGGCCGTTGCGGTGTTCTCTTCGGACGTGGGACCGCCGGCCGTGAGGCTCGCCGACGGCGTGCCCGGCGCGTCGTCGGCGACGGCGCGCGGGACGCCTTCAGGTCTGCCGGTCCTCCGCGTCACGCTTCCCACCCGGTGAGCGGTCGGCGCGGCGGTAGCCAGGAGCTCGTCCCCCGGCGCGCGCGTGCGCCTCGAGCAGCGGAAGGGAACGAGGCTCGACCACCGTCGAAAGAATCACCACACTCATGGATCTCGCGATGCTCGGTGAGCGGGTGATGTCCAGCAGCGCCTGCTGGAGCTCTTCCTGGCTGCGGGCGGCCATCCGGCACAGGACGTCACCCGCTCCCGTGGTGGCGAACGCCTCCACGACGGAGGAATGACCTTCCAGCTCCTCCTGGACCGCGTCCAAGGCTCCTTGTGCGATCTCCAGCGTCACGAACGCCTGCACGGTGTAGCCGGCAGCGCGCAGATCGATGTCCGGCCCATAACCGGTGACGACTCCCGCAGTCTCCAGTTTCTGGATGCGCGACTGAACGGTCGCCCGTGCCACACCGGTCAGCCGGGACGCTTCCAGCTGCCCCGCACGAGGGTGATCCCTGAGTGTCTTCAGCAGAGCCACATCCAGTTCGTCCAACACGGTCGGCCACCTTCGTTCTGATCGCAGTGGAATTAGCTGTGCAGCCTGTATAGCACTTACGAGATTTTGATAGCACGCATGAGCACCATGCTCAGCAAATAATGGGCACGTTGCACACCGCCCCGTTCATGGCCTCATACTCCCGCACGTCCCTCGCCGCATCGTCGGCGTCCGGCCAACGGAGGAACCATGAGCCTTGAGCAGCACCTCACCGACCAGGAGCGTCTGGCCGACCTCGGTCTCGACGAGCTGAAGCAGCTGGTCGGACTCGTCTCGTACGACGACTCGGCCGACCCCTTTCCGGTGACCGGGTGGGACGCCGTGGAGTGGGTGGTCGGCAATGCCACGCAGTCGGCGCACTTCTTCCAGTCCGCGCTGGGCATGGAGCTGGTCGCCCACTCGGGGCCGGAGACCGGCAACCGGGATCACCACGCGTACGTACTCAAGAGCGGCGCCGTGCGGTTTGTCGTCAAGGGGGGTGTCGCCCCCGACAGCCCGCTGCACGAGCACCACCGCCTGCGCGGAGACGCAGTCGTCGACATCGCTCTTGAGGTACCGGACGTCGACCGCTGCATCGATCACGCCCGGGCCCAGGGCGCCGTCGTGGTGGAGGAGCCGCACGATGTGACCGACGAGCACGGGACGCTGCGTGTGGCGGCCCTTGCCGCCTACGGCACCACCAGGCACAGTCTGGTGGACCGCTCCCGCTATCGGGGCCCCTACCGGCCCGGCTATGTGGCGCGGACCTCGAGCTACACCAAGCGGCCGGACGCGCCGCGTCGTCTGTTCCAGGCATTGGACCACGTGGTGGGCAACGTGGAGCTCGGCCGTATGGACGAGTGGGTCGACTTCTACAACCGTGTCATGGGCTTCACCAACATGGCGGAGTTCATCGGGGACGACATCGCGACGGAGTACTCGGCGCTGATGTCGAAGGTGGTGGCCAACGGCAACCACCGGGTCAAGTTCCCGCTGAACGAGCCCGCCATCGGCAAGAAGAAGAGCCAGATCGACGAGTATCTGGAGTTCCACCAGGGCCCCGGCGCCCAGCACCTGGCCCTGGCGACGAACGACATCCTGCGCACCGTCGACTGCCTGCGCGCGGAGGGCATCGAGTTCCTCGCCGCTCCGGACTCCTACTACGAGGACCCGCAGCTGCGTGCCCGCATCGGCGAAGTCCGTGTGCCGATCGAGGAGCTGCACAAGCGCGGCATCCTCGTCGACCGCGACGAGGACGGCTACCTCCTGCAGATCTTCACCAAGCCCATCGGTGACCGGCCCACGGTCTTCTTCGAGTTCATCGAGCGTCACGGCTCCCTCGGTTTCGGCAAGGGCAACTTCCGGGCGCTTTTCGAGGCCCTGGAGCGCGAGCAGGAACGGCGCGGGAACTTCTAGCGGCCCAGGTCACGAGACGCCCCCCTTTGCAAGGAGCAGCTGATGTCTCACTACCTCAGCGTCGGAAACGTCCCGCGCAAGCGTCACACCCAGCACCGCAGCCCGGCGGGCACGCTGTACCACGAGGAACTGATGGGTGAGGAGGGCTTCTCCTCGGACTCCTCACTGCTGTACCACGTCGGTGTTCCGTCGGCTCTTGTCGACGCACGCCCCTGGGAACTGCCCGACCACTCGACGGCCGCCAACCGGCCCCTCCTTCCACGGCATCTGAAGCTCCACGACCTGTTTCCCGGGCCGGGAGGGCAGGGCGCGGACGCGGTGACGGGCCGACGGCTGGTCCTGGGCAACGGTGACGTGCGGATCGCCTATGTGGCTGCCGACCGTCCCTCTCCGCTGTACCGCAACGCGACCGGCGACGAGTGCGTCTTCGTGGAGTCGGGCTCCGCAACGGTGGAAACCGTGTTCGGCGACCTGCAGGTGGCGGCCGGCGACTACGTGATCCTGCCCCGGGCCACCACACACCGGTGGGTACCCGACGGTCCGCACCCCCTTCGGCTGTACGCGATCGAGGCGAACAGCCACATCACCCCCGCGAGGCAGTTCCTCTCGCGCCACGGGCAGTTCCTGGAGCACGCCCCGTACTGCGAGCGCGACCTGCGGGTGCCGACCGCACCGCGTGTGGTGGACGAAGAGAACGTCGAGGTCTACGTCAAGCACCGCGGATCCGGTCCCGGCGGGCCGGCCGGCACCGTGCACGTCATGCCGCACCACCCCTTCGACGTGGTCGGCTGGGACGGATGCCTGTTCCCGTACGCGTTCAACATCGCGGACTACGAGCCGATCACCGGGCGCATCCACCAGCCGCCGCCGGCCCACCAGGTGTTCGAGGGAGCAGGTTTCGTCGTCTGCAACTTCGTGCCCCGCAAGGTGGATTACCACCCCATGGCGGTCCCGGTGCCCTACTACCACTCCAACGTCGACTCCGACGAGGTGATGTTCTACGTCGGCGGTGACTACGAGGCTCGCAAGGGATCCGGAATCGGCCCCGGTTCGGTGTCCCTGCACCCGGGAGGTCACGCACACGGACCTCAGCCCGGCGCCGTCGAGCGCAGCCTCGGAGCCGAGTTCTTCGACGAGCTGGCGGTCATGGTCGACACCTTCCGACCGCTGGAACTCGGTGAGGCGGGCCAGGCCGCCGACGACGGGGTGTACGCCTGGTCCTGGTCCCAGGGGGCAGCGCCCGCATGACGCCCTCGCCTGCCTCTGCGGGTGGAGCTCGTGCAATGAAGGATCCGGCGGGACACTTCCGCGGGCTCTTCGTCTGCGCGGACCGCCAGTGGCGCGAACTTGCTGATCAGCTGCCCGCACAAGGGCCGTTGTCGGCGTTGTCCCCGCCAAGGATCTGGTGCGGGCCGTTCGGGCGAAAGCGCCGTTCAAGTCACCCCGGCCCTGCGCCATGCGCTCCGCCACGCCGGCCCCGTCACCGGGTTCGAGCCGCTTGCACACCGGCCCGCCTCGCCACCTCACGAGCGTGGTTCACCTCCTTCGGCACATGCGACATCGACGGACCCGGGGCCGACCTCGGCACGCCGGGACTCACCGGAAAGGAATGACATGCCAGCTCACCCGGCCGCACGGCCGCACGGCTCATGGGTGCCCATGCGCCGGGATCACCCCTTCGGGCTGCAGACCCTGCCCTACGGCTCGTTCACAGGACCTGACGGTCCGCCGCACGCCGGTGTCGCGATCGGGGACCACATCCTCGATGTGACAGCGGCCTGGCCCGCTCTGGCGGCCACGGACAGGGACCTGTTCGCCGCGGGCTCACTGGACCGGCTCCTCGCGGCCGGTCCGGCAACCTGGAGCCACACCCGGGCCACGGTCACCGGGTGGCTCGGCGACGCGGCGCACCAGGAGTCCGTGTCCCGGTTCCTGCTGCCCGCCCGCGACGTGTCGATGCTGTTGCCGTTCACGGTCGCGGACTACGCCGACTTCTACGCCTCCGAGCACCATGCCGCCAATCTGGGAAGGATGTTCCGGCCCGGTTCCGAGCCTCTGACGGCCAACTGGAGGCACATGCCGATCGGCTATCACGGGCGGGCCGGGACCGTGGTGGTGTCCGGCACCCCGGTGATCCGCCCCCGAGGGCAGCGTCGCACCGCGGCGGGAGACATCACCGTCGGGCCCAGCCTGCGGCTCGACATCGAAGCCGAACTCGGCTTCGTCGTCGGCGTGCCGACAGCCATGGGGCAGTCCGTCGCCCTCGGCGACTTCGACCGTCACGTCTTCGGGGTGTGTCTGGTCAACGACTGGTCGGCACGCGACATCCAGGCATGGGAGTACGTCCCGCTCGGGCCCTTCCTGGGCAAGTCCTTCGCGACGTCGCTCTCGCCCTGGGTCGTGCCGCTGTCCGCACTCGAACAGGCGCGCGTCGCCCCGCCACCACGTGATCCGCGACCGGTCCCCTACCTCGACGACAGTCTGGAGGCCGCCTGGGGGCTGGACGTGCAACTCGACGTCGCGCTCAACGGGACCACGATCAGTGAGCCGGGCTTCGCCCAGATGTACTGGACCGCCGCTCAGCAGCTGGCCCACATGACGGTCAACGGCGCCCGCCTGCGCACCGGGGACCTCTTCGCCTCGGGAACCATCAGCGGTCCCACCAAGGACAGCCGCGGTTCCCTGATCGAGCTGACGTGGAACGGTCTCGAACCCCTGACCGTGCGCGGGAACCACCGCACCTTCCTGGAGGACGGCGACGAGGTGGTCATCACCGCCACGGCTCCCGGACCTGCCGGCACTCGCGTCGGCCTGGGCGAGGTCAGGGGCACCGTGCTGCCTCATCCGGAACACACCGTCCCGCCCGGGGCGCCGTCCGCCCGTGCAGGGAACCGATAGTGGACAAGGTCGTCTCCTCAACGGCTGCGGGCAGGCGGAGCAGGCATCCCCGGCTTCTGCACCCTCACGGGCGCGGGAACCCAGGTCGCCGACGGGGGCCTGCCGTGGCGCCATCACCCCGACGGCAGCATCGCCGTGGCTTCCCCGCCCAAGGAGACCAGAGACTTCCGTGTCGAGGGCATCACCCGCGGCTGCCTGCTGTCGGGAGTGCTCCCTGCCGCTGACCGGCCGCCACGTCGTCCAGCGGATCATCACCGATCTCTGCGTCCTCGGCGTCACCGCATCCGGGCTCGTCCTGCGCGAACTCGCCCCCCGGTGTCACGGTCGACGAGGTCCGGAGCCTGACGGAACCGGACTTCGCCGTCCGTCTCGGCTGACCCCGCGCGAGCTTGCTCGCGCGCAGCACCTTTCCCCTTGCCCGCTTCCTTGCCCGCCTTGGAAAGAGAAGTCGTGAAGAACCTGCTTGCCCAGTTCGAGAAGACAGCGCCGGAGATCGTCTTCGAGTGGAACGACTCCGAGACACCCGCCAGGGGGTGGGTCGTGATCAACTCGCTGCGCGGTGGCGCCGCCGGCGGCGGAACCCGTATGCGCCAGGGACTGGACCGTCGCGAGGTCGAATCCCTGGCCAAGACGATGGAGATCAAGTTCACCGTGTCCGGACCCTCGATCGGCGGAGCCAAGTCCGGTATCGACTTCGATCCTCGCGACCCCCGCAAGCATGAGGTGCTGCACCGCTGGTACAAGGCAGTCACTCCGCTGCTGAAAGAGTATTACGGCACCGGCGGCGACCTGAACGTCGACGAGATGCAGGAGGTCGTGCCGATCACAGAAGGCCACGGCCTGCGGCATCCGCAGGAAGGAGTGGTCAACGGCCTTTTCGGCAAAGGCACACGGGAACTCGTCCAGCGCGTCGGGCAACTCCGCCAGGGCGTGTCCAAGGTCGTCGAGGACCCGCGTTTCACCCCCGACGCGAAGCGCAGGTACACCGTGGCCGACCTCGTCACAGGCTGGGGCGTGGCAGAGTCGGTGCGGTACTACTACGCGGCCTACGGCGGTGACATCAGAGGCAAGCGCGTCATCGTCCAGGGCTGGGGCAATGTCGGAGCCGCGGCCGCCTACTACGCAACGCAGCACGGCGCGCGCGTGGTCGGCGTGATCGACCGCGACGGCGGGCTGGTCAACCCCGACGGATACAGCCTCTCCGAGATCCGGGAACTGTTCCTGGCCAGGGACGGCAACACCCTGCGAGCCGACGGCCTCATACCCTTCGACCAGATCAGCACCGCCGTCTGGGACACGGGCGCGGAGGTCTTCCTGCCGTGCGCGGCCTCACGCCTGGTCAGCCGTGACCAGGTCGACCGCCTGACAGCTCATGGCCTGGAAGTCATCGCCAGTGGTGCGAACGTGCCGTTCGCCGATGTCGAGACCTTCTACGGGCCGGTCTACGAACACGCGGACCACAGCGTCGCCGTCATTCCGGACTTCATCGCGAACTGCGGCATGGCCCGGACTTTCGCCTTCCTGATGCAGGACGGTGTCGAGATCACCGACGAGGCGATTTTCGACGACGTGTCGTCCACGATCGCCGCCGCGGTGCGTGCGTGCCATGCACGCTCCCAGGCCCGCACCCGGGTCGCCCACACGGCCTTCGAGATCGCTCTCGGCCAGCTCCTGTGAGCGTCAAGGGCCTGCCCCGCCACTGACAGGGCACGGGCGAGCGGCGCGCGTGGGTCCCGTGCGAAGGCCGGCGACTGCCGTTCGGCACCTGGCCCCGGGCATGCGCCGCGCCCATACTCCAGGCATGGATCTGGAGGCGCGGCATCTTCGGTGCCTGAAGGCGGTGGCCACGGCAGGCAGCCTCAACAAGGCGGCCCATCTCATGGGTCTGTCGCAGCCGGCGCTCAGCGCCCAACTGCGTCGCATCGAGGCCGTGGTGGGCGGGGCGGTCTTCGAGCGAGGGCCCTTCGGCGCGCGCGCCACGCCCCTGGGCGAGGTCCTGCTGCCCTACGCGGTGGAGGTGCTGCGCGGCCTGGACGAGCTGGCCCGGGCGGTCGAGGGGCATCGCGCGGCGGCCGGCGGGCGTCCGCTGCGTCTGGGGGTGCGAACGACGCCGTTGGCCCTGCTGATGTACGAGGTGGCGGCCGGCATCTTCCCGGGCGACATCGCCGAACTGACGGTGCTCGACCCCTCCGCCGAGGCGATCGCCGCGCTGGTGCGCGGGGACGTCGACCTGGTGCTGCACACGGACTTCCCCGGCCGGCCGATCGTCCCGCCCGCCGGCGTGCGGATGACCGTGCTGGGAAGGGAACCCCTCTTCGTCGGGCTGCCCGAGGACCACCCGCTCACCGGTCACACCGAGATCGACCTGGCTGAACTGGCCGGGACCACCTGGCTGATGGCGGTCAACGGCGACGACGAGTTCGACCGGCACCTGATCGAGCAGTGCCGCCTGGCGGGCCATCCGACCATGGTGGTCCGAACCGTCGAACCCCTGCTGCTGGTGCAGCTGATGCGCCGCGGGGGCCCCGTGGTCGTGGCCGTGAACGCGCTGAGCAGCGGCCTGCCGATACCGGGGGTGGTCCGGGAGTTGCGGGGCAGCCCGGTCCGTACCCGGCACATTCTGCTGTGGCGTCAGGACGGCGGCCCGGCCGACGGGGAGTTCGCAGGACGGATGCGTACGGGACTGCTGGACGCCTATCGCGCGGCTCTGCCGCACAGCGGGCGGATACCGGGGTGGTGGGAGCGCAACCCGGGGTGGCTGGGTTCGGCCACGACCGGCGCCTGAGCCCCGACCGGCCTTCGCGCCGCGGCGATCTCAGTCCCTCACCCGCGTGGCCGGTGGACGGCCGCCGGACCCAGAGGCGTGGTGCGCCAGTACGGATGGGCGAGCAGCCAGGTGCGGTAGACGGGTGCCGCCTCGATGATGTCCCGCTGGGCGCGGACCAGATGCTCCCAGAGGCTCCGTATCCACTCCTCGGGCAGCGGCCCGCCCGACCGCCAGTGGAGCACCGTGACGATGCTGAGGGGTTCGCCGCGCAGCGGCAGCAGCACCAGATCGCGGCCCGTCCGGCTGCCCGGCAGCATCGGCATCACCGCACGGCCCTCCCTCACGAGGGCCAGAGCCGCCGCGTGGTCGGCGCCGCGCATCGCCACCGGGTGCCCGGCACGCCGGCACGCCTGGGTCAGCTGGGCGCCCAGGTCGTCGTCGGATCCGGGCGGCAGGAACCACCGTTCCCGGGCCAGTTCGGCGAGGTCGGCCTCAGGGCGTGCGGCGAGCGGGTGCCGGGCGGAGACGCCCGCGAACAGCGGCTCCACAGCGACGACCGCTCCGCACAGTGCCCCCTCCGTGCCGCCCACTGCCCCCGCCGCCTCGCCGGGCACGGGGAAGTGGGTGACCAGGGCGGCCTCGGTGCGCCCGGCGGCCAGCGCCGCGAGGTGGCCGGCAGTACCGGCGGCGGTGATGATCTGCACATCGCTGCCGGCCACCAGGGGCAACGCCGCCGACAGATGGGCCACCAGCAGCCCCGGCGCACAGCCGACCCGTACCGTCGCCGGCCGGTCCTCCTTCAGGTGCCGGGCCGCCGCGGCGGCCATCCCCTCCATGGCGTCCAGCACGGCACGCGCGTGCCCGACGACCGTCTCGCCCAGCGGAGTGGGCACCGCGCCTCGCGGGCCACGCCGGAACAGCGGCCCTCCCGCGGCACGTTCGGCCTGGGCCAGTGCCTGGGACACCGACGGCTGGGCCATGCCGAGCCGTTGCGCCGCGGCCGTCAGGCTGCCCGCGTCGGCGATCGCTGTGACCACCCGCAGCTGCCGCAACTCCAGGGCCATAGGCGGACCTTAGAGCAGGATGGGATTACCGGGGAAGCCGCCGGATTTCCATAGTGGGTTCATCCGATGGCCCCCGGTGGCGAACACCGGGGCCCCCGTCCCCCATCCCGGAGGATCTCTGTGTCTCCCCGCACTCTCCTACGCGGTCTGCTCACGAGCGTGCTGCTCGGCGGCGCCGCGCTGACGGCCCCCGCCGCCACCGCGCACGCCGTCCCCGCCCCCGCCCCCGCCCCCGCCCCCGAGAGGGCAGCCGCGCCCGCCTCCGTCGGCGTCCAGCCGATCGTCGGCGGCGGCCAGGCGAGCGAGAACTACTCGTTCATGGCCTCCCTCCAGCAGCAGGGCCGCCACGGCTGCGGCGGCTCCCTGATCGCCGCGCAGTGGGTCGTCACCGCCGCCCACTGCATCACCGGCCAGCAGGGCGGCCAGATCCCGGCCCAGCAGATCCAGCTGCGCATCGGCTCGGCCGACTACACCCAGGGCACTTCCGCCACCGTCCAGCGGATCATCCGTCACCCCCGCTACACCGGAAACGTCTCCGGCGGCAACGACATCGCCCTGCTGCAACTGCGCACCCAGGTGCAGAACCAGCCGGTCTCCATCGCCGCCGGCTCGCCGTCCGAAGGCACCTCCACGCGACTGCTCGGCTGGGGCCAGACATGTCCCCAGCAGGGCTGCTCGCAGCAGCCGCCCCGCTATCTCAAGGAGCTGGACACCCGGATCAACCCCGACCGGATGTGCGCGGCGGGCTTCAACAGCGCCAATGAGCTGTGCGTGTACGGCACCCCGCAGGCCACCGCCTGCTACGGGGACTCCGGCGGCCCCGCCCTGATCGGGGGCGCCGGCCGCTGGCAGCTGGTCGGCGCCACCAGCCGCGCCGGACAGAACGGCAGTACCTGCGGCACCGGCAACGCCACCATCTACACCGATGTGACCGCCCACCGGCAGTGGATCAGCCAGAACACCGGCGGGGCCCTGCTCGGGTCCTGATCCGGCATCACCGTCCCGCGTCGGCGACTCCCGGGTGGCGGCCCCCTCGGCCGGGAGCCGTCGGCGCGGGGCCCGTACCGCGAACGGCGGCCGTACCGCGTCCGGTACGGAGGCGACGGGGCGGGTGGCCCGGCGGCTCCTGTGGGGAAAGCCGCCCGGGGCCGCCCGCCCCGCCGCGCATGCGGAGATCCGCCGGGCAGGACCTGCCCGCGCCGACGCCCGTGGGCCGGCACGGCGCCACAAGCGCCGCGCCGGCCCACGGGCCGTTCCGAAGCCCGTGCGCGGGACTCTCGAACACGCAGCAGTCCCGAGGGCGCCGGTGACGATGAACGCTTCCCAGCCACCACGGCCGTGCCGGCGCCCGGTGCTCACCGCGCCTGGCGCGCGGCAGAGCGCTCCAGGGCCCACAGCCGTCGTGCCAGGCTGCCCAGCGGGGCTCGGCGTGCCTCGGCGAGTTCGGACGGGCTGACAAAGCCGGCGTCCTCCAGGCGGTCCAGGGCGGCGCTGAGATCGGCATGTATCGCCGCGCGGTCGTGTTCGTCGAGATCGGCCACGCGGGCGATGAACTCCTCGAAGGGCGGCCGCGCCACGGCGGGGACGCCGCGTCCGGCCGCCTTTCGGGCTGTGCGCACGCTCACCACGCAGGAGACGGTCACGGCGATCTGCACCCCGCACAGGCTCCACAGCCACCAGGACTGCTCGGCCAAGGACGCGGCCGCAAGGATGCCGGCCGAGATCGTGGCGAAGCATGCCTCGAAGCCGGCGAGGAGCGTCTCCCGCGCCGTGGCCCTCGGCCCGCCGGTCCGGGTCCGCCGCCGTTCGAGGACGCGCAGCAGCACGTGGGCGGCCGAGATCAGCCCGATGACGCCGTACAGGCCGGCGGCATCGTCCGCGTCCTTCACCGCGAAGACCGTCAGCACCGGCAGGGCCAGAGGCGCAAAGAGGACTGCGAGCCACGCCGCGTCCCGCGCATGGTCCCACCCGGTCCTGTCCCGGTCGAGATCGGCGCCCGCCGCCACCGCCGCCTCGTACACCTCGGGCACCCGGCCGAACGCACTCGACTCCAGATCACTCCACCGAAGAGGAACGATCACACCGTTCACCACCGCCTCGGCATACGCGGCGGCCGTGGACGAAGATCCTGTGGTGGACATCAGCCGGTGTTCTCCCTGGTCACTCGCCCGTCACATCGACGGCCCGCGGAACATAACAGCAACCCCACCCGCCGACAACACCCACCACCCCGGCACCGGACGCAGTGCTTCCCCTCGACCGTGGACACCCCGCACGGAACACGTGGCGCCCACGGCACGCGCGCGGATCAGCGAAGCGCAGACCCTCCCTCAGCGTCTCGCCGGACACACCGAAAGGACACAGCACCGGAGCGGGAACGAGGCATCTCCCGCGGGCGCGTCATCCACGCCGCCGTCACGGCCGTCGAACAACTTGAACACTCCCCCGAGGCCACGACCGGACCGGAAGCTCAGCCAAAGGGCCACCACGGATCTCGGAAGGCGCCGCCCCGCGTCAGGCAACGGCAAGAACCGCCGCGCCGCTGCTCACCGAAGCTGTGCCCGGGCCACGGCAGGCACCATCTCCACGGGTACGGGTCGGACTCCCCCGCCGAGGCGGTCCGCCGGCCGGCACCGGACGCGGAAGCCGCCACGGGGGCACCGCACCCGTGACCTCAGCCGCTGCCGGCCACCCGCCTCATCTGGCGTCCCGCCTCTCCCGCAGCCACTCCCGTATCTGGCGTGCCTCGTGCGGAGCGTCGGCGCGGTCACAGGCGTGCAGTGCCTCCTGCCAGGCCGCACGTGCCTTGGACTCGCTGCCGATCCCGGGATACAGCCCACCGAGGTGACTCGGCACCACCCCCACGCCGTACCAGTCGCCGAGATCCCGGCAGATCACCCGCGTCGCTGCATGCGCGGCGATGGCCTCCTCGACCCGACCTGCTTCGGCGAGGGCGAGGGCGAGGCCGTCCCAGGCGGCCGCTTCCGCCTCACGGTGGCCGGTGCCCTGCAACAGCTGCTGTGCCCGCAGCGCGGCATCGACCGCCTCGGCCTGCCGCTCGTCCCGCTCCAGCGCACCACCCAGCTCGCCCAGGGCGACGGCCTCGGCCTTCACGTCACCGACGTGCCGGGCAGCCAGGGCGGCACACTCGCTCACTCTGATCCAGTCGCCCACGAACTCCCGTCGGCTCAGATACGCGGTCAGCGCCAGGGCCAGCCGGATCGCCACCGGGGCGTGTTCGGTCTCCGCGGCCCGGAGGACCGCCCCCACCAGGTAGGCCCTCTCCAGCCCGGCGAGTACACGGAAGGGCGGTGAGTCCTCGCCCAGCAGAGCCGTGAGCCCCTCCGTACTGAGGTCCGGCCCCGGGGCGACGGCCGGCATCCGCAGGACGTGGGCCTCTTCGTACGTCAGACGAGGGTAGGACGAGTCGAAGACGGAACGCACACTGCGTGTGCCGTCGTCGACGGCTCTCCGGTCTGTCGCGGGACGTCGACAACTCGTCCACCGGCTCGGTGATCGTCATGTGCGGGTCGGCGGCCGGCCGTGCGGCGGCGATCTGCAGGGCCAGGGGAAGCGGAAGACCTTCGGGTTCCGGGCGCCGTCCCGTGGAGTGGTGCGGCCGTACCGCGTTCCGGAACGCGGCGGTCAAGTGGGCTTTCCAGGCGACCGCCACGACGTGGTGCACGGTCCGCAGTTCCGCCCTGCTGCGATACCCATGAGGTATCGCAGCTTCAGGACGGGTCTTGGACAGCCCGGGGGTGTCGGCGGTGGACTCGTGAGCGGCGACTCCAGGACCCCGACGCCGCCTGGCAGCCGTCCTCCACCCCCGCCAACCGGTTCGACCTCTCCTGGCAGTTCAACGGACAGCCCAACGAGGGCCACACCTACCAGGTCCGCGTACGAGCCGTCGCCGGGAACACGGCCGACCGGAAATCCGACTGGTCGCCACCCGTCGCCGGCACCGCACACCCCACCACCGCCCCACCACCGGAGACCGTCACCGTGACCCCCGACGCGGGCGCGATCGACGTCACCTGGACCCCGGCCACAGGCCCTCACACCGACACCATCACCCGTTACGCCCTGTGGGTGTACGACCAGGACACACCCCTCGTGTGGTCCACCATCCACGGCTACGACCCCTCCACACGCTCCGCCCGCGTGGAAGGGCTCGTCCCCGGACACCACTACGTCGCCTTCGTCTGCACCTGGAACGCGGCGGGAGAGGGCAAACCCCGCATCCCCGACCCTGTGGTCGTCCGATAGCTGCAAGGCCCGGCTGATCACCTTTTCGGGTCAAGGCCCCCAGGCGTCGGCAGCAGATGATGCTGCCGACGCCTCGCAGCAGGCACCGGGATTCCGCGGTCTCAGGTCAGCGGTGCGGGCTCCCTTGACGGGCGACGGGGCGGCCGGAAGGAGCGGCACCGGCCGCGCGAGGGCCCGGAAGCGTTCCCATTCCACCTTCGGGCGGCTCAGGCCGCGGCGTGCGGGGTACCGGTCCGTGGACCGCTTCGTCCGACGCAGGACCCGCAGGGCCCGCAGGGCATCGGTGGCGCGACCCGGCCCCATGGGTTCGATCACCGCGGAAGGCACCAGGAGCCAGCCCGCCTCGGTCAGCCGCGCCTCCCCCATGCGGTTGAGGCGATCGTCGTGCCGGTGGACCAGCAGACCCGCCGGCGGCCGGGAAGAGGTACGTCCTTCCTGACACAGCAGGCGGCCGGGCTCTGCCCCCGCCCCCGGGCCGGGGACGGGAACGAGGGAGCACCGGTTCTCGCGAAATCGGAGCGTCCCGCCGAGCCGGTCACCCTTGAGGTATCTGCAGGCGCCACCGGTGCCCGGACGGGTGTGGTGTCATCGGCTGTCTCGTGGGCTGTAGGGCTGGAGGAGCTGGTCGACGGGTGCGTAGTCGTCGCTGAGCGGCTGGGCATCGCCGGTCCAGGCGGTGAGGTCGTCACCGGCGGCGATCTTCCAGCCGGTACGCCGGGCGTCCAGCCGCTTCTGGACCGCGCGGAGGTCGATCGGCCGGTCGGAGGCGACCACCACCATGTTGCCGCCCTCGGGGGCGGCGTTCGGGTCGAGGCCGAGGGCGGCGGGCTCGCCGACGAGGGCGACCTGCTCGAAGGTCTCGCTGAGGGTGGCCACTTCGGCACGTGCGAAGGCCAGACCACCGTGATCGATGAGGTTGGCGACGTACAGGCCGTTCTGCTTGAGCACCCGCCGTATGTCGGTCATCGCTTCCATCGTGGTGAGATGCCACGGCACGCTGACGCCCCCGAAGGCGTCGCCGATCACGAGGTCACAACTGCCGGTGTGCAGTCGCCGCAGGCCGAGCCTGCCGTCCTCCACACGTATGTCGATACCGGCTTGTGATCTCAGGCCGAGTTGATCGCGGTTGACGCGCACGACCCCGCTGTCGATCTCGGACACAAGGCTGCGGGTCCCGGGCCGCGTGGCCGCGAGGTAGCGGGGAAAGGTGAGCCCGCCGCCGCCCACGTGGTAGGCGGCGAGTGGCTCGCCTTCGGGAAAGGCGGCATCGGCCACCGACGCGATGGCGCGCACGTACGTGAACTTCAGGAACGTAGGGTCGTCGATGTCGACGTAGGAGTGCCGCACGCCGTCCAGAACGAGTGTGCGGCCACTGCCCCGGTCGGGGTCCGCCACGACCCGTACGCAGTGGTACTTGGTCTCTGTGTCGCAGCCACCAGGTGCGGCCATGACGGCAAGGCCGCCGGCCAGGACCGCCAGTGCCAGGGCAGGGGTGCTGTTCCACCTGCGTCTTCGCCACTCGACCAGCCCCGAGCCGGCCACCAGCAGTGTTCCGAGGCCGATCAGTATGCCGCTGACCGGCAGCCGCGACACGAGGACGAAGCCGGTGAGCACGGTGCCGGCAATGGCGCCGACCGTACCGACACCGGACAGCCGGCCGACAACCGTTCCGGTCTCGGCAAGGCTGGTGAGACGCAGCTTGGTCACGATCGGCGTCACCGCCGAAAGCAGCGCGCCCGGCACGAGGATGGTCAGCGACGCGATCAGCAAGAGCATCGCCGGCGCCCACTCCGCTGTGGCGCGCAGCACGGCCGGGGTGAGCGCCACGACCGCTCCCGACACCCCCAGCGCGGGGCCGAGGAGACGGCGCGGGTTGACCTGGTCGGCGACACGCCCACCCAGCCACGAGCCGACGGCGATGGCGGTGAGGGCGATCCCGATGACCATCGTGCTGGTCTCGAGGGTGAGGCCGAGATAGGGAGCCAGCAGCCGCAGAGCAACGATCTCGACCACCAGGACCGCGGCCGAGGACCCGAACGCGAGCATGGCGGCCGTACGGGGCCCCAGTCCGTCGTCGCTGGGCGTGCCCTCGGCGACATGTGAGGAAGACGATCCGGTCACGGTCGCCATCCTTGCACGCAAGTCGGCGCGGAGAGGACCGGCGATCTCGCCGGGACCGACCGGGGCGACGGCGCCTGCGGCCGCAGACCGCCTGCTGCGTGCTCCTGCTGGATCGCCCCGGACTCCGACTCGCTGAACTTCCATCACCTGAAAGTGTGTTGGACCGACAGGCAAGGAGCCGAGGCCGCTGTGACGACACCCGTCATGGCGGCCCGTCCGCTTTGCCCGATGATCATGCTGCCGCTTCGCGGGGGTGGCGCGATCATCGGATTCCCGGACGCAGCCCCGGTCGACTTCTGACGGCCCGCCATGCCGGACCTCTGTACGGACAGTCCTCGTGTCGGGTGGCTCATCGGGACGTGCCCCTGAGTCCGAGGTGGGGCCGCAGACGTGAATGCTTCGGGCCGTCCGGGTTCTGACGACGGGTCGGGCACACGTGTCGGCGGGTTCGCCTCCTACGGTCGGCAGTGGTCCGTCTCCGTTCGGCGAGCACCCCAGGAATAACCATGTCCACGTCGACTTCGTCCCAGGTCTGTTCTGTATGACGCTGTCCGCGCTCGCGGCCGCTGCGGCAACCCCGCGAACCGTCGGAGGAGACCCGGGACCAGCAGACGTGGCGCGTGGCCGCCGGTATCGCCCAGGGAGCCGTGACGGCGTTCACCCAGGCCGCCACCATGGTCTCGATCCCCCCGCCGCCGGGGAACGTGCTACCGGTAGAGATCAAGACGATGCCGCACCGGCTGCGGGCCTACGTGGACGACCCGGCAGACCCGTCCTGGTTCGCCGGCAACAGCCTCCTGCCCACCGAAGGGAACCCCACAACGTCCTCATCACCCACAGCCCATCCCGCCTGAAAACTCGCCCCGCCCAGAGGCATCAACGCCCTCGCCCGGCAACACCTGTGGGACTCCATCACCGAACAGAGCGAGAACGACCGGGCCCAGCCCTTGAAGAACGCCGCCCACGCCTGGAACGAACACCGGCAGTCCCTTCCGTGGAAGGGGGTCATTGCAGCTTTTCGACGGCGTCCCTCAGCCGCTGGGCCGCGGTGGTGATCTGGCCGGCGTCCCTGGCGTCGACCAGGGCCTTCTGCGCCGCGTTGATCGCGGTGGTGAGCTTCGCGACCGCCGCAGGGTCACGGCGTTCGCCCTCCTTGCCGTGGGTGGCCCTGTCCACCGAGATCCGCGCTTCGGTGATCGCCGTCTCGAGCGGTGTCCTGTTCGGCTCGTAGGTGACTCCGAGCTTCTTCAGGCCGTTGATCACGTACGCGTTCTGCATGAAGAGCCTCCAGACGAGGCCGGTTCTGTTGTTCTCGATCGCGAGGACGGCGAGGCCCTTGTCGAGAGCGAGCTCGCTCTCGCAGTACCAGGCCGGCTGAAGGTCGAGGTTGACGGCGTTGAGGAATCCGTACTTGCCCCAGGACGCCGGATAGTTGTAGTAGAAGTTGTCCAGCACACGGGTGGCGTACTCGGGATCCATCGGGACGGAACCGGCGGCGCCGTCGGGAGAGAGCGTGCCGTCGTTCTGGTGGGCCGTGCTGTCGTTCCCGGAAGGCGGCGCGCCGTACGTCGAGAAGTACCTGGTCTTCTTCTCGCCGCCCCACCGGTTCTTCGTCATGCAGGCGGTCATGCCCCACGAGTCCGGCCCGAAGGTGAGGAGGTCGTCGGCTTCGTCCGCCGCGTACGCGCGGTTCGTCTTCGTGGCCAGGACGGCGTTGCGCCACCAGTCGGTGCCTTCCCCGTCCGTCGAGTTGCGGAAGTCGACGAGGTTCTCCGCGAACTGGTAGGTGAACAGGGAGCCGAACCAGGTGAGGATGAACTTCGGGTACGGGCCGTAGGTGCCGAGCTCCCGCTCGAACGCGTAGAACATGCTCTTCTCCACGCTGTGCGTGGGCGAGCCCGCGCCGAGCACGTACATGAGCTTGCCCTCGGACGACCGGTCCCAGGAGTACTTGAACTCCTTGGTGTCGGTGAAGTAGCTCATGTGGAAGGTGTCCGTCGCCGGGTCCAGGAAGGCCGTCCAGTCCACGCGCTCGTAGATCTGGTTCGCCCTCTTCGCGACCTCGCCACCGAAGTACTCCCCGGCGACGATCACTCCGTTGAGCAGGAGCTGGGTGTCGATGAGGCCGACCTCGCTGAGGCCGGCATCGGCCTCCTTCCAGTCCCACACGTCGCCGTTGGCCCAGTCGTAGTAGTGGAAGAAGACTCCCTTGTAGTGGTCCAGTTCGAGCAGGGCGTCGAGGGTTCCGAGGGCCCGTTCGTAGGCTTCTCCCCTGGTCACCCATCCCCTCTCGACGCCGATCGGAAGTGCCGCCAGGCCGAAGCCCGTTCCCGAGACGCTGGCCGTCCTGGACTCCTCCCCCGTGCTCTCCTTGACCAGACCGTACGCCTTGCTGCCCGGGGCGGGTGTGGTGTTGGCGAGTTCCCAGAAGTAGGCGAAGCTCAGCCGCTGCTCCTCGTCGAGGACGCTCTCGTCCCTGGTGATCCTGCCCATGACGCGAAGCCGGGTGACCTCCGGGGCTCTGCCGTCCTTGGCCGCCGCAAGGACCCGGAGGAAGCGGATGTTGTGCGCGCTCAGGCGGTGCTCCGTCTCGGTGGCGGCGCCCTCCCGGTGGAAGGTGCCGGCCGGCACCCAGGTGTGGTCGTCCGAGGACACCTCGATGGAGTACGTGCCGGAACGCTTCGGATACCTCCACCCGATGGTGACGCTCTCGATCTCGGCCAGACCAGGAAGGCCGGCCTTCGAGTACGGCATGCCTCCCGCCACGCCCTGCCGGATCTCCCGGCCGGCGGCGATGTTCGTCGGGCCAGGGCGGTTGCCCAGCACCCTGAAGTGCCGGATTCCCGAGCCGTAGCAGTCGCCGACGGAAGGAATCAGCACCCGTACGAAGCGTGCCCTCCGGGCCTGGACGCGGTCCCTGGTGACCGGCTGGGCGGTGTTCTCGGACAGGGTCTCCCACTGCTTGGCGTCCTTGGAGACCTGGATCTCGTAGGGGCTGCTCCTACCGAATCCGTCCCACTCGATCTCGACGGCCTTGATGTTCATGGGAACGAGCAGATCGACCCTGTACTCGTACGGCTTTCCGTAGTCCTGGAACCGGAAGGACGTGGACGGCCGGCCGTCGTTGCCCTTGGCGGCGTCGCCGTAGGACGTGGTGTCGTTCGTGCAGGCCGGCTTGCCGAGTGCGACGTCGCCGTCGCTCTCACCGCCGGCACCGGGCATGCCGAGGAGCTCGCAGGCGCGCAGCGCCGCCCACCAACCGTTCGCGTTGACGAAGTTCACCCGCACATGACGGACTCCGTTCGCGGTGACGGCGTCGACGTACGGCTGCCCGGTCGCCGAGTTGGTCGAGCGGTCGACGATCCGGGTCCAGTTCTGTCCGTCGGTCGACGCCTCGACGGTGAACCGGTAGGGGACGCTGTCCTTCTCCCACGTGGTGCGTACGGTGTTGAGGTCGTGCGGCGCGCCGAGGTCGACCTGCCACCAGTGCTGCTCGCCGTCGGCGGCGATCCAGTAGGTGTCCGCGCGGCCGTCGTTGGCGTTGCCGGGGAAGCCCCCCGACGAGGCGGTGGCCGGCTTGCTCAGCGCCACGTCGGTCTTCGGCGAGATCGTCCCGAACACCCTGAGGCCGGTGAATCCGGCCTGCTGTCCGTCGTCCGCTCCGATCATCCTGAGCCGGACGAACCTCACGTCCTGCTCGCTGAACGTCAGCGTATGCGTACGGGAGCGCTCGCTGTTGCCGGAGCGGTCGGCCACCGTCTCCCACGCGGATCCGTCCGACGACACGTCCATGGCGTACCGGTACAGCACGCCGTCGCCCATCCACGTCACCTCGGCGCCGGTGACGTCGTACTTCCCCGCCAGGTCGACGTGCCAGTACAGCCCTTCGGCGACCCAGCTCGTCGCGGTGGAGCCGTCGACGGCCTTGGCCGCCGTCTTCCCGGTCGACGCGTACGCGATCTTCCCGAGTGCGACGTCGCTTCCCGGGCGTAGCTGCCCGAAGGCCCGGAAGTCGCAGAAGCCGGCCGGCTCGCCGCCGCCGAGGGTGCGGAGGGTGACGCGGACGAAGCGGACGTCCGTCGCGCCGAACGTGTCCTCGCGGACCCGGGTGCTCAGGTCGTCGTCCACCTGGTCGACGGCCTTCCTCCAGGTGAGGCCGTCGGTGGAGACGTCGATGCGGTAGGCGTAGCTGCCGCGCTCCTGCGGCCAGGTGAGGCGGGTCCCCGTGAGGTCGAAGTAGCCCTGGAGGTCGACCTTCCACTCCGAGGCTCCCTGACCGGCCGCCTTCCACGTGCTGGGCAGGTAGTCGTCGTTTCCGTTGAACGGAACGTGTTCGCCGGCCACGAAGCTGTCCGCGAAGGACGGCTTGCCCGCCGCCAGGTCCGTGCAGGGGGACGCGCCGACCTGGATGTTCGGGGTGTACGAGTAGTACGGCGGGTCGACGGGAGCGGGCGGCGGCGGCTCGGCGGTGGACACCGAGGCGGCGGCGGACGTTCCCGAACCGAATCCGATGGCCGCGACCACGACCAGCGAGCTGCCGCCTCTGAGGATGTTGCGCCGAGACAGGGGGTCACGGGGGAACGGCGTGTTCAAGATCGCCCTCCAGGGTCTTATTGCCGTGGTGTTGTCTGAATCTCAAGTCTTCGTGAACGTTCACGAGCGGTTGTTGCGGGACTGTATGCGGGCCGCCCAGAGGTGTCAACGCATTCGGCAAGGATCATGCGAAAGACCTGCACCCGCCCTGCTGCACAGGTCAGGGTGAGTGGAGCAGCCTCGATGAACGCGCTCGGAAGGTGCGACCAGGGAGCGCCATCCCTTCGGAGGCGGTGGCCGACGTCGTCATATGTCAGGGGATGTTTCTCGCCACGCTCCGCTCGCGTACCGCGGGCGCGGGTACGCGGACCGCTGGGCGGAGTTGCGTACCCGCCGGTCGTGGACGGTGACCTCGCGCGGAAGCGCAAGAGGCAAGAGGGCAGCGCGCCGGTGGCTCCGGGAGCGGCGCGGCTCGCTGGTGCCTCACGTCGAACCGTCTCGCGCGTGGTGGACGACATGCCGCGCATCACCGCCCTGACGGAGGCGAGGGTCCTCGATGCCGCCGGCGGCCGCGCCACCGTCCGAGCCGGTTCGGCCGCGGACTGCCGGCCTGGCCCGGGCCAGGTCCCGTCGGTGCCGGTCCGAGCCGTCAGCGCGGTGAGGGCACGCTCCCACGCGCCTGCCAGAGGTGCCGTCGACCGACGGCCGCCGACCCGCATCGGATCCGGCGAGGCGCGGTGGACGGCCTCGGCGCAGACGGCCTCGTCCTGGACGGCCGAGCGGTCCCGGCACACAGCCTCGACACCAGGGTGCCCGCAGCCGAGGCTCCAGGGTGGCGGCCTCGGCCCGGCCGGGACTGCGAGGCGTCTGCCCCGTCCCGGTATCGGTGACCGGGGCGGCGGCGGCCCGTTGCCACGTTGTCGGCGGCCCGGCACGAGAACCGGCCACGCCTGGCGGAATGCCTCGGCCCCGTCAGGCTGCGGGGCCTGACGGGGCCGGGGCCGGGCTTTCCGGCGGGCAGCCGGCGCCCCTTCGGGCTCCTCACACCAGGGCGCGGACCCGGGTGAGGCTCTCGTCGAACTGGCCGCGCCACATGGCGAGGTGGTCGGGGCCGTAGCCGCGGGGGCCGCACTCGACCACCAGGAGGAGCCCCAGGTACAGGTGGTAGAGGGCCAGGCGGTGCTCGAGCGAGGGGCCGAAGTCGAGGCGGCCGCCCGCCTCGGTGTAGCCGGCCACCAGGTCGGAGTCCGGGCTCGTGCCGCCGCCGAAGGCCAGCGAGACCAGTTCGGCGGCAGGGTCGCCCCAGAACGCCCGCTCGTGGTCGATGAGGCCCGTGATCCGGGGCCCCGCCGGGTCCACGAAGATGTTGCCCGGCCACAGGTCGAAGTGGACCAGCCGGGGCTCGGTGACCTCGGCCAGGGCCTGGCCGCCCTCGGCCACCAGGGTCCGGATGTCGCCGGGCGGCACGCCCAGCGGGGACTGCCAGCGGTCGGCGTCGTCGAGGAGCGCTTCCACCATGGAGGTGAACGCCGTCCGCCAGTCCGGGGCGGACAGCGCCGATTCGGCGGCCGGATACCCGAAGTGGCCGTGCTCCGGCGCAATGGTGTGCAGGCGGGCGGTGATCGCGCCGAGTTCACGGCGCAGGGCGGTGGTGTCATCGGGGGTGGGCCGGTCGCCCGCCTTGTCCCACGAGACACCGTCGAGGACCGAGAGGGCTATGAATTCCTCACCGGCAACAAGCAGTTCGGGGGCGGGCACGGCGCCGGCCGGGAGCTTCGCGAGCTGCCGGTAGACCATGGCCTCGGTGGCGAGGATGCCGCGCTCGTACCGAAGGACCGCCGCGCCGGGCGGCGGGGCGACCTTCACCACGGCGGGCCGCCCGTCGTCCAGGCGTACGCGGTAGACGCTGTTGAACCAGCCGTCTGTCATCTCGTCCTCCAGCCGGCATCCGAGGCCGGCATCGGCACGCAGCAGGCTGTCGAGTTGATCAGCGGTCAGATGTCGCTTGGTCAGGCTCTCCATGGCACTCTTCCGAACAGGGGTGTACCGACGGGGCACCCCGTGGGGGGCCCTCTGCCGGTGCGGGGTCCGGGCCGGGAACAAGGGGTCCGCAGCCGAAGACCCCGCCCAATGGGTGTGCAGGGGTGGTCCGGGCTCGCCGGTCGACATCAGCCAGGGGTGCGGGCTGCTGCCGGTGATGACGGAGAGACGGTGACGCAGCCGCGGAGACGAGCCGAGGACACCGGCGGGCTCGACCACCGCTTCATCGCGCCGCATCGTCCGGGCGTGCGTGCGAAGACGCCCGCAGGTCCGGGAAGGCGCCTTCCCCACCCGCGGCAGAGCCGCCCTCAGCGTCTGCTGCCCCGGACCGGACCGGCCGGGACAGCAAGCGGCCGGCCCCCGGCCCACCGCGCCCTCACCGGCCCCGTGCGCAGACGCATCGGGTGGGTGGGCCGGCCACCGGTCCGGATTCCTGGGTGTGGTCGCCCGCGCCGTGTGTGATGAGGGCGCGCTCAGTGGGGCAGTCCGACGGCGCGTTCGCCGTTGCGGCGCTGCTGGATGGTGACGGCGATGACGAGCAGGGCGCCCTGGGCGACGTTCTGCCAGAAGGTGTTGATGCCTTCGACGGTGAGACCGTTCTCCAGGCAGCCGAGGAGGGCTACGGCGAGGAGGGTGCCGCCGATGCCGCCCTTGCCGCCCTTGAGGGCGCAGCCGCCGAGGGCGGCGGCGGTGATGGCCTTGAGTTCGAGGCCCTCGCTGCCGGAGACGGGCTGGCCGGAGCCGGTGCGGGCGGTGAGCAGGATGCCGGCGACGGCGGCGACGACACCGATCAGGGAGTAGACGCAGATCAGGTACTTGTTGATGTCGATGCCTGCGAGGCGGGCGGCGGTGTCGTTGCCGCCGATGGCGTAGAGGTTGCGGCCGATGTCGGTGTACTTCAGCAGGATGTGGACGGCCACGGCGGTGAGGAGCAGTGTCCAGACCATCGCGGGCAGTCCGGCGATCTTGCCCCGGCCGAGGAAGACGAAGACGTCGTCGTTGAGGACGTAGCCCTGTGCGCGGCCGTCGGAGAGGAGCTGGGCGAGGCCCTTGTAGGCGGCGAGTCCCGCGAGGGTGGCGATGGTGGGGTTGACGCGGCCGTAGACGATGACGAGGCCGTTGACGACGCCGACGAGCACACCGACGCCGATCGCGGCGAGCATGCCGACGAACGCGTTGGAGCCGGTGCTGGTGAAGACCATGGCGCTGACGACGGAGGCGACTCCGACCTGGGAGCCGACGGAGATGTCGAGGCCGCCGCAGATGATGACGACGGTCTGGACGGTGGCCAGCAGGCCGGTGATGGTGGCCGCCTCGGCGATCACCTGGATGTTCGAAAGGCTGAGGTAGTTCTCGTTGAGGAAGCCGAACAGGGCCAGGACGGCGACGAGGGCGCCGATGAGGCTGAGGTTCTGTGCCCCGAGGGAGGCGAGGACGGGGGCGGTCCGTCTCTTCGTCACGTCGTGCTCGGCGGCGTCGGGGGGTGTGGTGGTGACACTCATGCGGATGCTCCGGCGGGGGGTGTGGTGATGCTGAGGTCATCGGCCATGGCGAGGGCGAGGATGGCTTCCTCGGATGCTTCGCGGCGGTCCAGCTCGCCGGTGATACGGCCGTTCTGCATGACGACGACGCGGTCTGCGAGGCCGAGGACTTCCGGGAGTTCGGAGGAGATCACCAGCACGGCGACGCCCTCCGCCGCGAGGTCGGCGATGATCTGGTAGATCTCGGCCTTGGCGCCCACGTCGATGCCCCGGGTGGGCTCGTCGAGTATGAGCACCTTGGGCTTGCGGGCCAGCCAGCGCGCGAGCACGACCTTCTGCTGGTTGCCGCCGGACAGCTTTCGGACCTCGTGCTCGATCGAGGGCGTCCGCACCCGGAGCCGGTGGGTGTAGTCCTGAGCGAGTTCGCGTTCGGCTCCGCGGCGCACGAAGCGGAACCGTCGCAGCCGTTCCAGGACGACGGTGGATGTGTTGTCCCGGACCGAGCGCTGCAGGAAGAGCGCCTGCGCCTTGCGTTCCTCGGGGGCGAGGCCGAGCCCCGCCCTGATGACGTCCCCGGGCCGGCCGGAACGCAGTCGCCGGCCGTCGAGGGTGACGGTTCCGTGGCGGACGGGCAGGTCGCCCGCGAGCGCGAGGGCGAGTTCTGACCTGCCGGCTCCGATGAGGCCGGCAAGGCCCACGACCTCGCCGGCGTGGACCCTCAGGTTGATACCGCGGACGTGGTCGGTGGTGACGTCGTGCACGTCGAGGACGAGGCGGTCGGTGGCGACGCGGGTGCGGGTGAACATCGTGGACAGGTCGCGCCCCACCATGAGTCGCACGAGTTCGCCGTCGTCGGTGGCGGCGGCCTCCTGGACGCCTGCCAGTGCCCCGTCACGCAGGACGGCGATACGGTCGGCGAGCTGGAAGATCTCTTTCATGCGGTGGGAGACGTAGACGACGGCGATGCCCTGGTCGCGCAGGTTGCGGATGAGGGTGAAGAGCGCGTCCACCTCGTGTTCCGACAGGGAGGAGGTGGGCTCGTCGAAGGCGATGACCTTGGCCTCGCCCGTGAGCGCGCGCAGGATCTCGACGAGTTGGCGCTGTGCGGGGGTCAGCTGCGAGCCGAGCAGGGACGGGTCGAGGACGTCGGCGAAATCGAACCGCCCGAGGTCACTGGTGATACGGCGGTTCAGCTCACGGCGGTCCAGGCGTCTGCCCGCCCGCCGGGGGAGGGAACCCGCGTACACGTTCTCGGCGACGGACACGTGCGGGATGATCTCGGGCTCCTGCGGAATGATCCTGATGCCGACGGCGCGCGCGTCGGCGGGGGACCGCAGTTCCAGGCGGGTGCCGTCCATCTCCACATGCCCCGTGGTCGGCTGGTGGTCGCCGGTGAGGATCTTCAGGAGAGTGGACTTGCCCGCGCCGTTCTCACCCATCAGCGCCGTGACCTGACCGGCGGGGAAGTCCAGGGTGACATCGCTGAGGGCTCGTACCGCGCCGAAGCGCTTGGTGACGGACTGGACGGAGATGCCTGCAGGAGGTGCTGTCCGGAGGCGGGCGGTGCCGGACGTGCCGTCCTGTGAGCGGTGCGCTTCGCTCATTCTGAGACCTCGGAGGTTGCGGGGTGGGGTTGGTGAGTCGCCTCCGGCCGGGAGCCCTGCCCGGAGGCGACCTGGAGCACGCGGAGCCCGGCAGTGATGCGAAGTCAGCCGCAGGTGACGCCGGCGCTCTTCCAGCTGGTGGCGTCGACCATGGTGGTGGGCGCGAATGCCTCGGCCGGGAACGGCTTGCCGTTCTTGAGCTTGTCGTACATGGTCTGTACGGCCAGGGCGCCGACGTCGTGGCCGTTGATGAACAGCGCGGCCTTCATGCCGGTGGGCTTGTCTCCGCCCCAGTTCTTGCAGGCGAGATAGGCGCCCAGGCCGACGCCGATGATGTTGTCGGCCTTGACACCGGCGTTCTCCAGGGCGGTCACGCCGCCCTGGACGTTCTCGTCGTTGCAGCCCCAGACGATCCAGTTCTTGACGCCGGCGTTCGCGGTGACGGTGGCCGCGACCTTGTCCTGTGCGCCGGTGGGTGTGTTGTCGGTGGCGACGTCGATCTTCCGGATCTTCGCTCCGGCCGTGGTCCTGAACGCGCTGTCGGCTGCCTCGACCCGGTCCGTGCAGACCGTGACGTCCTGCTTCCAGGCCGAGATGATCCGGGTGTCGGCGGGCTTCCATCCGGCCTTGACGTAGTCTTCGGCGGCGCGCTTGCCGACCTCGCCGCCCATCTGGGCACCGCTGAACCCGATGCGGGGCACGAGGTTCTCCTTGGCGCACTCCGCCGGGGACGGACCGGTGGCGCAGATCTGGTCGTCGGAGGTCAGCAGGGCGACGCCGGCGTCCTTGGCCGCCTGCACGACCTGTGGACCCACTGCGGGGTCGGGCACCACGACGATGAGGCCGTTCGACTTCTGTGCGACCGCCGCCTGGACCTCGCTCACAGCCTTGTTGGCGTCGTTGCCCAGGTTGACGACCTTGAGGTCGACACCCAGTTCGGCGGCCTTCGCCTTCGCCCCCTCGGCCTCGCCGATGAAGTACTCCTGGTCCCCCTGCTTCTGGAGGTAGGTGAGCGAGATCTTCCCCGTGACGGGCGGGGCGGACGCCGGGTCCGTACCCGACTCCCGCCCGGTGGAACAGGCCGTGAGGCCCAGGCTTACGCAGATGCCGGCTGCGGTCGCGATCCGTAAGCGTGAACGGTGCATGGGAGCCTCCCGTGTCGCGTGAGCGCGGGCCGCCAAATCAACATGACCGCCCAGAAACAATCGCTTTCAAACGAACTGCCGCACAGGTAAACGCCCGATCGAGGTGACTGTCAAGAACTCCGACCGAAGTGCCATGCTTCGAGATCGCACCGTAACCACCTTGTCGAGCAAGGAAGTTGACACGGAGACGGGTGTACGCGTCACAGGCCGAAACGCCTCACGCCTGCGGCCCGGGAGAGTCCGCGTTCATGGCGCGCGGACACCCGGCGGGCATTTGAGGGCGCGATCGCGGACGAACCCGCAGGCCCGCAGCGGGATCACGGCCCGGCGAGCCGACGGTGTCCGTCCGGCCCGGCACGCGCGGTCGAGCCAAGGACGGGCTTCAGCCCGGGCCGTGCCACCGGGCAAGGCAGCGGGGGCACCACCGGTCCGGCCGTCCCCAAGCAGCGACACGTCCGAACAGAAACCGACAGGCCGGCGGCGCGGCTCGACGGCGGGCCCCCCGCACGCCGCCCATCGGTCATTCCCGCGACCGCTTGCGCGACCACGCCCAGAGCGCGGGGACACCGCGCTCGGCAAAGGTCTCCAGATCGGCCGCGGTGTTGTAGACATGCGTCGACAGGCGCAGGTAGCCGACACCGCCGAAGCTGGTGAACGCCGCCGCCACCCCCAACTCCTGTGCCACCCGGTCCCGCAGGGTCTCGGCCTCCGCAGCGGTGGCGGCCAGCGGCGAAGGGATCCGCACCAGGCGCATGGCGTTGGCGGGCATGCCCACATCCACGCGGCAGTCGTCACCGGTCAGCTCCGACAGCGCCGCGCCGATGATCTCTTCACCGTAGTCGGCCAGTTCACGCATGTACGTCCGGGCGGTCTCCCAGCCCCACATCTCCTCGATGAAAGCCAGCGCGGCAGGGGTTGCGAGACAGCTTGTGGCATCGGCAGTCCCCGGAGAGTCGAAGCGGTCGGGGAAGGGGACTGGGGCACCCCGGGAGTCGATCAGCGGGAAGAGGTCCTCGCGCAGGTCGGTGCGTGCCACCAGTGCCGCCGTTGCACGGGGCGCGCAGCCGAACCTGTGGAGGTCGCCGACCCAGAAGTCGCAGTCCAGTCCGGACAGCGGATCCTTGATCAGACCTGGTACGTGGGCACCGTCGACGAGAACCGGGACGCCGAGCTTTCGGGCTTCCCGGGCGATTCGCCTCACCGGCATCCTCCGCGCGGTCACCGAGGTGATGTGATCGATGACCACGAGCCCGGTTGCCTCGCCCAGGCCCGCGGCCACGCACGCGTAGGCGGTGTCGGCGTCCGCGTCGAGGGGCACGTGCGCCGTGCGCACCTGCCCGCCCCAGCGCCGGGCGAGGCGTTGCGCCCCCATGCTCACACCGCTGTCGGCGTGGTCGGTGACCAGGATCTCACCGCCGGGCCGGGGCGGCACGCTCGCGTAGACCACGCTCCTGCCCGCGCCGGCGTCGGGCACGAGAGCGAGATCCCGCGGGGAGACCTGGAGGAAGCCGGCCACCGGCCTCCGCGCGGCAGCGACCCTTGCCGGCAGCGCCGCGAACCACCGACCGGGCCAGGCTTCCACCTGGCGGCGCAGCCGGTTCTGCTGCGTCTGAGCCACCAGCGGAACCGCTCCCCAGGAGGCGTGGTCCAGGTGCACGACCCCCAGCTGGAGCGGCCACGCGGCGGCCGCCGGCCTGCCGTCCGCCAACGCCAGGGGGCGGGGCGCAGGGGAGAGATCGGTCGTAGTCACGTGACTCCGTGTTCCTTGACATCAGACATGGACGTGGAGAGATGCGATGACTTGCTTGCGTCAGGTTCCGTGCGACAACGCCATCGAAGTCACCGACGAACCCGTGGAGTCGCCGACGCCGACCACCGGTTCCCTGCCGAGACCGCCCGGATCGGGAGCAGCCCTTCCGCACCCTTGCGTCCGCGATGCCGGTCCGGCGCTCGGCCGGTCTCCACCCGCGGGGCGGGCGCGCAGGGATGTACGCTCCCCCGAGCACCGGCCCCGGGCCTCCCCGTTCCTTCCCGGAGAGGGCGGCCGCGATGCCTGTCGGGTGGCCGTGGGCTGTCCTACGAAATGAACCGGATGTAGTTGAGCGCGATACCACCGGCCTTGAACACCAGGGTGATGTCGGTCGTGCCGGGCAGCGCCGCCATGCTGAAGGTCTGCGACGAGTACGCCTTCCAGTCGGTTCCCGTGCCGGCGAACGCCACGGTGCCGATGAGTTCACCGTCCGCTCCGCCCGCGCGGATCTCGACGGTGGCGGGCCGACCGTTCCCGTTGGCCCCGTTGACCTCTATCTGCCTCACCCCGGAGCCGAAGGCCAGCCGCTTGTAGGTGGCGAACTCGCCGCCGCTGATGCCTCCGATCGCAGTGGCGCTCGCGCCGTCGGGCGTCCTGCCGGACTCGATGGCGAACGCCTCGCTGCCGATGTCGTAGGTTTCGGCCTCCACCCTCGCGTAGGGATTACGCACCGGCCACTCGAAGAGTCGACCGAGCTGCGTCGCGGTCAGCTCGTCGAACTCAGGGTCGAACCCGGCCGATCCGACGTAGCGCACCACGCTGTTGAAGAGCTGCTTCACCTCGGGCGACCTGCCGTGGTCCAGGATGTCGAAGCTGCACACGAAGAGCGACCCCGGCCCGACCCGGGCCTCGAACATGCTGCCCAGCCGGTGATGCCGGTTGATGTGGTCGATGTTCTGTGCGATCAACGGCAGTTCGTGCGGCAGTTCGTCCACGACGAGAGCCCGCGAGCCCTTCATGAGGTGGTACCACTGGAAGTCGCTGAAGAACTCCGTGGGGAAGTCCGCGAACACCGGGTGGGTGCTCTCGACGTACATGCCCATCGTGTACGCCTCCTCCGTGTACGGCGTGCCGGTGCCGTCCCTGCCGGGGCGCCGGGGGCGGTCGTAGCTCGGCTGCCTGGTGTGGAAGAACTTGCTCCAGTAGTCCGTGCGCCATTGCACCCGAACGCTGCGCGGCATGTGCTCGGGGTCCGGGACCAGCAGGACGCGGCCGCCAGCGGCAAGGCGGTCCTTCGCCTCCTGGTCGAAGGCGCGGGTCACCAGCACTCCCGGTGGCGGCGTCGCGGCGGCCTGCCCCGGGTACACCCAGATGCTGTAGAAGTTCTCGCCCGTGAAGCCCTCGGTGCCCGCGAGACGCAGGACCATCTTGGTGGCCCTGGTGATCCCGGAGAGTGTGATGGCGAGCGTCCTGACGTCGGTGACCGTGCCCTGGCCGAGGCGGTGCACCGTGAACGAGCCGGAGGCGTGCACGGGGCCCTTCCGTGTCGTCACGCGGGATCCGTCGAGCGACTCGGTCTCGGGGCCGAGGGTCCACTCGATGCGCGCTCGCGGCAGTGTGCGCGGCCCGTAGTTGGCGATCGTGATGACAGGCTTGAGCGTCTCGTTGCTGCCGTAGACGTAGGTGTCGAGCCTGGCCATGAGGGAGACGTCGTTGTTGAACCCCTTGTAGACCGGGTTCGGCAGGCCGCCGCTTCTCTCTTTCATGAAGCAGTCGAGAATGCCGACGAGGGCGGTCCTCTGGCCGGGGAAGTCCTGGATGCTCAGCAGCTGGTAGCCGGCGAGTCCGGGGGTGCGGAGCGAGGTCTCCATGTCCGCCTTGTAGCCGAGAGCCGATACGCGTGCCGACACCAGCGCGAACTTGTGCGTCATGTCGCCGAGGCCGGCCTCCTCGGCGAACTGCTGGTACTTCCTCAGGTTGCGGGCGTCGAAGACGCCCTCGCGCTCGACGCCGCCCTCGTCGACGAAGGTGCCGCGGTAGTGGCGTACTTCCTCGTCGAAGACGGGGTACACCTGGTACTGGCCGATCTCGTGCGACATGATCGGCAGCCGGTAACCTGCGGTTCCCCGGGCGAAGGTGTAGGACGAGTTCGGCTGCCGTGCCTCGCCCTCGCCGCCGTCCGTACGGTCCACCTGGGAGAACGACAGCCTGATGTCGTCCTGCTCGGTGGCGAAGCTGGCCCAGTAGTCGTCTCCCGCATTGAGTGACACGGCCCAGTAGTTGGCGTTGGTGCCTTCCGCGTAGAGCCTCGTGGGGTCGAGTTCGCGCATGCGGGTGCGCAGCCTGTTCGACGCGTCCCGCTTCGCCCCCGGCCCGCTGTTGACCTCGTTTCCCCACGTCATCGCCACGTACGAGGGATGGTTGGCCAGGTAGGTGGCGATCAGCTCCGCCTCTTCCCGGCATGCCTCGTAGTAGTCGGCGAGGGAACCGCCGAAGTTGTAGAGCTCGGGCTGCATGTAGATGCCGAGCTCGTCGGCGGCGGCGAACGCCGCCTCCGGAGGCACCCAGGAGTGGAAGCGGAAGAAGTTGACACCGAGTTCCTGGGCCGTGGAGAAGAACTGCCGCCAGTCCGCCTTGGACATGTACGGATAGCCGGAGAGCGGGAACACGGCGGAGTTCGCCTCGCCGCGCAGGTAGGTGATCTTGCCGTTGATGGTGAAGTGCTGGTTCCGGGGCCCGCCGGTGGCGAAGTCACGCATCCCGAACGACGTGCTGTACGTGCTCGTGCCCGCCTTGACCGTCAGCCGGTACAGGTTCGGCCTCCACTCGCTCCACAGCAGCACACGGTCGCCCATGGGCATGTCGTAGCGGAAGGTCTCCTGTGACCGCGCGGGCACGGTGCCGCCCTGCGCATGTAAGGCGGGTGCGCGGTGCTCGGCGCCCGGCTCGCTGTTGTAGCTCTTCGCGGTGATCTTCATGCCCGGGAACGGCAGGGGCGCGTCCGTCATGTTCGCCATGACGACTTCCACGCGTGCGCTCCTCGCTGAGACATCGGGGTACACCCGGACGTCCCGCACCGCCAGATCCGGGACGGCCACCAGGAGGATCTTGCCGAGGATGCCGTTCCAGTTGGTCTGGGTCTCCTCGGTGTGCATGTGGCTGCTGGACATGAACCGGCGGAGGGTGTTGTCGACCTCGACCGATATGACGTTCTCCTTGCCGGCCTCGACACCGGACAGGTAGTACTCGTGCGCCACCCCGTAGGAGTTCGCGGTGTTGCGCGAGTTCTGCTCGACCCCGTTGATCCAGACGCGAGTCTCCTTGGTCCGTTCGAGCAGGAGGGTGATCCGACGCCCCGCCCAGGAGGAGGGAACGGTGAACGTCCGCTGGTAGAGCGCCCGGCCGACGTAGCCGTAGAGGCTGGTCAGCCGGTCGAGCGACGCGGACTCCGGCGGGGCCGGCACGCCCTTCTTGTTGGAGTTCATGGTGCCGGGCAGGAGCACGCCGTCGCCCAGCGGCCCGGCCGCGTCGCCCGCGGTGTACCCGCCCTGCTTGAACCCCCACCGTCCGGCGAGGGAAAGGGTCTCCCCCATGGAGTCACCGTATTCCGGCTCCTCGGCCAGGGCACCGGGAGCGCCGGGGAGCAGGGTGGGCTCGGCCGCCGCGAACGCCCTCCCGGGTTGGAGACTCAGTACGGCCAGGGCCGACGCACCGGCCGCCATGACGTGCCTGCGGCTTGTTCCGCTGGAGGGGATGTTCCCGGTCTCGTCCATCGAACAACCTCCGGTTGTTGTCGTGGGGGCCGCACTGCGCGTCAGCCGTGTCCGGATGGGCCTCGAGGTACGGCTCGGCCAGGCGCTCTGCCGGCAGTGGGGCGGTGCTTTGCTCGAAGGCGCAGCGGTACGTGAGGGGCGGAAGTGTGCGAGGTGGCGCGGCCGACCCGTCCCCTGCCTTGTCGGTCGCAGGACCGTACCCAGCAGGATGTCGCAGCTTTCCGGGGGATCCCTGGGCGATTCGGCAGGGCCGCGCAATCGCACTGCGCGGCAAGCCCAGGCGCAAAGTCAACATGAACGGACGAAGTCCATCTGAATTCAACTCGAACCGACGTGCTCGAAGCGGTATGCACCAACTGTGCACACAGCAGGCCCAGTTGAGGAGGTCACAGCGAGATGCACGCGCACGAAAGCCGCGCACCCGCCGACCCGCTCGGCGACGATCGGCAGGGCCTGACACGCGGACATCCCGGCGGGGAGTTCCGGGCCGCGGGCAACGGCCCTGCGGGGCGGTCGCCGGACCTCGGCGAGCCCGGGGACCTCAGTCGGCGACCACGAGCTCCCCGACCGTTCTGGAGAGGACCGTCTGCGCCGGGCCGGACAACTGCCTGTCGGTGACGAGGCAGTCGATCTCGTTCAGGGCGGCGAAGCCGCTGAGACCTCGGACACCCCACTTGCTGTGGTCCGCGACGACCACGACTCGGCTCGCCGAGGACACGAAGGCCCGGTTCGTCTGCGCCTCCGCGAGATTGGGGGTGGTCAGCCCCGCCTGCTCCGTCACTCCGAACGCACCCATGATCAGCAGATCGACATGAAGGGAAGTGATCACCAGGTCGGCGACGGGCCCCACAAGTGAGGCCGACGGAGTCGGCGATCCCCCGGTGAGGATCAGCGTGGGAGCGGCGACCGATGTCCGGTCGTCGGCGGTGGCCCGCAGCAGGTCGGCGACGGGCAGCGAGTTGGTGACGACCGTCAGGCGAGGCACGTCGAGAAGGCGGGCGGCGACCTGGTAGGCCGTCGTTCCCGCCGAGACGGCCACGACGCTGCCGGGCTGCACGCGCGCTGCCGCGGCCTGCGCGATGGACTCCTTCGCCGCAGATTCCCGTGTCGACTTGCTCGCGAAATCGGGCTCGTGTCCGGCCGCCCCTGTCAGGGCGACGGCTCCCCCGTGGACCTTCTCCAGGACTCCGCGGCGGGCGAGGATGTCCAGGTCCCGCCGGATGGTCATGTCCGAGACGGCAAGTCGGTCGACCAGTTCGGCCACTCGCACCGCTCCGTCTCGGCGTACCTTCTCCAGGATGAACTGGCGTCGCTGATCGGCCAGGAGTCCACCTGGGTCGGCCACTGGAACCCCACATCGCCTCGGACCGGTACGTAAGTTGAGCACGGGCCGTGGTCCCGGAAGGCGACCTCGGACCCTGCCGCCCTGCTCGTCTCCGATGTTCACGGCTGCCGGGCGGCGTGTCCAGAGGGGTGCGGGCCGCCGTTCCCACGTGCCGGTTTCGCCGGGATCGCGTCCCTCGACGCGGCGCCGACCGGGCGGCATCGCGGACGGCTCCGGCGCCCTTCGTCCCCGATGGACGCGGCTCCGCGGCACGACTTCGCAGAGCGCTCAAAATCCGACAACTAACATCATGGCTTTTGTTGGAAGTGTGGCGCTGGAACGGAAGACGTCCTACTGTCGGCGACGCGCTCTCCGCGCTCATCGCTGCCCTCCCACTCAGTCACGGAGGACCGTTCATGCGATCGTTACCCCCCATCGCCACTCGCAGAACTGCCGCAGGGCTGGCCTGCGCCCTGCTCGCCGGTGCTGTCTACACGGCCCCCGCGTCGGCCGCCGCCCCGGCCGGGACACCCCCTGCCGGCGGAACACACAGAGCCGTCGAGCGTGACGGACTGGCCCTCACTCCGCCGATGGGCTTCAACAACTGGAACTCGACGCACTGCCGGGCCGACTTCAACGAGGCGATGGTCAAGGGCATCGCCGACATCTTCGTCTCCAGAGGTCTGAAGGAGGCGGGCTACGAGTACGTCAACCTCGACGACTGCTGGGCACTGCCGCAACGCGACGCCGACGGAAAGCTGGTCGCGGACCCCGTCCGCTTCCCGGGCGGCATCAAGGCGGTCGCCGACTACGTCCACTCCAAGGGCCTGAAGTTCGGCATCTACACCAGCGCCGGCACCAGGACCTGCGACCGGCTCGGCTTCCCCGGCGGCCTCGGTCACGAGTACAGCGACGCGCGGCAGTTCGCCGACTGGGGTGTCGACTACCTCAAGTACGACAACTGCTCCAACCAAGGCGTCGACGCGAGAAAGCGCTACACGACCATGCGCGACGCCCTGGAGGCGACCGGCCGCCCGATCGTCTTCAGCATCTGTGAGTGGGGCGAGAGCAAGCCCTGGGAGTGGGCGTCCGACGTCGGCCACCTGTGGCGCACCACCGGCGACATCAACGACAGCTGGGGTTCGACTCTCTCGATCCTGAAGAAGAACCTCCCGCTCCACGCCTACGCCGGACCCGGCAACTGGAACGACCCCGACATGCTCGAGGTCGGCAACGGCGGCATGACCGACACCGAGTACCGGACCCAGTTCTCCATGTGGTCCGTCATGGCCGCGCCCCTGCTCATCGGCTCCGACCTGCGCAGGGCCGACGCGAAGACGTTCGAGATCCTCGGCAACCGCGAGGTCATCGCGGTCGACCAGGACCCGCTCGGCAGGCAGGGCAAGGTCGTCGGCTCCGACGGCGGCCGCTGGGTGGTCGCCAAGGAGATGGCCGACGGCAGCCGTGCCGTCGCCCTCTTCAACGAGTCCGACCGGCCGCAGCGCATCGCCACGACGGCGACGGACGTGGGCATGCCGCATGCCCGCGGCTACCGGATGCGCGACCTGTGGAAACACACCGACACCAGCATCGCGGGCACGGTCGCCGCGACGGTTCCCGCGCACGGCACGGTGCTGATCCGCCTCTTCGCCGACAGCGACTGGGCGTCCTACCCGCCTGCCCTGGAGGCAGGCCAGTCGCAGGCGTGGTTCGTCCAGGCCGGTGCGCCGGCCGAGGTGACCACCACGGTGACGAACCTCGGCCGCAGGAAGGCCAAATGGGTCTGGGTCGCCCTGGCGGGCCCCGCCGGCTGGGACATCGCCCCGACGTCGCCGGCCGCACGACAGGCACTGCCCGCGGGGAAGACACTGACGACGACGTGGAGCGTGAAAGCTCCGTCAGGAACCCGGCCGGGCACCTATGACGTCACATTGTCAGCGGCGTACTTGTCCCCCGACGGCGCCGGACGGGTGCAGGAACAGCCCCTGGCCGCCAGTGTCGTGGTCCGCCCTCCGGACGGTACCTCTTACCTCAGCGACACCCCCTGGCTGAGTGCGAGCAACGGATGGGGTCCCGTCGAGAAGGACCGCAGTGTCGGCGAGTCCGGAGCGGGTGACGGCGGACCGATCAGCATCGACGGCCTGCGGTACGCCAAGGGGCTGGGAGTCCACGCCCCGAGCGTCGTGGAGTACTACCTCGGCGCGGAGTGCTCCTCCTTCACGGCGACGGTGGGACTCGATGACGAGTCCGGCACCAGGGGGACCACGGCGTTCGAGGTCTGGGCGGACGGCCGCAAGGTGACGGCGACCGAAGTCCTGGACAACGCCGCTCCCGCCCAGCGGCTGTCCGCCGATGTCACGGGTGCCGACATCGTCCGGCTGGTGGTCACGGACGGAGGCGACGGGATCACCTACGACCACGCCGACTGGGCTGACGCGACCCTCAACTGCTGACGGACAGCCTGTGGGCGGGACCGGACACGGTCCCGCCCACAGATGTCGGTGAGCCGTCAGTGGACGATGACGTTGTTCACGAAGGCGCTGCCGTTGCCGGCGTTGGCGTAGAACGCCATGCGGGCGATGCCGGGGGCGCTGTTGCGGAAGGCCGCGTCGGTCAGGATGCGGCGGCCGTTGAGATCGAAGTCGAAGTTCTGCCGTGCCGTGTCGACCACGAGCTTGACGTGGTACCAAGTGCCCTGGGTGTAGGGCTTGACGACCTGGAGCGTGGTACCCGAGTACGCGACGATGTCGCCCTCGGAGAAGCCGACGCTGACCACCTGGGCGCCCGAGCTGTTGTACAGGTAGGGCAGGCCGAAGTAGTTGCGCTCGCCCGCACCGTCGTTGCGCATCACGTCGGCTTCGATGGTGACGGTCCCGGTCAGCGCTGTGGGGAAGGTGCGGCTGATACGGGTCCCCGTGGTTCCGCCGGCGTCCTGCCGCCGGATCAGCTGGACGCTCTTGTCGGTCGGGCCGGGGGTGTCGGACACCTTGATCTCGTTGCCGGTGGAGTCGACCGTCCAGCCGTTGGTCCCGTTCGCCAGTGCCCCGACGGGAAGGGCGTCGAAGTTGTCGCCGAAGAGGGTGCTGGAGGGCGGGTTGTGCTGAAGGGCCCCGATGTCGGGGACGATCGGCACGGTGGCACCGTTGTAGTCCACCCCGCCGTTGTCCGCGACGGTGGTGGCGGCGTTGACGGCGGGAGAGGCGACGGCGGGTCGCCAGTTGAGGCCGGCGCTCAGGAGGGGCCCCGTGGCCTGCGTTCCGGTGCCGCCCGCGGTGGGGTCGGCGAACTGCGGGTCCCCGATCACCTTGGCAGTGTGGTTGGTGGGCACGTCCAGGGTCCCGCCGTAGAGGTTGTTGTGGTACTTCACCTCTGGATCGTTCACCATCGAGGCGTTGGCGAACGTGGTGTGGAAGATGTTGTTGTCGAAGAGTGTCGTGCCGCCGGTCTTGTCCGTTCTGATCATTTCCGGCGCCGTGTTGTAGACCGTGTTGTTGTACACCTTGGTCGTCGAACCCGAGACGTTGGCCAGATGGACGGCCGCCTTGGAGTTGTTCGCGAGAACGTTGTAGCGGAACACGGCATCACCGAAGTGGATGTCGTCGTAGCAGGCGCAGGCGAGGATGCCCTCGACGTTGTGGTGGATGTAGTTGTACTGGACGACGGAACGCGTCGTGGCGATGTCGGTGTCGATGGCGTTCGCGTCGGTTCCGCCGCCCTTCACCGCGGTGCCGGTGACTTCGTTGTACTGCACCTCGACGTCGTCCGTGGCGAACAGCTCGATCCCTGAGGTGCCTACGCGGTCGACCAGGTTCCTTTCAACGTGCCCGTCGCTGATGCTGGTGAGATACATCCCGTTGGTGCCGTCGTCGGCGCCGATCTGCGTGAGGTAGTTGTTGCGGATCTTCACGTCGGTCGACGGGGCGAACACAGGATCATTTGGTGCGCACCTGGGCAGCCGGGCGGCGCCGGGAGCATCGCCCGTGGACTGCTTGAAGATGATCCCGGCGAACGAGGTGGCACGGATCGAGGAGTTCTCGATCGTCACATCGTTGAACACCGTCGCGGGGCCGGTCCGGCTCGGCAGGGTGGTCGGCCAGGTGGACGACTTGCAGTTCAACGAGGAGCTGAGGGTCGGCCCCTTCGAGCTGAAGACGATGCCACCGGTGTTCTTCGAGCGGTCCCACCCGTTCTGGTATGTGACTCCGGGCCGGGTGTTATTGGTGTCCCCCCAGATCCACCTGAGCTCGCCCGTGACGTCGTGCACGTCCACGGAGTCGATCACGATGTGGTCCAGAACCGTCCCGTTGTCACCACCGACATGGATGCCGCGGAAGTCACCGAGGTTGGTGCCGGATGTGACCGCAGGCGCCTTGTTGGACACGTCGAGGTTGCGGATCTCCCAGTACTCCTGGTTCCACAGCTTGACGGCATCCGGGACTGTTCCGGCCCCCGCGATCCTGGGCTTGGCGCCGGTGCCGTACTGATTGATCCGAATGGGGGCGGCGCCTGTGCCGGATCCCTTCGGCCGGAGCTGGCCGTTCCAGGAGTCGCCCGCCTTGAGGAGGATCGTGTCACCGGGCTGGAAGGTGGTGTCGTTGACGTTGACCAGCGACTGCCAGGGCGAGGCCGCGCTCGTGCCGGAGTTCTGGTTGCTGCCGGTGGAGCTGCTGACGTAGTACGTCGTACCCGCGCTCGCCGCCGCCGTCCGTGACATCACGGTGCCGCTGAGCGCGGCGGCGGAGAGGGCCAGGACGCTCAGCAGAGCGGCGGATGACCGTCCGGCACCCGCTGAGCGCCGTGGGAGAGTTCGTTTCATCGTGTCGTGCCTTTCAGGGGATGGGGTGAATCGGAAACCGCGTGCGACGCCTCCCGTCGGTGCGTGCCGACCGCGTCTGCGGCCGACCGGCGGACCGGGCTCTGACACGGCCCGGCGCGCCGGACGTCGGTGTGCGGGGGAACGGGTGGGCAGGAAGAGCTGCCGAGCGGGAAGTGTCAGGAGCCGCCGGACTGTCGTCGCCCGAGGGTGGTCAGGCTGGAGCTTCGGCAGCGGTCAGGACGTCCGGCCGCGCGAGCAGACGGCGTACGGCGTCGGCGAGTTCGGGCGCCGCGCTCGCGTCCGCGTCGGCGACGCCCACCCCGTAGCGGAACCGCACGGTCGCCCTGTCCTCGACGGTCAGTTCCTCGCTGAAGAACGGGGCGGGGTTGAGGCAGGCGAACTCCTCCGTGCGGGCGAACCACTGCGGAGGGTGATGGGGGTTGGCCGTGTCGTCGATCATGAGGACCAGCGAGCGCGCGTCCCTCTCGTCGTGACGGCCCTCGAAGGCCATCCATTCCATGCGCCGGCCGCGGATCTCGTCGCCTCCCAGGCCGTTCTCGGTCACCAGCCGCCCGCCGGTGAACGACCGCGGGCCTCGCCAGAACAGCCCGCCGTAGCCGGCGTTCTCCCGTCCCTTGGTGGTCGGCGACCCCATGACGACGTCCGCTCCGGAGACGTTCGTCATCCGCGTCTCGAACGTCAGCGCCCAGGCATGCGCCGAGATCAGGCTCGCCCGCAGCGTCCTGCGCTCCGTGAAGAACAGCTCGCCGGACTGGGTGATCCAGTCCAGGTCGTGCGAGAAAGTCGCCGTGCCCTCGCACCCGTCCAGGGCGACGATCCGGCGGTGCGCCTGGGTTCCGTTGTTCTCCAGCTGGACGTAGAAGCTGCCATGGACGTAGGTGGGGCCGCCCCAGAAGTTCTCCTCGCCGACGTGCGGCAGGGACCAGGCGATGCCCTTGTGCCACACGTGGTCGTGCGGCCGGAACAGGCTGACCACCTCTCCGGCCCGGGTGCGCAGAGGACTGATGTAGGGCTTGGGCGACTCCAGTCGAACGGTGTCCGGCCGGTACACGTAGCGGAACAGTTCGGTGCCGCCGTCCCGGACGGTGAGGGAGACACCGAGGTCGTGGCGGATCCCGAGCGTGCTCATACCAGGGCCTCCTTGACCCGCTGCCAGGGCAGGGCGCCGCCGTCCATGCTGCGCGTGAACGGGTCGCCGTCCGTCAGTTCGCCCGCGGCGACGGGAACACCGCGGAAGGCCGATGCGTACGTCGCTGCCGCGAACTCGAGCGTGCGACGGGCGTCCGGCAGGGACACACCGGGTTCCTGGCCGGTGTCCCAGGCATCGAACACGGACTCGATCTGGAGCCTGTGGCCGCTGGTGACGTCCTCCTCGTCCCCGTCGGCCCACAGGGCCGCGAGCTGCTCGTGACCGGGGGCCGGCGTGAACCGCCAGTGCTCCGAGCGGTAGCCGTAGAGGTGTTCCAGTTCGACCGTGGCGTGTTCGAAGTCGAAGCGCAGGCGGGACGTCTCGCGAGGGGACAGCAGGGAGTTGACCACCGTCGCGAGGGTGCCGCCGGCGAAGCGGACGGCGGCGACCGAGACGTCCTCGGTGTCCGTGGGCCTGACCCGGCGGTCGGCCAGGGCGGTGATCAGCGACCATGGGCCGAGGACCGAGAGCATCAGGTCGAACTGATGGATGCCGTGGCCCATGGTGGGGCCGCCTCCCTCGACGTCCCAGCGCCCCCGCCACGGCACTTCGAAGTATTCGTCGGACCGGTACCACAGGGTTTCGCAGGTGGCCACCAGCGGTCGGCCCAGAGCCCCCGCCTCGACCAGGCGGCGCAGCCGTACGGCCGCCGCACCGTAACGGTGCTGGAAGACGGTCAGGACTCTGGAGCCGGTCTGCTCCTGCACCGCAGCCAGTTCGTCCAGTTCGCGCAGGCTCAGCGCTGTCGGCTTCTCCACCAGGGCGGTGACCCCGGCCCGCATCGCCGAGGCGGCCAGGGGTGCGTGGGTATGCGGCGGCGTGCAGATGTGCACGAGGTCGAGTTCCTGGTTCTCCAGCAGCGTCCTCGGGTCGTCGAAGACGTGCGGCACGGAGAACCGGCCGGCGAACTCGGCGGCTCGGGTGGGGTCGACATCGGCGACGGCGACCAGCCGGGCGCGTTCGGACAGTCCGCTGAGCGCTTCGGCGTGGGCATGGGCGATACCGCCGGTGCCGACGATGGCCACGCGGTACGGCGGCCGTGTGCTGGGCATGGGTGGTTTCCCTCTCTCGGTGTCCGATCCGCACATTCGCGGTGGGCTTCCCCAGGGACAGCGGAGCTCCAGGTCAGACGAAGGCGACAGCCCCTGGGGAAGGCGGTCACTTGGCCGCGTCGACCTCGCCCTGGAGCTCCTTGACGAATGCCTGCGCGGCGGCTTCGGGCGAGGTCTTCTCGAAGTAGACCTCCTGGGTGTAGCGCTGGAGGGCGGGTTCGATGCCGCTTGCGCCGTTGGGAGTCACCACCGGCGGCCTGCCCTGGAGCACCCCGTGCATGAAGTCGGCTGCCGCCTTGTCGGGCCCGCTCAGATTCAGCTGGAGCCGCGCGAGCATCTGCTTGTTCGCCGGGATCCCGCGCTCCGTCCTGAGGATGCGCGCGGCCGTAAGGTCGTTGAGCAGGAAGTCGAGGAACGCGGCCGCCTCGGCGGGGTGTCGGCTCTGGCTCGAGACCGCCCAGTACATGGAGGGCTTGAGGAAGTTCGCCTCGGTGTCGTCGGCGTGGGGCAGTTGCAGCAGCTTCAGGTGGGCGCTCGTGGCCTCCTGGAGCGCGGTGAGCTGAGTGTTGTACGCCGTCGTCATCGCGGCCTTGCCGGTGGCGAAGCTGCCGGCGGTGACTCCGGCGGTCAGGTCTTCGACCATCGTCGACGCCTTGACGCCGGCCCCGGAGGAGATCAGGCCGAGACCGTACTTCCACATACCGGCGAGCGCCTCGGGCTTGAGCGAGACGTTGCCGTCCTTGTCGAAGACCTCGCCGCCGTGCTGACGGGCCCAGTACTTGATGTCGCCGGCGTAGAAGCCGGGGGCGGCGGAAACGCCGTGGATCTTGCCGCCGCTCTTGTCCGTGAGTTCCTTCCCGATCCTGGCGTAGTCGTCCCATGTCCACTTCGTGTCGTCGGGGACGGCCACGCCGTACTTCTGGAAGAGGTCGGTGTTGATCACGACGGACGAGACGCCGAGGCCGATGGGAAGCGCGTACTGCGTTCCGTCGATCTGCCCCGTGGCCAGGGCCTCACGGTCGAACATCGAGGTGTCGAGAAGCTTTCTCGCCTTCCCGAGGTCGAAGAGCGCGCCGCGGTCCGCGTACGACGCGAGATACAGCTCGTCCATCTGGACGACGTCGGGCGAGTCCTTGGCCGCGGTCGTCGTGGCGAGGGCGTCCCAGTATCCGTTCCAGTCCTTGTACTGTCCCTTGACCTTGATGTCGGGGTACTTCTTCTCGAATGCCGCGATGGCCTCGTTGGTCAGCTGGGCGCGGCTGTCCGAGCCCCACCAGGTGACGCGGAGGGTGACGCGGTCGCCACTGAGCTCGTCGGCGGAGCCGGCGCCGCTGCCGGAGCAGGCGGTCAGTGCGAACGAGAGGGTGAGGGCCGTTCCTATCGCGACGCGGCTGAGCGGGCTGATGCTCATGCTGTTCTCCTGTGCGTGATGTGTAGGGGGATGGCTGCGGCGCTCCCGAGCGGTGCTCGCTCGTTCGCTGCCGTCCGCACGGCGGTCGGTCCCGTGGTCACTTGCCGCCGGTGGTCGCGATGCCGCGCAGCAGGAAACGCTGTCCGGACAGGAAGACGAGGAAGACGGGAGCGAGTGAGACGACGCTCATGGCGAACACCGAGCCCCAGTCGGTCGCGGTCTGCTGGTCGACGAACGCGCGCAGCGCGAGAGGCGTGGTGTATCTGTCCGGGTCGGTCAGATAGATGAGCTGGGAGTAGAAGTCGTTCCAGGTCCAGATGAATGTGAAGATCGCGGTGGTGGCCAGCGCCGGGACCATGAGCGGCAGGATGACCTGGAAGAAGATGCGTGCGTGCCCGGCGCCGTCGATCCGTGCGGCCTCGTCGAGTTCGCGGGGGACGCCTCGGATGAACTGCACCATGAGGAAGATGAAGAAGGCATCGGTCGCCAGGAACTTCGGCACGATCAGGGGCAGGAAGGTGTTGACCCAGCCGAGTTCCGAGAACAGGACGTACTGCGGCACGATGATCACGTGAACCGGCAGCATGATGGTGACGAGCATGGTCGCGAACCACAGGCGCTTCGCCCGGAACTCGAGCCTGGCGAAGGCGTACGCGGCCAGGGAGCAGGCGAGGAGATTCCCGAGGATCGCGCCGGTCACGACGATCAATGAGTTGATCATGTAGTGACTGAACGGTCGGGAGAAGGCGCTCCAGCCGTTGGTGTAGTTCTCGAAGTGCGGTTGTGTCAGGGCGAGTCCGGCACTGCGGAAGATCTCGCTGTTGGGTCGCAGGGAGCTGACCAGCATCCACAGGAGGGGGTACAGCATCGTCAGAGCGCCGAGAAGCAGCAGAAGGTGCTTGAGGGGCTTGCGCACCGCCCACCTGATCCTGTGCGCCGCTCGCGGGCGGTCGACGGGCAGAGGGCGCGGTACGGCCGCGGCGCGGTCAGTCATCATAGAAAACCCAGTACTTCGAGGCCCAGAAGTTGACGGCGGTGAAGGCGGCGACGACGAGGAGCAGGACCCACGCGAGCGCGGAGGCGTAACCCATGTCGAAGTGCCCGAATCCGCGTTGGTAGAGGTACAGCGAGTAGAAGAGGGTGGAGTCGGCGGGCCCTCCGGAACCGCCGGAGACCACGAACGCCTGGGTGAACGTCTGGAAGGCGTGGATGATCTGCAGCACCAGGTTGAAGAAGATGATGGGTGTCAGCAGCGGAACGGTGACGCTGCGGAACTGACGCCATCGGTTCGCGCCGTCGACGGAGGCCGCCTCGTAGAGGGAGGCCGGGATCTGCCGGAGTCCGGCAAGGAAGATCACCATGGGCGAACCGAAGGTCCACACGTTCAGGACGACGAGGGTCGACAGCGCCGTCCCCGGCTCCGAGATCCAGCCCCGCCCCTGGATGCCGACGACGGCCAGGGCCTCGTTGACAAGGCCCTCGGTCCCGAACATCGCGCGCCACAGCACGGCGATCGCCACGCTGCCGCCGATCAGTGACGGCAGGTAGAAGACGGAGCGGTAGAAGGCGAGGCCACGCACTCCCCTGTCCAGCAGCAGGGCGAGACCGAGGGCCATCGCCAGTTGCAGCGGTACGGAGACCACGACATAGCCGAACGTCACCTGGAGCGACTTGTGCAGGCGCTCGTCGGAGAGCATGCGCGTCCAGTTGTCGAGCCCGCTGAACCGCGGCGGCTGCAGCAGGTTGTAGTCGGTGAAGCTGAGGTAGAGCGAGGCCAGCATCGGGCCGAGTGTGATCGCGAGGAGCCCGGCGAACCAGGGCAGCAGGAAGAAGAACGCCGCCTTGTTCTGCTGCGGCGCGCCCCGTCGGGACCCACGCAGTCGGCGTAGTTCGTTGATGGAGCTCACGGCACTGCTCCCTTTGAGTGGCGGCATCGGCACACAGCGGTGCGGGGCCGTCCCGGCCCGCACATCAACAGATCGTGAACGTTCACGTTCTGGGTGGGCAGGACCATAGTGAACGATCACTTTTTGCGTCAAGAGTGTGTACTCTCTGGCTTCACCGGAACGTCGGGGGAAAGCGGAGGCAGAGGGATGGACGGCGCTGAGAAGGCGCGACGACGGCCGACGATCACCGATGTGGCGCGACTGGCCGGCGTCTCACCCCAGACGGTCTCGCGGTATCTGCGGTTCGGCGGCGGCCTGAAACCCGCCACCCTGCACCGCGTGGAGGGCGCGATCCGCGAACTGGACTACCGCCCCAATCTCGTGGCGCGCTCCATGCGCACCCGGAAGACCGGCCGACTGGCGATCCTCATGCCCGCCATGGCTTTCAACCCCTCACGCATTCTGGCGGGAGCCAGTGCGACCGCACACGCCGCAGGCTACTTCGTGGACTCGGTGGGCGCCGCCGGCGGCATCCGGGCGAGGACCGAACGCCTCCTGGATCTCGCCGACTCCGGGCAGTTCGAGGGCGTCCTCTCTCTCGCCCCCGTACTCCCCTCGACGAGGAACGGACTGCGCCAGAGGGCGAACGTGGTGATCTCGGCCGACTTCGACGACGGGATGCGCGGCATCGGGGAGCTGGCCGACGCCACTCCGGTCGTCCACCTGATCGAGCACCTGGCGGCGCTCGGCCACTCACGGTTCCTCCACGTGGCGGGCGACAGCCGGTTCGCTTCCGCGCAGGCACGCAGACAGAGTTATCTGGACACGGTCGAACGCCTGGGACTGGAGTCCGTCGGGGTGTTCGACGGCGACTGGTCCGGCGAGTCCGGCATGGAGGCGATCCGGTCGCTCCCGACCCGTGCCCGGCCGACCGCGGTGATCGCGGCGAACGACCTCGTCGCCGCCGGCGTCGTACGCGGCGCCCGGGAACGCGGCTGGGACGTGCCGGGCGACATCAGCGTGACGGGTTGGGACAACGTCGGGGTCGGACAGTTCATGACGCCGTCCCTGACCACCGTCGACGTGGACCTCGAAAGGCTCGGCGGCCGGGCCATGGCCGAACTGATCGCGGGTTTGAGGAACACCCCTCCCGAAACCGACAAGGAGTCCTTGTTCCGGATCGTCTGGCGGGAGTCGACGGCCGAGCCGCCCCCAGCCGAGCGCCCCGGCCGCCGGCGATGACCCGGCCCCGGCGCCGCCGCTCTCCTGCTCGACATCAGTTCTCGTACACGTCCAGCCGACCGCACATCCCGAACTTTCCCTGCACGGAAGGCTGTTGCGACCTCACTGCGGCATCCTTGAGATGCGGGAACTCCCCCTGCTCCAGCTGGTCGAGCTGCAGCCCGGTCGCCCTGACGGCGGCTTCGGCACCTCGTCGCCACCGCTCGCGCCACTCGGCGATGCGCGGCCGGACCAGCGCGACGGCCGCACGATGGAACGCGGCCAGGGCCTCCGGCCCCTCGGCCTCCCGCAGTGCCCGGAAACCCTCGAGGGCGAGGTCCCGCCGGGCGCGGGCCAGGCGCTCCTGCTCCGCTTCGGGAACGTCGGCCGGGACGGCGGCGGCGCGGGCATATGTCTGCGGATCGGTCAGGTACTCCGGCGGCAGCGTGAGGACCGCGTCCCCGGCCTCCGGCAGCCCGCTGTTCTGCATGAGAACGATGATCCGCAGGTCGCCCTCATCGACCAGGCGGTGGATGGTGCCCGGAGTGAACCGGGCGACCGTACCTGCCCGCAGCGGAGTGGCCTCGAACCCGGACGTGGTCAGTGTCTGCACGACGCCTCGTCCGCCGGTGACGACGTATGCCTCGGAGCACGCCAGGTGCATATGAGGAGTGCCGCCGCACCCTCCGTCGACGGCGGGCCAGTCGTAAACCGACAGGTGAGAAACGGCGACGCCTCCGGGCAGCCCGGTGTCGTGTGCGGTCATGATCTCTGAGTACTCCCGCTCTCTTCAGGAAGCGCTTGCTACATCTGTACGGGCCACGTCTTCCGGCCTCGCGCTCCAGTCCTGCTTCGCGATCTCGTCGCGGATCCAGCTGGAACCAGGTACCGCCACCGCGCGATCACCGGGGGTTGCGCGGACTCCTGAAGACCGTGCGGCGGCCGCAGGCCATGGCGTAGAACCTGCCCGCCGACGGGCGACGTTCGACCAGGTAATGGCCCGGACAACAGGCAGATTCAGGCGACCTGAGCTCCGGGCCGCAGCCCGCGCCCAGGAGGTGATGCGCAGGACGTCCCGGGACGGGAGCGGCCTGGAGGGTCAGGCCGACGAGCCGGCCCGGTTGCGGCCCGAGAAGGCCAGGCCCGAGAAGGCCGAGAAGGCGTGGCAGTCGGAACGCGAGATCCTGCGCCGGGACTTCGTCTCCGGCCACCGCGCCGGCTTCGGCGCCGAGCAGATGTGTCGAGTCCTGGAGTCTCCCGCTCCGGCCGCCGTCGACACCGGGCGCCGAAGAAGCCCGCACCGGACGCCTGGCCCGCGAGGCGGCGGTTGCCGAGATCCGTGCCGTCCGCGCCGCGCACCGCGGCGCCTGGACCATGTCCCGCCATGTGGTGCAGGGGATCAAGGGTTACGCGTTCCGGTACGAGGCCCCTGACGCTCTTCGCGGCGGCAGCCCACGAGGCGCCCTGCTGGGGCGAGTTGAACTCCCGGTCCGGTGCAACCACCGTCTCCGGCCTGCGGATTCCGGTGCCTTGATCCACCACACCACCTGGCAGGACGCCATCGGTGCCTGCGGCGCCCCGCGCGTTTGCTGCCGCGCCACCGCGGCGTGGACGTGTCGGCTCCCCCGCCACCGGTCGCCGGCGCGGGCGGTCCGCGTCGGCCCGGGCGTGCCCGGTCGGCGTTCTTTTCACGGGTTGCCGCCCGACACTGCAGCAAGTGATATCAGCGGGTCGACGCGCAGCAGCGACTTGACGACGGTTCCGGTGGGGCCCGTTGCGATCGAGAGCCGGTCGGTGAGTGTCCGGACCAGGTCCAGGCCGCGGCCGCACACAGCCCCTTCATCGGCCGGACTGTGCCGGCGATCGGTTCTCGTGCGCCAGGTGCCGCGGTCGCTCACCGAGATGATCAGACCGTGCTTCTCAAGGCTGACCAGGACCGCCACCGAGTGGCTGCCGCTGTGCATGACGGCGTTGGTGACCAGTTCGCTGGCGACCAGGCACGCCGTGTCACGGAGGTCCTCCGACAGGCCGAGACGCTGAACGCAGTGCGCCACGAAATGCCTCAGTGCCGGCACGCAGGCGGTACTGGTGACGGCGCTGCAGGCCGCATGAGCAGAGATGTGTGTTTCCGGTCGTGTCCGGCTTGACGGGGCGAGCGTGAGAGCAGTCATGTCGGTCTCCGCGGTGCGCGTCTGCGGTGCGCTTCAGCTGGGGGGAACCCGGCGCTCCCTTTTGTGGGGCGCCGTCGGCGCATGCCCGCAAAGGGAACTCTCCGAGCTTCTCGCAGTAACTGCTGGGGCCGGGCCGGCGGGCGCGGAGGTCTGGGACAGCGCCAAGCGCCTGCGTCTGCCGGCAGCCGGGGTGGAGCTGAGTTCGGGCCCCCCGGGCAGCGACGCCACCTCTGGAACCTTGATCATCTCCAGCGGATTACTGCCGAGGAGAGTTCTGTTTTCGATCTCCGTGAACGTTCACGTGTTTCAGACGGTATGCCCGAAGATGCGGGGTGTCAAGGGGGTGCAGGAAAGCCGTGAACCACAGTGATCACGCCGCCGTGCCCTTCGGACAAGGACCTCACCGACGGCCGCGTCCGTGGCCCACTTCCGCTGAGCCACGAGCGGGGATGCGCGGAGGCGGGCGGAGACGGTCGTACGCTCCCGGCCGCCGCGCGCACCGGCAAAGCCCCTGGCAGGCGGGTTCAGGACCGAGATCACCCATGTCCGCAGGAGGAAGGATGCGGTGGCGGATGAGGTCGAATCCGGCGCACCCGTGCATCCGCCTCGTGATCCTCTTGGTCCGGGTGTCGGCGCCTTCGGTGCGGCCGCCGTGGCCGGGAATGGTGGGACCGGCGCCCACAGCGGGCCGGTCGTTCTCGGGGCCGTACGCGAGAATGCGCAGGTGGTCTTTGGAGGAGATATCCGCGAAGCGGCCCCCGCGGGGGCCGCTTCGCGGATATCTCCTCCAAAGACCCGGAGCCTTGCTGTTGGGGGTGTCCCGCGCCCAGCGAATACACAGAGTGATGGCGCAGCAGGGTGACCGTGGGGGTCAGGTGCCAATTGGCACCTGACCGTAGCTTCGGGAGTATCGGGTCGGCACGGGCCGCACTCTCCGATCAGCCGGTAGAGCCCGATGAACTTTCACTCGGTGTCCGTCCGTTGCACTTGCGTCACTCATGACGGTCTACCGGTGCGGACCCCACCACGAGAGCGGATCCCGCAGATTGATCACGGCTCGGCATGCGCCCTAGCAGGGCACCGTGGCGGGTCGGCCTGCCAGGTGCCGCTGGAGGAATTCCAGTTGGTGCCCCAGTAGCCGGGCGAACGTGTCGTTGGTCGGTGCGGCATGTGTCATTCCGCTCAGCGGTAGCACCTCGTGCGGCTTCCCAGCTGCCAGCAGAGCGCTGGAGAGCTGCAGCGTACTGGCCACGAACACGTTGTCGTCTGCCAGTCCGTGCATCAGCAGCAGCGGACGGCTGAGCTTCGGAGCGTCGGCGAGCAGCGAGGACATCTCATAGTGCTCCGGGTATTGGTCGGGCAGACCGAGGAAGCGCTCTTTCCAGCAGGCGTCGTAGAGCCGCTGGTCGGTGAGCGGGGCGCCGGACACCGCGGCGTGGAAGACGTCGGCCCGTCGCAGCACCGCGGCGGCGGCCAGCATCCCGCCGAACGACCAGCCGCGGATGCCGACCCTGCCGAGGTCCAGCTCCGGGTGGCGCTCGGCAGTCGCGTGCAGCGCAGTGACCTGGTCGTCCAGGGTCGGGCCGATCGGGTCACCGAAGATCTCCTTCTCCCAGCGTGGCCCGCGTCCGGGTGTGCCGGCGCCGTCCGTCACCAGCACCGCGAAGCCCTGTTCGGCGAACCACTGGGAGACGAGGGTGTGAGAGGTCTGTTCGGCCATCACCTTCTGCATGGCGGGGCCGCCGTAGGGGTCGACCAGTACCGGCAGCTGGGCATCACCGGCCTTGTGCCAGGACGGCAGGAAGAGGTGTGTGCGCAGTTCGCGCGGCCCTACGGCGGCGGATTCGACACGCAGTTGCAGCAGCGGTCGTTGGGCGTGCGAGTTGATCTCGACGGGCACGAGGCTGTCCGGTTCCGGTCGGCCGTCCTCGGTCAGGCGGTGCACGGTGGTGTGCGAGCCCGGCAGATCCAGCGTGCGCGTGGTGTGTACGAACGTGCCGCCGCAGAATGCGCCGGAGTGCACGCCCGGCTGCTCGGTCAACTGGTGTATGCCCTGGCCCGGCCGGTACCTCCACACATGGCGTTCGGTGGGTTCTGTGGCCGCCGTGAAAAGCACCGTCTCGCCGTCCACCGCAAGCACCTCGTGCAGCTGCAGGCCGTCCGGCGTGACCGGCGTGCCGTCGATGCTCAGGTGCCGGGTCTCGTTCCGGTCGAGGTAGTCGACGAGCAGGCCGGTGGCTGTCCGCGCGGGCACTCCGGGCACCAGCAGCTCCACCCAGCGCTCATCGTGCCGCTCGGCCAGGAGGCTGGTCGTACCGTCTGCCGGGTCGACGGCCAGTACCTGGAGTGTGCGCTGGTCGCGGCTGAGGACGGCGGCGAATGGACCGTGCCCGTCCCAGCCGGCCGCGGGCAGGTACTCGAAGCCGGCCCGGTCCCAGCGGACCTCGGTGCGGTTGCCCGCCAGATCGGCGATCCAGAGCGTGACCTCGGCATTGGCAGTACCGACCTGCGGGTAGCGCATCGTGCGCGGCGGCTTGGCGGGGTCGGCCGGATCGGTGATGTACCACAGCCCGACCTTCCGGTTGTCCACCCGGGTGGTCAGCAGCCGCTCCCCGTCTGGTGCCCACCAGTACGCCCGGTATCGGCCCATCGACTCGCTCGCCACATGCTCCGGCAGGCCGAAGAAGACGTCCGGACCTTCCTCCGGCTCGGGCGCGGCCACCGCTCGGTCGCCGCTGCCGTCGGCGCCGATCACCCGGAGCGCGCCGCCGGAGACGTAGGCGATGTACCGGCCGTTCGGGGACGGGCGCGGGTCCACCACCGGCTGCCGAGCGGGCAGTTGCCGGACGGCGCCGGAGCCCGTATCCACCACCCACAGCTGCCCAGAGAGGGCGAACGCGGCCACCCGTGCGGCCGTGTCGGTGGCGTAGTCGGTGATCCCGGCGGCCTGCTGCCGGGCGCGCTCGCGCCGGATGCGCTCCTCCTCCGGCACCTCATCGGCCGCGTCGCCGAGCAGCCCGGCGGGGTCAGCCAGCAGCCGCTCCGCGCCGGTTGCCAGGTCGAACCTCCACAGGCACCCGGTCGGATCGTCCCCGGCCCGGCTCCGCAGGAACAGGACACAGGCACCGTCCGGTGCCACGGTGAAACGGGCGGGTGCGCCGAGGGTGAAGCGGCGGGTGCGGGCAAGCTGTCGCAGAAGTGGGGAAGTCACCATGCCTGGCACTGTGTCATTCGTTCGGTACAGCAGCATCGGAATATCGAGATCGTTCGCACGGCGGGACTGCATGACGTCGCGTCGCACCAGGGACCAGGCTCACAGACTGTTTCAGTCCATGGCCGCGTTCCGGGCGCCAGGTGGATGCCAACCGCACCTGCACGGCGCCCAGGTCACAGCCGCTCCGCCACGTGCGTCGAGGTGGAAAACGCCGGCAGCTCCAGCCGCTCTCCTGCCGAACCAGCTCCTCCAGCGCCACGTTCACCAGGTCCGCGGTATGCGCCTTCACCGGCGCCGCCGCCCGCATCGCCGCCTCCGCGACCACGCGGGCCTCGCCCGGCCTGTGCCTCAGCTCCAAGCGTTCACGTACGGCCGTCCGGTAGCGCTCCTCGCTCCGCTCGGAGTCTGCCTGTGGCACCGTCCCCGCAGCGAGCCCCGCCTGATCCTGCACATGGGCCACGACCGCCTCGGGTATCTCCCCGATCTTGGGGACGCGGGCCAGCCGTGCCGCGGACTTCAGCATCACCAGCAGCGCCAGGACCCGGCCCGGGCGGTCATGCGTACGCTCATGCGCCCACGCCACCTCCTCCGCTGACGGCGTGAAGAACTCCCGCAACTCCCGTTCCGAGATCAGCCTCTTGAACCTCGGATACGCCGTCCGCTCCAGCGACGCCACACCAACCGCCCCACGCCCGACCGCCTGACAGCGGCCACCATAAACAGCGACGATCCCGGTAGCGGGGCCAGGGCCAGATCACGGAGCGTACGCACACTCACCGTATTTGAGCGTCACGCTCTGCTGTGAAGTGGCGGCTATTACGCGCATCTCCTCCGCCCACCAGGTGGGGCATCCCGGCAGCACGCGCGGGCGTGATCCGCCCGGTGAGTCTCATGTCGTCACCCGCGGCCGGTGTCAGCAGCGCGGTGATGCCTGTACGAGCCCGGCGAGCGCGGTCGTCCCAGGGCAGGCCGCCGCGGTGCTCCTCGCGAACGGGGGTCGTTCGCTTCGGGCGCGGAGTTCCGGCCCGGTGAGCTGGAGGCGGCCGGCGTGGAGTGGTGACAGGGCGGTCGCCCTCAGCCCGGCCTGATCGGGGCAGCGTTTGACGGTGTTCAGAGCGACGCCGAGGCGGCGGGAGCGGTGGAGCCTGCCGACGCCCTGACCGAGGAGGGCGTGCACCTCGTCCGGCGTTTCGCTGGTGGTCTGCTCACGTACTCCCCCGGGGCGGGTTGACGGCAGCCGACGAGTACGCGGACCTCGTCGCAGACCCCCGGCCGCGCAACTCCCCCATCTCCTGGCATATCCGGCCGGCACGCCGCGCCGTTCGGCGCCGGACGCTCCGGCAACCCGGGAATCCACGCAGGGGAGGTCGGCCGCCCGCAGGTGAGGACCGGACGGACCAGCGGCCGTACGCGCAGGTGGACGACGACCGGCCGACAGTCCACCGGCACATCCGTCACCGTCCGGCGGTGACACCCGTGCACCCTCGCCGTCGGCGTCCCGCACACCCGACACCGCACGGCCGGCACCCGGTGTCACCACCGCCCAGGGAAGGACCCGCATCAGGCAGCGCGGACGCGGGTGGCGCTTCACCCGCACGCCCGGCACTGCGAGGGACCGTCCGTGACGGTCACACACACGCGTACCCGATGCCAGGAAGGCTGATGCGTGACAAGGACGTGCTGAGCCAGGCCATGGACCAGGAGCAGACCTCGCCCGTGTTCGACGTCGTCGCGGTCGGGCTGACAGCGGCAGTCCCGGTCGCCCGAGTCGATGACGGTGACGTGCAGCGGGCTGAGCCGCCCGAGCGCGAGCCTGACGGTCAGTTCGCTGCGGCCGTGGAGGGCGGCGTTGCCGGCGAGTTCACTGACGATGATCTCCGTGTTGTCCATCACCTCGCCCTGCAAGCCCCAGTTCTCCAGGACCGACCGGGTGAACCGCCGGGTCCGGGGGACGCTCGCGGCCACCGCGGGCAGGTGAAGGAACGAAAGCAGCAAGGAAGGAGTGGTCCGGCCGCTCATGCCCGGTTCGGGACCGCGTGCAGGGAACATGTTCATCGGTCGGTACATCGCAGCCACCTCGAGGATGTCGCCGGGTGGCGCTGCGAGCACGGGGAACCGCGTGGCGGCGCGCCCTCCCGGTCACAACGCAGCGTCGCTGACTGGTGGGTAGGGAAGTATCGGGGATCTCCCGTGGATCGTGGCACTGTGGGGATGTCCGGTGTTCCGTGAGCGGTTGCGCACCTCCTGAGGCATTTCCGTCGTGCCGCTGCGGGGACTCGCGGCCCGCCCCGGACTCGGGGCGGGCCGCGGCTCTCAAGCCGTGCCCGCGGCGATCTCCGTCGCCGGCACCGCTGGGGACCGGGTCAGTTCGACGAACAGGTCACCTCCAGCCCGGTGCCGGCCTGCGTGGTGTCCCCGCCCCCCTTGGTACGGGAGTAGAGAGAGAATCGCACCACCCCGGAAAGGGTTCCGGTGGTGAGCATGAAGCCGTGCATGGGGTCCGGACGGTCCGCGATCCTGATACGCGTACCGGCGAACGTCTCGTCTCCGTTGAGCCGTCGCTGCGGGATCAGCTCCCCCTCGCCGAGCAGGAGTTCATCAGCCTGGAGGATCGCGACAGCGTGCCCGTCACGGGGTGCGAAGTCCACCGTGAAGTTGTGTCCGACCGCGATGAACGTGTGCTCGTCGAGCTGGAGCAGCAGGCCGCAGCCGACCGACTCGCCGTCGAGTGACTCGCTGTGGACACGGACCAGGAAGTCATAGGTACCGAGTGCGAGTGCCTGCTCCTCGCCCGACACCACCCGGAAGCCGCGGATGCGGTCCTGGACCTGGGCCCGGAGGATCTCGTTCTCGAGCGCGGCCAGTTGGGTGTAGGTGCGGCGCACATCGCGGGTGTCGTTCTCGTGGAGGGAGTCGAACCCGAACGGTGCGACGCCGATGGCGCCGTACTTGCCGATGGCTAGGAAGGTGTGGGACACGCCGTGCCTGTCGGCGCGCATCTCGGGGACGAAGAGGGTGGTGTTGGTGTCCGCGTATCCCTTGAAGGGGATCTCGAAGTCGCCGAAGTAGACGTCCGGCGCGAGGAACTCGATCGCGGGTGCGGCGAGTTTCCAGGCGCAGTCGACATGCGGGAGGGGGCCGCCGCTGGGGTACACACCGGGGGTCTGGCCGCCGGCGACGGCCAGGTCGGTCGGGTTCGCCTCGTCCGGCACGCTGGAGTCGAGCCAGGCGTTGGTGAACAGAGGGACGTCGTGGCGCTGCAGACCTGCCGCGGCGACGTATCCGACGTACAGCGCGTAGTGCCAGGCCATGAAGAGCTCAGCCTTGCGGTCCTCGTCCCCGTCCAGGTCGCCCCAGCTCGGGCGGGCCGCACCGCTGGGGGCCGTGACGTGCGGCGATGCCTTGTCGCGGAGGGCTTTGAGCAGGGTCACCGGGATGGGCTGCTCCCAGGCTGCCAGGGCGTCCGGGCCGTAGGATCGAGCCGCCCCGAGCAGGCCGACCTCGTTCTCCACCTGCACCATGAGCACGGTTCCCGAGCGGCCGTCCGCGATCGACACGTGCTCCATGAAGGCGGCGAACGCGGCTGCGTCGGAGTCCCGGTTGGCGGCGCTGAACGGGCTGAGGTTGTCCAGCGGACGGCCCGCCTCGTCCATCTGCAGGGGGAAGCGCTCGGGGTCGAGCTTGACCCAGGACGGCACGTAGCTGGACGAGCCGTTCTTCCAGCTTCCGAACCACAGGAGCACGAGCTTCAGACCGTGCTCACGGGCACCGACGAGGACCCCGTCCACCGCGCTGAAGTCGAACTCTCCTTCCCGGGGTTCCACCATTTCCCAGCTCACCGGGGCCAGAACGGTGTTCACTCCGGCGTCGACGAACCGCTGCCACAGAGGCTGGAGATATTCCGGGCTGGACGCTGTGGAGTTGTGCAGCTCGATGCCACGAATCAGGTACGGCTTGCCGTTCACCAACAGCTGGCCGGTCGTGGGATCGATCGTGTGGTCGGACAACGAGGGTTTCCTATCAAAGAGGAGGGTGTGTCAGGTGGCGTGGCGGCGGCCGGCCGGGGGGAGGGGGACCGGCCGCCGCCGGTCTGTCACTGGCCGAACTGCGTCTCGGCCTTCTCAAGGGCTTCGTCGTAGGCGGCCTCGGCGCTGTCGCCGTTGGTGGCCGCGTCCCTGATGGACTGCTGGAAGATGCCGTTGATCGCGTCCGTGTCCACTCCCTTCAGGATGCGCGGTGCCTTCTCGGAGATGTCGGCCAGGGTGGAAGCGGCGGGCTGGTCGCCGTAGAAGGCCTGGGGCTTGGTGAGATCGGGCGACTTGTACGCGCCCAGCGCGGACGGAAAGAGACCGTTCTTCGTGTAACCGCTGGCCTGGTTGGTGGCGTTGGTCAGCCAGATCGCCACCTTGGTGGCGAGCGCCGGATCGGTCGAGGTCTTGGGAAGCATCAGCATCGAGCCGTCGGCGGCCGCGTACCCGTCAGGGGTGGCGGTGGCGACACGCCACTCCCCCGACTGCTTCTTGGCCGCGGTCTGCAGGCCGGCGCCGCCGACCCACGGCGGCTGGAGGAAGCCGACGATCTCCCCGCGGCTCAGCCCGGAGTTCCAGTCGTTGGAGTAGGCCATGACGTTCGCGCACAGTCCGCTGGACTGGAAGTCCATGGCGCGGTCGAAGGCGGTCTTGCCGATGTTGTTGTCGATGTCGGGCTCGAGCTCGTCGCCGGACTTCTCGTAGAAGCCGAACCCCTTCGACCAGGTCTCGTAGTAGAACAGCAGGCCCGGGTCGTCGCAGGCGAACTTGTCGTCGGCCCTGACCTTCTTGGCGAGGGACCGGTAGCCGTCCCAGGTGGAGACGAGCCGTCCGACGGCGTCCGGGTCGGTGGGCAGGCCGGCCTCCTCGAAGGCGTCGGCGTTGTAGTAGTACGCGAGCGGGCCGACGTCGATCGGGACGCCGAGCTGCTCGCCCGAGGCAGTTCTGCCCAGGTCGACCTTCCAGCCCAGGTACGTCGCGGCCACCTCCGGGGTGAAGCCGTTCTTGCTCACGTCCGTGAACTTGCTCGCCGTGGGGGCGTAGCGGATCGGGTCGGCGGTGACGATCGAGGGCAGGTTCTTACCGGTGCGCAGCGCAGCGCCGAGCTTGGTGTCGACGTCGGCCGTCTTGATGAACTTGATCTTGGCGTCCGGGAAGGCATTCTGCGCTCCGCTGATCGCGCTGTCGGAGAGCGATCCGGGACGGTACAGGATGGTGACCTCGTCGGAGCTGGAGCCGCCCGAATCACCGGAGCACGCGGTGAGCGCGGTGGTGAGGAGGCTTGCGGCCAGTACTGACGTCAGCAGCTGCTTGCGGTTCATGATGTTCCAGTTCAGAAGGTGGGTGGGTGGGTGAAAGGTGGGCTCGGTGCCGGGCGGTGGGGCGTGGATCAGCCCTTGAGCGCGCCGCTCGCCGCGTTCTGCAGGACTGTTCGACGCAGGACGAGGAACAGCACCAGCAGCGGGATGGTGGCGACGAGGGTGCCTGCCATGACGACCGAGTAGTCGGTCCGCCCGTAGTTGCCGGTCAGTTGTTGCAGGGCGACCGGCAGGGTGAAGTTGGTCGGGCTGTTGAGCACCAGCAGGGGCCAGAGGTAGTCGTTCCAGGTCCACATGACCTGGAAGATGCCGAAGGCGACCAGCGCCGGGCGCATGCAGGGCAGCGCCACGCTCCAGAACGTGCGGAGGAATCCGGCACCGTCCATACGGGCGGCGTCGACCAGTTCGTCCGGCACATTGGTCTCGGCGGCCTGACGCATCCAGAAGACACCGAACGCGGTGACCGCGCCGGGGACGATCAGGGGCAGGAAGGTGTCGATCCAGCCGAGGTCGGTGTAGATCTGGAAGCTCGGCACGATGGACACACCGGTCGGGATGATCAGTGTGATCAGGAGGACAGAGAACAGCAGGTTGCGGCCGGGGAAACGCCTCTTCGCGAAGACGTAGCCCGCCAGCGCCGCCAGGAACAGCTGGATGGCGGAGCAGAGAGCGGTCAGCAGAAGCGAGTTGACGAAGGCGCGCACGAACTCGGAGCCGGCGGTGACCTCTTCGAAGTTCGCGAAGAACTGGCTTCCGGGGACGAGGCGCGGTGGGCTGGCGAGGATGTCCGAGGTGGAGTTGGTCGCCATGACCAGCAGCCAGTAGAAGGGGAAGGCGAAGACGAGGACTCCGAGGGCGAGGAGTCCATGGCTCGCGACGCGCGCCGGCGTGATGGGGGGTTTCGAGTTGCGGGACATGAGGCTCACCGACCTCCGAGGGACTTGCGCAGGAAGCGGTTGTTGATGAGGGCGAGCAGCACGAGGGCGATGAAGATGACCCAGCCGATCACCGCGGCGAAGCCGAGGTCGGGCTTGACGAGCTGGATCGTGCCGGTGCTGCCGATGCCGCCCAGGTACTCGTACTGGAGGAGCATCATCGTCAGACCGCCGTTGTTGGGCCCGCCGGGGTTGCCGGTGAAGTTGAACAGCACCTGCGGCTCGGTGAAGATCTGCATGCCCGCGATGGCGCCGGTCAGGGTCACGAAGACCAGCGTCGGCGTGAGCATGGGCAGCGTGATGGATCGGAAGATGCGGACCGGGTTGGCTCCGTCGATCTGGGCGGCTTCGACCAGGGACCGGTCGATCGCGGCGATACCTGCCATGAAGAGGAGCAGGAAGTAGCCGAAGCCGCGCCAGATCACCATCAGCGCGATGACCACCTTCATCTTCCAGGGTTCACTGAGCCACTGCTGGGCGGGGAGGCCGAGCATGTCGAGGATGTTGTTGACGAACCCGTACTTCTCTGCGAAGAGGGACTGGAAGACGATCGTGACCGCCACGACCGACGTCACCTGCGGCAGGAAGAACGCCGTCTGGTAGAAGCCGCGGAACCTCAGGCGCGGCTGCGACAGCATGGCCGCGGCGATCAGTGCCCCTATGGCGACCGGGATCTGCCCGAGCAGGAAGATGATCACCGTGTTGCCGGCTGCCGTGACGACATCCGGCGTGTCGAACAGTCGGGCCCACTGGTCCAGTCCCACGAACTCCGGGTCGCTGATCCCGTCCCACTGCAGCGTGCTCAGGTAGAGGGCGTACAGCAGTGGAACGACACCGAAGGCCGCGAACAGAACGAAGAACGGTGCGATCGACGCGTAGTCGCGCCAGTGCTTGACCAGCGCGTTCGTCATGCGGCGCGGTAGGGAGGAGCCAGCGGCGCCCGGTGGATTCTTGGAACCCTGAGGGCGCCGGTGCTTCGACGCCTCAGTCCTCGAGGTCGGCATGAAATGTCCTAACATTTTCGCCCTTGCCCTGTTACGACAGGACGTGAACGTTCACGAGATGCTCGCACGTAGGCTACATGGCCTTACGGTCTACTAGGCGAACCTGTCCGTCACTCCCTTCAGAGCAGCTGCCGCTTGGGTCACCGCTTCGGGCGTCGTCGCGTCGAGCCGGGCGTCCCGCGCTGCGCTGATCGCGCCCGAGAGCTCTCCGGCGTCGGAGCGGGGCGGTGAGGCGGCCGTCGCCCGGTCCAGGGCGATCTGCGCCTCCGCGATCGCCACGTCGAGGGGGGTGGTGTTCACCGAGTACTTGATCTCGCACTTCTCGAGCCCGGCGAGTACGTTGCTGTTCTTCATGAACATGCGCCAGAGGAGGCCGCTTCGGTCGTTCTCGATCGACACCAGGGCGGCGCCCTTGTCGAGTGCGAACTCCTCGTGCGAGACCCAGTCGGGCTCCTCGAAGTTCAGCGCGTTCAGGAACCCGTACGTGCCCCACGTCTCCGGGTAGTTGTAGTAGCAGTTGTTCAGCACGCGGGTGACGCCCTCGGGGTCCATCGCGAGCGATCCGCCGGCGCCGTCCGGGGAGACTGTGCCGTCGTTCTCGTGCGAGTCGTTGTTGTAGCCGGAGGGCGGCGCGCCGACCTTCGAGCTGTACTTCTCGCTCGGTGTCATGCAGGCGCTCATGCCCCACATGTCGGGGCCGAACGTCAGGAACCTGTCCTCACGGGCGGCGTACTCCTTGTGCGTCTTGGTGGCCACGACGGCGTTCCTCCACCAATCGATTTTGTTCTTGTCCTCGGAGTGGCGGAAGTCGGCGAAGATCTCCGCGAACTGGTACGTGAACAGCGACCCGAACCAAGTGTTGACGATGGGCGGGTAGGTTTCGCCGTACGCGGCTATGTGTCGCTCGAAGGCATAGAACATCTCCGGAGTGACCGCATGGGCCGGTGTCGGCGCGCCGGCGCCGAGCACGTACATCAGCTTGGCTTCGGACGAGAACTTCCAGTGGTACCTGAAGCCCTCGATGTCGTCGAAATAGCTCATGTGGTACCAGTTGTAGGTCGGCCCCGGCGTGGTGTCCCGGAAGGAGGACCAGTTGATCCTGTCGTAGAGCTCGTCGGCCTTCGCCTTGACCTCGCCACCGAAGTACTCGCCGGCGACGATCACACCATTGAGCATGAGCTGCGTGTCGATGAGGCCGACCTCGCTGCGGCCCGCGTCCTCCCAGTTCCACACCTCGCCGCTGTTACGGTCGTAGTAGTGGTACAGAACGCCGAACCGTTCGTCCAGGGCGAGCAGCGTGTTCAGCGTTCCGAGCGCGCGTTGCGCGGCCTCCTCGCGTGTCTTCCACCCTCGTTCGGCACCGATGACCAGCGCGGCCAGACCGAACCCGGTGCCCGACGTGCTGGTGGGCTCGGGCGTGGTCGTGCTGCTGGGATCGTGTCTGCCGGTCCTCTCGGTGACGAGTCCGAAGCCCGCGCTGTTCGGGTCGGTGTTGGCCAGCTCCCAGAAGTAGTCGAAGCTCTTCCTCGCCTCGAGCTCGAGGACCGCCTCGTCCCGGGTGACGGTCCCTCTGACGTCCAGGGCGGTCGCCTTCCCGGCTCCCCTGGGGACACGCACGCGCACGAATCGGACGTTGTGCGCACGCAGCCGCTGCTGGACCCCGGACTGCGCCGCCGGTCCGCGGAACCTCACGGCCGGCACCCACGTGTGGTTGTCCGAGGACACCTCGACGGTGTACTCCCCCACGACCGCCGGGTTCTGCCACGTGATCTGGACGCTCTGGAGCGACGTCAGACCGGCGAACTCCACGGTCCACCACGAGGGGACAGCGTTGCTCTCGGCGGACAGAGCCCGGCCGGCCGCGAGGTTCTTCGGTGCCGAGAGGGTTCCCAGCACCTTCAGCCGCTTGATGCTCGACCTGAAGCTCTCAGAGGCTGTTAAGTCCCGTTTCCGGTGATGTGGTGTCGCCCGTTCGTGGGTGATGGGGCGGTTCCGCCCCCGTGTCCTGTTGTGTGCATGATGGG
>NZ_JBIVOX010000030.1:0-66702 GCF_044754345.1 Streptomyces sp. NPDC093094 | reverse complement strand
GCTGCCAGGTCCGTGAGCGGGCCCGCCGATTAGAGGACCCGACCCTGGTGGTCCTGGACACCCAGAGTGTCCACGTGGCCGCCGGGGTCCCCGCCTCCACGAGCGGCCACGATCCGGCCAAGCGGGTGCCCGGCCGCAAGCGCGGACTGGCCGTGGACATCCTCGGCCTGGTCATCGCGGTCACCGTCCTCGCCGCGAACACCCACGACAACGCCGCGGGCATCGTCTTGCTGGACCAGGTCGCCGAGCACGCCGGCGGCACCGTCCGCAAAGCCCTGGTCGACCAGGGCTTCAAGAACCAGGTCGTCATGCACGGCGCCGGCCTGGGCATCGACGTCGAGATCGTCGAACGAAACCCGCAGGTCAAGGGGTTCGTTCCGCAGCCGAAGCGGTGGAGGGTCGAGCAGGCCTACGGGATCCTGATACTGCACCGGCGTCTGGTCCGCGACTACGAGTACCGCCCCTCCTCCTCCGCCTCCCGCGTCTACTGGGCGATGACCCACGTCATGACCCGGCGCCTCACCGGCACGAACGCCCTCACCTGGCGCGAGACGCCGGCGGCGGCAGCGTGAACATCCAGCCCCTGCTCGACGCCCTGGACCTCCAGGAAGACGCCGCCCGGGCCCTGGCCGACGACCTCCGCGCACAGATCGACGACCTGCAGACCCGGTTACGGGAGGCCGAGACGCACCTGGAGCACCTCGCGATCACCCGCAAGACCGTCACCGGCCTCGCCGACCGGCTCCCTGCCGTCGCGCCGGACCTGCCCGAGCACCCGGACTACCCCCGCATCCTCGCCGCCTTCAACCACGCGACCGGACCGCTACGAGCCAAGGACGTCTGCGAAGCCCTCGGCCACGAACTGCTGCCGAAGAACGTGGAAGGCACCCGCGCCAAGCTGAAACGCCTGGTCAAACTCGGCATCCTCACCGAGGCCGACACCGGCAACTTCGCCAGGAAGCAATAGCCGACCGACCCTCCACCAGCGAACTTGCCCCAACCTCAGCCAGAAACGGACATCACCTCACGAACCGCCCACTAAGAAGTCATCTCATTTGGCGAGTCTCCGATAGCAGATCAGGGTGTAGGCGATGCTGGTGAAGGCGAGGAAGTGGTCGGCCTTGCGTTCGTAGCGTCGGTGCAGGCGTCGGCATCCGGCGAGCCAGGCCATGGTGCGTTCGATGGTCCAGCAGTGACGGCCGAGCCGTTGCGAGGACTCGATGCCCTTGCGGACGATGCGATGCCGGATGCCTCGGCTCGCCAACCATTGCCGCAGGTGGTTGTAGTCGTAGCCCTTGTCGGCGTGGAGTTTGCGGGGCCTTCGTCGCCTGGGCCCTCGCCGCGAACGGATCGGAGGAATGCCCTTCACCAGCGGGATCAGCGCCTGGCTGTCGTGCGTGTTGGCGCCCGAGAGCCCGATGGACAGGGGCAGGCCGGTCCGCTCCGTGATCAAGTGGATCTTTGACCCGTACTTGCCCCGATCTACAGGATTCGGGCCTGTCAGCCCCCCTTTTCAGGGCGCGCATGTTGACCGAGTCAATCGCGCAACGGGACCAGTCCAGCTCGCCGCGGGATCCCAGTTCGTCGAGGACCAGGCGGTGGAGTTTGGCCCACACCCGGGCCTTCGACCACTCGGTGAAGCGGCGGTGAGCCGTCGCGCCGGACGGTCCGAACGAGGCGGACGGCAACTGCTGCCACGTGCAGCCAGAGGTCGCCACAAAGACGATTGCGGCCAGCACTTCCCGGTCGCCGTGCCGACGCCGGCCACCGCCCTGAGGCCGTGACGGCGCTTCCGGCACCACGCGCTGGAACAGCTCCCACAATTCGTCCGGCACCAGCCGTTCAACGATCCCTGCCACGACCGGCAGCTTACCCAACCAAATGAGATGACGTCTAAGTCGGCCTCTAGCACTCGGCGAGCAAAGCGACCTTGAGACAGGAGAGGCCCACGGTCAAGCCTCGCGTCAGCCCTCAGCTCGGTATCCCAAACGCCACGCCTCCTCCTCGCGGTATCGGCTGAGCTATTTTGATTTCGATTCCAGGAAGTCGCCACCGCGAGTTGTTGGTCCTCCTACATAGCCGCAATGTGGGCCGCAGTTCTTTCCTTGGGCTGCACGGGCTATCGTTTTACGCAAGTCTGCAGCTCGCTTCGCCATCCCCGCCTTGCTCGCCGCGTAGCCGACGCCACAAATTGGATCTTGATGGTTACACAAGCTCTGCACGCGGTCTGCCAGAGGTGGGTAAGGGCCGGGCAAAGCGGTACCGTGATACGTTTGAGCGATACCTCGAACCCCCCCTCCGTTCCATTGAGGGTCGCCATACAGTATGGCCGCCAGCACAATGGATGGGAGCGGAGTCGTTTTCAGGAACTGATCCACGACCCACGCGCCCAAGGAGTATCCAGCGAGCACGAAGTTCGCGTCGGGACATTTCTTGCGGACATTATCTATTGCGACGTTAATGGCCTCGACTCCTCTGTCCACAGCCGACGCTACGTCAGGTTTTATGACGACACTGAAAGTGCTCGCGAGGATAATGTCGCCGACTAGGCGCGTTGATGCCACTTTAGGATAATTCACAGACTCCCTGAACGGCGTCCCGACGCCTGAAGTCTCAGAAGTTCTCTTGAACCTAGCCCATGTCGCGTTTAGTACAGCAGATTTCTTATCGTTATCCTCGTTCAGACCTTTCAAGCCAATGAAACGTATCGTGGAGCATGTAGGGGAAGCCGTCGGTGCGGACTGCGCTGGAATAACTCCTGTCAAGGAACTGGAGAACAAGACTGCCGCAAGTATGCTTGCTCGATAGCGCATAACTTCCTCCAGGCTGCGGAGTCACCACCGGTGCAAATCCTCCATGTTGGGGACTAGAAGCATTCGGGGCTGGGGAATTATACGCACGTGTTCACTCAGCGCTCACAGAAGCGGGTGACATTGGCCTGGCAGCAGCCATCGGTCCGTCGACACAGCAGATTTGCGCTTCTCACACAACAGCAGCAAGAATTCTATTCGAGTGCATCGAGGGACCCTAAGAGACATCCCTCAGGTGAGCCCATTTCTTGAGGAAGTGAGACTTGAAGAATTACGTGCTGGGCGTCCCTCACTTGTGCCCCAGGTAACCGATGACTCATACCTCTCCCCATGATGCTTCTTCGATCTTGTGCCTGCATCTTGAGCCCTTCGGACCGACGGCCACGGGTGAGGTACTTCGGCGACTGGTTGTCTACCAGACGGACGAAACCTCCGCACACGTCTCTCCAAGAAGGGTTCGGGAAAGGCAAGTTCCATGCGTACGCGGCGCTTGCTGCACCGTACCCGGCTGACCGGCGTGCGGATCTCCTTCGGCAGGGGAGACAACGCCGCCTGCAGCACCATGGCACCGCCGTGGGACATCCAACCTCTGCAGCCTGCGGAGTGCGTCGGCCGATCGCCGACGTGCTGGTCCTTACGGTGCCGATGTTTTCCGACAACTTCGTCGAGGAGCTTCGCAAGGTCGGCCTGAAAGCCGACCGGATTCTTCCCGAGGGGGGCGGCATGGCGCCCGACGGACCCGGCGTGGTGGTCTACGGGCATGGCCGCCATATCGTGATGGCACGTGCGGAAATCGAAGCGGCTGCTACAGCTGGAACTGAGCAACGGGATGCTGCCAGCTGGCAGCCATGGAGGCACTTCACCGACGAACACTGGATCTGAGGTGAACGGACCGGCGGGCTGCGACGTGCACCGGAGAAGCAGGGATGCTCGCGCGAATGACCCGTCGTAACAGTACGTGATGCGCAGGGACTGTATGTGACAATTTGACGAGATGTCGAGGAGTGGTGTGACCATAATAAAGAGGGCAAAACGTCCACTCGGTCGAGTGGGTGCTTCATAGCGAAGGGAGCGGCCTCATGGGCGCCACTTCAACTCCCTCGGGCTTCGAGATGCGCGTCACCGCTGGTAAGGAGGGTCGGCGATTGCCGATCTACCTGCTGCTCGACTGTTCCGCCAGCATGGAGGGACCGCCGCTGGAAGCTCTGAAGGAGGGGTTGGAGACCTTCACCGCCGAGACAAAGCGCGATGTCCTTGCCCGCGAGACGGTCCACGTCGGAGTGATTGCCTTTCAGGGGGAGGAAGCGCAGCTTGTGCCCGACCATCTGGTGACGATTGACGACTTCGCTCCGCCACCACTGAAAGCGGAGGGTCTCACGCCTCTGGGCGCCGCGTTGCGGGAACTTGCGCGCTCGGTCGACCGAGACACCAAGCCTACAGTGAAGGGCAAACCCCCGGGCGACTGGAAGCCGCTGGTCTACATTCTCACGGACGGTCAGCCGACCGACGAATGGCAAGGCCCCCGCCGGGAAATCCAGGACCGGGCAAAGCAGAAGGTGCTCAACGTGATAACCGTCGGGTGCGGACCTGGGATCGACAGGCCCACGCTGGAAGCGATCGCGATCGGCCCCACGTTTTACCTCGACAACCAGGACTCAGATACGTTCAAGACATTCTTCGGGTGGGTGACACAGACGGCAGTGTCAGCCAGTCACTCCTTTGAGGAGACGCCAGACGCCACTCCCGGAGACGTCCAAGTAGCGGTGCCCAACCCGCCGCCGGAAGTCCGTCCAGTGCTCAACTTCTGACGGAAGGCGCACGGAGGCCGCGTCATGGGCAGCGAACAGAGCAGTAGCACTTTTACTGTCGGCGATCGCCAGCTTCGGGACGAGTCATTCACGCAACCGGACTGGTGCGCTGCATACGGCGGCGTGGGTCAGTATGCCGTGGTTGGCGCCAGCGCCCTCGGCAGGCAGCACTCGTACAACGGTAGACCGCGCGAGGACGCCTTCGCGGCACGCTCCGACGGGCGGTGGCTGGCGGTGGCCGTGGCTGACGGCGTTGGGTCCAGGCCGCACTCCCGCTACGGGGCCACGCTATGCGCGGAACGGCTCGCCGATCACCTCCTGCAGGGCGCGGCACAATGCCAGCAATCCAACGATCTACCTCACGCCGAGCCGGTGGTCCAGGCGGAGGGACTGCCGCCCGCCTCGGACAGTGCGCCTGATGCCGGCGAATCATCTCTGCTTGTGGAGGCTCTGGTCGCAGGTGGTCCCCTCGGTGAGTTCCCGCCGGCGTTGGAGCCAAGCGTGCAGCGCTTGATGGAGAGCTCCGCCGAGCACGCCGCCACTCTCACCTGGAACCGCCGTCTGCCCGGCCCGGCCAGTCTGGAAACTGCGCAGGACATGACTCCGGCTGAACTGCAGGCTCTCGTTCGGGCTGCCTTCGTCGCAACCCGTGATGACCTGGACAACTTCGCTGAAAGCCGCGGTCTGACCGCCCGCGATCTGTCGTGCGCGCTCCTAGGGGTCGTGCTCGACACTCACGACGGGCGTGGCGCAGGCGGCCACATCGGGGACGGGGCGATCGCCGTGCTCGACCATGCGCACGCCCCGCGCCCGCTGGTCGACCCACCTGCTCCTGCGGAACCCGGTGCGGTCTACGCCATCAGCCACCCGCGCTGGGAGACCTACCTGGCGACCGCACCCTTCACAGCGGAACCCGGCCAGCCGCCGCCAAGCCTGCTTCTGATGACTGACGGAGTGTCCGTCGACCATCTCTACCCCCCACCAGAAGGCGTCTATGAGCAGGCCTGCCGCGACATCCAGGCGCAACTGAGCGGACTGCCACCCGGCTACGCCGCATTGAAGCTGGTCCACTGGCTCGCCACCTACAGGCTTCCTGGAAGCTTCGACGATCGGACACTGGTCGCCGTCCTGTCCGACCGCGAAACCATCAGCAGCCAACCTTCAACGCCGCAGCCGCCCGCGGAGTCCACACCGGTTTCACATCAGGACCCGGTTCCTCCCAGTGCCGTCGGCGACACAGAGGTCCCGCCGTGACGAGGCACACGGCGACGCTGCGGCCGCCGCTCCATGGAATTCCTCAGGCCCTCCAACTCGCAGACGAAGCAGTGGCCGGCGGGGAAGGCACGGTGTATTTCAGCACCGACGGCCAATATGCCGTAAAAGTCTTCAATCGTCAAAACCCCGACCTGGAAAAACACTTGCGTTACGTCATGACGATATTTGCAAATCTACAAGAGGACCACAAGCGGTTCATCGTTCCTCCCCTTGCCCTCCTCGATGCCTTCGACGGTGAACCCCACCCCGGATTCGCCATGCGCCGCGTACCCCCGCGTTACCGAAAGGCGATCGAGCTCATCTTGACGCCTAAACAAGCAGCAGCTCAGTTCTCCAGAGGAAGCACGTGGGGGTCCTACCTGCTCGCCGCACGCAGCATGGCTCACGCGATCGCCGTCTTGCATAACAAAGGGTGCGCTCACACCGACATTCACTACGACAATTTCCACGTCGATATCGACGAAGGCGATGCGGTGATGATGGAGGCCGACGGCGTCGTGGTCGCGGGTGGCTTCGTCAAGCCTAGGGTTGCCGGACGGCGCGGGTTCATGGCGCCGGAAATCCTCACCGAACATGCCCGGCCGTCGAAGTTCACCGACCGGCACAGCCTCGCCGTGCTGGTGTTGCACACGCTGCTGTTCCGCAATCCGCTGGAGCCGCTTATCGAATACTCCGACGACCAGGACGAAAGCGTTCGGCTTGGCTGGGGGGAGCGGGCGCTGTTCAGTGAGGACTCCCGAGATCGACGTCACCGACCTAAGTACGTGGGCGTCCCCCTCTACAGCGAAGGCGCTTTGAGCTACCGCATGCTCACACCGCAGCTGCAGCGAGTCACCGAGGAGGCTCTCATCAGCGGACTGCATGAGCCTTCACGCCGACCCTCGACACGTGACTGGATGGAGGCACTCGCCGCGAGCCTGGACCAGCTGTGGGCCTGCGAACGGTGTGGGCAGCGGTTCCCCTACCCCTACTGGCTCGATCCCTGGGCGCGGCGCGCCTGCCCGTTCTGTGGCGAACGCTGCCACCGCCCTCTGCCGGTCGTGCTCGCCCTCTGGGAGGAGGGTCGCACCGGCAGTTTCGCCCCGATCGGGCGTGCCCTGGTCCTCGGGCATGGCTCGCCCCTCTACGCCGACATGGCCGAGCCTCACCGCTTGCCCCCGCGTACACGACGCGGAGTTCCCACGATCGGCTACGCCGCGTGGGACGCGAGCCATCACGCTTACCAGCTGGTCAACAACTCGGACGGGCTTTGGGTGAGCCTGCAAGGCACCGGGCAGCCGACGAAGGTAGCGAAAGGGCAGGCGCTGCTCCTGCGCCCGAAAACCATGATCCGCCTCGGTGGCGGACAGCGGGTCGTCGAGGTCATCGACGCCGGCGGGTGAAGCCGATGCCATCAGCACAGTCACCTCCAACCCAGGCGGTAGCCCCGCTTATGCGGTCAGCCCTGCCCGAGAGATCGCGTTATCTGCCCATACACACCCGTGGAAGGACGCCTACTGATCGGGATACCGATGAGCAGCTTCGGAAAGAGCGACCGAATGACCAGTGACCCGGGAGGCACAGGGCCCCTACCAGCGGAGACAGTCGAGCTTGTGCTGCCTTTGCTCAGTCACATCGCAGAACTCGTCGCGGAGAAGACCGAACTCAACGACGACGACCTAGCGATGCTGGTGTACGCGGCCGGGCTCGAAGAGCAGACCGCGGTCGCGACCGCAGAACTACGTCGCTGGAGCGTGTTGCTCACTGCGGCTCGTCAAGCCACCGCTCTCACCACCCGAGCCATCGCGGCGCGATCACTGACCTTGCGCGGCATCCCGGACGGCGCAGCCCGACTCGCCGTCGATGTGGCCACCAGCGCAGCGCCCCCGCCGCTGTCAGCCATTCCGACAACCGTCAGCCTGGGCGTACTGCCCCTAGGGGCCCCTGGCCGTGCTGAGATCACCGTCCATGGAGGCCCCGGCACCGCGATCCCCGGATCAAGTGACCTGTCCGTAGAACCAGGCACCTTCGGACCCGGTGAAACCATCCTGCGAGTCCAGGCCGCCCCCGCCCACACCGAGCGACTGCTCTGGGAAACCATCACGCTCGAGACAGGCAGCGACCGCCTCGTCATCGATGTCACCGGACGCTGGATCCCGGAGTCGGACGACAACTCCGGCGCCCTGGCGTCGGACAAGGCCCTGCCTGCCGGCCGCGAGAAGCTGGTCGGCGGTCCCTCAAGTCTCACCTTCGATGTCTCCCCAACGGGCCCAGAGGGGCACCGCACCATTACAGCCGCCCTCACCGCCGCACCGCCCGGGTCGACAATCCGCGTGCACCCTGGCCACTACCAGGAAGCCCTGGTCCTCGACAGACCAATCACCCTCACCGGCGAGGGGCCCAGCGAAGACATCATCATCGAAGTGGCCAACGAACCTTGTATCACCGCACGCGCCGCCCTGGCCACTGTCCGAGGCCTGACCCTCAAGAGACTAAGCGGGGCGCAAGGAGGCCCTTGCATTGATGTCCCACAAGGGCGTCTCACCCTCGAACGATGCGAGGTCACATCGGACTCGCAACACGGAATAGGAATCCAAGGAGCGCAAACCTCAGCAGAAATAACGGACTGCCGAATCCATAATGTATGCGGCAGCGGAGTCAACGTCTTCCATGGGAGCCAGGTAACGATCCAGAATTGCCTTATCGACGCCAATCGCACGCCCGCTGGCACAGGTATATCGATTGCCTTCGCCGGCGTGTCAGTACGTGACTCGCGCATTTTTAATTGCCAAGAGAGTGGCATCTATCTCGCCGATCACGGAAGGGGACTCGTAGAGAATTGCCATATCTCCTCCAATGGCGGGCCGGGCGTTTCAATTGAGAACGGAAGTGATGCCTCCATGCGGAGTTGCCGCATCGACCATGGACACCACAGAGGCGTCGAAGTGCGCAACCATGGAGGGGTCACGGTTGAGGATTGCGACATCTACGCTAATGCGTTTTCCGGCATCCTTATAGTATGTAGCGAGCCCACATTTCGAAACTGTCGCATTCGCGACAACGGGGCCAATGGCGTGTCGGTTCGCAGAGAAGGACGAGGCGTCGTTGAGGACTGCCAAATCTACGCTAATTCCTACATAGGGGTCGCCATCAGCGAGACCGGAAGCAATCCCACCATACGAAATTGTCACATCCGCGACGGTAAGGGTGGCGGCGTGGCCGTCTCGGCGCACGGTCGAGGCACTATTGATGACTGCGACATCTACGCCAACACCTGTGCAGGAATCGACATAAAGACCGGAGGCAACCCTGTCGTACAGAATTGCCGCATTCATGATGGTAAAGAGAATGGGGTGCGGGTCCACAACGAAGGCCGGGGCACTTTTGAAGAATGTGACATCGACGGCAACGCATTGCATGGCATCTCGATATCATCTGGCGGTGAAATCACCGTTCAGAACTGCCACATCCGCCATGGAAAGCTCAGTGGCGTGATCGCCTGCGATCGAGGCCGAGGCACTCTCGAAAACTGTCAAATCTACGCAAATGGCGGAGCGGGGGTCTATTTTAAGGGCCCCCAGACGCGCGCCACATTGCACCGCAACCGCATCAATTTGAACGACTTGGAGGCTATTTGGATTTGCGACGGGGGAGGTGTGGATGCCCGAGATAATGACTTGACCGGAAACAAACGTGGCCCTTGGGATATCGACATGGCGAGCAAACCGCACGTGCACGCTTACCGCAACCTAGAATAAGAGCTTGTCTCATGTGGTGCTGTTGGTCAGCTTCTTGTAGCAGGTCAGTGCGGCCGCGAGACCGAGGAAGCCGAGAAAGTGAGTACCCTTCCGCTCGTACTGGACGGTGAGGCGGCGATAGCCGAAGAGCCAGGAGATCGACCTTTCGATCTTCCAGCGGTGTCGGCCGAGCCGCTCGCCGGATTCGATGCCTGGGCGGGCGATGCGTGGGACGATGCCACGGCCGCGCAGCCACCTCAGGTGCTCGGCGGAGTGGTAGGCCTTGTCCGCGCGGAGCCTGCCGGGACGACGCCAGCGCGGCCCGCGCCGCGACCGGATCGCGGGTATGCCCAGGACCAGCGGCAGCAGAGCCTGACTGTCATGGACGTTCGCACCGGACACACCGAGCGCCAGGGGTAAGCCCTGAGCGTCGGACAGAACGTGCAGCTTGCTGCCCTTCTTGCCCCGGTCGACCGGATTGCGCCCGGTCAGCGATTCCCCCTTTTCGCGCGGACCGAGGCCGCATCCACGATCACTGAGGTCCAGTCCACTTCACCGCGCGCACCGAGCTCGTCCAGGACGGCTCGGTGCAGCCGTCTCCAAAGTCCGGCCTCGGTCCAAGCGGAGAACCGGCGGTGCGCGGTGGCGGGAGAAACCCCGAAGGTCTCGGGCAGGTGAACCGTTCCGGGTTCGGTAGAGACCTCAGCTTGTGGTTGTGACCTGGGGTTTCGTGATTGCTCGGTAGTAGTTGGTCTCGTATTCGGCGGGTGGGATGTGCCCTATTTCACCGTGGAGTCGGCGGTGGCAGTACCAGTCGACCCATTCGGCGGTGGCCAGCTCGATCTCGGAGAGCGTCTTCCAAGGCTGTCGGGGTTTGATCAGCTCGGTTTTGAACAGGCCGATCGTGGACTCCATCAGGGAGTTGTCGTAGGCGTCGCCGACCGATCCGATCGACGCGGCGATGCCTGCCCGGTCGAGGTGTTCGGCGAGCGCGAACGACGTGTACTGCGACCCGGCATCGCTGTGATGTATCAACTCGCCTTTCTGGTGCGGGTGTTGGTCGCGGTCGCGTTGCCACAGGGCCATCTCGAGGGCGTCGAGGACGAGCCGGGTCTCCTTCGAGGTGGCTGCCGACCAGCCGACGATGCGGCGGGAGAAGGTGTCCACGACGAAGGCCACGTAGACGACGCCGGCGAAGGTGGCGACATGGGTGAAATCGGCGACCCAGCAGCGGTTCGGGGCCGGGGCGACGAAGTCACGGTCCACCAGGTCCGGGGCCCGCTGGGCACTCGCATCGGGGATCGTGGTGATCACCTTCTTGCCGCGGACCGCTCCGGTGATGCCGAGGTCACGCATGAGGCGTTCGACGGTGCAGCGGGCCACCGTGACCTTCTGGCGGTTCAGGTGCCGCCAGATCTTCCGGGCGCCGTAGACGCGGTAGTTGGCCTCGTACGCCTGAGTGATCAGGGTCTTCAGCTCGGCGTCGCGGACGGTGCGGGCCGCGGGTGCGGCCTGGCGTTTGTGGTGGGCGTAGTAGGTGGACGGTGCGATCTTGCAGTCGTGGTCGGTCAGGACCCGGCAGATCGGCTCGACGCCGCCGAAGCGGTCCTTGTGCTCGTCGATGAACGCTACGAGCGTGTGTGTGGCCGGTCGAGCTCGGCCGCGAAGAAAGACGCCGCAGCCTTCAGGATCTCGTTGGCCCGCTTCAGCTCGGCATTCTCCTTCTTCAGCGCCTTCATCGCCGCGGACTCCTCCGTGGTCGTCCCCGGACGCTGACCGGAGTCGATCTCGTCCCGCCTGACCCAGTTGCGCAGCGTCTCGGCGGAACCGATGCCGAGCTTTTGAGCCACCGCCCGCAACGCGGCCGACTCGTTCGGATAGTCGCCACGGACTTCGGCGACCATCCGGACCGCTCGTTTGCGCAGCTCAGCGGGGTAGGAGGAGGGACGTGCCATGACTCGATCCTTTCATGGAATCGAGTCTCCACCGAACCCGGAACGGTTCAAGGTGCCGCCATGCGCATCCGCTGGTCAACACGTACACCACAGCAGTGAACACGGCCCGCTCATCGCACGGGGCCGTGCCTCCGCCTTGCGGACGCGAGGCGAACGACGGAAGCAACGGAGCGACCAGCGCCCAGAGTTCGTCAGGAACCAATCGCTGCGACAGACCGATACCCATGGCAAGGCATCATGCCGCATCCGCACGCCACATGAGACAAGCTCTAAACCTGGAGCGGTTCACTTGAGGGCGGCTCGGGGATAGGGGGCCTCCTCAACCGCCGCTGGCTGCGATGTGGCTGCGCCGCGGCCAGTGTCACCTCCGGCTCTGTGGCCGTTGGGTGGGCATGGCCAGTGCTGTCTCCAGCGCGCTGCGGGTGCTCAGGGTATGCGGGTGCTCGTCGCCCAGGATGCGGACGCGGTCATCGAGGGTTCGGCGCAGCAGGTCTATCGCTTCGGCCTGCTCACCTGCACTGGTCAAAGCGAGAGCGAGGTTGTGGCGACTGGCAAGGGTGTCCGGGTGCTCGGGGCTCAGGATGCGGGTGCGGTCCGCCAGGGTCTGCCGGTGAATGCGTGCTGCTTGTGTGTGCTCGCCCATCCCGTCCAGCGCGAGACCGAGGCTGTCCCGGCTGGCCAGCGTGTGCGGATGCTCGTCTCCCAGAATGCGGGCGTGGTCGTTGAGCGCCTGCCGCAGCAGCGGTATCGCTTCCGTCTGCGCACCCGCCCTGGTCAGGGCGCTGGCGAGGTTGTGGCGGCTGAGCAGGGTGAGGTGGTGCTCGGGGCCCAAGACACGGATACGGTCCGCCAGGGTCTGCCGGTGAATGCGTGCTGCTTGTGTGTGCTCGCCCATCCCGTCCAGCGCGAGACCGAGGCTGTCCCGGCTGGCCAGGGTATCGGGGTGCTCGGGGCCCAGGACACGGGTACGGTCGTTGAGGGTCTGGCGCAGCAGACCCACCGCCTCGGCATGCTCACCCGTCCCGTCCAAAGCGCAGGCGAGGTCGTTGCGGCTGGTCAGGGTATCAGGGTGCTCGGGGCCCAGGATGCGGGCGCGGTCCTCCAGGGTCTGCCGGAGCAGGCGTATTGCCTCGGCCGGCTCTCCCATTCCGAACAAGGCATTGCCCAGGTCGTTGCGGCTGGTCAAGGTATCGGGGTGCTCGGGGCCCAGCATGCGGGTCTCGACCTCGAGGACCCGTTCGTGCAGCAGGTGCGCCGCACCGAAAGCGCCAGCCTTCTGCAGCACCTGCGCCAGGGTGTTGAGAGTGGTGCGGTGGTGCGTAGCGGAGTGCGGGTCCGCGTAGTGGGGCAGCAGCGGCAGATGGGGGGCGAGGAGCACGGCTGCAGGCCAACCAGCGCGCCCGCGCTGGTTGGCCTCGTGCACAGCCGTGGTCAGCCGCTCGGCAAGAGCCCGGTGCCACACGGCGAGATCGGAGGTCTCGGCCGTGAGGGCGACAGCGTTGATCTCTCGGATCAGGGGATGCAGCACCACCTGCGCCCCCTCACCGCTGCCCGACGCCGGGCCGGTGCTGCCGGGAGCGTGGGGCAGGCCGAGGAGACCGTAGCGGTGCAGGCCGGCGAACGCGGACTCCAGGGCCACCGCGGTGACGTCGTGTCCGGTGACGACGGACAGCAGGTCCGGGGTGATCAGGGACAGCGGGACGGGGGCCCCAGCCAGCAGGGCCAGCAGTCGCAACAAGGGGCGGGCCAAAGCGGTGCCCTCCCCGGCGAGCTGGTCCAAGGACACCTCCCAGGTGTGCCGCACCACGGCGCGGGCTACCTGCGGATGGGAGGCATTCGGGTGCACCGCTCCCAACAAGAACCGCAGTTCCTGTTCCAGGGCCTGGCGGTAGGCGGCAAAGGTGCGGTAGCGGCTGGTGGGGCCGGCCAGATAGGTGCCGGCCGCGTGCAAAGCCAGTGGCAGCCCGCCCAGTCGCGCCGCCAGCTCCCGGGCCTGCTCGGCGGTTCCGGCCCCGGGAGCAGCGTCCAGCAGGACCTGCCCCGCAGGTCGCACCGGCAGCGGCTCCAGTGGCAGCAGCCGTGCGCACGGACCCCAGGTCTGCTCGCTGCCATCCCGGCTGGTCACCACCAGCAAGCCCCGGCCGTGAGGACGGATCCAGCCGCGATAGTCGGCCACCGGCTCCCCTGCCGGGCCGATCTCGTGCGGCTCGTCGGCGTTGTCCACCACCAGCAGCCACCGCCGCACCCGGCCCAACTGTCGCCAGACCACATCCGGAAGGCTCGCCTGCCCCGCTCGCGCGGCCTCCAGCTCTGCCTCTGGCAGGCCGCAGGCCAGCGCCGCCTGCACCATCTGCTGCGCTAGCTCGGCACCGTCACGCCAGCGCACCCAGAACACTCGCCAGCCCGCCGCCTCGGCCTGCATGGCCAGTTGCGCGGCCACCGTTGTCTTGCCCATCCCGCCGACCGCGCACAGCACCGCGAACCGCCCTTGTGGCCGCCGAAGCATGTCTGCCAGCACGGCGAGTTCTCCCTCACGCCCCCGCACGTCCTGAACATGCGGGGGGCGTAACGAAGCCTGCTGGCCTTGGGCCAGTCGGCTCACCGGTGCCAGCCGCGCCGGGGGCCTTGGTGCGGCATCCAGATGCCGGCTCCACAGCAACAGCCCGATGCTGACCACCACCAGCACGGCGAACACCGGCCAGATCACCCACGCCTGCGCCGCCCAGCCAGGCACCGCGTCACTGGCGTAGTTGGTCACCGGCCCCAGCACAGCCGCCACCAACGCGGCCCCGCCCGTTACCGCCGACCCGGCCCACGCACCCCGTCTACGCCCCATGGTCTGCCACCCCCGTCCACCGTCACCAGGATGCTCCCGCCTTGCACGTCCGTGGAAGGGTGCGGGTGGTCACGACACGGGCGGCGGTGTTGCTCCGGTTCAGCGTCCGGATTGCCGATCCTGCTGCGGGGATTCGGCCGCCCTCGGTGTGCAGGGCGCAGTGCCAGGCGCCCCTCGTGCAGCCGCGCACCAGTAGACGATCACGCCGGATGTTGCGCATCGGAGTTGTCCGTCCGGGCCAGTTACCGTGCTCAGTCACATCCGCTTGTGACTGAGCGCCCTTACCTGGCACCGCTCGTCAACTACGGCACTCAGCTTTGAAACCGGCCCCGGTCAGGGTGGGACGCATCGAGCGGCGCCGCTGGTCGGCGCGGAGTTCGAAGTCGCCGTAGCTGTTGTCGACCGGGTTGACCGTGACGCCCGGGGCGACGATGGCGTCGAGGACGTGGAAGGCGACGGCCATTTCGATCAGGGTAAGGTCGGCCTTCTCCGCCAGGACGGCGAGGTGCTGGGCATCGTCGACGCGGCCGACCACGGCTGGACGGCACCGGCCACCTGGCTCCCGCTCGCAGCGGGCGCGGTGCTGCTGGCCTTGTTCGTCCGGGTGGAGCGGCGGGCCGCGCAGCCGATCGTGCCGCTGCGGCTGTTCGCGAGCCGCGAGCGGTCTGGCGCCTACGTCACCCGGATGCTCTACATGGGCGCGATGATCGGGTTCTTCTTCTTCACCGCGCAGTTCGTGCAGAGGGTCTACGGCTGGACGCCGCTGCAGGCCGGTATGGCCTTCCTGCCGATGACACTGGTCAACTTCGTCTTCGCGGTCCGCGTACCCCGGCTGCTGGAGGGGTTCGGCAGGCCCCGGGTATTCGCAGCGAGGGTCGTACTGACGACCGTGGGCATGGCCTGGCTGAGCCGCCTGGACCTGCACACCCCCTACCTGACCGGAGTGGCCCTGCCGATGGTGGTCATCGGCGCCGGCCAGGGCCTGGCGCTGGCCCCGATGACCTCCAGCCGCGTCGACGGCCCGCTCCGGTACTGCGCTGACGGGCTCCGCCGTCCTGCTCGGCCTGGCCGTCGTCGCCGTCCTCCCCCTGATCGTGCCCGCTCAGGCGTCCCGCAAGTAAAGGACTACGTGATGCAGACCCTCACCCTCAACAACGGCGTCGAGATGCCCGCCCTCGGCCTCGGTGTCTTCCAGACCCCGCCCGACGAGACGATCGCCGCAGTCACGGCCGCGCTGGAGCTGGGCTACCGGCACATCGACACCGCCGCCTACGGCAACGAACGCGAGGTCGGCCAGGCCCTGCGCGACTCCGGCATCCCGCGCGATGAGATCTTCGTCGAGACCAAGATCTGGATCAGCGACTACGGCTTTGAGGAGACCCTGCACGGCTTCGACAAGAGCGCCGCAAAGCTCGGCGTCGACCAGATCGACCTGCTGATCCTGCACCACGCGCTGCCGTCCGAATTCGACAAGACCCTTGATGCCTACCGCGCCCTGGAGAAGCTCCTGGCCGACGGCAAGGTCCGCGCGATCGGCGTCAGCAACTTCATGGTCGACTACCTGACCGTGCTGCTCGATGCGACGTCCGTCGTGCCAGCGGTCAACCAGTCGGGGGACCATCCCCACGGGTGCGGGGAGCAGGATCCGGCCCGCGGCGGCAGCCTTGTCGGTCAGGGTCCATCCCCGCGGGTGCGGGGAGCAGCGCGAGACCGGCGACGCCGGCGGCCTGCTGGAGGGTCCATCCCCGCGGGTGCGGGGAGCAGACTCGATGACCTGCCGTTTTACCGTTGTGTCGGCATGGTTTTGTCAAGGTTCATTGATTCCGGCAAATCGCACCAAAGTGGTTTTGCTGAGTGGTGTAACCGTTCATTGTGGCGTCCGGGTCTGCAACGGTGGCTGGGAAACGGCGGATTCCTCTAATCTTGCCTGCTGTTGCGCGGTGAGCCGGTATGAATCGTGCATGGATCGCGGGGGGATGGCCCGCTCTGGTCTGTTGCGTCGGCTGCGTGAGCCGGCCCGGTCAGTGTGGGCGAAGCATGATCGTGACAGCGACGGGTGGCTGCCGTTGTGGCGGCACATGGAGGACTCGGCCGCTGTGGCGGGCCTGTTGTGGGATCAGTGGCTGCCTGCGGGTGTGCGAGGTCTGATCGGCCGCTCGGTGCCCGGTGGGGATGCCGGTGCCCGGGCCTTGGCGGTGTGGCTGGCTGCCGTGCATGACATCGGCAAGGCGACGCCGGCGTTCGCCTGCCAGGTGCCCTCTTTGGCTGAGGTGATGCGTCAGCGGGGGCTGGCGATGCGCTCGGCTGAGGCGATGGGGCGGGATCGTCGGCTTGCCCCGCACGGGCTGGCGGGGCAGGTGCTGCTGGGGGAGTGGCTGGAGGAGCGCTATGGCTGGGCGCCGTCGCGGACGGGGCAGTTCACGGTCGCGGTCGGCGGTCATCACGGGGTGCCGCCTGAGCACGGGCAGATCAAGGCCCTCTATGAGCACGAGGAGCTGCTGCGGACACGGGGTGCGTCTGCTCGTGTCTGGCGTGAGGTGCAGACCGAGCTCCTGGACGCGTGCGCCGGGCACTTCGGTGCTGCCGGGCGGCTGCAGGCGTGGGGATCGGTGCGGCTGCCGCAGCCGGTGCAGGTGCTGCTGACGGCGCTGGTCATCGTCTCTGACTGGATTGCCAGCAATCCGGCGTTGTTCCCGTACTTTCCCGACGCAGCCGGATGCGACGGTGAGGAGCGGATCGCGCGGGCCTGGCGTGGGCTGGACCTGCCGCCTGCGTGGCTTGCGCGGGATGAGGGTCTTGGGGCGCAGGAGTTGCTGGCCGCGCGGTTCGGGCTGCCGGCGGGGGTGAAGGCGCGGCCGGTGCAGGAGGCTGCGGTGGCGCTGGCCCGGGAGATGCAGGCGCCCGGGCTGATCATCGTGGAGGCGCCGATGGGGGAGGGGAAGACGGAGGCCGCGCTCGCTGTGGCCGAGGTGTTCGCGGCGTGCTCGGGTGCGGGCGGCGTGTTCTTCGCTCTGCCGACGATGGCGACCGGCAATGCCATGTTTCCCCGTCTGCTGGCCTGGCTGGAGCGGTTGCCGGGGGTGGCGGGCAGTCGCCGGTCGGTGCATCTGGCGCATTCCAAGGCTGCGCTGAACGAGGAGTTCGCGGGCCTGATGGCCAGGGCGGGGGACGTCACCGCTGTCGGCGTCGACGAGGCGGGGTTCTTGTCGGGCAGGCAGCCGGATGTAGTGCGGCGTGCGGAAGCGGAGCTTGTCGCGCACACCTGGCTGCGGGGCCGTAAGAAGGCCATGCTGGCGTCGTTTGTGGCCGGGACCATCGACCAGCTGCTTTTCGCGGGGCTGAAGAGCAGGCACCTGGCTCTGCGTCATCTCGCGGTCGCGGGCAAGGTCGTCGTCATCGACGAGGCCCATGCCTACGACACCTACATGAGCGTGTATCTGGACCGGGTGCTGTCGTGGCTGGGTGCCTACCGGGTTCCGGTGATCGTGCTGTCTGCGACGTTGCCCGCCGGCCGCCGGCGTGAGCTGCTGGCCGCCTACGGCGCGGCCGGCAGTGCGCAGCCGCCGGGGGAGCAGGCGGCGGAAGTGCCGCAAGTGGCCTATCCGCTGATCACGGCTGTCGTTCCCGGCGGGGTGCCGGTGGAGCGGCGCCCCGGAGCCTCAGGCCGGGCGACGGATGTGCAGGTGGAGCCGCTCGGTGACGATCTGGGTCTGCTCGCCGACCGGCTGGAGGAAGAGACCCGTGGGGGCGGCTGCGTGCTGGTCGTACGCAATACCGTCGCCCGGGTGCTTGAGACCGCGCGGGTGCTGCGGGCGAGGTTCGGTGACGATGCGGTGACGGTGGCGCATTCGCGGTTCGTCGATCTGGACCGCGCGGCGAAGGACCGTGATCTGCTGATGCGGTTCGGGCCGCCGGACAGGGCGGTCGGCAGGCCGGTCGGCCGGCACATCGTGGTGGCCAGCCAGGTCGCCGAGCAGTCGCTGGATGTGGATTTCGACCTGCTCGTGAGTGATTTGTGCCCGGTGGACCTGCTGCTGCAGCGCATCGGCCGCTTGCACCGCCACCAGCGTGGTGCCCTGCAGAGTGCGCGGCCGGAACGGCTGCGCGTGGCCCGGTGTCTGCTCACGGGCGCCGAGTGGGGGGCGGGCCTGGCGGACGTGCCCGTGCCGGTGCGTGGCTCGGTGGCGGTGTACGGGCGGTACCTGCTGCTGCGGTCGGCCGCCGCGCTGCTTCCCCACCTCGCCCAGGACGGGCCGCCGGTGCGGCTGCCGGGTGACATCAGTGTCCTGGTGCAGCAGGCATACGGGCAGGATCCGCTCGGCCCGCCGTCCTGGGCCGGGGCGCTTGCCAAGGCGCGCGAGCGGTTCGACGCCCACCGGGAGGATCAGGCCGAGCGGGCCTCTGCTTTCCGTCTCGGGGAGGTCGGCAAGCCCGGCAGGGCGCTGTTCGGCTGGGTGGCGGCCGGGGTGGGGGATGCCGACGACAGCCGCGCTGGGGCGGCCCAGGTCCGTGACAGCCGTGAAAGCGTGGAAGTCGTCGTGGTGCAGCGCCGCAGGGACGGGACTCTGGCCACGCTGCCGTGGCTGGAGCCCGACAGCAAGGGCCGCCCGCGGGCGGGCCTGAGCCTGCCGCAGGACCAGGCGCCCGTGTCGTTCGCGGCCCGTGCGGCGGCGAGTTGCGGGCTGCGCCTGCCCGCGCAGCTGTCTTCTCCCGTCGTTGCGGACGAGGCGATCGCGCAGCTGGAGCAGTTGTATCTGCCGGCGTGGCAGGGCAAGGAGTGTCCCTGGCTCGCCGGCCAGCTGATTCTGGCGCTGGACGAGGACTGTCAGTGCTCTCTGGCAGGCTTCTCACTTCGCTACAGCCCCCTGGACGGCCTGGAGGTCACCCGTGACGACCGAGACTGACTTACGTGCACCCCAGGCGCCGGGGGTGACGTCGTTCGATCTGACCGACCGGCCCTGGATCGGCGTCCTTGGCACCGACGGCGTACAGCGCGAGCTGTCGCTGCGCCAGGTCTTTGCCCGGGCGGGCAGGCTGCGGCGCATGGTCGGGGACCTGCCGACCCAGGAGTTCGCCCTGATGCGGCTGCTGCTGGCCATCGTGCACGACGCCCTGGATGGCCCGGGGGACATCGACGACTGGGCCGATCTGCACGACGACCCGGACTGTTTCGCGCCCGTGCAGGACTACCTCGATGCCCATCGTGAGCGTTTCGACCTCCTCCACCCGCAGGCCCCGTTCTTCCAGACGGCGGGGCTGCGTACGGCGAAGGACGAGGTCTTCGGGCTGAACCGGATCGTGGCCGATGTGCCCAACGGTGAGGCGTTCTTCACGGCCCGCCGGCCGGACGGGCTGCGGCTGACGTTCGCCGAAGCCGCCCGCTGGGTCGTTCACGCGCATGCCTACGACACCTCCGGCATCAAGTCCGGCGCGGTCGGAGACGACCGGGTCAAGGGCGGCAAGGTGTATCCGCTGGGCACAAGCTGGGCCGGCGGGCTGGGAGGCGTCTTCGCCGAGGGCGACACGCTGCGCGAGACGCTGCTGCTGAACCTGATCCCGGCCGACACCGGCATGCTGGACATCGACCCCGGCGACCGGCCCGCCTGGCGGCGCGAACCGCCGGGCCCCGGCGGCAGCGAGCGCACCCCCACCGGGCCGCGGGATCTGTACACGTGGCAGTCCCGCCGCCTGCGCCTGCACCATGACGGCAACAGCGTCCACGGTGTCGTCCTCGGCTACGGTGACCCTCTGCCCTGGCGGAACATGTTCCACCGGGAGCCGATGACGGCCTGGCGGCGCAGCGAGGCCCAGGAGAAGAAGCTCCGCCTGCCGCAGGTCTACCTGCCCAGGGACCACGATCCGGCCCGAGCCGCCTGGCGGGGCATCGCTGCCCTGGTCGCGGACCGCGCCGAGAGCGGGCAGAGGGCGCAGGCGGCGCCGCATCTGCGGCCGGCTGTCCTGGAGTGGATCGCCCGTCTGGTCACCGAAGGGCACCTCCAGCGCGGCTACCTTGTGCGGGCCAGGGTCATCGGCGCGGCGTACGGGACGCAGCAGTCCGTGATCGACGAGATCGTCGACGACCACCTGCTGATGCCGGTCGTGCTGCTGCACCGCCAGGACCGAACCTACGGCCGGCAGGCCGTCGACGCCGCGGAGGACGCCGAGCTCGCCGTACGCGCCCTGGGTGACCTGGCCGCCGACCTGGCCACTGCGGCCGGCAGCGCCCCGGACGGCCCCAAGGACAGCGCCCGCCGTGCCGGCTTCGACGCTCTCGAGCAGCCCTACCGCACCTGGCTCGCCGAACTCGCCACCACACAGGACCCGTTCGCGCAGCGCAGCAGCTGGCAGCTCCAGGCACGGCAGGTGATCGGCCGGCTCGGCGACCGCCTCATCGAGACGGCCGGTGACGGCGCGTGGCAGGGCCGCACCGTCACCGGCAAAAACGGCACCGTGTGGCTCAGTGCCGGGCTGGCCGACACCTGGTTCCGCCGGCGCCTGGCCAAAGTGCTGCCGGGCCCCGACCACGGCAGCGGGCCCGACGGGCAGCGCGAGGCCGAGGCATGAGCGGCGGTCCGCACCGACCGGACCGCCGCGAACCCCCTTATGCAGGGCACCCGACACGGAGTACTCATGACCACCCTCAGCACGCCCGGGTCAGCGAAACAGTCGAGCAACGGCGTCACCGAACGGGTCGCCCGTCTTGCCGCCGCCCGCGTCTCCTCCTGGCAGGACGGCTACCTGCGCGACCAGCCGGCAGCCGTCGCCGCGCTCGCCCGGCTTCGACGCGGCGCGGGCCGCGACGCCGCCGCCCTCCCCGACCTGTGGGGCCTGGTCGACACCAGCCCGCTGCACACACCCGACCAAGGCACCCGCCCCCTCAGCGAGCAGCAGCTGGTGCGCGCGGAGAACGCCCTCTACACCGCCCTGACGCTGTGGGCGCTGCACCAGCAGTCCCGCGGCACGCGCATGCACCGCCCCCACAGCGCCGCACTGCCCGGCGGCCTCGGCTCCGCGATCCGCCGGCTGATGCCCGCCGGAGAGATCGACGACGCGGTCCGCAAACGCCTCGTGCGGGCCGGTACCGCGCCCGCCCTCACGACGCTCGCGCAGCGGCTGCGTGACATCGTCACCCTTCTGCGGGGCGCGGACATCTCCCTCGACTACGGGCTCCTCGCCGGGCAGCTGTACGCCTGGCAGTGGCCCGACGGCCCCGCCACCGTCCGCCGGGCATGGGGCCGCTCCTTTCACACCCTTCCCCGCACCGCCCCCGACCCGGACGGCTCCGGCAGCAACCCGCCCCTCGCCAAGGACGACAAGGACGCCTCGTGAACCGCTACTTCCTCGACGTGCACGCCCTGCAGACCGTCCCGCCCAGCAACATCAACAGGGACGACACCGGCGCCCCGAAGACCGCCGTCTACGGCGGCGTCCCCCGCGCCCGGGTCTCCAGCCAGGCATGGAAGCGGGCGATCCGCACCTACTTCCGCGACGAGCACCTCCTCGACCCGGCCGAGCTCGGCGTGCGCACCAAGAAGATCGTCGAACTCCTCGCCTCACGGATTACGGCGCTCGACCCCTCGCTGGGCGAGGAGGAAGCGCTGCGCCGGGCCGATGAGACCATCCGCGCCACCGGGCTCAAGACCGAGGTGCCCAAGCGCAAGGCCGACCAGGCCAAGGACGGCACACCTGCGCCGGCACCGGAAGCGAAGTACCTGGTCTTCCTCTCCGCCCGCCAGCTCGACGCCCTCGCCGCCCTCGCCGGCGAAGGCGCAGCCGACATCACCGGCTTCTTCAAGGACAAGAAGAACAAGGAACGTGCCCGCGGGGCAGCCGACACCCGGCACTCCGTCGACATCGCCCTGTTCGGGCGGATGGTCGCCGACATCGCCGACATCAACGTCGACGCCGCCGTCCAGGTCGCCCACGCTCTCAGCGTCCACCGCGCCGACACCGAATCCGACTACTACACCGCCGTCGACGACGAGAACCGCGACGAAGAGACCGGCGCCGGCATGATCGGCACGGTCGACTTCAACTCGGCCACCCTCTACCGCTACGCGGCCCTCGGGATCCACCAGCTCGCCGACAACCTCGGCCAGGGCCTGCGCGACGACGAGCCCCGCACCCAGCCCGTACGCCGCGCCGTCGAGGCGTTCGTGCACAGCTTCGTCGCGTCCCTGCCCACCGGCAAGATCAACACGTTCGGGCACCACACCCTGCCCGACGCGGTCCTCGTGACCCTCCGCTCCACCCGGCCCGTCAGCTACGTGGCGGCCTTCGAAGACCCCGTCCGCGCCGACGAAGGCGGCCACCTGCGCGCCGCCTGCGACCGGCTCACCGCCTATGTCCCCGACCTCGAACGCGCTTACGGCAGCCAGGGCGATCCCAGCTGGATCCTGCGCGTCGGCCCCCACACCCACGAACTTGCCGCCCTGGGAACCGAGACGGACAACCTCACCGCGCTCGTCGCAGCCGTCGGACAGGCCGTCGAAGAGCGGCTGGAGAAGCCGGAATGAGCCGCACCAGCGTCCTCGTCCTGCTCCTGGCGGGCCCCCTGCAGTCCTGGGGGGCCTCCTCCCGCTTCACCCGGCGCACCACCGAGTCCGCCCCGACCAAGAGCGCCGTCATCGGATTGCTCGCCGCCGCAGCCGGCATCGAACGCGACGACGACACCCGCCTTGCACCGCTCACCGTGCTGCGGTTCGGCGTCCGCATCGACCAGCCCGGCACCCGCATCCGCGACTTCCACACCGCCCACCACACAGACACCGGCAAAGCCATGCCCCTGTCGGAACGCTACTACCTCGCCGACGCCGTATTCGTCGCCGCCGTCGAAGGCGAACACGGCCTCCTCAGCAGCCTCCACCAGGCCGTGCGCGCCCCCGTCTACCCGCCCTTCCTCGGCCGCCGCTCCTGCCCGCCCGCCCGCCCCGTGGACCTCGCGCTCCATCAAGACGCCCGGCTCGAAGAAGTCCTGGCCCACGAGCCGTGGCAGGCCGCAGGCTGGTACCGGCGCCGCACACACAGCCGGCCGCCCGAGGCGCTGACCGTGCTGCGCGAAACCGGCCCCGACGAAAACCCTGCCGCCGCGGACACACTGCGCGACCAGCCCGTCAGCTTCGCCGCCGCGCACCGCCGCCACGCCCTGCGCCCCGTCCTCACCACATCCGTGCCCCGGCCGCCCGCCCCCGGCCACCGCACCGTCCGCCACGATCCGTTCGACACGCTGGCCGCCTACCCGGAGGACGAGAACACCTGATGTTCCTCACCCGTTTCCGCCTCAACACGGCCCGGCCCGGCACCCGCCGCCTGCTGTCCACCCCCCAGGCCCTGCACGCGGCCGTCATGGCCTCCTTCCCCCACATCCTGCCCGGCGACCGCCCGGCCCCCGACGCCCCCCGCGTGCTGTGGCGCCTGGACCACCATGCCCGCGCCGAAGTGATGCTGTACATCGTCAGCCCCGACCGACCCGACCTCACCCACCTTGTCGAACAGGCCGGCTGGCCCGCCGCCGCCACCCCCGACGACCCGGGCTGGCAGACCCGCCCCTACGGCCCCTTCTTGGAACAGCTCGCCGCAGGATCACGCTGGTCCTTCCGCCTCACCGCCAACCCCGTCCAAACCATCCGCCGCAAGGAAGGCGAACCCCGAAAACTCACCGCCCACCTCACCCCCGTCCACCAGATGGGCTGGCTCCTGGACACCGACCGCCAGCAACGCGCCGGCTTCCGCATCCTCGAAAAACCCACCACGCAGCGACTCCTGCCCTCCGGCACCACCCACCAGGGCCGCACCCACCACGGCGACCGCTACCAGCTCACTGTGAGCGACACACGCTCCCTGGCCTTCGACAGATCCCCTACCCCGGCGGCCCGGAACCGCACGGGCAAGGTCACCCTCGTCACGGCCACCTTCGACGGGCGCCTCGAAGTCACCGACCCCGATGCCCTGCGCCGCACCCTCACGCAGGGCATCGGCCGGGCCCGGGCCTACGGCTGCGGCCTGCTCACCCTCACTCCCCTCGACCCCGACCGCCCCCCAGTCTCATGACCGACGTCTCCCAGCGCGCGGCCCTCACCCCCAGACACCTCACCCGCACCGGCGAACGCCTCTCCTTCCTCTACCTCGAACGGTGCACCGTCCACCGCGACGCCAACGCCATCACCGCCACCGACGCTGAGGGCACCACCCACATTCCCTCCGCCACCATCGGCACCCTCCTGTTGGGCCCCGGCACCCGCATCACCCATCAGGCCATGAGTGTCCTCGGCGAAACCGGCGCCGCAGTCGCCTGGGTCGGCGAACACGCCGTGCGCTACTACGCTTCCGGCCGCGCCCTCACCCGCTCATCCGCCCTCATGGAAGCCCAGGCCCTGCAATGGGCCAACCCCCGCACCAGGCTCACCGTCGCCCGTCAGATGTACCGCCTGCGCTTCCCCGATGAAGACCCCGCCGGCCTCACCCGCCGCGAACTCCTCGGCCGCGAAGGCAAACGCGTCAAGGACTGCTACCGCACCCACGCCGCCCGCACCGGCATCACCTGGAAAGGCCGCCGCTACACCCCCGGCGACTTCACCAGCGGCGACACCGTCAACCAGGCCATCACCGCCGCCGCACAGTGCATGTACGGCATCGCCCACGCCGTAGTCACCTCACTCGGCTGCAGCCCCGCACTTGGCTTCGTCCACTCCGGCCACGAACTCTCCTTCGTCCTCGACATCGCCGACCTCTACAAAACAGACATCGGCATCCCCACCGCCTTCGACACCGCCGCACACAGCGACGAAGACATCGGCTCCCGCACCCGCCGCGCCCTACGCGACCGCATCAACGAAACCTCCCTCCTCGACCGGTGTGTCAACGACATCAAACGCCTTCTGCTCCCCGACAACACCACCCCAACCGCCACAGCAGACGACCGTGACCTGGTTACCCTTCAAAGCGACCACGGCCACCACCTTGCCTCCGGCATCAACCACGACGGCCCCGACCACGACTACCCGGACCACCTCTGGTGACCGTCATCGTCCTTACCAACTGCCCGCCCGGACTGCGCGGCTTCCTCACCCGCTGGATGCTCGAAATCTCAGCTGGCGTCTTCATCGGCAACCCCTCCGCCCGCATCCGCGACCTCCTCTGGGACGAGGTACGCACCTACGCAGGCCAAGGCCGCGCCCTTCTCGCTCACACCACCAACAACGAACAAGGCTTCACTTTCCGCACTCACGACCACGCATGGCACCCCACCGACCACGAAGGCGCCACCCTCATTCACCGGCCCGCCCCGCAAGCACCAGGCCCCGCTTCAGCACCCACACCAGCCGCCGACGACCCGCAGCAGCCTCCAACTGGCTGGAGCAGAACCTCCAAACGTCGGCGCTTCCGCAAAAACTGACCAAGAAGCCCGAAATGCCGCACTCGCGCAAATTGAAGGAACTGGCAAGAAACCTGGGCCGACCGCAGTGAAACCGCAGGTCAGTCAGACTGCTCCCCGCACCCGCGGGGATGGACCCTGGGTTCGCTGTTCAGGGTCCAGGGGGGCGCTCTGCTCCCCGCACCCGCGGGGATGGACCCGCGTTCCGGGCCGGCGACGCAGAGCCGGACGTCTGCTCCCCGCACCCGCGGGGATGGACCCTCCCACGAGGTGGCCGTCCTGGACTCGGGCGCCTGCTCCCCGCACCCGCGGGGATGGACCCACGAAGGCCCCCGCGGAGCAACGCCCGCGGGGCTGCTCCCCGCACCCGCGGGGATGGACCCGGCAAGCACGGCGACGAGTCGCAGGAGGCACACTGCTCCCCGCACCCGCGGGGATGGACCCTCAGCCCCGGTGCACTTCACGTAGCCGGAGCCCTGCTCCCCGCACCCGCGGGGATGGACCCCTCGGCGGGGCGACGACGTCGACGCAGACCGGCTGCTCCCCGCACCCGCGGGGATGGACCCGCGGCGACCTGGTGCAGTTCGCGGCTGCCGTCCTGCTCCCCGCACCCGCGGGGATGGACCCAGGACCGGCCCGAACGGGCGGTTGCTGCTGCACTGCTCCCCGCACCCGCGGGGATGGACCCGACGACGGGCTGGCGGAGGCATGAAGAGTTTCCTGCTCCCCGCACCCGCGGGGATGGACCCGGGTACGGGATCCCGGAGGGCGGCGGTGCCGGCCTGCTCCCCGCACCCGCGGGGATGGACCCGGAAGGGAGCGTGTTGAAGACGGAAATGACTACTGCTCCCCGCACCCGCGGGGATGGACCCCACAAGGGGGACCAGTGACCAGCCGCAGCAAACTGCTCCCCGCACCCGCGGGGATGGACCCGTCGACGAAATCACCGTCTACGCCGACCAGCTCTGCTCCCCGCACCCGCGGGGATGGACCCGCCCGGCACATGATCATCTGCACGGACGGGTCCTGCTCCCCGCACCCGCGGGGATGGACCCCCCTGCGGCTACTGGCAGCCGCGGATGTGTGACTGCTCCCCGCACCCGCGGGGATGGACCCACCACCGCCCCGCCGACGGCCAGCCCTCCCCACTGCTCCCCGCACCCGCGGGGATGGACCCCAGTCACCGATTTCCTTCACGGGAGGGACCCTCTGCTCCCCGCACCCGCGGGGATGGACCCGGGACCTTGCAGTCCTCGCCGTTCGGGGAGAGCTGCTCCCCGCACCCGCGGGGATGGACCCCGGGCGCGGCCGTCACGTTCATCGACGACTACCTGCTCCCCGTACCCGCGGGGATGGACCCAGGCCAGAGAGTGCCCTACAGGACGCCCCAGACTGCTCCCCGCACCCGCGGGGATGGACCCGAAATCCGCGGCCTACGGGAGTTCTGGGAATGCTGCTCCCCGCACCCGCGGGGATGGACCCGCGGTGTACGACTGCCACGGCTGGATCAAGTACTGCTCCCCGCACCCGCGGGGATGGACCCGGCGGTAGCGGGCGGGGGAGCGGCCGTGGGTCCTGCTCCCCGTACCCGCGGGGATGGACCCGGCCGCGAGCGCGACGAACGTCCCCGGGACCGCTGCTCCCCGCACCCGCGGGGATGGACCCTGCGCACCTACGTCCACCTCTTGGCCGACATCCTGCTCCCCGCACCCGCGGGGATGGACCCTCGGCGGTGACGGGGCCGCGGGTGCCGGCGGTCTGCTCCCCGCACCCGCGGGGATGGACCTCACCTTCGACAGACCCGGCTTCACAAGCCAGGCTGCTCCCCGCACCCGCGGGGATGGACCCCCGACCTCGACGAGTACGACGCATACGGCGAACTGCTCCCCGCACCCGCGGGGATGGACCCCTCGCGCGGATCGAGAACGTCGGCGGCGAGCTCTGCTCCCCGCACCCGCGGGGATGGACCCACGACGTTGTGCCCGACGATCGCGGCGCCGCCCTGCTCCCCGCACCCGCGGGGATGGACCCGGTCGGAGCCGTCGCTGCGCTACGACGACTTCCTGCTCCCCGCACCCGCGGGGATGGACCCTGGACGGCATCCTCACGGCGCCGACCGCGGAGCTGCTCCCCGCACCCGCGGGGATGGACCCCCACACAGAGGGAGCAGCATGGAACACCGGCCCTGCTCCCCGCACCCGCGGGGATGGACCCCGCACCGCCAAAGCGGAGGCAGGCGTCGAGTGCTGCTCCCCGCACCCGCGGGGATGGACCCCGCTCCACCTATGGCGGAGTGCTGTGGGTGGACTGCTCCCCGCGCCTGCGGGGATGGGCCCGGCTGGCGTGTCGCGAGGGCATACCGCAACTGCTGCTCGCGCCCGTGGGGATCTGGGTGTTGTTCTCTGGTGGTGATGGGTTAAGTGGGGTCTGTCGTCGTCTGCGGGGCGGTGATCAGGGTTATGTTTGCCGGTATGTGTGCCAGGTTCTTGTGGCGAGTGGCATGGGTTTGGGCCAGTCGTCGTGGCTCTGTTCGGCGATGGAGTCCCGTACGCGCTGCTGGGTCCGGACGAGGGCGTCGAGTCCTGCCCGTGGGCCGCACGCGCCAATTGCCGGGCGACGTGACCGCGGTCTGATCACGTTTCGCCCCGTGCCGGCTGTGTCATTCGCCGGGGCGTGGTTTGCGGTGTCTGCCTCGTCCGGCCTGGAGCGGCTGGGGCTGTGCTGCCGGGGCGGCTTCCGGTTCTTCGGGGCGGGGGTGCAGGATGCGTTGGGCTTCGGCGTAGTTGGCGGCGAATCCGTGCGGCTCCCAGGTGTGGCCGTTCCACCGTTGGATGGCGCGGGGGGCGTCGGGGTGGAGGTGCGCGCCTTGAGGGCCGGCGCTGGCCCGGGAGGCGAGTGGCACGGCGCGAAGGCGTCCGATCTTCGCGTCGCGGCGCTTCGCCCAGTGCGACAGCGGTTCGTCGTCCATCGAGATTCCCAGTGTTGCGGTGACCGATCTGGCGTGGACAGCGTAGTGGCCCGGTTGATCGTGCCGTGCCGGATCACGCAAGGTGCTGCCGCCAGCGCAGTGCCGGGTGGCCGTCGATCCAGTAGGTGTGGATCTCGCGTGTGATGTGCAGCCGCATCGTGGTGATGTCGGGGCGTCCGGCGTCCTGCCAGGCGGTCAGGGTCTGCTCGATGGTGTCCCACAGGGCGAGTGGGCCGCCCTGGCGGACGGTCCAGGTGTCCTTGTCCTGGGTGAACGCGGCGAACGATTCCCGGTCCGGGTCGAACAGGTACAGCAGCCGGTTGCCCTCCTGCGGGGTGGCGCGGGTGAAGCGCGCACCGGGTGCGGCGAGCTGTGCGAGGAAGGCCGGCATCCAGTCTTCCAGCAGGAGCGGCGACAGTGCGGTCCTGCGCTCGCTGTCGGCGTAGGCGGTGCGGGCGGCCAGGTCGCCGGTGATCGGCTTCTCGGCCTGGGAGCGTGCCTGCATGAAGGAGCTGGGGCCGAGGATCCGGCCCTCGGCGGTGCCGCCGTGGGCGACCGTGACTTTCGCGAGCCCGGTGCCGTAGTGCCAGGTGCCGCCGACGGTGGCGAGGATGATGCCGCCCGGCTTGGTCTGGCGCAGCCAGGTGTAGGGGATGCGGCGGACGGCGCAGGTGGCGATGACGCGGTCGTACGGTGCACGGCGGGGGTGGCCGAGGAGCCCGTCTCCGGTGAGGGTCCATGTGGAGAAGCCAGCTGTCTCCAGCGCGGCGTCCGCACGTGCCGCGACGTCCGGGTCCACTTCGATCGTGGTCACGTTGTCCTCGCCGAGGCGGTGGCACATCAGTGCGGTGGAGTAGCCGGTTCCGGTACCGATCTCCAGCACGTGCTGCCCGTCCTGCACCGCCAGCTTCTCGATCATGTCGACGACGGTGACGGGGGTCGTGGACGAGGAGGTCGGAGAGCCGTGCACCGGGCTGCTGGCCCGGTCGGCGGTGAGGTGCCCGTCGAGCTGGGTGGCCAGGGACTCCTCGCGGTAGGCGATCTGCACCCACTCGGCCGGGTCGGTGCCGGTGGCCGTGGCGGGACGCCACTGCCCGCCCTTCGTGGGCAGGAACACCCCGGGGTGCAGGAACAGTTCCCGGGGCACCGCCTCCACCGCGGCTCGCCACTGGTCGCTGACGAGGACGCCGAGCTGCGTCAGACGGCCGGCCAGGGCCCGTCGCTGGGGGGCGGTGTCCATCATGGGGCATCTCCGTGCGTCAGCAGTTGTGCGAAGGCGGCGGACATCGAAAGACCGGTGGCCTCTTCCAGCCACCCCCACTGCCCGTTCGGGTTCAGCTCCAGCCACCACAATCTGTCCGTCTTGTCGACCGCCAGGTCGAAGCTGCCCGAGACCAGTCCGAAGTGGTCCAGGATCGCCAGGAGCCCCCTCTCCACATGGCGGGGCAGGTCCACCACGCTGTAGGACAGTGCCAAGTAGTCCCTGCGCCAGTCCAGCATCCCGGACTCGATCCGCACCGCGAAGACTCGTCGGCCGACCACGAGTACGCGCATGTCGGCCACTTTGTCCACGACCGCTTGGAACAGGTGCGGTACGACCCGCACGCTTTCGTCGATCTCGGCTGCTGTCACCAGATCCGCCCACCCCGTCACAGGAACCCCGTCCCGCCGGTAGGGCGTCCACCGGAGCGTCTTGAAGATCACCCGATCGTGGGCCGCGATGAAATGCCTGGCCTCGGCCGGGTCGTTCGTCACCAGCGTCGGCGGGACGGCCATCCCGAGTCGCTGGACGACGGCGAGCTGGGCAGGCTTGTAGTCCGCAGCAGCGTTGCGCAGCGGGTGGTTGACCCACAGCGGCTCGTGCAGGGCATAGAGGATGCCGCCGAGTCCGTAGCGGACCTGCGCCGCCGCGAAGCGAGCGTCGTCCGCAAGGGCGATGACGGTTGCTCCTTCGGGAGTTGACGGGTTGGGGGTGATCACGGGGAGTCTCCTTCAACCGGGGTCGGGAGGGGCGGGTGTGGGCGGGGCGGCAGGGAGGTGGCCCGCCCCGCCGTGCTTGGCGGGCGCTGTTGGCCGGTGGGTGGTGGGCCGAGCGGGCGTGCCGGGCCGGCTGCTGGTGCGGTGGTGCCGGGGTGGATAAGCGGTCGACGGATCAGGGGTGTTGCCGCAGCATGCGGTCAGGTCCTGCGGCGAGGAGCGAAGTGATCACCCAGGGTGTGCGGGTCGAGAAGCGGTGTGAGGCGTGCGGGGGTGTGCTGGTGTGTGACGTGGGCCAGTTCATCGACCGCGGGCGCTTGTGGTGGGGGACGGAAGGGGCCTGCCGGTCCTGTGCCGGGGGATGGTGCGAACAGGGCAGCGGGGAGGAGACTCCGCGGGAGATCCGGCAGGCGCTGCTGGCCGAACACGGTTGGGCGCGTCTGCGGCTGACGGAGCCCGGGGTGGGCGGCGTGGCCGTGCTGCGTGCGCTTCGCCAGGTGCAGGGCCTGTCACTGGCGCAGGCGAGGGTGCGTGCGGACGAGCTGAAGACGTCCGGGCTGGTGGGAACGCTGGTGGAGATGGAGTTCGTTGCCGCCCGGCTTCGGCAGCACTCGGTGGGCGTAGCGATTGAGACGTCGCCCCGCTGACTGCCAGGAGCGCGGCTGCCGGATCCCCGACGAGTGTCGGCTGCGTGGGGCGGGCTCCTTCGGATCACTGGTGGGGGTGGACCTGCGTGAGATCGGCGTCCCTCCGCAGCGCGGCAGGACCTCGGCGATCCGCCAGCTCGTCCTCCAGGCCCCAGCCCCCGTCATCGCGAGGGCGCTCGGCTGTCACGACAAGACCGCCACCCGCCTGGTCACCGAGGCCGGTGGGACCTGGAGCCGATACGCCCCAGGCGTCCACCAGCGATGAAGCGCGGCTACTTACGCTGGGGCCACCGAGCCCCGTTTGTCCTCAACGTGGACGACGTAAAGCTCGGTGCCGTCCCTGTGACGCCTGGAACGTCCGAACAGCCCGACAGCGATCTGCGACTGATCCTGAGGCTCATCGGGGCTGGCATAGGTAAGGACGTCGTTGTGATGCCCGGTGACGTGCCATCCCTCCACGTCCTTGAGGTCGATCACCCCAGAGTCTGCTGCCGAAGATCCGGGATGCGCCGGGCCGAGCCCCGGGGAGGCGGTCCATGTCCTCCGCGAACAGCCCTCTGCGTGGGGCGGGCGCATCCAGTGGGGCAGTGCGGTCATGGCTTCGCCGTAGCGGTGCGTTGGGTCCGGAAGGCGGCGCGCGGCGGGGCTGTCCTACTCGGCCGGCAGACGGAGCATCGGTTCGAAGGCCGCGTCCTCCTCGCCCTCGACCGAAGGGAGGAAGCCGTCCGGGACGGTGCGGGCGGCCGTGGTGAGGAGGCGGGCCAGGACCTCGGGCTCGGTGGCCGGGGGGAGGCGGAGGGCGGCGAGGAGGCGGTCGCGGACCTCGGGGTGGTCCGGGTTGTCCTTGAGGTAGTCGGCGTTGAGTGCGGGGGGACGGAAGCCGGCCAGGGCGTCGTGCCAGGAGGGGAGGACGATGGCCAGGGTCAGGGCCTCGGCGAGGGACTCCGCGATGAGGGAAGCCTGGCCCTCGGAGTCGGTGTAGAGGACGGGGCGGACGCGGTCGGAGCCGGCCGGGCCGCAGAGGTAGTGGGTGCCTCCCGCGTTGCAGCCGGCCACGGGCTCCACCGGGAGACCGGCTGGCAGGGCGATCGACTCGATGGGGTCGGTCCGCGTGAGGTCGAACTCACCGTCGCAGGCGAGGTACGCCTCGACCTCGGGGTCGGCGGCGATCCGGCGGAGCAGGGCCTCGTCGGAGAGGGCGGCCGGGTTGAGGCCGCGGGCGGTTTCGGGGGTCAGGGGGTGGCCAGCGAGGACGTGGCGGACGGTGTCGAGGGGGACGGGCCGCCCGTAGTCCTCCTCGAAGTGCGCCTGGACGGCCTCGGGGGAGCGGTCGGTGAGGAGGCGGAAGAGGTGCCCGGAGCCGTCCGGGTCCGGGCTGCCCGAGGGGAACTCGATGCCCGAGCCGGTGCGCCAGGCGCTGCTGCCGGTCTCCCACCACAGGCAGGCGGTGACCCGCGGGGCGCCGAGGCCCTCGTCGACGAAGGCCGGATCGTCCAGGAGCGGGCGCAGCGCGGCGGGCACCTCGTCGATGACACCGGGCCAGACCTGTTCGTCGTCCGTGGCGTACGGGCTCATCTCCGACTCGTGGTCGAAGCCGCGGACGAGCACACCGGCCGGGGTGAAGAGGACGGAGAAGTCGTCACCCGAGCCGTTGTCCATCAGGGCCGCCTCCGTCCCAGGCCCCCAGGTGGTGGAGAAGGAGTAGCGGGAGAACCGCGGGTCGCGGCAGATCGCCTGGTCCAGCACGGCCAGCGCGCGCAGGTGCGCGCGGAGTTCGGCGGGGTCGGGGAGGAGGGCGGCGGTCGTGTGCACGGTGTCCATGGGCTCATGTAAGCAGCCGGCACTGACATCCGGGGCGGTGGTTCGGTCACACCCGCTCTCTCACTCAGGGAACGAAAAGCCCAGCTCACGCAGGCGGGGCAAGCACACTGCGAGGCATTGCTCCACGGACGCGGCATCGGTTCGCACAAGGACGTCCTCGCGCAACGGCGCTCCACTGGCGACGAAGGTCCAAGGCTTGCCCCTCTCTGCCATCCGCTCAGCGTCGGCCTTGAACAGCACCGTTACGCCTTGTTCAGCCAGTGCTTCCATAATCGCGACGACGTCCACCGGCCCTCTCCCCTCCCGAAGCGCTTCGAACGCGCCATCGGAGGAACATACTCACTCCGGGCCGGACCCTGGACACCGTCCGCATGACCCAAAGTGACCGATCGGGGCGCTCTGAGCTGGAATACGCGACACCTCAACATGCGAGCTCACCAGTCCTGAGGCCGGATTCCCGCGCGGCTGCCGTCCGCCTCGCCCGCCGGGCCCTCGCCGAGTACCCCGGCTGCGAGGCCCGTGCGCGGTGCCGCGTCGTCAGGGTCTGGGACGACACCGACGCCGTCTTCACCGGCTGGTGGGAGGACATAGACCTGGACGGGGAACCGGGATGACCCTGCGCACCTGGCGGCCCGACGGGCCCGGCTCGTTCCTCGCCCCGCAGGGCGTGACCGCCGTCCGCGACAGCACCGGCCGCCTCTGGCGTCGAGGCACGACCCGCTGGACCACGAACGGTTCGCGCTGGATCCGGTGGCGGGTCCTCGTCGCGGAACACGGCCCGCTCACCGAGGAACGCCGGCAGCCGGGGGCGTGAGAACAGCGAGAGGCCCCGCCCATCCGCCACGGGGGGAGCGGATGAGCGGGGCCGGCTGTGGGGGGCTGGTCAGGCAGACCAGGCGCGCACGATCAGTGTGCCCATGGAACCGGGCTCGGGAGCAGGCAGGAGCTGCGCGTCGATGTTGACGAAGCCGTGCCGCTTGAGGATGTCGGCCCACTGCGTCGCGGTGTACTGCCAGCGGTACACCGTGAGCTCCGCCTCGCGGCCCTCCAGCCACTTGCCGCCCATCTGCTGCGCCCCGTACTGGCCGGTGATCGGCTCGCGGTGGGAGAAGGCGAAGATGCCGCCGGGCGTGAGGCGCTTGGCGACCAGCGGGAAGAGGTCTTCGGGGTCGGTGAACCAGACGGCGCCCCACGTCGAGTAGACGGCGTCCCACTGGCGCAGGTCGTCTTCCAGGAAGGCGCATGCCTCGGCGTGCACGAACGTCAGTCCGGGGACGTCGGCCCAGAAGTCGCGGGCCCGCGCCACTTGCAGGGGGGAGAAGTCCACGCCGGTGATCTTGACGCCCTGGCGGGCGAGATAGGCCGCGTTCTCCCCCTCGGCCGGCCCGAGGTCGAGGGCCGTGGCAGGCGTGCCGAGCAGTTCCGCGCCGGGCCCGTGGCCGGGCACGCCGGTCCAGTCGAAGCGCTCCGCGGCCGGGCGGGGCTGGGGGCCTTCACCCCGGTGGGGCCGGTATTTGTCCCAGTACTCGACTGTGGTCAGGGGGGCGGCGCTGGACATGCGGTCCTCCGGTGGACGGGGATGGTTCCAGGGCCGCCAAGCTACTCCCGTCCCGCCTGTGCCGTACGTGAAAGCTGAAAACTGACATATATGGGCACAAAAGGTGCCCGGGGCCGTAAGGTGCGCGGCCCCGGGCAGGGTTGGCCTCAGCAGGCCGGCGGCGTCAGTGGCAGCTGGCGCCGGGGTGGCACGGCCCGCACTTCGCGAAGTCCGCCTCCCACAGCGGCCAGTCCACCGGGAAGCCGTTGTCGGCGATGATGTGCGCGGTGCGCTCGACGGAGCCGTCGTTCTTGAACGCGATCTCCGGGATGTGCTCCAGGAACTTCCCGCCGAAGTTCGCGGCGCAGAACTCCCGGTAGTTGCGGGTGTCCAGGATGAACACGTGGACGGCGATGTCCACGATCCGCCCGCAGCACATCTCCAGGCCCTGGCCCCACTTCTCCATGGCCGTGATCAGGTAGGACACGGCCGCCGAGAACAGGCGCTCCGCGTAGACCCGGTCGAAGGGGTAGTCCCGCATCAGCAGGGTGATCTCGCGGTCCCACACGTCCTGGTCGACGTAGTCCCGCGGGTCACGAGTGACCGTGTACTCCTCACGGTCCTTCGTGATGTTCGGTGTCGGTGTTGCCATGGTGCCCTCCGATTCTGTCGGAACGCTGTGGCGTACCTGCCGGCCGCCGGGTGGCGGCCGGACCGTCCCGCACCGGCCCGGTGCGGGAGTCGTACCCTGCGCCGCACCGTCAGGGCAGGCAGCGCGACGCAGGAGTCCGGGGGTGGGGCGCGGCAGACGAGTCCGGGATCTCCACCAGGGTGAGCAGCGAGCGGGGCCGTTCTGCAGGGCACTCGCCCGGGTGACGGGTGCCGTTGGGATGCCGGAGCAGGGTGCCGTCAGGCTACGGTTTTCCCCTCAGACGGGCGGGAGGCGAGTCGGGTGGCGGATCAGGGCGAGCCGTTCGCGCGGGACGGCCGGCCGGTGTGCGGCGTGTGCCCGTCCCTACGGCTTCCGGGCGGCATGTTCGACGTCGCCGAACGCCCCTCCCGCGACTGCCCTTTCGACCCGGCGACCGGCAACCGGTTCACCGCGCAGGGCGTGCCGGTGTGTGTGCATCCCGAGCGGGTCGGACTGCCGGCCGCCCGGTACGCCACCGACCGTCTTCCGCTGCCGTGGCAGACCCCGCCGCCCGTCGAGGCCGGCGAGGTTCCCGCGTGGGTGCGTACGGCGCTGGAGGCGGCACCGCCGGAGATGTGCGACGACGTGATCCAGCAGGCAACGGAGATTCTGCTCGCCTCGGATCCCGGCACGGACATCACGGCCGTGCTGCGCGCCGCGCTCAGCTAGGCCGCGACCGCAGCGAAGTCGATGCTGTGCTCCCGGCCGGAGCGCCCCAAGCCGATCATCTGGTACAGCCCGGCAAGGACGCCGCGGCGGCGGGTGACCTCGTTGTGGTCCAGCCAGTACCGCGCGGGCGGCTCGCCCCACGCCGCGCGGTAGCAGTCGTGGGTGTACCCGCCGATGCGGTAGTCCGTGTGCTCCTGGTCGGTCTGGTGGATGATGTGCGCCCCGACGCGTGCCGCGATCCGTGTGAGGAGCTGCGCCTGGGCGAGCATCGCGTGGGTCATCTCGTCCACGGGGACGGCGATGGCGATCTCCGCGGCCTGGTCGTCGTTCGTGGCCTCGTACACCGCGGCCTTGAGGGCGAGGGCCCGCAGGCCCTCCTCGAACAGCGGCTCCGCGTCCACCTCCAGGTTCCACTGCGCGACGATCGGGAATCCGGTGAAGCACTGCCAGTCCTCGGAGTACTCCAGGCTGGCCGCCCTAAAGGCGGAAAACTCCGGGTCGCTCTTGATGCTGTCCAGGACGCGCGTCGCGGCGCGGGCGACATCGTCCACGGCGGGCAGTTCGACAACAGACATGAGGCTTCCTCTTCTCGAAGGGGGATGGTGGCCTTGGTGCCTGTCCGACGGCCGGGGCTCGGTGGCACACCCGGCCGCCGGACAGGGGCTCAGTGCCGCGCCTCGGAGGCGCGGTGTCCCAGGGGGGAGTTGCGGACTGCGCCGTGCGCACAATCCAGGAGGGTGAGCAGCGCCCGGGACAGTGAGGCAAGGTCATGCAGGTGATCCGGGTGCCGGACCGTGCGGATGCTGAGGCAGAGGGCTTCGCCGGTGCGCCGGACCACCAGGCCGGCGGTCCGCCGGGTCTCCGGGCTCATCACGGCCGCCTGGCCTTCCAGGGCGGTCAGGAGCAGCTTCAGGTGGCCGCGCAGGAGTCCGGCGAGGTGGGCGTGCTGCTCCTGGCTGCCGAGGTCCGGGCGGCCCACCCGTGACTCGCCCAGCATGGTCCGGTAGGTGCGGCGGATCAGGGCCGTGTCCAACGGAACGGGGCAGCCCCTGTGCGACAGGGGTGCTGGGGCTGGGCTGGGTGCGGCCATGTCTCTCTCGCGGCGAGGAACGGGCAGGGAAAGGGCGGGCGCCGGCCGTGTACCGGGGAAGCCATGCGGGCACGGCCCGCGCCCGGGTCACTCGATCGTGCTGAGCACGGAGCCGAGGAGCGCTTCATGGGGCGCGGGGCCGGGCTGGAACTGGTCCAGGAGCTGGCGCAGCGCAGTAGGGGGGACGAGCCGGTCACCGCGGCAGGGCCGCAGCCAGTACGGCCCGGGCGGCTCCGTCGCCGACATGGGCGGCAGGGCGACGTGGTGCGGCCGGCCGAGGCACAGGGCATGGCGGTGGGGCGCCCATTGTTCGCTGGTGCCGGGAGGTACCAGCCAGATCAGCCAGGAACGGTGGGGGTCTTCGATGACCGGCCCGCACGCGTCGGCCGGTTCGTCTCCGGTGTGCTGGATGCCGTCCATGACCGTGACGGCGGCGTGGGCCTGCGGACCGCTCGCGGTGACGACGATGTCGAAGAAGCTTCCGCCGAGCGGGAGCTGGAGCACGTGCTGCTGCTGGAGCGCCATGAGGCTGCGTACGCGGGCGGCGAGGTCGCCCATGTCGCAGGCCACCTGCTGCGGTTGGATGGTCGCACTGGTGGCCGTGAAGCCGACGGGGGCCGGGGGCAGCAGGTCCCTGTCCCGGATCAGCTGGCGGCGGGGTAAGCGCCCGGTGAGGCTCACGACCGGTCTCCCTCGTCAAACGGGCGAACGACCGCCGTGACCCTCTTGCCGATCACGTTCCCGTCGTCGTCCAGTTTCGGTTTCCACGACAGGTGGGCGCCGTAGTGTTGCACCCACCACAGGCCGCTTTGCTGCGGGGCTGCGGCGATGGCCGTGCCGAAGGCGGGGAAGGCAGGATCGGCGTCGTCGACCTCGATGTGAAGCTCGTCCGTGTCCGGGAGAACCGTCAGCCGCAGTTCGACACAGCCGTCGTGGAACGGTGTGCCGTGGCGGGCGGCGTTGTCGACGAGTTTGCCGCTGATCTGTCCGGCGGCGTCGATGTCGCCGCTCCAGCAGACCGCTGTGAGGCGGGGGCGGACTCGGAGTCTGGCGTTGGGGCCGGAGGCCTCGTTGGCCAGCAGCTTGGAGGTCCAGCGGAAGCGGAAGGGCTCTGGGTCTGCCATCAGGGACAGCAGGGCGATTGTGGAGCTGACCGGGTGCGGCTGCAGGGCGGGTTGGGATGCAGTGGTGGATTCCTCAGGTAACGACGCTGCGGCAGTCTGCCCTGGGGCGGCGTCCTGCTGGGTTGAGGGCGGGTTCACGCGGACTTCCTGCTTTCTGTTCTGGAGGATGCGCTCTGTGCGAACTGGGCGAGAGGCACTGTCCGGCTCGTGTCTGGGACGAGGGTCTTGGCGGTCTGCGTACCAGGGCGGGAGGAACGGATCCGAAAGCGTTGGCGCGGTGAGGACGCAATCCTGCTGATCACGAGTTCGGTTGCGCCGAGCATGCTGGCCTGCGCCGAGTCTGCTGCTCTTTGCGTCAGTGCGGGCGCTGTCGCCCGGCGAATCACGCAGCTGATTTGGGGTCCGGCCCCACGTCTCCGCAGTGCTCGGCACGTCGGTGCCGGCGGTCTGGCATGCCTGGTCACGAGGTCATCCTTTGTAGGGGGGCGTCCGGGCCCTGTGTGGTGACCTCCCAGGACCAGGATTTCTCCGTGCTGCCCGAGGTAGGGGCACAGAGCGGCACGGCGGCTTGATGTATAGCCAACCGCTGGAGAGTGGAGCGGACCACGGCAGCCGTGCGGCATCCTTGATGCACCTTTGATGCATGGGGTGCACCGCACGAATAGAGCCCTGGTCAAGCGGGGAGGAAGCCGACGTGGATCTCGCTGAGCGGCGTAAAATGCTGGGCTACAGTCAGGAGACGTTCGCGCAAGCCCTCGGCGTGGACCGCACGACGGTCGGCCGGTGGGAGCGGGGCGAGACCCAGCCCACGCCTGAACTGCGCCCGAAGATCGCGGGCTTGCTGAACCTCAGTCTCGCCGAACTCGACGTACTGCTGGCCCCCTTACAAGTAGACACTCAGGAGCCCGCGGCGTCGCCCACCGCCGCTTCCGATGGTTCCGGGGGAATCGATATGATCCGACGCGAGTTCCTGCGCCTGCTGGCGGTGACCGGTGCACTCACGGCCCTCGCCCCAGACACCGAGGAAGTGGCGGACGCAGCCGACCGGGCGTCAGTCGAAGACTTCCACCTGATGAACTGCCACCTGTGGCAGGTCTACCAACTCGCACGGGCCAAACGCTCCGTGACCGCAGTCGTGCAGGACCAGCTGACCGCTCTGAACGAGACCCTCCGGTCAAGTCCCTCGCGGCACGCGGACGGCTTGTGCAAAGCGGCCGGCGACCTGTTCCAGCTCGCCGGAGAGCTGGCGTTCGACGAGAACCGGTACCTCGACGCTGCGGCGGCCTACACGCTGGCCGCATCCGCGAGCACACAGGCGCATGACTTCGACCTGTGGGCCTGCGCCCTGGTCCGGCACGCCTACGTCGACATGTACGCACACCGCTATCAGGAAGCAACCGAGACCCTGGACGTCGCCCAGCGCGTCGCCGCACGCGGGGACGGCGCACTGTCGACTCGGTACTGGGTGGCCTCGGTGCAAGCCGAGGCGTACGCCAACCTCCGGAACCTGGACGCCTGCGAACGCGCCATGGACGAGGCGCAGAAAGTGACGCAGCTATCGGGCCCGGTCCACAACGCCGGCTGGCTGCGCTTCGACGGTTCGCGGCTGACCGAGGAGCGCGGCGCGCGCTACGTCCAACTTGGCCGGCTCGACCTTGCCGAAGCCGCCCTGAAGAGCGCACTCGACTCGACCGCACTGCGACGAGGCATGTCGTTCCGCCGCCGTGGTGCCGTGCTGGCCGACCTCGCGATGGTCGGTGCCAAGCGCGGGGACGCCGAACAAGTCGTGCACTACGGCAAGGAAGCACTGCGGGCGGCGAAGGCATCAGGCTCGGGGTACGTCGCCCGTAGACTCCAGACGCTGCGCGCGGATCTTGCCGTAATGGGCCAGGACCGGCACGTGGCGGAGTTGAACGCCGAGATCGCTGTTCTGTGCGCGACCTGACGGAAGGATTGGCATGACCGCCGATGGCGCCCGACTGTTCCGTGAAGCGTGGATCGCCGGGGTGAGGAAGTACTACCCCGGTGAGCCCAAGCCGAGCTACATCACCCCCTGGGAGGACACCCCGGACTGGGAGCGGGAAGCGGCCGGCGCCGTGTACAGGCAGGTCCGCCAGTTCATCGAAGAGAGCGCCCGCAACGCCTCCCGGCTCACACGCGAGCAGCGTGGCCGCTTCGTCGCAACCTGCTGGATCGGGCAGATGTACAAGCACTTCGGTGACCCCAAGCCCGGGTACGTCGCCGACTGGCCGGAACTCCCGCAGTGGCAGCAGGAGACGGACGCCGACATCTTCGATGCCATTGCCGACTCCCTGGCTTGACCGGAACACAGATACGCCCTCCTCCAATGCACGGCAGCGGGCTGTATGCGAGTCTGGGGTCACTACTGAGCCCAGTGGCTGACCGTGGTGGATGCGCTGTGCAGGCCGGTGACCGAGTAGACCGGCGCCCACGCCTGCCCGGCCCACCCCGGGTCGGCAGGGCGGCAGGACGTCGAAGCCGAAGTCACCCTCGCCGCCGATGGTTGGTGCGCAGGGTGAGGGTGAGGTGCTGCCGGCCGAGGCGGATCTCCGCGACACGGTCGCCGTCGGCGAGGTGGGAGCCATATCTCCACCGCCACACCGGCCCTGCTGCTCCCGCACCCGCGGGGATGGACCCGTGTAGTTGTCGGGGGGGCTTCGTCATGCCCTGCTGCTCCCCGCACCCGCGGGGATGGACCCACGTTGACCATCGGGTTCGCCTCGACCCGGAACTGCTCCCCGCATCCGTGGGGATGGATCCACCCCTTCGGCTCGAAGGGTCCAGAGCACCGTCTGCTCCCCGCACCCGCTGGGTATCTGCATTGCGGGCGAAAGTGGGCTGCCTTCGCCGTACGTCTTCCCGTCAGTGGTTTCCATACATTGCGAGGCTCGCTTTGCTACGTTTGTCGGACTCGATGAACCTTGACAAAAAGTGGCCTGAAGGGCAGTAAACCTGCAGGTCACTGAGGCTGCTCCCCGCACGCGCGGGGATGGACCCTGCATGGCCCCTCCCTCCGGGGGTCGGGACCGCTGCTCCCCGCACGCGCGGGGATGGACCCGGGGCGGAGCTACATCTCCCGGTGCTCCGTCCCTGCTCCCCGCACGCGCGGGGATGGACCCCCGCGGCCGCCGGTCGCCGTTCGCCCCGAGAACTGCTCCCCGCACGCGCGGGGATGGACCCGCCAGCAGTGAGATCGGAAACGGGGGAAGCCACTGCTCCCCGCACGCGCGGGGATGGACCCGAACTGCCGCGCAGCAGCACGGGCGGGGTCGCCTGCTCCCCGCACGCGCGGGGATGGACCCGCCGAGCCGAGTTGCGTCTGGACGTCGGCGACCTGCTCCCCGCACGCGCGGGGATGGACCCGAGATCGAAGCGCTCCCCCCGGGCCTGAACCTCTGCTCCCCGCACGCGCGGGGATGGACCCAAGACGGAACTCAAGATGGCGCTGGACGCCATCTGCTCCCCGCACGCGCGGGGATGGACCCCCCTGGTTGTGCAGGCGGTCGCCCTGCGCGAGCTGCTCCCCGCACGCGCGGGGATGGACCCTGGACGATGCGTCTCCCCCTGAACCTCCCACGCTGCTCCCCGCACGCGCGGGGATGGACCCCCGCGCGGGACGAAGGCGCGGCTGCACCAGAACTGCTCCCCGCACGCGCGGGGATGGACCCTGGCGCCGCCACGTTCTGCCTGATTCGGACATCTGCTCCCCGCACGCGCGGGGATGGACCCTGGGCAAGATCGTGTATTTCGCCCTGGGTACGCTGCTCCCCGCACGCGCGGGGATGGACCCTGCTCAGCGTTGACTTCATTGAGGCGTGGGGGCTGCTCCCCGCACGCGCGGGGATGGACCCTGGACGGGGACCTGGAGCATCCAGGAGAAGGACTGCTCCCCGCACGCGCGGGGATGGACCCACGGGCGGTGAATATCAGGTGCTGCTGGACGGCTGCTCCCCGCACGCGCGGGGATGGACCCAGGCGTGATCTTCGTCAGGTACAGGTGAGGGTCTGCTCCCCGCACGCGCAAGGATGGACCCGGGCCTCCTGCGCGATGCCGGTCAGGTCGAGCCTGCTCCCCGCACGCGCGGGGATGGACCCGCCCGCAAACGCGCGTTGTCCCGTCGTTCCCTCTGCTCCCCGCACGCGCGGGGATGGACCCCGCTCATTCACTCGAACGTGTGTTTTATTGCGCTGCTCCCCGCACGCGCGGGGATGGACCCTCCGCGCTGACGTGGCCGGCGGCCGAGGTGCACTGCTCCCCGCACGCGCGGGGATGGACCCGCGCCGCGTGCTCCAGGTCGGGGGAGGGGTTCCTGCTCCCCGCACGCGCGGGGATGGACCCCTGTGGGGTGCAGCTCTGCCCCCGTCCCCGAACTGCTCCCCGCACGCGCGGGGATGGACCCCTCCCGCCCCAGCCCAGGCGCGGGGCGAACCGCTGCTCCCCGCACGCGCGGGGATGGACCCGAGCTTTTCCAGGACAGCATCATCAGCCTGGACTGCTCCCCGCACGCGCGGGGATGGACCCGCGGATTCACGTCCGCCCACTGGCCGGCCGCACTGCTCCCCGCACGCGCGGGGATGGACCCCTCCAGCCGGTACCGACGTCCCGACGTCGTTGCTGCTCCCCGCACGCGCGGGGATGGACCCTTCCGGGCCATCACGGACCGGCTCGACAAGGACTGCTCCCCGCACGCGCGGGGATGGACCCGCGGGGACGTCGGAGCGGCGGCGTAGCGCTCCCTGCTCCCCGCACGCGCGGGGATGGACCCCCCGGTCAGACGCCCCGGAGGGCGTTTCGGCTCTGCTCCCCGCACGCGCGGGGATGGACCCGCTCGACGGCGTTGCGCAGCACGCGGACGGTGCTGCTCCCCGCACGCGCGGGGATGGACCTGTTCCGGACCCGGACGACGACCCGGCGCCGCCCTGCTCCCCGCACGCGCGGGGATGGACCCGCCGCCGAGGGCGTACCGGCCGCGGGACTCGTCTGCTCCCCGCACGCGCGGGGATGGACCCTCATTCTTCGGGGCGTGGACCTCGTACACCCCGCTGCTCCCCGCACGCGCGGGGATGGACCCTCCCCGAGCGCGGCCTGGACCGCGGAGCCCGACTGCTCCCCGCACGCGCGGGGATGGACCCCGGTCCAACGCCGACGCCGGCGCCGTGATGTTCTGCTCCCCGCACGCGCGGGGATGGACCTCGACCTGCCGCGCACCTCCCAGGACCAGGCCACTGCTCCCCGCACGCGCGGGGATGGACCCAACTGGGTGCGCGGCAAGGCGCACCCAAGGCCCTGCTCCCCGCACGCGCGGGGATGGACCCGGGTCTCACAGGATGTGCGGAGCGACCTGTCGCTGCTCCCTGCACGCGCGGGGACGGACCCGCCACCCCCACCGGCCGCCACCCCTGCCCGCTGCTCCCCGCTCGGGCGGGGATGGGCCCCAGTGAGCCTCCGCCGACTTGAAGTCGCAGGTCAAAGGGCTGATGTGACCGGTTCTCGGCGTGCTCATGCCGGTCACGGGCGACTGTCTGAGCGGTAGATCGTCGGTCTGGTTTCGGCGGAGGCGGCTGCGGGTCGATCAGCTCGTTTCAGTACGGTTCCTCCATGGAGGAACAGCGTCATCAGGATGGGGTCGGTGTCCAGCTGGGCGGCGGGCAGGCTGACGTGCCCGACGCCATCATGGTCGAGCGGACCGAGCCGGAGATGGCCGTGTTTGCGTGTGCTGCCTGTGGCGCTGTGCTGACGGAGCCGCTGAAACGTCTGCCAGCGGTGCCTGAGGCTCCCGACTACGCCTGGTGGGAGGCGGAGGAGATGGGACCATCGCCGGCCACAGTGCCGTCCGGCTGCTACGCAATCGAGACGCAACCGTACGGCCCGCCTCTGGTCATTGCCGAGGCACCCGGTCCGGTGATGCCGCGGCACGGAACTCACTACAACATCGACGGGCAGCCACTGGTCTCGCAGGGGCCACGAGGCAATATCGTCATGAACCCGGATGACTGCCGCGGGTTGACGACGCGGCACGCCTCCGCCGCATGCTGCGGCGCGACTCCCGACGGGGGACTGAACCAGGTCTGCGCCTGCGGGACACTGGTCGCGACCCTCTGCTCTGACTGCTGCCTACCGTATGAGCTGCACCTCTCACCCGACCACGTGCGGGCCGTGTCATCCCCCGATCCGACTCAAGCCTGACTGAGTCCGCGCGCCGCGAATTAGAGGTCGTTTTCTCCCGTTGTTTCATCCCGGAATCTGGTGTTTGGTCTTTGGTGTCGGGTCGCGCCACCCGCCCCTGGCCTGCTGTTTCACCCTTCCGGGGCAGGGTGAGGGGTCCACCGCGTCTGGTCGGCGGCGAGAGAGGCACTGTCGGGGATGGTGCCGGTGAAGTGCCGCTCGCCGGGCTCGTCGTCTTCCGCGTGGGTGTCGGTCCATTCCCGGGCGGTGTTCTCGGCGCCGAGGGCGTGCAGGAGGGCGGCGAGGGCGTCGGTTTCGGCGCAGCCGAGGCGGGGGGCGACGTCGGCGGTGACGGTGCCGGTGAATGCGCGGGTGAACGCGCCGGCGACGTCGCCGGGGATGCGGACGCTGCCGGTCGTCCCCCGGAGGGCCGCGCTACCCGGCGCGGCGCCCGGGTCGGGGGTGCGGGCGTGGGTGAACGCGGCGAGGACGGCGACGGTGGTCTGGCCCGGACGGCGGGGTGTGTCGAGCTGCATCCAGTCTCCCCAGGGTCCGATGACGGCGCTGACGGGCTCGGCGGCCGGGTCCGCGTCGGTGTGCGGGGTGATCAGGGTCTGGTGGGTCTGTTCGTCGGCGTGTGCGCCGGGGAGCGCGGCGGTCACTGCATGGGTGACGGTACGCCGCGCGGCGGTCTCCTCCTGCGGCTGGGGCGGCCGGGCGGGCGCGGTGGTCCGGGAGATCTTCAGCAGCTCCGGCGCGTGGGGGTCGGGCTGGTAGAGCAGCAGTGTGCCGTGCACGCCGCCGACCAGCAGGCGCCCCATGCGGTCCGGGTAGGCCGGTGACCGGAGCGGTGCGCCAGTGCGCGCCCAGCGCCCTCGCGACGGTCTCGGCGAAGGCATGGAACCGCTCCGGCGTGCTCAGTTCGTGCGGCATGGAGGCTGCTCCTTCGGAAGCTGGCGGTCGGGGCGGGGGCCGTGCGGCGGGGTGGGCGGTGCGCCGCCGGTCCGGGTGCGGCGCTCGGTGTCGTGGCGGTGGTCCGCGGCGGTGTAGCCGGTGTCGCACCACGGCTCGCAGAACTGCCTCGGAGGCGCTGCGCAGGTCTCGCACCGCTCCTCGAAGTCCCCTGCCTGGAACGGAAGGAAGGCCATCGGGTGTCCTGGATCTGCTCGCTGACCTGCCGGGCGGACAGTACCGGGGTGGTGGCGGGTTCGGTGCAGCCAGCCTGCCGGATCTGCGCCGGGCTGGAGGGGGAGGTCTGGGAGTGGGTGGCGGGGCTGGTCTTCCAGGTGTGGCCGTGCGGGTCGGTGACGGTGTGGGTGAGGAACTGCGGGGGTGTCCTGGCGGCCGTTGTCGCGCCGGGCGAGGCATGCCTTGGTGAGGGCGCGGCCGGGCTGGGTGCAGCGGGCCGGGGTGATGTGGGCGGAGCTGGCCAAGGCGTGCTCCTGTTCTGCGGCGTGCGGCGTGCGGCGTGCGGCGGCTGGAGTGCGGGCGGGCGGGGGCCCGGCGGTGCCGCTGTGAGGGGTGCGGGAGGGGGTGGAGTGGGGGAGTGCCCCCTCCCGCACTATCTGTAATAGTTTTGATTTCTGTGGTGTGAACCCGCCCTTGACCTGTGGTGATACGGCCGGTTCGGTCTCGGTGGGGGAGGCTGTCCGGACCGGTGGTCAGGGCGGTGGGCGGGCGGTGGTCGCGGTAGTCGTCAGACCTTCACCTATCTGCCGGGCAGCGTGTCCAGGCGCGCTTTTGGTGCCCAGTCGCCGGTGATGTGGGCTGGCAGGTGCTTGATGCCGTCCGCGTCGGTCTGGGCTGCCCGGGCGGTCAGTTCGCTGCCCAGGGCGCGCCGTCATGCTTGGGGGATGGGGGGCTGGTCCAGGTCCTTGGCCGGGGCGACGGTGTAGGCATGACCGGGGTCAAGGCGGGTGCCGTCTGGCGGGCGGTCTCCGGCTTTGTCCACGGCTGCTACTGGCCCGACCTGCGGGTCGACCCTCCTGTGAAGCCCGGCTGTGCCGCTTTCGGCTCCATGGCTCTGGAAGAGGCTGGGCGTGAGGCTCGTAGGATGGCTGCATGTCCAAGCCGTTACGGATGAGCCGCCGCAGGTGGGTTGTTGCCGCGTGGGCGGTGCTGTGCGTGGCCGGGTTCGCTGCCACTGCCGCACTTGACGCCTTTCCGGCGCCTGGCGCGCATTCCGAGGAGCCTGTCAGCGTCGAGTGCGCCGAGTACATCAGGAACGTCGAGAAGCAGTTGGCCGAGGCTGAGAGGGAAGGCAACGACGACGGCGTGGTGGCCTTCACCCGAGTCCGGGTCGGCGCGGACGACTGCAGCGATGAAGTCGTCGACCACTTCAGGGACGGCCGGTGAGCCGTCGTACCGGGCTCGCTGTGACAGCGGGGCTGCTCATAGTGGGGCTGCTCTGTGCCGGTGTCGTGGCGGTCATCGCCGTGAGCGTCGCGACGGAGCCACACCCGCAGCCCGTTCCGCCGGTGGTGTACTCCTCCTGCCTGGCGGCCGACACCGAGCCGGTGCCTGTGGGCGACGACCCGTGCGACGGCCGTTGAAGAACTGCCGAGTGGCTGTTTTCCGCATGGGGGCGGCTGAGGCTCCTGCCCGCCCGTGTCTGTTCGGCCAGCGCCCGCAGCCGGGAGGCCGCCAGCGCCGCCCCCCGGGGGCCCCGGGGGCGGCGCTGGCGGCCGGGGTCGAGGCAGTGTGGGCGGGTCTCGCCGAAGTCGAGGCGCTCGTCGGCCCCCGCAGGTGCGGGGTTTCCGGCGGACGATGCCGGCGGCGGTGTGGACGCCGCATGCGCAGCAGAAGCCGGCGTCACGCTCCTCCTGGTTGTCCCGCATGGGGCTCACCGCGGCGTTCCCGTGGTCCCGGCAACGTGGGCACGCCTACGGCGGAAACGCCAGGTTCATGGCGGGGGCATCGGCCAGCGGGAGTGCCCGCGTCTGCGGGGGCGTGCGCTCCCTGGTCACCGGGTTGATCCGGTACACGTTGATGGTGAGCCCGGGGTGCGCCTTCGCGCCGTCAGTGTCGGTGATGCTCCGTTGAGGGGAGTTGCGCGGCGTCGGTGCGGGTGGCCCTTTGCGCTCTCTGCGCGGCCCGGCCGCGGCCGTCCTGGGCGAGGAGGACGGGTACGGCTGACGTTTAGAACTCGGTCGGAATTCTTTGCCGATGGGTCTGTTCCTCGAGGCCGGGTAGTGAAGGGCACCTAGTCAAGGAGCACAGATGGAGATCGACCACCTTGTCGGAACCCTCTCCCGGATTTTCCCAGAGGAGGAGCAACCCGCCCCGCAGGGCGGTCACCACGTGGTGATGCTGAGGGGGAGGGGCCGCCCCCTGCCGGAACGGGCGGACATGACGGTGCCGAACCTCGTGGACATCATGGACGTTGGCAAGGACGCTGTACTTCTGAGGTCGGTGGATGACGGGGTCGAGCGGATCCCGCAGCCGTCACTCAGCGCCGCAGTAGCGGCTGTGCGTACCTTCCAGGAGCACAGAGAACGAAAGTCTCTCTTTCGTGATCTGGAACTCGCCCTGTACATCCGTACGGCCGCGTGTCTGCAGCCCGTTGAGCCACGCGTGATGGATGTGCTCGCGCTGAAGTCGCTCGCATTGCCGGTAAGCGACCGTTGGCGGGAGGCGGTGTCCACCGCCCTTGTCGGTGGCTGGGTTGATCCCCTGGAACAGCACGGGCGGCTGCCTGTGAGCGCGCTCGCTACCCTGCGGGCGGAAGCGCGCGCTCTCCACCGCCAGTTGGTGCCGGTGTGGCGACGGCGCACGCGGCACGGCCGAGTGCTGTCCCTGGATGCCCACCTCGGGGGCGAACTGTCGCTGTACGACTTGGTCGCCGCCGATGTCGACCTGCTGCATCGGGTGGCAGGCGGGGTCTATGAGGACGAGCGGCTCAACGCCGTCCTCCGAGGGCTCGACCCGGCTGAGCGGCAGGTGGTGTTCGCATACGCGGCGGCCGACGGGACAACGTGGATAGAAGCTGCGACCGCGGCAGGGGCTACCGACCCGGACGCCTTCGGCGAACGGGTCCGCCGCAAAGCCAAACGCCTGGCTGCCGAACAGCGCCGCCGCTCCGAACTGGCTGTCCGCGATTCGTGACCAGGGTATGCCCGAAAGCCTTCAAGATCTATTGCCGGTGGGCCCTCTCCCCGGGGCCGAGAGGTGAACAACCAGCGCATCAGAGCTCGTCACCTCCGAGGCTCTCAGCTCAAGGTGGCGAGCAGGACCTCCCGAAGGGACATCCGTGACCACTGTGTACCCCGGCAGGCACCAGGGCCGGCCCGCTGGCCAGTTGCCGATCCTGGCCACCTCATTCGACGACTTCCTCGCTCAGGCGGAGCACGAACTCCGCTGCCGCCGACGCGAGGTCCGCGCCCTGCGCCAGCGTGCCCGGCGCCAGCGCCGCCGCGAACTCAGCCCCTTGAGGCGGGCCGCCTGCTTCGTCGGCAAGGCATTGCCGGTGGCCCTCTCCGTCGCCGGGGCCGGCGCCTTCCTCGTCGGCACGATCCTGGTGATCCTCGGCAACTTCGACGCCGCCGACGGCTCCTTCGCGCTCTCGGCCGCCGCGTGGGGGGCCACCACGGCCGTCTGCGCCCCCCACGGTTCCCACCGCAGCCATCCGCTCGATGGCCCGCATGCTGCCGTCGTCACTGCCGACTCCTGCTGACGAAGCTCGAACGAATGGCCGCAGCCGTACCCGTCGACCCATGGTGACCCAGTTTCGACAGCAGGCGCAGGATCGAGCTGCGCGCACGGTGATTCTCAACCGGTCGGAGCCGCAGTACCGGGCACCGGGACGCGCACACGGTGCCGGGGGCGCCGGGAATGCGGCTGGGCGCGCAGGGAGTCGGCCTGCGCCCGGGCATGGCGGGCCCGGACGGGGGTGAAGAGGACCAGAACTGACTGGTCGTTTCAGCATGAGGTTCGCTGGCGGAGGAGGCATATGAGAGTGCAGGCCAACTGGAGTAAGCCCTGGTGGAGATCCGCGCGTCGCTCGTAGCGGATTCGAAGTCGATTGAACTGGTGCAACCGGGCGAAGGCGCGCTCACCATCCAACGTGACTTGCCCGGTCCGGAGCCGTGGGCGACGCCACGTCGGGCGATCGAGGGCGTGATGCCGCGCTTCCACAGCAGGCGGCGGTACTTGTCGAAGTCGTAGCCCCGGTCGGCGTACAACCGTCGGCGCTTGCTGCGGAGGCGTCCCCGCAGTCCCCGGATTGGCGGGACCGCGTCCAGCAGGGGAAGAAGCCGGGTGATGCGGGTGCCGGTTACCGCTGGTGAGCGTGACGGCGCAAGGGGTTCCGTGGAGGTCGGCGATCAGGTGCTGCTTGGAGTCAGACGGGGCACGGTCGACCAGCGAGAGGCCGGGCGTGATCCCCCTAGTCAGTGCGTGAGCAGACGGCCCGGGGCCATGCAACGCCCCGGGGTCGCTGCTCGCACAGGACAGCGAATGCCTGGATCTCCCCTGGCCGTCCATGCATCCTCAAGGAGCGGCATCGCTGTCCGCTGCGGGGTCCGCAGTGATGAGGCGAGCGCCGGGCTGATGCCTCCGTTTCCCCGGGCCCTTGAGGCTTCTGCCAAGAGCGGCGTTTCCCGGCGCCTGCGTGGTCACCGCGAAACTCGCGGGGCCAGGGCGGACGTTGATCGTCACGGCACGAGCCCTCTCCAGGGTCGACCTCTTGTTCATCCGCGAGCCCGTGAGTGCGGAGCAACCCGCTTCCACAGGCTCAGGAACAAGATCAGCACGCCCCCTGACACGCCCGTTAAGCTCGGAGATCTCCTCGCATCCGACCGGTGCGCCTGGCGCGTTACGGGTTCAACATGACGTAGCCCTCGATGCGCTGGAGGACGTACCCCGCTGAGACGGCGGCGTCGATGCTGGCTTGGGTGGCCACGGTCGCATTGTCCTGGCGACCCTCGTGCCAGTACAGGTACAGCGGTACTCTGCCGGGTCCTGGGGTGGGGTGGATCCACCCCTGGGTGCGGATATAGGTGTAGCCTGCGGCCTGCGCCGCTTCGATGCTGATGATGCTGGCGACGCCGGCGTTGTCCTCCCGGCCTGGGTGCCAGTACAACAGGAGCGGCACGGTGCCGGATTCCGGGTCGACGTAGATCCAGGGCTCGGACCGGATGAACTGGTAGCCGCCTGCGGCGCTTTGGTTGTCGACGGGCGTGGCGGCGGTGAAGTTGTCCCCTCGCTGCCACATCCACCACAGCTTCAGCTGGTATTTGCCTCCGTCCGCATGCGCGGGCGTGCCACCGCTTGGGCCGGCCAGCACTACCACCGCGACCAACGCGACGGCTACCAGCACACGGAGGGGACGTAAGCCTGGACGTGCCTTCCCGGACATCGCCATGCTTGATTGTCTCCGGCCGCGAGGCTTGTCCGCAGTGAAATCAGGCAATTCGACTGGACATGCCTGGTCGAAACGGCGCGTGCCTTGTATGCGGCCTGGCAGCAGGCCGCTGGGCAGCCGGGCTGCTGGCTGCTGTCGCGCGGCTGGAGACCGCGCCGGTCGACGGTCTGGCTGCGGTCGGGGTGCGGTACCGGCCATCCGCGCGGAGGAGTACGCGGTTGCCGGCCCGGACGAGATCGAGGGCCCGCGCCAGACCGACCCCGAACTGCCTGTCCCGGACTGGACCCGCGCCGCCGCGGAACCGCCGATCGACGACGGCCTGAAGGCTGTCCCGTAACTGATGCTTGCCACAGGCGCTGAGCCTTTCCCTGTGCTGGGTTCCATGAGCGTGGGGACGTTGTCAGCGGGTGAAGGCGCACTGACTGCATGATCACCTCTTCATCCACCGCAGACGATGCCTCTGGCCCTTCCCCTGTCTGGGTGGAGTCGATGGGCGGTCCTCTGATCGTTGTCCCCGTCTCCGCCCTGGCCTCCTGGGGCGGTGGGACGGCAGGAAGTGGTCTCATGGCGACAGACGCCGCCGCTCCGGACGACTACGACCGGGCCTGCGCGGTGGACGATCTGGCCGGTTTGATCCCCATCGACGAGAACGGTGCGCAGGCGCTGGTGCTGGCGGACGAGCCGGCGACCAGCTGCTATCTGCCTCAGCACCGAGCGTTCCTGCGGTGGTTTGCCGCGGAATCTGAGGCCGGGCTGAGCGCTGCGGCAGATACTGTCCTCGCAGACCCGGCCACGGTGTGGGAGGAGTGCGGCACCTGGGTCTCGGACGGTCCGGCGGTGCTCATGGACGCCGTCGAAGAGGGTTGCGAGCTGGGCATTGCGTACCCCGACGGAGGGTTGCCTGCCGAGGGAGCGGTCCCGCTGCCCGCCGGCCGCTGGAAGGTCCGCGCCACGCAGATCTGGGTGGGCGAGAAGAACTGGGTCGGCCTGGTCCAGCTTCTGCCTGGCGAATCCTGCCCCGGAACGGGACGCGGACGGCAGGGCCTGCGCCCTGATACGCCCTGCGCGAGGACTCGGTGCAGCACGTCAGTGCCTTCGCCTTCGCCCGCTTGCCGCTGCTGGTCCATTTCGGCTCTCGCCTCGACGACACATTCCACGTCTCCATCTACCAGCGGCATCGCAGCACTGAATCCTGGTGCTGGCCGAGCACTGCGGAAACGACCGTACGCTTCACCACCGATTCTCCCCTCACTCCTTCGCCCAACGCGCCGGAGGGAGTGCTGCTACTGAACATCTCCGCCTCCACCCAGGCAGAAGAACTCCCCGGATCGCTCACCACGCTGCCCCGCTGGACGATCAGCCCGCAAAACCTCACCCCGTCTGTTGACGTCATCAACTCGCTCTCCGCACTCGACGAGTTCACCTCAGCGCTCCGGCTGCTCCTGTCCGAACTGGAAGCCAGCAACAAGAATCTGCAGCGGCTGCACGTACTGGCTGCCGTGCCCGTTTCTGCGGCGGTGGCCCTCGGCCGCGTGCACGATGCCAACGTCCACCCCGGCCTCGTCGTCTACGACCGCACTGACGGCCGATACAGTGCGGCGTTGGAAATCTCGTGGATCCGGGCAGAGACGGGATCGGTGGCCCTCTCCAACAGCGGTCCGCGCCAATCCTCGCCGGGGGCGGCCCTGACAGCACAGGTCTCCAACGAGTTCGATGTCTGGGCTCCCCGACCTCACCGCCCTGATCACCGACAGCGACACCCCGCCGGTCCCGCGCCGCATCTTCACACTGCTGACCGAGCACCACGAGGACCGCATGCCAGGGGTGACCCTGCTCGGTGATGCTGCCAGCCTCAGGAAACCGAACGGTGAAGCGCCGAGCTCGGTGCCAGGGCTTCCGCGCACCCGACGATGATGGCTTCTACTTGATCATGCTGGATGACGACGTGCCCAACAGCATGCTCACCCTGATGATCGCAGCCCGGCAGGATTCGTGGCGCCCGCTACGGCGCACCTGCAGGCTCTCCTCACCCGTCATTCCTTCTCCCCGGTGATCAAAAGCTGCGAGGGTAAGCCTACGACTCGGAGCCGAGGAAGAGGAGACACCTGCCTTGATCATCCTCGACGCGAACATCCTCAAGTCGACGTCGCTGCGCGGGTCGGGCACCGGCCACGCGTCGGCGGCGGGGAAGGAATCGAAGGCCAGGGCTATCGTGCTCACCTGTCCCCGGAAGCTCCTGCGCTGCGCGAGGCTTCCGGCGAAGTGTCTCGCCGAGGACGAGACCAGCGCGGAAGCCGGTGTGCGACATGCCCTCGGTACCTCCACCGTACTCCCGTGCGCCCCGACCGTCGGGAAGGGGACGGAACCGCCGTACCCGCCTCGGCGTTCTCGTCCACCGTCGGTACCGAAGGGGGGCGCGGCCGCGGGAGTACGGTTGAAGACACCGAGGGCGTCGCGCGCCGACTCCGACACCGGTGCCGCTCTCGGCGACCGACGACGCCGGGCCGGGTCCGTCCGTGCCCGAAGCAGGGCTTGCCTCATGACCGTGAACGTGTCGGCTGCGCCGACGACCACAGAACTTCTCGGGCGTCCCGCCGGTTCGCACCCGCCCGCGACGCGGAAGCCCGGCCCGAGGCCGGAACGGGGTTCCTCGCCCCGGGAAGGGCAACGCGTCCGCCCGTTGACCCGGCGTCAGATCGAGGACCATATGCAGGAACTGGGCGATCTGTACGCGGAGACGTCCGGCGGCGGCCCCTGGGCGTGGAACCAAGCCCGCAGCGCCTTCCTGCGGCGGCTTGCGGCCGACGCACGGCGACCGGGATTCGAGCTGCTGATCGCGGAGACCACCACGCTGACCGGTTGCGCCTACGGTTTCCCCGTAGGCGGCGACGGCCCCTGGTGGGAGGGCTTCGACGGATACCTTCCCGGGCGGCTGCTCCGGCTGGCCGCCTCCGGGCGACTCTTCGTGATCTCCGGGATCCACGTTCCCTCCCGGGTAAGCAGGCAGAACCAGGACCGTGCCTGGAACCTCGCCCGGCGCCTGCAGAAACGGCTGCTCACCGACCACGGTGCCGCCGTCGCCATCACGCTGGTGAAGCGCTCCGACCACAGGACCGCCGAGGCGCTGCGGTCCTGGGGATGGCGGTACATCGAAGGCGACACACCGCGGGCGGCCCCGCTCGGCCCGATCCGCGTCCTGGTCCTCGACACCTGAGCCCCCGGCCCCCGCCTCACCGCGGTCACCGCCTTCAGGGCGACGGCAGACGCAGGGCGAGGAGGGCCACGTCGTCGGTGCTGCCGGGCGGCATACGAGCGGGCAGTTGGTCGCACAGCGTGTCCAGCGGTTCGTGGGCGAGAGCGAGGGCGTGGCGGCGCAGACGGGCGAGGCCGGTGTCCAGGTCGCTGCCGGGGATCTCGATCAGGCCGTCGGTGTAGAGCAGCAGGGTGGAACCCGGCGGCAGGGACTGCGCGGCGCTCGGCCGGCTGCCGCCGGTGCCCGGAGGGGCGCCGAGGAGGAGTCCCTGTCCGGCTTCGAGGTACTGCGCCTGTCCGTCCTGGGTCAGCAGGAGGGGCGGCGGATGTCCCGCGTTGGTCCACCGCAGCGTCCACGGGCCGGTGTGCGGGTCGCCTTCGAGCAGGGCGAGGACGAGGGTGGCCATGGGGACGGTGGTGATGGCGGGCATGGCGTCGTCGAGGTGGTCGACGACGGCACCGGGTGGACCGGTGTGGTCCCAGGCCAGTGAACGCAGGATGCCGTGCAGTTGCGCCATTCCGGCCGCCGCGGTCAGGTCGTGGCCCAAGACATCACCGATGACCAGCGCGAGCGCGCCGTCCTTCCGCTCGAACGCGTCGTACCAGTCGCCGCCCACCTGGGAACCGGCCGGGGCGGGCTGGTAGCGGGCGGCCAGCCGCAGGCGGCCGGGCTGAGGCGGTGGGGCGAGCAGGTTGCGCTGCATGGCCTCGGCGACGGCGCGCTGACGGCCGAACCGCCGTGCGTTGTCGATGACCAGGCCGACCCGGCGGCCGATGTCGCTCACGACGTCCAGGTCGTCGCTGTCGAACGGGTGCTCCGGGTCCGTGCGTACCACCGTCAGGGCGCCGGTGATCTGTCCTCGGGGGCCGAGCGGCACCGTGATGGCCGACGTCGAGCCCACCGTCCGCAGGAAGTCGTCATGGACGGCGGCCAGGGGAGAGGCAGGCGGTGCGGACGGATCGGCCTCCCGCTGCAGTACGGGATCAGCGCCGTTGAGCACCTGGACGAGCGGTGAGTGATCTCCCTCCCCTGCCTCGGTAAGGCGCTGACGTCCGCCCTCCAGTCCGGCCTCCCGGCCCGCGGGACCGGTCACCGCCACCCGGTGGACCTGCCCGGAACCGACCAGGAGATCCACCGCCGCCCAGTCGGCGACGCGGGGAACCAACAGGCGGCCCAGCCGGACGAGAGCCTCATCGATCTCCAGGGTCTGACCGAGCACGTCGGTGATCTCCGCGACCAGCGTCAGCCGCTCGGTGAGGTCCTCCAGAGCACGCGTGTAGGCTGCACGCTCCCGACGCGCGCTGCGCTCGCCGGCGGTGTCGGTGAACAGCACGGCCATGCCGATGAAGGCGCCCTCGTCTGTCACGGGAGAAGCGGACCAGGACATCGCGATCAGGCGACCGTCACCGCGCAGACAGACGTCACCCTCCCCGTGTGCCTCGGACCTCTCGGCCATGGCCCGCAGCAGCGGGCACTGCTCCCGGGGGACCCTGCCACCGTGCGCATCCCGGTGCAGCAGGTCGTGTGCGTCCTCCCCACGCATCGCCGGGGCGGCGCGGCCGAACAGCCGCTCGGCCGCCGGATTGACCGCGAGGATCCGTCCAACGGGATCCACCACGACCAGGGTCGTGCCCAGTTGCCCGACGACCAGCTGCCAGAAGCCCCTCTCGGCCGCCTGGCTCCCCTCGTCTCCCGCACCGCTCACCATGCCACCGCCTCCGTCAGGGAAACCCTCGCCGAAGCCCGCAGGCGCATCGGGGGACCGACACACCAGTGGATCGATATTCCCCCGACTCGACGGATCAGCTCGGCGACATCGCGTGGCCGTTCCCCCCCGGCGCCAGACGCTGCGACCACCCTGCTGAGGCGCGGGCTCAGGTTGCCGGAACGACTCCCCTCGTGAAAGCGGCTTCTGCTTGAGCGGGTGAGGGTGACGGGAATCGAACTCGCCCTCCAGCTTGAGAAGTACCGCTTGGGCAGGTCAGGGGCCCTGACCTGCGCCTACGCGGTCCGGGGCCAGAGGGCGACAGCCTGGATCGCACCGCCTCTGGCCGCGTCGGATCGAATCTGTCTGCAACTCGCCCGGAATCGTTGCCTCAGGGACGACGGTTCCGGGGAGGGAGGCATGGGACCGATCCCCGTTGTCCCTACGGCCTGTCGGGCTTGTTCGAGGAGTACGTTACCGAGGATATTTCGACACCCCGCGCCCGACCTGGCGCAGGGCGAAGGTGTGCCGGGTAATGATCGTCACCGACAACGGACGGGCACGAGCTGTGTCCGGCCGCGTCCGGGACGAACCCACGCACCACGGGTCAGCGACCGGGCCGACGCCACCCTGCGGCACCTCGCCCGCTACTGGGAAACGTTCCGGCGGAAGGACGACCCGAAGCGGTCCCCGGCCATCGCCGCCCTCGAGGCCGTTCTGCACGAGGGGCGCCCGGCCCGCATCCACGTCACCTACGACGGACCCGCCACCGTCGACGGTCGCCTCATCCCCGGCGCCCGCGAGCAGTTCTCCACCATCATCCTCGCCCGGGTCAGCGCCGGGATGTGGCAGCGGCTCGCCCCGATAGTCGACCTCGCCCCCAGAGCAGCCCGCTCCCGGGCCGTGTCCATGTCGTCCGGGACGGCGACGCCCACCCCGCTCAGGTGCCGCTGGTGACCGGTGTCTTCATGCGGGAGCTGGGGATGCCCCAGGCGGAGGCAGCCCAGGTGATGGGGGCGGCGACGGCGACGGTGGGCGTCCATGCCCACCGGGCAATCAAGGCACTGCGGGTGGCGCTGGTCGGTGTAGGGATGGCCTTGGTCTCGTGGGCTACCGGGAGCATCGCCATGGGCGAGCGGGAGATTGTCCCGGCATCGGGGGCCGAAAGCACACCGGCCGTGTATGCCGTGACGATGAGCTTGCTCATCATGATCGGTTTGGTCAGTGTCATGCTGGGATGGGCGCTGATCAGGCCCGGCTGGTTCCGTCTGAGCTTATGGGATTTGCTCTTTCCTGGAGGTTTTGCGGATCCGGGCGCCCTTGGCGCTCGGCCAGGTCAACGCCAGCGCGACAATGCCCGCTTCAGCCGTCGCCACTACGGCTCCCGGCCGCACGGGCGGGTGCCGTAGCGGCGGCCGTGCAGATGGAAGAACTTCGGGCCGCTGTTGCGGGTGTTCAGGGTGCGGATGCTGCCCGGTTCTAGGACGGTGTGGGGGTGGTGGCCGTCGGCGGCGCTGGCGGGGTGGTCAGCCATGGGGTACTCCTTGCCGATGTTGGAGGGGGCTTCCAGGGTGGGGGCCTGGTAGACGTCGCGTTGGGCGGTCGGGCCGTCGTCCGGGCACGGGATCACGGTCCGGGACAGTGCGCTGGTGTCCATGGGGTGCAGTCTCCGGTCGCGTGGGCGCCAGCCGCAGGTGCGAGGCCGGGGTGCGGCGGCGGACGTGGCGATCAGGACGGTGCCGCGCGTGCAGCCCTCCAGTGCGAGGATGCGTTGGTGGTGTCTGATGCCGAGTGGGCCGGGATTCGGAGGGGTCTGCGCTTCGGGCAGGTTCTTGAGGGCAGGGTGGTGGGGGTTCCTCGGCCGGGTGCGATCGGGGTCTTCGTTGATGTCGGTCTGGGTGTCGGGGGTTTCGTCGACGTGCTGTTGCTTCCGGAGCGGAGTGCTGACTGGCCGGTGGTAGGCACGGTCGCTGATTTCGAGGTCTGGTGGGCTGACAGCCGTCGGCAGATTCGGCTCAAGCCGTCCGAGGCTCGGTATCTGCGCAGCGACTTCACAGTCTTCGTGGAGCGTTTCCGTCCGACGTGGTCGTCCGAGGTCGGTCGGCCTGTTCGTGATCCTGGGCCCCCGGCTCTCGATGGGGTGCGGTCCGTGCTGCGTTCTGATGGTCCGTCGGCCGGTCCTGCGTGAGCTGGGGTGAGGCACCGGCTGTTGTGTGGCGGGGGCTGGTGGTGTGCCGTGAACAGGGCCGGGTGGTGTGGGTGCGGGAGCCGTCGGCGGTGGCGGCGGGGCGGTCAGCCAGGGGACTGTTCCTCGTCGGTGTCGGGGGTGGGGGAGGCACCGGTGTTTGGTAGGCGTCGCGATGGACGGCCGGGGTGTCGCCTGGGCACGGGATCACAGCCCGGGTCAGGGCGGTGGTGTTCATGGGGTGGAGCCACCGGTCGCGTATGGGTCCAGCCGCGGGCGCGGGCCCGGGGCTGGGCGGCGGAGGTGGCGATGAGCACGGTGTGGCGGGTGCAGCCTTCCAGTGCGAGGACCGGCAGCGGGAACAGGGCGCCGAAGGTGCGCCGGTCGAGGACGGCGCCGGGCACGTGCTGATGCACAGCTCGGCTTGGGCCTGGACGTGTGCGGCATCGGAGCGTTCGCCGATGGCGTGGAGGGTGTGGGTGCCCTTGCCGAGGGCCTGGACCAGACCGTCGATGGCGTGCACGGCGGGCACGGCCTTCGTGCCGGACCGGGCGGGCCGGGGTGCCACGATGCCCGCGGCAGTTCTCTTCCGCCCGCCGGCTGCGGGTGCGGTACGAGAGAGCGCAGACGGTTGCGCTCCCCGAGCGTCAGCCGGTGCATCATGGCGGCGTCTGCGAGTCGGCCGCAGCCGGCCCACCCGCCCGGACGGTGCCCGGAGCGCTGTGAGCGCCGCTGGGCGGGCAGAAAGTCGGCTTCGGCCTGAGCGGGCGGGCAGGTGTTCGTCGGTGTCGGTGTCGGTGTCGGTGTCGGTGGTGCGGGTCGGGCCGCTGTGTGACAGGGGCGGTGCGTGGCGGGGGGCCGTGGAGGCCGGCCGGCACCACCGGTGGCGGCTGCACTGGGTGCGGGCGGGTGGTGGTTGGGGGCTGGTCTGTGAGGGTGCCGGGGCGGGGGTCGGGTGGCCGTGGCGGCTGGTCGGGTGGGGTGGTGGGGTGGGGGTTATTTTTCGAGGGTGATGTCGGTGAAGGAGATGGCGAAGGCGTCCGGGTCGTCGTCTTCGTCGAGGTGGTAGCTGGCGCTGGCCCAGGCGTCGGTGAGGCGGATGCGTGGCGTGTGGGGGTCGGCGGGGTTGCCGGCGATGAGGACGACGTCCTGGTGGGTGGCGGTGTTCTCGACGGCTTCGATCCAGGCGGTGGTGGCCGGGTGGCGGGTATCGCCGCGGGTGAGGATGACGTCGCCGTAGAGGGGGACGGGGGCGTGGGGGTCGGCGGTGACGAAGGTGTCGATGTCGATTTCGGTGCCGACGACGGTGAGTTTGGTGACGGAGTGGAGTGGTTCGGTCCGGTCATTGCCGAGGTCGAGATGGTAGGTGGTCATGTGGGGGGCTCCTGGGGGGTGGGCGGTTCAGTACAGCTCGGGTGAGGTGCGGACGGGCATCTTGACCTTGAAGACCTTGCCGTCGTCGAGGAAGTAGATGACGCGGGCATTGTCGCCGGGGGTGATCAGGCGGGTCGGCTTCTCGAACATGAGGTGGTAGAAGCCCGGTGTCATGGCGAGTTCGCCCTCGGCGGGGATGGTGAGGGTGGTGAAGTCGACCTTCTCCATCCTCGTACTCTCGGAGTCGGTCACGGTCTTGTATGCCGTGATCGACTTGTAGTCAGGGCTGATGACCTTGGTGATCGTGTAGCGCCTCTGGGCGGAGTTCTTGAACGTGATGTAGCCCGCGGCGGGCAGGGCGTTCGGCAGCCAGCGGACCCAGACGGAGTTCCTCACGGCCGTGATGTCGGTGGTGACCGGTGTCTTCATGCGAGGGTCTTCCTTCCCTGGGGCGTGCCTCGCCCCTTCATGGACCAGCACACGGTGCGGCCGGGCACTGTGCAATGCGGCGGGCGGTGAAGTCATCCGATCTGGGGGCAGCACTTGCTCCTTGCAGTGGCGTGGCCTGGCCTGCATGTTTCTCGCCCGGCTTCGGGCCGCTGACGGTCCGGAGCGGTCAGCGCGTAGCAGGCGCGCCGGAGACCGGCCGGGATTCCCGGACGGCGCGTGCCCGGCCACGGGCTCCGGCCGGGCGGGCGGTGGCCTGGGGATGGTCGGTGACGGTGTCGCGGTACAGGGTGAGGCTGCGGTAGCCGGTGCGGCCGTGTGCGGGGCGGGGCAGGGCGTGGTCGGGGGTGGTGTCGCCGGGTCCGGGGCCGGCGCTCAGGAGGGCCGCTCGGAGTGGCGTTCAAGCGGGCGCTGCGGTCAACGGTTGTGGCGGTCTCTGCCGACGATGCTGGCGGCTGCTGGGCGTGCGGCCGGGGCGGGTGTCGGTGGGAGTCGCTGCGCTGGCCCGGTGGGACGGGTCTGGGTCCGTGTCTCTGTGTGTCAGGAGTTGTGACAGCCGAGGTCGAGGATGTCGGCAAGGAGACGCTCGTGGAGCGGGCTGAGCTTCACACTGCGGTCACGTCCGTGGAACGGGTGCGGGGCAGATCGGGGAAGGCGTCCTCCCAGACCTCCCGAGGTAGGGGCTGACCAGGCGGCGCAGAACAGGTCACTGTTCGCTCAGCAGCCGGTGGTGCAGGAAGGTCGCCAGATCCTCGCGCAGGCCCTCGGCGAGGACGGTCCGGTAGAGCGTCATGCGGGACTTCGGGCGGTCCAGGCTGGAGCTCGCCCGTCCGGACCAGACGATGGCGCTTGAGCGGCGATGCTCTGCCATCGATGGCACACCGCGACAACTGTGAGGACCTCAGACCGAGGCGCCTCGTCGGCGGCCTGTCTCCCTCGGCGAGCGGCACGCAGAAGCGGCCGTACGAGTCCTCTGGAGCGACTGACCCCGCCTCCGTACGCCCAGGGCGCCCCGCCTTGCCCGAATCCTTCCCAACTCCGGATGTTGCCGGAGCCCAGACCTTGGCCGGGGCCTGCGGGCTGTGTGGGCGGGCCATGCGTTGTCTTGGGGCGGAGGAGGGCTGCATGTTGTGTGTGGCCCGGGAAGGCCCTGGGGGCGCTCTGCTGCGCTGCGGGCGTGCTGCAGGGCCTCGGGCCGGCGCGCCGTCCTGGCGCGCTGCGGGGTGGCTTCAGTTCCCCGTGGGTGGCCGTTTCCTGTGTGCAGCGTGAGGTCAGCCTCGGCGGTGTTCGCCCCACCAGGGCAGGATCGGAGGCAGGTCGCTGAGCCCGCGGGCCGGCCGCTTGGGCATGGGCGACTCCCCGTCGTCCCCGTCCCAGCGGCGCGCGTATTGGTCCGGGAGGCTGCCCCATCCCCGGTAGGGAACGGGGCGGTCGGGGCTCTGGCCGAGCTCGTCGAGGGGATCGATACGCCGCTCGGCAACCGTGCACAGGTGCGCCCAGTCATCACCCATGTCGAAGACATAGGCGAACTGTTCGCCGGCCTGCAGCCTGCTCAGCTTCGTCGTATGGCCGTCCACGGTGTCCTGCGGGGCCTCGCCGTCCCACCAGTGAAGCGGGCTGACATGTGTGCCCTCGGACAACGTGAACAGATGTAGGTGGGCCAGGTCCCAGCGCCCGAAGGCGAGATCGATGGCCGAGGCGAGCTGGGCGAAGGAGTGTGACCGCGCGGCCGCGAACACCCGCCCGGGGCGCGGCCACAGGTCCGCACCGTGCCCGGAGACCAGCTCAACCCGGATCGACAGCCACGTACGTGCCACGTCCACAACCCCCTGTACACCAGATCCGCGAGTCGGCATCGAGGCTACTGAGTGTGGCTACCGCCCGGGGAATCGAGCTGGCCGTTCGCGGGGGAACCTTACTGGCCTTCGTCAGGGGTGGACTGGTCCCGGTGGCGGGTGCCGGCGGGGTCGGTGTCGGTGCAGGTGTCTGTGGAGGTTTGGAGGGCGAGGGCCTGGCAGGCATCCCGCTGGACGGCCGGCCCGTCGTCCGGGCACGGGATCAGGGCCGGGGGCAGGGCGGTGGCGTCCATGGGGTGCAGTCTCCGGTCGCGTGGGCGCCAGCCGCAGGTGCGGGGGCGGGGTGCGGCGGGGGACGTGGCTACCGGGGCGCTGCCGTGCATGGCTCGCTGAGGGTGAACATGATGGCGTCGACCGCGCTCCTGAGGGGGTGGTGGGTGGGGCGTTCGGGGGCGGTTGTGCGGGGGCTGCCGGTTTCTGTGTGGGGGAGAGGATGTGTTCGTGGTGTCTGATGCCGAGTGGGTTGGGATGCGGAGGGGTCTGCGCTTCGGGCAGGTTCTTGAGGGCAGGGTGGTGGGGGTTCCTCGGCCGGGTGCGATCGGGGTCTTCGTTGATGTCGGTCTGGGTGTCGGGGGTTTCGTCGACGTGCTGTTGCTTCCGGAGCGGAGTGCTGACTGGCCGGTGGTAGGCACGGTCGCTGATTTCGAGGTCTGGTGGGCTGACAGCCGTCGGCAGATTCGGCTCAAGCCGTCCGAGGCTCGGTATCTGCGCAGCGACTTCACAGACTTCGTGGAGCGTTTCCGTCCGACGTGGTCGTCCGAGGTCGGTCGGTCCGATGGTGATCCTGGGTCTCTGGCTCTCGATGGGGTGTGGTCCGTGCTGCGTTCTGATGGGCCTGCCGGTCCTGCGTGAGCTGGGGGGAGGCGCCGGCGGTTGTGGCGGGCGGGGGGCGCTGTGGTTACCCGTGACAGGGCCGCGTGGTGTGGGTGCGGGAGCCGTCGGCGGTGACGGAGGGGCGGTCAGCCATGGCGGTACTCTGCGTCGCCGTCTGTGCTGGCCGGGTGGGACGGGTCTGGGTCCGTGTCTCTGTGTGTGTCAGGGGTTGTCGGGGGGCTGGGCTGGCTTTTTGATTCCTACGGCCAATGTTGCGGCTCCGACTCCGGCTGTGATCAGTGCTGCGACTGAGGTGATGATCGCGGGGAGGTCGCTTCCGGTCCCGCCTGCGGCGTCGTTCGTGGCTCTGATTATCTGGACTGTTTCGGTGACGGTTACGGTCGCAGCCGCGGGGAGAGGCGGCTCGGGCGGGTGGTTGCTTTCCTCGCCGGTGGTGGTGGGAGAGCCGGCTTCGTCGCTCTCGGTGGGGCTGCTGCTCGGCATGTCCGTCCGGCTGCTGGTGGCAGCGCCGTCCTTGGTCCCGGTCGGGGTGCTGCTCGCTGTGACTGTGGGATTGGTGGTCGGGGTGGTGGGCGGCAGTGTCGTGCTGTCCGGTCGATCGTTGCTGAGGGCGTTGAAGACGACCGCGGCGAGCAGGGCGATGCCCAGGCACATCAGGGCGGCTCCGGTCCGTACCAGGCGTGATCGTCGTGTCTGGCCGTGTTTGGGGTTGTCCCGCGATGGCCGGCGCGCGGGTTCGCGGTGCGTCACTCTTCCAGGGTGCGACGCCATCTCGGGCCGTGCGAGACGACACGGCGTCGGGGTGGCGTGGACATGCAGGGCTGTGGCTGCTCGGGCCTTGCTGGCGTGCTGCGGCCGGGGACAGGCGGAGCGGTCCCGGTGCGGCGGGAAGAACATGAGGAGCCCTTGTGTGCCGCCCGTGCGCACGGGGTCGGCGGGCGTGGGGACGGTTAGGGCCGGACGGGCTTCGGGTCCGTTGTCTCCTTGAAGAATCTGGCTGGGGTCTGCCCGCGCCCCACGGTAGGGGACGCTGGGTGCCTTAGTCCTCGTCGGTGTCGGGGGGTGGGGGAAGCACTGGTGCTTGGTAGGCGTCGGGCTGGAGGGCCGGGCCGTCGTGCGGGCACGGGATCAGGGCCTGGGTCAGGGCGGTGGTGTTCATGGGGTGGAGCCACCGGTCGCGTATGGTCCAGCCGCATGCACGGGGCTGAGGTGCTGCGGCGGATGTGGCCACCAGCACGGTGTGGCGGGTGCAGCCTTCCAGCGCGAACACAAGCAGTGCGAAGAGTGCGTCGAGGGCGTGCTGGTCGAGGATGGCGAGGTCGGTCGGGCAGGCGCCGATGCACAGGTCGGCCTCGGCCTGCGCGAACGCTGTGTCGTTGTGTTCGCCGATGGCGTGGAGGGTGTGGGTGCCCTCGCCGAGGGCCTGGATGAGGGCGCTGACCGCGTGAACGGTGCGGTGGACGGCGGCCAGAATGTCCGTGTCGGGCTGGGCATGCCAGGGGTCCGGGATGCTCACGGCAGTTCCTTTCTCCGCCCCCGCCCCCGCCCCTGCCGGTGCAGCGGTGCAGCGGTGCGGTGGTGCGGTACCCGGCAAGAGTGGGTGGTGGGGCGGTGGGCGGTCAGTACAGACGGCCGATCAGGTCGGCGGTGGTCTGCCCGGTGGTGGTGGGGAGGTGGGTGCTGTTGCCGGTGGTGTCGTTGCGCAGGTACAGGGTCCCGGCCTCGCAGATGCCGAGGGTGAACAGGATTCGGTCGGGGGGCTCAGGTGCCCGGTCACGCCCCAGGGCTGCGCAGGCTACGCGGGCGATGTCGTACGGGTTGTGGGGGAAGGTCTTGGGCTGCTCGCTGTAGGTCCCGGGCATAAGGGATTGCTCCTTCGCGTGAGCGGGGGGGGTGCCCCTATGTCTTTGGCCAAGGGAAACGAGGGTGCGTCGGGGTAGGGGAGCCGGGCAGCATGGCGGGGTGGCTGATCTGCTGTGGGATGACGTGAGTTCTTTCTTCGACCCGGACTCGATGGGGGCGCTGCCGGACGTGCGTGTTCCGGATGTCTCCGTGGAGGGCTGGCAGGCGGTCCTTGATCTTGTCGCGGAGAAGGGCTGGAAGTGCCAGTACTCGGAGGGAGGGACGGTGCTTCCGGTGCCCCGGGCGGAGGTCGTGCTGTCCCGCCCGGTGGATGCCGAGTGTCCGAACCTGCGGGTCTGGCCGACTGCTGATGTGCTGGCGATCTTCCGCTTCCTTGACGATGAGGTCGTCGACTTCGACGTCGATCTGCGGGAGTTGCAGGGGCAGGAACGACTCGATGTGTTGTGCGGCTTTCTCCGGGAGATCGGGCGGCGGTTGGGCAGACCGGTGCTGATGGACGGGGAGGGTGCCTATGGCCATCCGATCCTCGGCTTCGATGTCGAGACTGATCGAGTCGTCCTTCTCATGGAGCCGTAGGTCAAGCGGCTGAGCCCGATTGCTGAGGTTCGTAGAAGGTGCCGTCGCGGAGCATGGCGAAGAGGACGTCGGCTCGGCGTCTGGCGAGGCAGAGCAGGGCCTGGGTGCGGTGTTTGCCCTGGGCGATCTTCTTGTCGTAGTAGGCCCGCGAGACTGGGTCACCCAGGGCGGCGAACGCAGAGAGAAAGAAGGCTCGTTTGAGCTGCTTGTTTCCCCTCCGGGAAGGCTGTTCTCCGCGGATCGAGGACCCCGAGTTCCGGGTCGCCGGGGCGAGACCCGCGTAGGCGGCGAGGTGGCCGGCCGTTGGGAAGGTGCTGCCGTCGCCGACCTCGATCAGGATGCGGGCTCCGGTCCTGACATCGACTCCTGGCATCGAGGTCAGGACCTTGGAAAGAGGGTGGGCCTCCAGTAGTTCCTCGATCCGCCCGGCCAAGAGCTTGCGCTGGTCGAGGACGGCCGTCAGGGATGTGGCGAGACTCGGAACGATCAGCGCGGCCGCTTCAGTTCCTGGTACCGTCACGGTCTGCTCGTCCAGGGCGGCGAGGATCTCCTCGACCAGCCGCTCGGCCATCCTTGGCGCCTTCGGCCGCAGCAGCGTGACCAGCCGCCGTCGGCCGGCCTTGCGTATCTGGGCCGGCGACCCGAACCGTTCCAGCAGGGTGAGGACGGCTGGATGCTGCAACCGCGGTCCCAGGACCCGTTCCAGCGACGGATGGATCTGGGTGAGCAGGCCGTGCAGCCGGTTGGCGACCCGGGTCGCTTCCCCGGCCAGGTCGTCGTCGAAGCCGACGATCATCTCCAGTTCGGCGATCGTCTCGTCCTCGCCGTCGATCGCCCGCAGCGTGTGGGGCATCGCGCGGGCGGCGTCGGCGATGATGAACGCGTCCCTGGCGTCCGTCTTGGCCTCGCCCGGGTAGAGGTCGGCGATCCGCCGCATCGTCAGCCCGGGCAGATAGGCGACCGGGCAGCCCATGGGACCTGTCCCCATGTCCCTGGCGACCGCCAGCGGCAGGGCGCCGATCGAGGCCGGCTGGTCGACGACGACCAGCACCGTTCCGTGCTTGGCCTTCAGCTTGGCGAACAGTTCGCGGAGCTTGGGTTCGGTGTTGGGCAGGCGCTTGTCGAAGGCTTTCTTGCCGGCCGGGGTGAGGCGGTGGCGTGGTGTTCGCCCTTGCCGACGTCCAGGCCGAGGAAGACGTCGATGTCGCCGGTGTCGATCACGTGCAGGCCCCTCCATCACGCTTTCGTCCGGCCTTGCCTGGGCACCGAGCTGCCACATCCACGTTACGGAGAGCTCTTCCGGTTCGGGTGAAGCCGGTGCTCAAGCCCCTCATCAGCGGTCCGTCGATGCCTCCGGACCCGGTGACACCACCCCCCGGATCATCAACAACAGGAGGGGGAAGTCATGCCGGACCCGAAGGCCGGAGGCCCCATTGCGGAGCCGCGAAAACGGTAACGGGGGAGGCACCGGTGTTTGGTAGGCGTCGCGATGGACGGCCGGGGTGTCGCCTGGGCATGGGATCACAGCCCGGGTCAGGGCGCTGGTGTTCATGGGGTGGAGCCACCGGTTGCGTAGGGTCCAGCCGCGGGCGCGGCGAGAGCGAGGCGGCGCTGCGACACGTACGCCGCCTCGCTGGCCCGTAGGAGGGACCCTTCCGCGGGTCGGCCTGAACCGTTCCGGGTTCGGTAGGGACTCGATCATTTGAGAGGATCGAGTCATGGCACGTCCTTCCCAGTACCCGCTTGAGCTGCGCCGTCGTGCG
>NZ_JBIVOX010000029.1:0-77642 GCF_044754345.1 Streptomyces sp. NPDC093094 | reverse complement strand
CCGACCCGCACCACCCGCACACCGTCCGGCACATCGACAGGCCCGGCGACGGCAGCATTCGCCACCCGCTCCCACTCCACCCGGAACAACGACTCATGCACCCCCCGCACACCCGCCAGCTGCCCCACCGACACCGCACGCAGCACCAGCGAACCCACCGACGCCACCAGAGCACCGGCCTCATCGGTGACCGTCAACGACACCGCACCCTCACCCACCGGCACCACCCGCACCCGCACCACACGGCACCCACCACGCACCACCCGCACCCCCGACCACGAGAACGGCAGGGCGACATCAGTGGCGTCGGCGGCGGGCGTCGCGTCGCCGAGACCGAGGACGTGCAGGCAGGCGTCGAACAGGGCCGGGTGCAGACCGTAGGACTCGGGGTCGGTGAGGCCGTCGTCGGGAAGCGCGACCTCGGCGTACAGCTCGGCGCCCGCGGACCAGGCGCCGCGCAGACCCCGGAACCGGGGGCCGTACACCACACCGTCGCCGTCGCCGAGCGTCGTGTAGAAACCGTCGACGTCCAGAGGACGGGCGTACGGCGGCGGCCATGCGGTGTCCCCGGCGGCCGGTACGGCGATGCCGGTGTCATCGGCCGGAGCCAGCACACCCCGCGCGTGCAGCGACCACTCCACCGCACCCACGTCCGCACCCGCGTCCTCGGCCCGCGCATACACACTCACCGCACGCCGCGCACCCTCGTCCTCCGCATCGGCCACCACCTGCACCACCACCGCACCACGCTCCGGCAGCACCAGCGGCGCCTGCAACGTCAGCTCCTCCACCACACCACAACCCAGCCGCTCCCCCGCCCGCCCCACCAGCTCCACAAAACCGGTGCCCGGGAACAGGACGGCTCCGGCGACCGTGTGGTCGGCGAGCCACGGCTGGTCCGCCAGGGACAGCCGGCCCGTCATCACCAGACCGCGTCCCTCGGGGAGTTCCACGGCCGCGCCGAGCAGCGGATGCCCGGTGGCGCGGACGCCGGCCGGGGCGGCCGTACGGGGAGCGCGGGCGGCCTCGGTCCAGAAGCGGCGCCGCTGGAAGGGATAGGTCGGCAGACCGGCGGTGTGCGGTACCGGCTGCTCCGGGCGGGCGGACAGGGCGGCGAAGTACGCCTCCCAGTCGACATCGGTGCCGAACAGGTGCGCTGCGGCGACGGCATCGGTCAGGGTGCGCACCTCGTCGCGGTCCCGGCGCATCGCCGAGGCCAGGCCGAGGGCGCGGTCCCCGCTCAGGCATGCCTCGGCCAGGGGGGCGAGCACGGTGTCGGGGCCCAGTTCCAGCAGCATGCCGGTGCCGAGGTCCTCCAGGTGACGCACGCTGTCGGCGAACCGTACGGCCTGTCGTGCGTGCCGCACCCAGTACTCGGCGCAGGCCACGTCCCGGGCGTCGGTGACTCCGGGGGTGACACCGGAGACGAACACCGGGCGGGTACCGGCGCCCTCGGCGGCGTCGGGGGCCGGGCAGCGCAGCGGCAGCCGTCGCAGCTCGGCGCGGAACTCGTCGAGCATCGGCTCCATCAGCGGCGAGTGGAAGGCGTGCGAGACACGCAGCCGCTTCACCCGCCGTCCCTCCGCCTGCCACATGCCGGCGAGTTCCAGCACGGCGTACTTGTCGCCGGACATGACCACGGACGACGGCCCGTTCACGGCGGCGATGCCGACCTGGTCGGTGCGGTCGGCGAGCCGGGCGGCGACCTCGTCCTCGGTGGCCTGTACGGCGACCATGGCACCGCCGACCGGCAGCGCCTGCATCAGCCGGCCACGCACCGCCACCAGCCGCGCCGCGTCCGCCAGATCCAGCATCCCCGCCACATGCGCGGCAGCGATCTCACCCACCGAATGACCGGCCACCACATCCGGCCGCACCCCCAGCGACTCCATCAGCCGGAACAGCGCCACCTCCACCGCGAACAACGCCGGCTGCGCGAACTCCGTACGCTCCAGCACCTCCGCGTCCTCACCCCACAGCACCTCCGTGAGCGAGGTGCCCAGCAGCGGTGCGAGGTGGTCGTCGATCTCGTCGAGGGCCTCGGCGAACGCCGGGAAGGCGCCGTACAGGTCACGGCCCATGCCCGGCCGCTGGCTGCCCTGTCCGGTGAAGAGCACGGCCAGCGGTCCGCCGGTGTGCCCGGTGACGGTGACGCCGGGGTGCGGCCGGCCCTCGGCGAGAGCGCGCAGGCCCTCGACGGTCCGGTCCGGCTGCTGGGCGTGCACCACGGCACGGCGGGCGAAGTGGGTGCGGCGGACGGCCGCCGTGTACGCGGCGCCGGGCAGGGCGTGCCGGGGCCCGGCGGCCAGCCAGTCGGCCCAGCGTCCGGCCTGGGCCCGCAGGGCCGCCTCGTCGCGGCCGGACAGCAGCAACGGCAGTCCCGTTGCGGGTGTGTCCGGGATGCCGGGCTCCTGCGGGCCGGGGACCGGGGGTGCCTCCTCAAGGACGAGATGGGCGTTGGTGCCGCTCAGGCCGAAGGAGGACACCCCGGCGCGGCGAGGGCGGCCGGCGTCGCGGTGCCACGGGCGCGGCCGGTGCAGCAGTTCCAGTCCGCTGCCGTCCCACTGGATGTGCGGGCTGGGCTCGTCGGCGTGGAGGGTCCTGGGCAGGGTGTCGTGCTGGAGGGCGAGGATCATCTTCATCACGCCGACGACACCGGCGGCGGCCTGCGCGTGTCCGATGTTCGACTTCGACGACCCCAGCCACAGCGGCCGTTCGGCCGTGCGCTCCGGCCCGAAGACGCCGGCCAGGGCGCCTGCCTCGATGGGGTCGCCGAGCGGGGTGCCGGTGCCGTGCGCCTCGACGGCGTCGATGTCGGCGGGGGTGAGCCGGGACGCGGCCAGCGCGTCCCGGATCACGCGCTGCTGGGCGGGCCCGTTGGGGGCGGTCAGGCCCTGGCTGCGGCCGTCCTGGTTGACCGCCGAGCCGCGGATGACCGCGAGCACCCGGTCGCCGTCGCGTTCGGCGTCCGCCAGCCGCTTCAGGACCAGGACACCGGCGCCCTCGGCCCACCCGGCGCCGTCGGCGGCGGCCGAGAAGGACTTGCAGCGGCCGTCGGGCGCCATGCCCTTGAGCCGGGAGAACTCCACGAACAGCGACGGTCCCGCCATCACGGTCACCCCGCCCGCGACAGCGAGTTCGCACTCGCCCGAGCGCAGGGCGCCCGCGGCGAGGTGCAGGGCGACCAGGGAGGAGGAGCAGGCGGTGTCGACGGTGACCGCCGGGCCCTGGAGCCCGAGCGCGTAGGAGACACGGCCGGAGACGACACTGGCGGCGTTGCCGGTGCCGACGTATCCGTCGAGGGCGTCGAGGTCGTCACCGGGGCGGACGTAGTCGGAGCCCATGGTGCCCAGGTACACGCCGGTACGGCTGGCGCGCAGGGTGTCGGGGCGGATGCCCGCCCGCTCCAGCGCTTCCCAGGACGTCTCCAGCACGAGCCGCTGCTGCGGGTCCATCGCCTGGGCCTCGCGCGGGGAGATCCCGAAGAACTCGGCGTCGAAGTCCTCGACGCCGTCGAGGAAACCGCCCGTGCGGGCGTAGCTCTTGCCGGTCGCGGCCGGGTCGGGGTCGTACAGGTCCAGGTGGCTCCAGCGCTCCGGGAGGTCACCGACGGCGTCGCCGTGTTCTGCGGTCAGCAGGTCCCAGAAGCCTTCCGGGGTGTCGATGCCGCCGGGCAGCCGGCAGGCCATGGACACCACGGCGACCGCGTCGTCGCCCGGCCGTGCGTGTCCGCCCGCCGCCGCCCCGGCACCGCCTGCCTCGGGGCTGTCGGAGGGGAACAGCAGGCCGTCGAGGAACGCGGCGACCGCCGTGCACGTGGGGTGGTCGAAGGCGAGGGTGGCGGGAAGCGTCAGACCGGTCTGCGCGCACAGCCGGCGGCGCAGTTCGACCGCCATGAGGGAGTCCAGCCCCAGATCCTTCAGGACCAGGTCCGCGCCCACCGCGTCCTGCCCGGTGCGGCCGAGGACCACGCCCGCCTCGCGCTGCGCCAGCCGCGTCAGCGATGCCTGCCGGGCCGGGCCGGGCAGCGTCGCGAGCCGTTCGCGCAGCGTCGCGGGCGTTCCGGCGCCGTCCGTGCGCGGGCGCGGTGCGACCAGCCGGTGCAGCAGCGGCGGCAGCGCGCCCCGGTCGTCGGCTCGGCGGCGCAGCCGTCCCGGTTCGAGCCGGACGGGGACGAGATGGGCCTGCGGCCGGGCCAGCGCCGTGTCCAGCAGCCGCAGGGCGTGCCGGGCGGGCATCGCGGCGATGCCGTGACGGCGCATCCGGGACAGCTCCGCCTGCCCCAGGCGGGCGGTCATGCCGATGCCCTGCTGCTGCCACAGTCCCCAGGACAGGCTCACCGCGGCGCGGCCGCCGGCGGCGCGGTGCGCGGCGAGCGCGTCCAGGAAGGTGTTCGCGGCGGCGTAGGTGGACTGGCCCGCGCTGCCGAACACCCCGGCGACCGAGGAGAACAGCACGAACGCGGCGAGGTCCAGGTCCTCGGTCAGCTCGTGCAGGTGCAGCGCGCCGAGGGCCTTCGGCGCCAGTACCGCGGACAGCCGTGCACCGTCCTGGCCGGCCAGCAGACCGTCGTCGAGGACGCCCGCGAGATGGAAGACACCCGTCCACGGCAGCTCGTCCGTGCTGTCCAGCAGGGCCTCGGTCTGCTGCCGGTCGGCGACGTCGCAGGCCACGAGACGTACGGACTCGGCGCCCGCGGCGGTGAGTTCACCGACCAGTTCCCCGGCGCCGGGCGCTGCGTCCCCGCTCCGGGAGGTCAGCACCAGGTGCCGTACGCCGTGCTCGCGCACCAGATGCCCGGCCAGCGTCCGGCCCAGCTCGCCCGTGCCGCCGGTGACCAGCACCCGGCCGGCGGACAGCGGGCGCGGTGCCCGCGGGGCGGACGGCGCGGACGCGGCGGCCCGCACCAGCCGGGGTACGAGCATGCCTCCGTCGCGCAGCGCGATCTCCGGCTCGTCCGCCGCGGCCAGGGCGTGCCCGAGGGCGGCGCGATCTGCGGCCGTGCCCCCGAGGTCGACGAGCCGCACGGCCCGCTCGGTGTGCTCGCTGCGCGCCGTGCGCAGCAGACCCCACAGCGGGGCCTGTGCCAGCCCCGCCACCCGGTCGCCGTCCACGGCGGCCGTGCTGCGGCACGTCACCCACACCAGCTCCGCCTTCTCCAGGCGGGATTCGGCGAGCAGCGACCGGAGCAGTTCCAGATGCCGCGTCGCCGTCTCCAGCGGTCCGGCGTCGGCCGTGGCGTCGACGAGCAGCCGCCGCGGCGGGCGTTCCCGCTCCAGCAGCTCCGGCAGCCGGTCGGGGCCGGCCGCGAAGACCCGTGCCCCCAGTTCCTCGGCGAGCCGGCCGTCACCGCCCAGCACCCAGACGTCGTCCCCGGCCGAGGCGGCGCCCGCTGCCCGCAGCGGCTGGAACACCACCTGGTACAGGTGGTCCACGGGCCCTTCGGCGCGTACCTGCTCCGCCGTCGCCTCCCGCAGCCGCAGCCTGCGCACCGAGCCGACCGGGTCCCCCGCCCCGTCGGCCACCTGGACCGCCGCGCCGGTGCCGTCGGCGTCCAGCCGCAGCCGCACCCGCAGGGTGCCGCCCGCCTCGGCGCGCGCCTCCACCCCGTTCCATTCGAACGGCAGCGCCACGGTCGCCCGGTCCGCACCGTCCCGCCCCCGCACGGCAGCCAGTGTGTGCAGGGCCGCGTCCGTCAGGGCCGGATGCAGACCGTGGCCACCGGGCTCCATGCCCTCGGGCAGCCGGACGAGCCCGTACGCGGTGTCGCCCTTGCGCCACAGCTCGGTCAGGCCGCGGAAGGCGGGGCCGTAGTCGATGCCTCCGTCGGCGAACCGCTCGTACACCTCGTCGAGTTCGACGCGCTCGGCACCGGCCACGGGCCAGGCGCGGAGCTCGGCGAAAGCGGCCGGGTCCGGCTCGGAGCCCTGCCTCTCGCCCAGGGTCCCGGAGGCGTGCTCCGTCCACTCGGTCTGCGCGCCCTCCCGACGGCTGTAAATGCGCACGCCGCGCGCACCGCCGCCGTCCGCGGCACCGACGATGACCTGGAGCGCGACCTCGCCGCTCTCGTCACCGTCACCGCCGGGCAGCCGCAGCGGCTCCAGCAGCGTCAGCTGCTCGACCGTGCCCGCACCGGCCTGCCGCGCCGCGGCCAGGGCCAGGTCGAGCAGGCCGGTCCCCGGCAGCAGCACGGTGTCGAAGACCGCGTGGTCCTTCAGCCACGGGTCCTCGGCGAGCGACACCCCGCCCGTCAGTACCTGCCCCTCACCGTCCGCCAGCACCGTCGCGTCCCGCAGCCAGGGATGTCCCACCGTTCCCGCGCCCGCCCCCGCACGGCGGCCCGCGCCGGACGGCACGGTGGCCTCGCGCCAGTAGCGCTCGCGCTGGAAGGCGTAGGTGGGGAGGGGAAGGAGGGAGCCGGTGGGCAGCACCTTGTCCCAGTCCAGCTGGTGGCCCTGGACGTGGAGCAGGCCCAGGTTGCGCAGGAGCTGGGCGTGGGTGCCGTGGTTGCGGGCGAGCGAGCCGACGACGATACCGCCGCGCTCGGCGCTGCCGTCGGTCAGGGGCATCGACAGCACCGGGTGGGCGGAGATCTCGACGAAGACCGTGTGCCCGTCGTCGAGAAGTTTGGTGAGGGCGCGGTCGAAGCGGACCGGCTCGCGCAGGTTGCGGCACCAGTAACCGCCGTCCAGCTCGATGCCGGTGGCGACCTCACTGGTCACCGTCGAGTAGAGGGGGATCTGTGCCGTCTGCGGCGTGAGGTTCTCGAACTCTGCCGCCAGGCCCGGCAGGAGCGGGTCCATCTGGGCGTTGTGGGAGGCGTAGTCCACATTGATCTTGCGGGCGTAGACGTCCTTGGCCTGGAGCTCGGTGACGATCTGCCCGATCGCCGAAGCCTCACCGGAGATGATCGTCGAACCGGCCGTGTTCACGGCCGCGACCGACAGGGCCTCCCCGTAGGGGGCGAGGAACTCCTCCACCTGGGCGACGGGGCGCTCGATCAGCGCCATCCCGCCCTGCCCGGCACACGCCAAGACGGCCCGGGAACGGGCCGCGACGATCTGCGCACCCTGCTCCAGGGTGAGCGCCCCGCTGACCACCGCCGCGACGACCTCGCCCTGCGAGTGACCCACCACCGCGGCGGGCTCCACGCCCAGCGAGCGCCACAGCGCCGACAGGGCCACACCCATCGCGAACAGGGCCGGCTGGACCACGTCGACCCGGTCGAAGGGCGGGTGCTCGCCCTCCTCGCCGGCCAGGACCTCCCGCACCGACCAGCCGGTGAACGGGCGCAGCGCCGCGTCACACGCCTCCACCGTCTCCCGGAACACACCGCTGGTGGCGAGGAGTTCACGGCCCATGCCCACCCACTGCGAACCCTGGCCCGGGTAGACGAACACGACCTTCCCGCGCCGCTGGGCGGCACCGGTCACCACCGCGTCATGAGCACGACCCTCGGCAAGGGCCTCCAGCGCCTCCACGAGGGTGGCCGTGTCCGCCGCGACGACACTCGCCCGCGACTCGAAGTGCGTACGGTGCCGGGCCGCCGTGACGGCGACGTCGGCCAGGGCCACGTCCTCGCGGGCGGACAGCCAGGACGCCCAGCGCCCCGCCTGCTCCCGCACCGCAGCCTCGTCACGCCCCGACACCACCACCGGCACCGGACCGACGACCTCGCCGGACAGCCCGGGTTCCCGGACCGGGGCCTCCTCCAGGACGACGTGGGCGTTGGTGCCGCTCAGCCCGAACGACGACACACCCGCACGACGCGGACGCGCGGCGTCCCGCTCCCAGGTGCGGGCCTCGTCGAGCAGAGCCAGTCCGCTGCCGTCCCACTGGATGTGCGGGCTCGGCTCGCCGACGTGGAGGGTCCTGGGCAGGAGGCCGTTCTGGAGAGCGAGCACCATCTTGATCACACCGACCACACCGGCAGCAGCCTGCGCATGCCCGATGTTCGACTTCGACGAACCCAGCCAGACCGGAGCACCGGCATCCCGCCCCGGACCGAACACCTCGGCCAGCGCACCCGCCTCGATCGGATCACCCAACGACGTCCCCGTGCCGTGCGCCTCGATCGCATCGATGTCCCCCGGAACCAGCCGCGCCGCGGCCAGCGCATCCCGGATCACCCGCTGCTGCGACGGACCGTTCGGAGCCGTCAGACCCTGACTGCGCCCGTCCTGGTTCACCGCCGAACCCCGGATCACCGCCAGCACCCGGTCCCCGTCACGCTCCGCCACCGACAGCCGCTTCAGGACCAGGACACCCACGCCCTCCGCCCAGCCCGCACCGTCCGCAGCGGCCGAGAAAGACTTGCAGCGCCCGTCCGCCGCCATCCCCTTCAACCGCGAGAACTCCACGAACAACGACGGCGCACTCATCACCGTCACACCACCGGCAAGAGCCAGCTCACACTCCCCCTGCCGCAACGCCTGCACCGCCAGATGCACCGCCACCAACGACGACGAACACGCCGTGTCCACCGTGATCGCAGGACCCTGAAGCCCCAGCGTGTACGACACCCGGCCCGACACCACACTCGACGCCTTGCCCGTACTCACATAACCGTCGAGCGCATCCAGATCACGGCCCAGATCCCCGTAATCCGAACTCATCGTCCCCAGATACACACCCGTACGGCTCTCACCCAGCGAATCCGGACGCACCCCCGCACGCTCCAGCGCCTCCCACGACGCCTCCAGCACCAGCCGCTGCTGCGGATCCATCGACAGCGCCTCACGCGGCGAGATCCCGAAGAACGCGGCATCAAAACCCTCCACGCCCTCGATGAACCCGCCCTCACGGGCGTAGCTCTTGCCCACCGCCTCCGGATCGGCGTCGTACAGGTCAAGACCCCGCCACCGCTCGGGCAGCCCGCCGACCGCGTCGCCGCCGCAGGCCAGCAGCTCCCAGAACCCCTCCGGGCTGTCGATACCACCGGGCAGCCGGCACGCCATCGACACCACCGCGACCGGCTCACGCAACCGCGCCTGACGCACCTCAAGATCCGCCGCACGCTTCTGCAACGCACGAATCGCAGGAAGAGCAGCTTCCATCCGGTCCTGGTTCGACATCGACATCGACATTTCCAGCCCTTTCGGAATCCCGACCCTTCGAGGGACCCTACGGCGGGGAGTCGAGGGGCGGAATTTTCCTCGAACAGCCCTCAAGCGAACCTCTGCTTCAGCGTCAATCCGAATGGAATCGACGATGAGGATCGCTCAATTCCGCATTCCTGAAAAAGGGCGCCGAATTCGGGGACGAAGAAGATGCCGGAAAAAGGGGAAGGCCCCCGGTGTTCCGGGGGCCTTCCGGTGGAGCCGGGGTCAGTCGAGGTCGAGGCCCGACGCCTCCAGCAGCGCGTTGAGCTCCGCGTTGATGTCGTCCAGGGACCGCTCTCCCCCGGACCCGGCGTCCTCGGCCCAGCTCGGCAGGGACTCCGTGTCGTCGCCGGCCGCGGTGCCGGAGGCCGGGGCGGACCCCGTGGCCGAGGGCAGGTCCATACGGGTCAGGACCAGCCGGGCGATGTGCTCGGGGGTCGGGTAGTCGAAGGCGAGGGTCGCGGGCAGCGACAGGCCGGTCTCCGAGGAGAGACGGCGGCGCAGTTCGACCGCCATCAGCGAGTCGAGGCCCAGGTCCTTGAGCACCTGCTGCGGGGCGAGCGTCCCGGCGCCGGAGAGGCCCAGCACCGTGGCGACCTCGCGCAGCACCACCTCCGTGACCAGCTCCGTGCGCTGCTCCTCGGCCGCTGCGAGCAGCCGCTCGCGCAGACCTGCGGTGCCACCCGTGCCGTCGCCGGAGCCGGATCCGGAACCGCCGACCGCACGGCGCAGCCGGGCCCGTACGAGCGCCCGGAACAGGGCGGGCACGTCGCCTCCCTGGTCGGCGTCCCGCTGTACGGACCGCAGGTCGAGCAGCACGGGCACGAAGTCGCCGGCCGGGCGGGCCAGCACCGTGTCCAGCAGCGCCAGCCCCTGGTCGAAGGGCAGCGGGGCGATGCCCTGGCGGCGCATCCGCTCCAGCTCGACCGTGCCCAGGTGGGAGGTCATGCCGACGCCTGCCTGGTGCCACAGCCCCCAGGCGAGGCTGGTGGCCGGGCGGCCCTCGGCGCGCCTCCGGGCGGCGAACGCGTCGAGGTAGGCGTTGGCGGATCCGTAGATGCTCTGCCCCGCCGTGCCGACGGTGCCAGCGGCGGAGGAGAACAGCACGAAGGCCGCCAGGTCCAGGTCACGGGTGAGCTCGTCCAGGTGGTGGACGCCCGTGACCTTCGGGGCCATCACGCGGGAGAGCCGCCGCGCGTCCTGGCCGAGGAGGACACCGTCGTCCAGGACTCCCGCGAGGTGCAGGACCGCAGTCCACGGGCGGCCCTGCGCAGCGTCACGGAGCACCTGCGCCACGTCATCGCGCCGAGAGACATCACAGGCCACCACTCGTACGCATCGCGCACCTTCTTCTTCCAGTTCGTGGATGAGTTCGGCGGCGCCGGGGGCGTCCGTCCCGCGCCGTGAGGTCAGCACCAGGTGCCGCACACCGTGGTGGCGGACCAGGTGGCGTGCGGTCTCCCGGCCCAGCTCGCCGGTACCGCCGGTGATGAGCACCACGCCCTCGGGGTCGAGGGCCCGTACCGCGGCTCCGTCGTCGTCCGCGGCGGCCCGCACCAGGCGGGCGGCCCGCACCTCGCCGTCCCGGACGGCCAGTTCGGGTTCGCCGGTGACCGCGAGGGCGCGGGCGAGCGCGTCCCGGTCGGCGTCGTCCGGGCCGAGGTCGACCAGGCGCAGCGCGCGCTCGGGGTGCTCGGCCCGTGCGGACCTGACCAGGCCCCACAGGGGCGCGTACGGCAGTCCGCCGAGGGTGTCGCCGGGCGCGGCGGCGACGCTGCCGCGCGTCACCCACACCAGTTCCGTGTCCGTGAGCCGCTCGTCGGACAGCAGCTCCTGGAGCTGCGCCAGGGCGAACTCGGTCGCCCGGTAGGCGGCCTCGGGCGCGCTGTCGAAGGGGGGCCGTCCGGTGGCGTCGACGACGATCCGGGCAGGAGCGTCCGGGCCCGCGGCGAGCCGCGCGGTCAGGGCCTCCCCGTCCGCGAGCGCCGGTACGCCCAGCAGTCCGGCGACCAGGCCCGTGCCTGTGAGCACCGCGTCCGCGACCGGGCCCGGCACCGTGGGGGCCGTGACCTGCTGGAACTCCAGGCGGTGCAGTCCGTCGGCGCCGCCGCGCGCGGCCCGCAGCTGCCCGGCCGTCGCCCGGCGCAGATGCAGCGCCCCGATCCGTACGACGGGCCCGCCGGCCGGGTCGCAGGCCCACACCCGGATCTCCTGGCCGCCCTCGGCGCCTTCGGTGCCGGCGGACACGTCGATCCGTACGCGCAGTTCACCGCCGCCCGCCGCGTGCAGGTCGACGTCGCTCCATTCGAACGGCAGCAGCGCGCCCGGGGCCTCCTCGCGGGCCACGCCCTTCATCACGTGCAGGGCGGTGTCCAGCAGCGCGGGATGCAGCAGGAACTCGGCTCCGGCGGAGGGGTCCGGCAGGCGGACGAGGCCGTAGGCGGTGTCGCCCTTGCGCCACAGCTCGGTCAGGCCGCGGAACACCGGGCCGTAGTCGATGCCCTGTGCGGCGAACCGGTCGTAGAAACCGTCGAGTCCGACCCGTTCCGCACCCGGCACCGGCCACTGCGCCAGCTCGCCGAAGCCCGAGGTGTCCGGATCGGCGGCGGACCCGGCCAGCTCACCGGACGCGTGCTGCGTCCATTCGGTGGGCGCGGTCTCGGGGCTGCTGTGGACGGTGATCGTCCGGCGGCCCGAGGTGTCCGGTGCGCCGACGGTGATCTGGATCCGTACGGCGTCGTCGATCACCAGCGGTTCGGCCAGTGTCAGCTGGGCGACCCCGGCCGCGCCCGCCTCGTGCGCGGCGGCGGTGGCCAGTTCCAGCAGTCCCGTGCCGGGCACGATGACCGATCCGAAGACCGTGTGGTCCGTGAGCCAGGGCTGCTCGGCGAGCGACAGCCGCCCGGTGATCAGATGGCCCTCGCCGTCGGCCAGCGGCGTCACCGCACCGATCCACGGGTGCGTGGAGGCGTCCAGGCCGAGCGATCCGGCGTCGCCGTTCGTCCTCGGTACGTCCGCCCAGTACAGCTCGCGCTGGAAGGCGTAGGTCGGCAGCGGGAGGACCGTGCCGGTGCCCAGCACCTTGTCCCAGTCGAGTGTGTGGCCCTGGACGTGCAGCAGACCCAGGTTGCGCAGCAGCCGGGCCGTGCCACCGGCCCGTCGGCTGAGCGAGCCGACGACGATGCCGCCGCGCTCGGCGCTGCCGTCGGTCAGCGGCATGGACAGCACGGGGTGGGCGGAGATCTCGACGAGGACCGTGTGGCCGTCGTCGAGGAGCCTGTTCAGGGCGCGGTCGAAGCGGACGGGCTCGCGCAGGTTGCGGCACCAGTACGTGCCGTCGAGCTCCGTGCCGGTGGCGGTCTCACCGGTCACCGTCGAGTAGAAGGCGATGTCCGCGGTCTGCGGGGTGAGGTGTTCGAACTGGGAGGCCAGGCCCGGCAGGAGGGGGTCCATCTGGGCGTTGTGGGAGGCGTAGTCCACATTGATCTTGCGGGCGTAGACGTCCTTGGCCTGGAGTTCGGTGACGATCCCGGCGATGGCGTCCGCCTGTCCCGAGATCACGGTGGACCCTGCGGTGTTGACGGCCGCGACCGACAGGGCGTCGCCGTAGGGGGCGAGGAACTCCTCCACCTGGGCGACGGGGCGTTCGATCAGGGCCATGCCGCCCTGACCGGCGCACGCGAGGACCGCCTGCGAGCGCGCCGCGACGATCTGGGCACCCTGCTCCAGCGACACCGCCCCGCTGACGACCGCCGCGACGACCTCGCCCTGCGAGTGACCCACCACCGCGGCGGGCTCCACACCGAGGGAGCGCCACAGCGCCGACAGGGCCACACCCATCGCGAAGAGGGCCGGCTGGACCACGTCGACGCGGTCGAAGGGCGGGTGGTCTCCCTCCTCACCGGCCAGGACCTCCCGCACCGACCAGCCGGTGAAGGGACGCAGTGCCGCGTCGCACGCTGCGACCGTCTCCCGGAACACCGGGCTCTCGGCGAGGAGTTCACGGCCCATGCCGACCCACTGCGAGCCCTGGCCCGGGTAGACGAAGACGACCTTCCCGCGCCGCTCGGCCGTCCCCGTGACCACCGCGTCGTGCGCCTCACCGGCGGCCAGCGCCTCCAGCGCCTCCACCAGCTCGGCCGTACCGGCGGCCACGACGCTCGCCCGCGACTCGAAGTGCGTACGGTGCCGGGCCGCCGTGACGGCGACATCGGCCAGGGCCACGTCCTCGCGGCCGGACAGCCAGGACGCCCAGCGCCCCGCCTGCTCCCGCACCGCAGCCTCGTCGCGCCCCGACACCACCACCGGCACCGGACCGGCGGCCTCTTCGGGAACGGGCTCGGAGACGGGCGGCTCCTCCACGATCACGTGGGCGTTGGTGCCGCTCAGACCGAACGACGACACACCCGCACGACGCGGACGCGCGGCGTCCCGCTGCCACGGTTCGAGTTCGTCGACGACACGGACCGGGAGGTCGTCCCAGGCGATGTTCGGGTTGCGGGGGCTGCTGTTGAGGGTCGCGGGCAGCGCGTCGTGGCGGAAGGAGGCGAGGACCTTGCAGACGCCCGCGATGCCGGCCGCCGACTCCAGGTGGCCGATGACGCTCTTGGCCGTGCCGAGGCCGAGTTCGTGACCCGGTGCCCGGCCCTCGCCGTAGACGGCGGCCAGGGCCTGCACCTCGATGGGGTCGCCCAGGGAGGTGCCGGTGCCGTGGCACTCGACGTAGTCGACGTCGGCGGAGGTGAGTCCGGCCGAGGCGAGGGCGGTGCGGATGACCTTCTGCTGGGAGGAGCCGTTGGGGGCGGTGATGCCGCTGCTGGCGCCGTCGTGGTTGACGGCGGTCGCCCGGATCACGCCGAGCACGGTGCGGTTCTGGGCCACGGCGTCGGACAGCCGCATCAGCGCGATCACGCCGACGCCCTCGCCGCGTCCGTAGCCGTCGGCCTCGGCGGAGAACGTCTTGCTGCGGCCGTCGGGCGCGAGCGCGTGGGAACGGCTGAGGGCCACGAACGCGCCAGGGTCGGCGAGGACCTGCACGCCGCCCGCGAGGGCCAGTTCGCACTCGTCGGAGCGCAGCGCCTCGCAGGCCAGGTGCAGGGCGACGAGGGAGGAGGAGCAGGCAGTGTCGACGGACAGCGCCGGTCCCTGGAGACCGAGGTGGTAGGAGAGCCGGCCGGCGTTGAAGCTGGGCAGGGTGCCGGTCAGGGTGTAGGTGTCGGCGGTGCCGCCCTGCCGGTGCTTGCCGTACTCGCCGACGCCCGCGCCGACGAAGACGCCGGTGGTGCTGTCGCGCAGGTCGCGCGGGCGGATGCCGGCGTTCTCCAGGGAGTTCCAGGCGGCCTCCAGCAGCAGCCGGTGCTGCGGGTCCATCGGTTCGGCCTCGCGGGGGCTGATGCCGAAGAACGCGGCGTCGAAGTGGGCCACGTCGCCGAGGAAGGAGGCGTGGCGGGTGTAGGTGCGGCCCTCGGCGTCGGGGTCGGGGTCGTAGTGGGCGTCGACGTCGAAGCGGTCGGCGGGCACGGTGGTGACCGTGTCGCGGCCCTCGGCGAGGACCTGCCAGAGGCTGTCGAGGTCGTGGGCGTCGCCGGGCATGCGCAGGCCGACGCCGACGACGGCGAGGGGTTCGTCGGCGGGGCGGCGGCTGCCGGTGTCCGCCGCCGGTGCGGTCTGCGGGGCGGGGGCGAGTTCGGTGAGCAGCCAGCGGGTGGCGGCGGCCAGGTTCGGATGGTCGAAGACGAGGGTCCTCGGGGTGAGGACGCCGGTGCGCTGCTGGACGCGGACACTGAAGTCGACGGACATCATGGAGTCGAAGCCGAGATCCTTGAAGCCGCGCTCGGGGTCGAGGGCCTCGGGGTCCTTCGCGCCGAGGACGGCGGCGGCCTCGACGGCCAGCAGACGGCGCACATGGTCGGCGCGGGCGTCCTCGGGCAGTTCGAGAAGGGTGGCGCGCAGCGGTGTGCCGGTCTCGGCGGGGCCGGCGTCCGCCAGGGCGCGGGCGGCCTCGGGGACCGTGCGCAGGAAGGGCCGGTCGCGGCCTTCGGTGTAGGCGGTGGCGGCGCGGGTCCAGTCGATACCGGCGACGAGGGCGGTGGGGCCCCGGTCGAGGACGGCGTCCAGGGCGTCCAGCGCGTGCGGCGCGGGCATGGGTTCGAGGCCGATGCGGCGCAGCTGGGTCTCGGCGGCGCCGTGGGTCATGCCGCCGTCGGCCCAGGGGCCCCAGGCGACGGAGACGGCGGGCAGTCCGGCGGCGCGGCGGCGGACGGCGAGGGCGTCGAGGGCGGCGTTGGCGGCGGCGTAGTTGGCCTGGCCGAGGTTGCCGAGGACACCGACGACGGAGGAGTAGAGCACGAACGCGTCGAGGTCGAGGCCGCGGGTGAGCTCGTCCAGGTGGAGGGCCGCGGTGAGCTTGGGTGCGGCGGCGGCGGCGAGGGACTCGGCGTCCTGGCCGTCGAGCAGCCGGTCGTCGAGCAGGCCCGCGGTGTGGAAGACGGCGCGCAGCGGGGCCTCGTCCCGTCCGAGGGTGTCGATGAGGGCGGCGAGCTGCTGCCGGTCGGTGACGTCGCAGGCGGTGAGGGTGACGCGGGCTCCCAGCGCTTCGAGGTCGGCGGTGAGTGCGGCGGCGCCGTCGGTGGCGGGGCCGCGCCGGGAGGCGAGGACGAGGTGTTCGGCGCCCCGTTCGGCGAGGCGGCGGGCGAGGTGACCGGCGAGGGCTCCGCTGCCGCCGGTGACGAGGACGGTGCCGCGCGGGGTGAAGGGGTGGGCGGTGGCCTGCGGTGCGGCGCGGCGCAGCCGGCGGACCAGGCGTCCGGAGGGGCGTACCGCGACGTGTTCCTCGGCGGTGGGTGTGCCGTGCGCGGCGAGGGTGGCGAGCAGCTGGCGCAGTTCGCTCTCGCCGGGGTCGGCGGGCAGGTCGACGAGTCCGCCCCAGCGGGAGGCGTGTTCGAGGGCGACGACGTGGCCGAGGCCCCAGGTCTGGGCCTGGGCGGGGTCGGGGGCGTGGTCGGTGGGGTGAGCGGAGACGGCGCTCTCGGTGAGGAACCACAGCGGGGCCCGTACGTCGGTGTCGGCGAGGGCCTGCGCGAGGGTGAGGCTGTGCACGGCGTCGGCGGTCGTGCCGGGTCCGGTGGTGCCAGCGGCGGTGAGGGCGAGGACGCCGGTGAGGGTGTCGTCGCCGAGGGCCTCGGTCAGGGCGGCGATCATGGCGGCGCAGGCGGGGCGGTCGGCGCCGGTGGTCAGGATGTGGGGGCGGGCTCCGGCGCTCGCGACGGTGGCGGCGAGGCGTTCGGCGCGGGCGGCGGCGACGGCGGGGGCGGCGATCAGCCAGTGTCCGTGCAGGGCGGGCGTGGTGCGTGCGACGGCGGAGGGCTCCCAGGTCTCCTCGTAGATCCAGTCGGCGATGCGGCCCGTGCGGTCCTGCTGTGCACGCCAGGCGGCGAGGTGGGGCAGGAGCGCGGCGACGGCGTCGGCGTCGGCGCCGCCGAGGAGTTCGGACAGTCTCGCGGTCTCGCCGCTGCCGACGGCGTCCCAGAAGGCGTCCTCGGTCCGGCTGCGTCCGCGGGTGCCGGAGCGTTCGTCGCGGGTGGTCTCCAGCCAGTGGTGCTCGCGCTGGAAGGCATAGGTGGGCAGGGCGACGGCCCGGCCCCCGGCCAGCACCCGGTCGAAAGCGAGATCCTCACCCGCCACATGCAGCGCGGCAAGCGCACGCACCAGCGTGCGGACCTCGTCCACGGCATCACCGTCGGAACGCGGAGCACGCTGGGAGGCGACGAACACCGCCTCCCTCTCCACACACCCGGCACCCATCGCCGACAGCACCGCCGCCGGACCGCACTCCAGATACCGCGCGATACCGGAATCCTCCAGCGTGCGCACCGCGTCCAGGAACCGCACCGCCCCACGCACCTGACGCACCCAGTACCCCGGATCGGCCAGCTCCTCCACGCCCGCCCAGCCACCGGTCACCGTCGACACCAGCGGAATCTGCGGCGCCCGGACCGTGACCGTGGCGGCGACCTGCTCGTACTCGACGAGCATCGCGTCCATGTGCGGCGAATGGAAAGCATGCGACACCACCAGCGCACGCGTGCGGCGACCGGCCGCCGCGAAGTGCGCGACCACCGCCTCCACCGCCGCACGGTCACCACTGACCACCGTCTGCGCAGGCCCGTTCAGCCCGGCCACCGAGATCCGGCCCCCCACCGAGGCCAGCACCCCGGCCACCTCCGCCTCCGGCGCCTCCACCGACGCCATCGCGCCACCCGCCTCGCACGCCTGCATCAGCCGGCCCCGCGCCGCCACCAGCCGCGCCGCGTCCGCCAGATCCAGCACCCCCGCCACATGCGCGGCCGCCAGCTCACCCACCGAATGCCCCGCCACCGCGGCAGGCACGATCCCCCACGCCTGCCACAGGCGGAACAACGCCACCTCCACCGCGAACAGCCCCGGCTGAGCAAACTCCGTCTGATGCACCAGCTCCGCATCCGCACTGTCCCCGGCCGCGAACAGCACCGCCGACAACGGCACCCGCAGATGCGGATCCAGCGCGGCAGCCACCCCGTCGAACGCCTCCCGGAACTCCGGGAACACCCCGTACAGAGCACGCCCCATCCCCAGACGCTGACTGCCCTGACCCGTGAACAACACCCCCAGACCACCGGAGACAGCCACACCCTCCACCACATCCGGATGCGCCCGGCCCCCGGCCAGCGCCCGCAGGGCGACGACGGCCTCGGCGACGGAACCGGCGGTGACACCGGCCCGGTGCTCGAAGTGGGTGCGATGGTGGGCGGCGGTGTAGGCGGCGTCGAGGAGGTCGCCCTCAGCGGCGCCGTCGAGGCGGTCGGCGAGCAGGGCGGCGTTCGCGGCGCGGGCCTGTTCGGTCTTGCCGGACACGGGCAGGGTGAGGGGCGCGCGGCGGGCGGTGCGCTCCTGGCGGCCGTGCACGGCGTCCCAGTCGATGTCGTGTCCGTCGCACCACAGGCGTGCGGCGAGTTCCTCCAGGTCGCGGCGGGCGCTGCGGTCGCGGCGGCAGGTGGCGAGGGCCGCGGAGCGGGTGTCGCCGAGGTCGGTGAAGGTCCGCTCGACCGAGTGGCGGGCGACGGGGTGCGGGGCGATCTCGACGACGCGCAGTCCGCGGGTGGCGGCGGGGCGGGCGAGGGTGAGCGCGGTCACCGACTCCGCCAGAAGCATCGGTTCGCACATGTTGCGGGCCCAGTAGGCGGCGTCCAGGGCGGTGCCGTCGACAGGCTCGGCGAGCACGGTGGAGAAGAAGGGGACGGAGGTGGTGCGGGTGCGCACCGTGCCGAGGCGGCGGAGGAGTTCGGGGGCGAGGTCGCGCAGGGTGTCGCTGTGGGAGGCGTAGTCGATGTTGACGCGCAGGGTGCGGATGCCGCGTTCGGCGAGGTCGCGTTCGAGGGCGGCGACGGCGTCCAGGGGGCCGGACAGGCAGACCTGGCCGGGGGCGAGGTGCCCGGCGACGCTGATGCCGCGGGCGGTGTCGGCCGCCAGCTCGGCGGCCTCGTCGACGCCGAGGTCGCAGACGGTCAGGGCGCCGAGACCGGAGGCGCGTTCGGTGATCAGCGCGGACCAGGTGGTGATCAGGCGGGCGCCCTCGTCCAGGTCGAGTGCGCCGGCGACGACGGCCGCGGCGACCTCGCCGACGCTCTGTCCGAGCACGGTGTCGGGTTCCAGGCCCCAGGCGGTCAGGGTGCGGGCGAGGGCGATCTGCACGGAGAACAGCACGGGCTGGACGACGTCGGTGCGGTGCAGCCGGGAGCGGGTGTCGTCGGCGAGGAGTTCCTCGGTGACGGACCAGCCGGTGTACCGGCGTACGGCGTGGTCGCAGGCGTCCAGGGCGGTGCGGAAGGCGGGTTCGGCGAGCAGGTCGCGGCCCATGCCGGTCCACTGCGAGCCGTGGCCGGAGAAGAGGAAGGTGAGCGGGGGGCGTTCCCCGGTGCGGACCGGGCCCGCGAGGAGTCCGGCGGTGGTGCCGGTCACGGCGGCGACGGCACGGTGGCCGCCCCGCTCGTGGGCGGGAGCGCCGGAGGCGGTGGCGGTGGAGGCGAGGGCGGCGACGGTGTCGTGCAGTGTCTGCTCGCTGTCGGCGGCGACGGGCACGAGCGTACGGCGCCGGTAGGGGGCTTCCTCCAGGGCGACGTGGGCGTTGGTGCCGCCGAAGCCGAAGCCGCTGACGCCTGCGTAGCGGCGGGGGGCGGCGGGCCAGGGCTGGTGCTCGGCGACGACGCTGAGACGGTTGCGTTCGAAGTCGATGTGCGGGTTGGGCTCGTCGAAGTGCAGGCTCGCGGGAAGTTCGCCGTGGTGCAGGGCGAGGGCGGTCTTGAGCAGGCCGACGACACCGGCGGCGGGTTCCAGGTGGCCGAAGTTGGTCTTGGCGGAGCCCAGGCGCAGTGCTTCGGTGCGGCCTTCGGCGAAGACGGTGCCGAGTGCCTCCGCCTCCACGGGGTCGCCGAGGAGGGTGCCGGTGCCGTGCGCCTCGACGTAGGAGACGTCGCGGGGTTCCACTCCGGCGTCCTGCCAGGCGGCGCGTACGACGTCGACCTGGGCCTGCGGGTTGGGGGCGGTCAGTCCGTTGGAGGCGCCGTCGTTGTTGACGGCGGTGCCGCGGATGACGGCGTAGACGCGGTCCCCGGCGGCGAGTGCGTCGGACAGGCGGCGCAGGACGACGACGCCGCAGCCCTCGCCGCGGACGTATCCGCCGGCGCCGGCGTCGAAGGCGCGGCACTGGCCGTCGGGGTTCATGCCGCCGAACTTGGTCATGGCGACGGTGGTGTGCGGGTGCAGCATCACGTTGACGCCGCCGGCGAGGGCGAGGTCGCTCTCGCCGCGGCGCAGGCTCTGCACGGCGAGGTGGGTGGCGGTGAGGGAGGAGCTGCACGCGGTGGCGACGGCCATCACCGGGCCCTGGAGACCGAGGGTGTAGGCGATGCGGGCGGGGATGATCGAGTTGTCCCAGCCGACGGCGGAGTGGGTGCCGATGGCGTCCGGGTCGGCGCCGGTGGCCAGGTGGTACTCCTGCGCCATCGCGCCGAGGAACACGCCGGTGCGGCTGCCGGACAGGGAGCCGGGCACGATCCGGGCGTCCTCCAGGGCGGCCCAGGCGACCTCCAGCGCCATGCGCTGCTGGGGGTCCATGTGCCGGGCCTCGGCCGGGGAGATGCGGAACAGTTCGGCGTCGAAGCGGGAGATGTCGTCGAGGAAGCCGCCCCAGCGGGTGTTCATCCTGCCGGGTGCGCGGGGGTCGGGGTCCAGCCACTCGTGGACGTTCCAGCGGTCGGCGGGCACCTCACGGACCGCGTCCAGGCCGTCGGTGAGGGCCTGCCAGAGCTGCTCGGGGGTGTCGACGCCGCCGGGCAGCCGGCAGCCGAGGCCGACCACGGCGATCGGTTCGCCGTCGTCGGCGCGGACCCGGGCCGACGGGGTGGCGGGGGTGGTGGCGGCGCCGGTCAGATGGGCGGCGACGGCGGCGATCGTCGGGTACTGCCACACCACCCAGCCGGGTACGGGCCGGCCCAGGTGCTGCGAGAGGGCTGCGACGAGGGACACGATCCGCATCGAGTCCAGCCCGAGGTCGCGCAGGGGCCGGCCGGTGTCGACGGATTCGGGCGTGACCTCCAGCAGGGCTGCGACCGACGTCCGCAGGAAGGCCGTGACGTCCTCGGCGGAGGTCATGTCCTGGCCGGCGCCGCTGTTCACCTGGGCATAGCTCATCTGCTCATCCTCGAAGCTCGTCAAGCGCGTTGAAGCGCGTTGAAGCGGACCGGCGCCGGGCGGGGCACGCCCCGGGGTGCACGGTGCCCGTCCCAGCGTCGGCGGCCGCGCTGGAGACCGGGTGGAGCCGTGCCGCATCCGCCGCGCCCCGGTGCCGGTGCGGCACCCGGGCGCGGGGAGCGGGGGGCGGGGCGGGGTCGGGTCAGTCCTTGCGGGTGCCCGCCGGGGTCGCGGCGGGGGACGACGGTGCCGGGGTGCTGTCGCCGCCGGGCTCCGGGGTCAGCGGGCCGCTGCCGCCGTAGGCCGCGCGGACGGCGGGCGTCAGGGAGCGGGTGCGGGCGATCTCGGAGTAGACGGTCGCGGCCTCGGTGGGGATGCGCTCCATGGTGGTGCGGTCCACCCGGTACAGGCCGAAGCGGGCGCTGTAGCCCATCAGCCACTCGAAGTTGTCCATCAGGCTCCAGTGGTAGTAGCCGCGGACGTCGACGCCTTCGGCGCGCACCCGCTCGATCTGCTGGAGCGCGCGGACGGTGAACTCGGCGCGGCGCTTGCCGGACTCACTGGCGATGCCGGACTCGCTGACGACGAGCGGGACGCCGGGGAAGCGGGCGGCGAAGTCCTTGAGGACCGGGTAGAGGCCGTCGGGGTCGGACTCGTAGCCCATGGCGGGGACGAAGTACGACGGGTCGAGCAGCGGCAGACAGGGCGCGGCACCGCACACGTTGACGTCGATCACCGGCAGGGAGGGGGCCGCGCCGCCGGGGTCGGTGACGCCGGTGCGGTCGTACAGCTGGATGCCCAGCCAGTCCATCGTGCCCTTCCACTCGGGGTGGGCCTCGTCGGCGGTGCCGTCGAAGTCGGCGTCGAAGCTGCCGTTCTTCAGCGAGTTGAGGAAGTTCAGCTCGAAGAAGTAGCGGAAGCGGTCGCGGGCGGCGATGTCGCGCGGCTCGGTGCTGATCTTCCCGTCGCGGACGGCGATGTACTGCTTGACGCTGGCGGTCAGGCCGATGGCGGAGGCGCGGCCGTCGCCGTCGGCGTCGACGCGGTCGTAGCGCTTGACCGCCTTGTACATGGCGGCGTGGGCGTTGATGTACTGGCGGATGGCGGGCGCGAACTTGGTGGAGAAGTTGGTGGGCAGGTTGGCCTTGCCGGGCGGGCCCGCGCCGAAGGCGTGCGAGAACAGCATGTAGACCATGGGCTCGTTGACCGTGGCCCATTCGTCGACGCGGTCGCCGAAGCGTTCGGCGAGCAGCTTGGCGTGCTCGGCCATCTCCTTGACGACGAGGGGGCCGCCCTGGGGGTGGTCCAGGCCGCACAGGTTGGTGTCGGAGGGGCCGTTCGCGCAGCCGGCGTCCTCGGGGTTGTCGGCCCAGACGGGGTTGGCGAAGTGGTGGATGACGATCATCGGGCGTATGCCGCGGGCGAGGAGCGCGTCGATCTGGTCGCTGTAGTGGTCGAGCGCGGCCTCGTCGATCTGGTTGCGCCTGGGCTCCACGCGGGCCCATTCGATGCTGAACCGGTAGGAGTCGACGTTGAGGTCGTCGAGCAGGTCGACGTCCTCGATCGCCTTGCTGTAGCCCTTGACGCCGTCGCCGACGAACGGGCTGCGGCCCATGCCGTCCGGGGCGGGCTGGGTCCACTTGTACCAGTCGGTGTTGGGGTTCAGGTCCTCGATCTGCGTGGCGGAGCTGGACACGCCGAAGCGGAAGCTGCCCTTGCCCTTGGGGGCGGTCAGTGAGCCGGTCCGGGCGAATGTCTTGCCGCGGCGGGCCGCGGTGTCGGCGGCGGTGCCGGAGGAGTCGGTGCCGTTGTCCGTGCCGGCCATGGCGGCGACGGGGGTGAGCAGACCCAGGGTCAGGACCACGCCCGCGATCTTGAGAAGTCGCTTCACGGTGCCTTCCAGGTGAGAGACGGTTGGGATCACGGGTTGCTCCGCATGAGACATGAGGGCAGTCCCCCGCACGCTGACACCTTGGGCGCCGCCGCTCGAAGTCGGCTCGAACCTGACCTCAGCCGCCGTTCCGGGAGGCGGGCGGACATGGCCGAGGGGCCCGTGTCCCGGGAGCGGTGTCCCGGGGCGCGGGCCCCTCGGTGGTGTGAGCGGTGGGCTCAGCTGCGACCGGCGAGGAAGTTCTCGATGGCGTCGGCGGCGACGGCGGGTCCGTCGACGGCCTGCATGGAGGTGCTCAGGTCGCGCACCCGCTCGGCGACGGCGGCGTCGGCCGCGACCTGGTCGACGGCCGCGCGCAGGCTCTGCGCGGTGGTGTCGTCCTTGGCGAGGTGGCGGCCGAGGCCCAGTTCGTCGACGCGCAGGCCGTTGGCCTTCTGCTCGTTCATCTGCGGGATCACGACCATGGGCACGCCGTGGTAGAGCGCCTCCATGGTGGAGTTCATGCCGCCGTGGGTGACGAACACCCGGGCGTGCCGCAGCACGTCGAGCTGCGGCACGTGCCGGCGGACGTCGATGTGGGCGGGCAGGTCGCCGAGCGCGGCCGGGTCCATGTGGTCGCCGACGGCCATGACGACGTCCCACTCGGAGTCGCGGAACGCCTCGACGGCCGCGTGGAAGAACTCCGGCCAGCCGGTGGCGGCCGTGCCGAGGGAGACCAGCAGCACGGGTCGCTCACCGGAGGGCTGCCAGCTGCCCTGGAACGAGCGGTCGCCCAGGCACGGTCCGGCGAAGACGAACCGCTCGTCGAACGTGTCGCCGTCGTAGTGGAACTGACGGGGCATGAAGACGATGCCGAGCTTCTCGATGCCCTGGAAGAAGCCCATCGGGTCGGCGGGCAGGCCGAACTCCGGCAGCAGCGCCGTCAACTTCCCGATCATGTCCATGACCTGGGGGTCGGAGTACTCGGCGAGCGGGAACTTCTCCTGGATGTTGAACTGCTCGTTCCACGCGTACGACGGGAACAGCCGGACCACCGGGATGTCGTTCTTCGCGGCGTGGAAACGGGCTCCCCACGCCATGAAGTCGTGCGCGATGACATCCGGCCGGTTCTTCTCGTAGAACGGCCCCACCTGCTCGACGAGGGACGTCGCCTCGTTCAGACAGCGCAGCCCCTCTCCGGCATTCGCCTCGGCCGTGTAAGGACTCCGGTAGAAATCACCGAAGACCGATTCGTAGACGACCGGTTCCGCGCCTACGCCGGTCACCGCCGGAACGAAATGTTCCGTCACCGTGCAGGTGACCCGGTGACCGCGCTTCACCAGTTCTTCCACGACCCCCAGCGTGGGATTCACATGGCCGATCGCCGGGAAGTTGAAAAAGGCGATGTGAGACGACATGAGCTCTCTCCTCCGAGGCGCATCAGACGCTGCGGGCGAATTCCTGATTCACCGTAGCAGCGCCCCGGAGCGATGCGAACCGGAGTGCGGCGGCCTAGAAGGGAACGTGCTTCCCGAGTGCCACCCGCAGGCAGCCGACCTGGCCGCAGTGGTAGGCGTCGTGCATCTGGATGATGGCGAGCGCCTTGCCGAGGTTCTTCAGCCGGTCGTCGCCGAACGGCTCCAGCGGGGACTCCTTGTCCAGGTCGGAAGGGGTCAGACCGGCCACGAACTCGCGCATGCGGGCATGCACGGCCTTGTAGAGGTCGATCATCTCCTCCAGCGACGGGCCGATGGACCAGTCCTGGTTGTCGTTGCCGGCGTAGCGGCGCGAGAACTCCTCCGTGACCAGTGACTCCGTGCCCTGGTGCAGGGTGGAGAAGTAGTCCGTGGAGCAGGTCAGATGCCCGAGGAACCACACCAGCGGCTTGTGCGGGGCCGGCGCGAGACGGGCGGACGCGTCGTCGAAGTCCTCCGCGAGCTGCAGGACCATGCCGTGGGCGAGGTCGAAGCTGTGCAGGAAGTGGTCGGTGAGGGACTGCGGCGGGGCGGCCTCGATGGTCGCGGTCATGTACCGGACTCCTCTCGGTTGTTTTCAAGCGTTCTTCAGGCATGTTGCCAAGGAATTCTCGAATCCCCCTCGAATCGGTTTCGAGCGGTCCTCGAAGGATTCTCAAGTGGTTCTCAAGCGGTTCTTGAGCAGATCTCAGGAGATTTCTGGACGATCTCACTCACCGGGCGACGCGAATGCGCTCGGTCCGGGATCCCGTACGGCCGCGAGCCGAACCCGGGATTCCTCGAACGTGGGAAGTTCGGTGGTCTCCTCGGAAACCCAGTGCGTACCCTCCCAGTCGAACATGAGCTCTTTCACCCGGCGTGCCGCCGCCATGTGCGGCTCCGATTTCATGAAACCGCGCAGAGCCGCCTCGTCCTCCCAGATGCTGAGGCTGCGGGTGCTGTTGAAATTGTTCTCGGAAATAGCGAGGGAAACGGCCAGCAGTCCGGGCCGCACATACAGTTCCTTGAGAATCGCCTCGTTCAGCTGGATGGCCACCGGCTCGTGTCCCGGTTTCGGCCAGCCGACCGAGGTCGCTATCAGATGACGGCCGCGCAGCGGTTCGCGCAGCAGTCCCGTCTCCGGGTCCACCGCGGGGCCCGCCCACGGGGCCACCACGTTCAGGTCGGACTCGTCCCCGTCGGCGAACTCCTGCAGCGTGGTGGGGATCGGTCGGCTGTCCGCCATGGTCAGTGCTCCTTGCGTCGTACGACGAGCCGCTTGATCTCGGCCGCCTGGAGGTGCAGGACCCCGAACTCGGGCCGGCGCACGGCCTCCAGCTCCGTGAGGACGGGGGTGATCGCCCGCAGCACGGCCCGCAGTTCGAGCCGGGCCAGGTGCGAGCCCAGGCACACGTGCTCGCCGTGCCCGCCGAAGGCGACATGGGCGCGCGCGTCCCGGGTGATGTCGAAGCGGTAGGGGTCGTCGAAGACCGCCGCGTCGCGGTTGCCCGCCGGGTACCACATGGCGACCGTCTCGCCCTTGCGGATGCGCTGCCCGCCGATCTCGGTGTCCTGGCGGGCGGTGCGCACGAAGTTCACCGCGATCGACGTCCAGCGCAGGATCTCCTCCACCGCGCCGTCCACCAGCGAGGGGTCCTCGCTCAGCAGCCGCAGCTGCTCGGGGTGGTCCAGGAGGGCCTGGACGCCGCCGGTGGTGGCGTTGCGGGTGGTGCCGATGCCGGCGACCAGCAGGTTGAAGACGGTGTAGAGGATCTCGTGGAAGGCCAGCGGCTCGTCGTCGATCCGGGCGCGGGCCAGCCGGCTGAGCACGTCCGTGCCGGTGCCGTCGATCTGCCCCATGCGCTCCTGCACCAGCTGCGCCACATAGCCGTTGAGGGCGGTCATGTTGCGGGCGAAGGTGGCCTCCGCGTCCTCGCCGTCGCGCTGGTTCTCCGGGTCGGCGGCACCCGTGGTGCCCTCCGTCCACTCGAAGATGTCGTCCCAGTCCTTCAGCGGGGCGCCGACCAGCTCGCAGATCGCCGCGACGGGCAGCCGGGCGGACAGATGGCGGGCCACGTCGGCCTCGCCGTGCTCGCCGAGCCGGGCGGTGAACTCGGCGACGTAGCCGCGGGCCAGCTCGTGGAAGCGGTCCTCCAGCTCGGCGATGGCCTTCGGGGTGAAGCAGGGGGCCATCACCTGGCGCAGATGGCGGTGGCGGGGCGCGTCCATGTACGACAGCGCCGGCGGCAGGTCGGGGCCGTGCCCGAACATCTGGCCGCGCTGTTCGAGCTGGATCTCGAACATGTCGACGGCCTCGGGGGTGTCGAGGGTGACGCGCTGCGCGCTGGAGAAGATCTTCGGGTTGCGGGACACCCAGGCGATGTCCTCGTGCCGGGTCAGCACCCAGAACGGCTCGAAGCCGGGCCGCCGGTACCAGAACACCGGCGCCTCGCGCCGCAGCAGGTCGAACTCCGCGTACGGGTAGTCGCCGGCCGCCGCGTAGGCGGCCTCGTCGGTGATGTCGAGTGAGTCGAGGGTGAGCATGGTCATCGGTCCTCAGCAGCGGCAGGCGTGTGCTCGTTCAGGAAGGTGACGATCGTGGCCACGGTGTCCGCGCGGCGGTCGGCGTCGGCGTGGCCCGCGTCCAGCAGCCGGGCGCCGGGCGCCTCGCCGGCGAGCCGCTTGGCCACGCCCTCCGGGCTCAGCGGACCGGCCCCGGCGAGGATCAGCAGCGGGCGGCCGAAGGTGGCCGGCCACTCCTCGGGCACGGAGAAGTACGGCGAACCGGCCGGCCAGATGCCGTCGCGGTGGCGGACCAGGGAGACGATGTAGCGCTCGCGGCGCAGCGCCACGATCTCCTGCCGGAACTCCTCGTCGGCGGCCAGCCGGGCCGCGTACGGGCCCGCCTGCGGGTTGCGGGTGAAACTGCCGTCGCGCTCGGCGGCGGCGAGGACACCGGCGATGCCCTCGGCGCGGGCGTACCGCATCGGCTCGTCGTGTCCGGCGAGGAAGTCGCCGAGGGTGTTGGTGGCGTCGAGTCCGACGGGCCGCTCGGCGACCACGGACCGCACCCGGGCGGGGGCGTCGTGGGCGAGCCGCCACGCCACGGCCGTGCCGGAACCGGCGGCGACCACATGTGCCTGGGGCGCACCCGCGTCGTCGAGGACGGCCACCAGGTCGGCGGCGTGCTGCTCGTAGGAGAACGGCGCGAACGGGGCGGCGGCCGAGCGGCCGGTGTGCCGCAGGTCCACGGCGATCACCCGGAAGCGTCCGGCGAGTTCGGCGACCGGGTGGTAGAAGTTCTCCTCCCAGGAGGCGCTGTCGCCGCTCGCGGCTCCGTCCGCCAGGAGCAGCACGGGGAAGCCTTCCCCGTGCACCTCGTAGTGGATCCGCGCCCCGTCGGGGCGGACTGTCTCAGGCATGGGGCTCCTCCAGGGTTGCGATGTGCCTGATCACGTTCATGAGCTGGTCCGCCATCGCCTCGGTGTTGACGATCGGCGCCGCGTGGGTGCCGTCGATGGCGCTGCGGGTGAAGGGGCCGTCGGTCAGCTCCTGCCACACCTGCGTGGCCCCGGCGGGCAGGACCGGGTCGTCGCTGCCCTCCACGGCGAGGACGGGCACCCCGAGCGGGGCGCGGGTGACGCCGCGCAGCACGCTGCGGTGGCTCTCGGCGAGGACGGTGTCGGCGCGCAGCCGGTCGACGTACTCGGCGAGGAGCTCCTCGCTGTCGAGGATCTGGTCCGGCAGCAGCCCCCGGAAGATCCCGGCGAGTTCGTCGAGCGCGACCTGGTCGAAGTCGCCGTCGGCGGTGAGTTCGGCGAGCCGGTCGAGGCCCGCGGTCGGCTCGGCGAGCGGGGGCAGCGCGCACGCGGCGACCAGCGCCAGCGGCGGCACGCCCGGGCGGTGCGCGAGCCGGTGCGCGACCTCCCAGCACAGCCAGGAGCCCTGGCTGTGGCCGTAGAGGACGACCGGCACGTCGAGCATCTCGCCGAGGGCGGCGACGACCTGGTCGGCGACGGCCATCATGTCGGTCATGGCCGGCTCGTCCGCCCGGGCCTCGCGGCCGGGCAGCTGGACGCCGATCAGTTCGACGTCGTCGGGCAGATGGCGCACCAGCGGGACGTAGCCGCCGGTGGTGCCGCCCATCCCGGCCACGCACAGCACCCGGGCGCGGGGCCGCTCGGCGGGCTTGAGCACCCGCAGCCAGGATCCGGCCGCGGCCGGGCGGGACTCCTTCGCCGGGGCGGTGTCCTCGGGCCGCAGGTCCTCCAGCAGCCGGGCGGCGATGCCCGCGCAGCTGGCGTGCCGCAGGATCAGCTCCGTGGTGACCGGCAGCCCGGTCACCCGGATGAGCTGGTTGCGCAGGGTGACGGCCATCAGGGAGTCCAGGCCGGTCTGCTGGAGCGGCTTGTCGTCGGGCAGGTCGCCGGCCGCGACGCCGAGGACGGGCACGACCTCGTCGCGGACCAGGGCGGTGACCGTGCGCAGCCGCTCGGCGGCGTCCTGCGCGGCCAGCCGCAGCCGCAGCTCGCGGCCGGCCCCCGGGTCCTCGGCGGGGCCCTGTTCCGGGGCGGGCCGGGCCTCGTCGATGCCGTCGAGCAGCGGGCGGGGCCGGGCGGCGCGGTAGGCGGGGGCGAACGCCGTCCAGTCGATGTCGGCGACACCGAGCGCCGTGCTGCCGGAGCGCAGCGCCAGGTCGAGGGCGTCCAGTGCGCGCACGGGCGGCATGGAGCGCAGGCCGCGCGCGCGGGCCGCCTTCTCGGCCTCCTCGGAGACCATTCCGCCGCCGGCCCAGCCGCCCCAGTGCAGCACGGTGGCGGGCAGGCCCTGGGCGCGGCGCTGCCGGGCGAGGGCGTCCAGCGCGGTGTTCGCGGCGCCGTAGGCGGCCTGGCCGGCGCCGCCCCACAGGCTGGCGCCGCTGCCGTACAGCAGGAAGGCGTCCAGGTCGGCGCCGGTGAGCGCCTCGTGCAGGTACCGGGCGCCGAGCACCTTCGCGGCGATCTCGTCGGCGGCCGCGTCGGCGGTCAGGTCGCCGATGGCCGCGAGGCGGGAGACACCCGCGAGGTGGGCGACGACGGACAGCGGGCGGGCGGTGTCGGCGGCGCTGCGGGCGACCAGCGCGGCGACCTGCCCGCGGTCGGTGACGTCGCACGCCTCCAGGGCCAGTTCGACGCCCCGCTCGGCGAGTTCGGCCGCGAGGGTCCCGGTGCCGTCGGTGGGGGTGGCGCGGCGGGAGGCCAGCACGATGCGTTCGGCGCCGCGTTCGGCGAGCCTGCGGGCCAGGTGCAGTCCGAGCGCGCCCTGTCCGCCGGTGATCAGCGCGGTGCCGCGGGTGGTCCAGTCGCCGCCCGCCGCGCGGGGCGCGGTCCGCTCCAGACGGCGTACGAACCGGCCGGCGGGGCGCAGTGCGCACTGGTCCTCGTGGTCGCCGCTCGCGAGGGCGGCGACGACCTGGCCGGCCCAGCCGTCGTACGGCTCGGGCGCGAGGTCGAGGGTACCGCCCCAGCGCAGCGGGTCCTCCAGGGCGGCCACCCGGCCGAGGCCGCCGACCAGCGCGGCGGCCGGGTCGGGGACGGTGCCGTCGGCGGCGGTCGCGCCGCGGGTCAGCGCCCAGACGGGAACGGCGAGCGCGCTGTCGCCGAGGGCCTGGAGCAGGGCGAGCGCGGCGAGGAAGCCGCGGGTGGTGCCGCCCGGTCCGGCGGTGGTGTCCAGCGAGGCCAGGGTGAGGACGGCGTCCGGCGGTCCGGGCAGTGCAGCGAGCGCCGCCGCGGCTGCCGTGCGGTCCGTCGTGCCGGGCACCCGGTGCACCCGGGCGCCGGCGGCGGTCAGTGCCTCTTCCAGCGCGTCGGCGGTCCGTTCCTCGCCCTCGGCGGTGACCAGGGCGACGGTCGCGGGGACCGCGCGCGGCGCGCCCGCGGGCACCGGCCGCCAGGTGTCCTCGTACAGCCATCCGGCGATCCGCGAGTCGGCTCCCTGGCGCCGCCACCAGGAGTTCAGCAGCGGCAGCAGTTCCTCGATGCTGCCGCGCAGCTGCTCGGGGGCGTCCAGCAGTTCGGCGATCGTCGCGGTCTCCTGGTCGCCGACGGCGTCCCAGAAGGAGCGGTCGACGGCCGCGTCCCGGGCGGTGCGGGTCTCCTCCAGCCAGTAGCTGCGGCGCTGGAAGGCGTACGACGGCAGCGGCGCGACCCGGCCGCCGGGCAGGACGCGGGTCCAGTCCACCGGGTGGCCGTGGGCGTGCAGGACGCCCAGGGTGCGCAGGAACTCGGCGGGCCCGCCGTGGCCGCGGCGCAGGGTGCCCGTCACGACGGCGCGTTCGCTGCCCTCGGTCAGCGGCATCGCCAGCACCGGGTGCGGGCTGACCTCGACGAAGGTCTCCAGGCCCGCGTCGAGCAGGGCCCGCTGGGCGAGGTCGAGGCGTACCGGCTCGCGCAGGTTGCGCGACCAGTAGCCGCCGTCCAGCGCGCTGCCGTCCAGCAGGGCGCCGGTCACGGTGGAGTAGAAGGGGATGTCGCCGGGCCGGGGGGCGAGGGCGGCCAGTTCCGCCTCCAGGGCGGGCAGCAGGGCGTCCATGTGGTGGCTGTGGGAGGCGACCGGCGCCTCCAGCTTCCCGCACACGACGTCGTCGTCGTCCAGTTCGAACAGCAGGTCCTCGATCGCGTCGGCCTCGCCCGAGACGGCCACCGAGGAGGGGGTGTTGACGGCCGCGACGGACACCGTCCCGCCGAACCGGGCGATCCGCTCAAGCACCTGCTCCAGCGGCAGTTCCACCACGGCCATCGCGCCCACGCCGGCCACGCCCTGGAGGGCGCGGCTGCGTACCGCGACGATCCGCGCGCCCTCGGCGAGGGTGAGTGCCCCGGCCACCACGGCCGCGGCGACCTCGCCCTGCGAGTGGCCGACCACCGCGGCGGGTTCCACGCCCAGTTCGCGCCAGGCCGCGGCGAGGGCGACGTACAGGGTGAACATCACCGGCTGGTTGACGTCCAGGCGGTCCATGGTCAGTTCCGGCGCGGCACGGTCCAGCAGCACGTCGGTCACCGACCAGCCGGTGACCTCGGCGAGGGCCGCGTCGCACGCGCCGACCGTCTCGGCGAACGCCGCGGACCGGTCGAGCAGTTCGTGTGCCATGCCGTCCCACCGGGCGCCCTGACCGGGGAAGACGAACACCGGCCCGCCCCGCGGCCGGGCCGTGGCCCGGGTGAGCGCGGCGTGCGAGCGGTCCTCGGCGAGCGCGGTCAGCGCCTGCACGAGTTCCGGCAGGTCCGCAGCGGTGACCGCGGCCCGGTGCGTGAAGTGCGTCCGGCGGGTGGCGGCCGTACGGGCCACGTCGCCGAGCGTGGTGCCGGGGGTGCGGCTCAGCCAGTCGGCCCAGCGGCCGGCCTGTTCGGCGAGCGCCGTCTCGTCGCGTGCCGACAGCACCACCGGCAGCGCGGCCGGGGCCGGCGCGGGGGCCGCCGTGTCGTGTGCGGGCGCCTGCTCCAGCACGAGGTGGGCGTTGGTGCCGCCGATGCCGAAGGAGGACACGCCCGCCCGGCGCGGGCCCTGTTCCTGCTGCCAGGGCCGGGTCTCGGTGTTGACGTGGAACAGGTTGGGGTCCATCCCCATCTCGGGGTTGGGGTGCTCGAAGTTCAGGCTCGGCACCAGTTCGCCGTGGTGCACCATGAGCGCGGCCTTGATCAGGCCGGCCACGCCGGCGGTGGCGTCGGCGTGCCCGATGTTCGTCTTCACCGAGCCGATCGCGCACGGCTCGTCGCGCTCGGCGGCGCCGAACACCTGCTGGAGTGCCTGCACCTCGATCGGGTCGCCCAGCGAGGTGGCGGTGCCGTGCGCCTCGACGAAGCCGACGGAGGCCGCGTCGACTCCGGCGGCCGCCTGGGCCTCGGCGATGACGTACGCCTGGCCCTGGACGCTGGGGGCGGTGAAGCCGGCCTTGTCGGCGCCGTCGTTGTTGACGGCGCTGCCGCGCAGGACGGCGTACACGGTGTCGCCGGCCTCGACGGCGTCGGCCAGGCGGCGCAGCACCAGCACACCGGCGCCGCTGCCGAAGACGGTCCCGGCGCCCTTCTCGTCGAAGGCGCGGCACTTGCCGTCGGGCGAGACGACCAGGCCCTCCTGGTGGACGAAGCCCTGCTTGAGCGGGATGGTCAGCGAGGAGGCGCCGACCAGGGCGACGTCGGACTCGCCGCGCAGCAGGCTCTCGCGGGCCAGGTGGGCGGCGACCAGGCCGGTGGAGCAGGCGGTCTGCACGGTGAGGGCGGGGCCGCGCAGGTTCAGCTTGTGGGCGACGCGGGTGGCCAGGTAGTCGGCCTTGCCGCCGATCATCGAGCGGTAGAACGACGACAGGTCCTCGGCGGGCTCCTGCGGGTAGCCGCCGTAGCCGGTGCCGCCGAAGACGGCGACCTTGCCGTCGAAGGTGCGCGGGACGATGCCGGAGTGCTCCAGCGCCTGCCAGGCGCACTCCAGGAACAGCCGGTGCTGCGGGTCCATGACCAGCGCCTCGGCGGGCGAGTAGTCGAAGAACGCGGCGTCGAACAGGTCGGGGCCGTCGATCAGGCCGCGGGCGCGCACGTAGTTCGGGTCGGCGAGTTCCTCCTCGGTGGCTCCGGCCTCGCGCAGTTCGTCGTCGGTGAAGCGGGTGATGGACTCCACCCCGCCGCGCAGGTTGGTCCAGAAGGTGTCCAGGTCGGAGGCGCCGGGCAGCTTGCAGGCCATGCCGACGATCGCGACCGCGTCCTCGCCGTCGCGCTCGCGCCGGGCCGCCGCCTGCTGCCTGAGCAGGGTGGGGGCGGTGCCGTCGCGCAGATACGCGGCGAGCTGGCGCACGGTCGGGTAGCGGAACAGCGTGGACAGCGGGAACTCGCGTCCCAGGCCCGCACAGATGATCTTGTGTGCCTCCAGGGCCGTCATGGAGGTGGCGCCGAGGTCGAAGATGCCCTTGTCCGGGTCGATGTGCGCGGTGTCCAGGACCTCCGCCCACGCCCCGGTGATCAGTCCTTCCAGGCTGTCGGCGTCCGCGGCCGCGAAGGACGGCGCCCGTGTCTGCGGCGCCTGGAGGGCGAGCAGCGCGTTGCGGTCGACCTTCTTGTTCGGGGTGTGCGGCAGCTCGTCCATGCGGATCAGCCGCGCCGGGACCATGTAGGCGGGCAGCCGGCCGGCCAGCAGCGCGCGCACGTCGTCCTCGGCCAGGGTGCCGCCCGCGGTGTAGTACAGGCACAGCCGGGGGTCTCCGGGCATGTCCTCGCGGACCACCGCGGCGGTCTCGGTGACGGCCGGGTGCTCGGCGGCGACCGCCTCGATCTCGCCCAGCTCGATCCGGTGCCCGCGCAGTTTGACCTGCGCGTCCACGCGTCCGCAGAACTCCAGGCTGCCGTCGGTGCGATAGCGCACGACGTCGCCGGTGCGGTACATGCGCCCGCCCGGGGCGAACGGGTCGTCCGTGAACCGCTCGGCGTTCAGCTCGGGCCGGTGCAGATAGCCGCGGGCCACCTGGAGGCCGCCGATCCACAGCTCGCCGCGGGTGCCGCGCGGTACCCGCCGCCGGGCCGCGTCGAGCACGTACAGCACGTTGTTGACCAGGGGTTCGCCGAGGGCGACCTCGCCGGGCAGCACGTCCCAGGCCGCCGACCACACGGTGGTCTCGGTCGGGCCGTACATGTTCATCACGTGCGGGCACAGCCGCAGCAGTCTGCGGGCCAGGCCGCGGTCGAGGGCCTCGCCGCCGACGAGCATCCGGTCCAGGCCCTGCACCAGGGCGCGTCCGTCGGCGTCGGCGAGCAGCATCCGCGCCAGCGACGGGGTGCACTGGAGGTGGGTGGGGGCGTAGGGCAGGTAGTCCGTCCAGGCGGCCGGGCCGCCCTGGGCGACGACCACGCGGTAGCCGCGGGTCAGCGTCCACAGCAGTTCCAGGGTGGAGATGTCGAACGACAGGCTCGTGACCGCCAGCCAGGTGTCGCCCGCGCCGCCGCCGACCCGCTCGTCCATCGCCGAGCAGAAGTTCGCGAACTGGGCGTGCTCCAGCTGCACGCCCTTCGGCAGTCCGGTCGAGCCCGAGGTGTAGATCACGTACGCCAGGTCCGCCGGGCCGGGCAGCTCCTGCGGGTCCGGAAGCTCCGCGTCCGGCGGGATGTCCGGCAGGGCGTCGGCGAGGAGCACCTGGACCCGGTCGTCGGCGATCTCGCCGGCGCCGTCGCGGGTGGAGACGACCACGCCGAGCCGGCTGTCGCGGACCACGTGCTCCAGGCGGGCCTTGGGGTACTCCGGGTCGAGCGGTACGTACGCGCCTCCGGCCAGCCAGGTCGCCAGTACGGCCACGACCAGGTCGGCCGAGCGCGGCAGATGGATCCCGACCAGGCTCTCGCGTCCGACGCCGGCCGACCGCAGATGCCCGGCCATCGCCCAGGCCCGCGCGAGCAGCGCGCGGTAGGTCAGCTCGCCGTCGTCGGTGACCAGCGCCACGGCGTCGGGGGCCGTGCGCGCCCGGGCCAGGATCCGCTCCGGTGCCGACGGTCCCGGCGCCGCCCCGGCCGCGGTGCCGCCGCGTTCGCGCAGCCACGCCAGCTCGGCGTCGTCGATCACCGTCAGTTCGCCCACCGGCCGGGCGGCGTCCGTCACCACGTCCGCCAGCAGCGCCCGCAGGCCCGCCGCCAGCCGCAGCGCCGACTCCTCGTCCAGCACGCCGGGCAGGAACTCCAGTTCGCCGCGCAGAGCGCCCCCTGCGCCCGGCGCGAGGGTGAGGCCGACATCCGCCTTGGCGACCCCGCGCGGGCCGCCGCCGACGGCGCCGTCCTCGGCGGGGATCCAGGCGTCCGCGCCCTCGCCGAGCGCCGGCAGCGCGGAGGCCCGGTAGTTGAAGACGGCACGGAACAGCGGGTTCTCCTCGCCGTTGCGCGCACCGCCCGAGACCCGCACCAGCTCCGTCAGCGGTACGTCCTGCCGCTCCAGCAGTTCCAGCACCCTGGGCGCGGTCGCCGTCAGCACGTCCGTGAACAGCGGGTCACCGCCGAGTTCGAAGCGCAGCGGCAGCGTGTTGACGAGGAATCCGGTGAGACCCTGCACCCCGGCCAGCTGGCGGTTCGCCCACACCGTGCCGACGGCGAAGTCCTGCGTGCCCGTGGTCCGTGCCAGCAGCACGGCGAACGCGGTCGCGTACACCGTGTACGGCGTCACCGACGCCCGCGCCGCGATCTCCTCCACCCCGGCGTGCACGTCGGCGGGTACCGCGAGGGGCACCGAACCGCCCGGTCCGCCGTCCGTGCCGGCGGGCGGCAGGTCCAGCCGGCCCACGCCGTCCAGTGCGGCGGCGAGGCTCTCCACCGCGGGGGTGAAGCGGCCGCTCTCGACGGCGCGGCGCTCCCAGAGCGCGTAGTCGCCGAGCTGGAAGCCGTCGGCTCCCTCGGTGTGCCCGGCGGCCTCGCGGCCCTCGGCCGCCGCCCGGTAGGCGTCGTACAGCTCCCGGGTGAGCAGGCTCAGCGACCAGCCGTCGGTGACGGCGTGGTGCAGCGTCAGGCACAGCAGCCCGCCGTCGGGCACGTCCAGCAGGGTGCAGCGCAGCAGGCCCGGGCCGCCCAGGTCGAAGGGCGCGGTCTCCTCGCGTGCGAGCCGCTCGTCGATCTCCTCGGGCGTGGCGCCGGTGAGGTCCTCGTGCGTGAACGACGGCACGAGGTCGTCGTGCACGACCTGCACCAGCTCGCCGTCACGGGACTCCAGGCCGGTGCGCAGCGACTCGTGACGGGCCGTCACCGTGCGCAGGGCGTCCGTGAGGAGCCCCGGGTCGAGCGGGCCGGCGGTGCGCAGCACGAGCGGGGTGTTGTAGCGGGCGCTGCCGGGGTCCATCAGTTCCAGGAACCACAGCCGCTTCTGCCCCTCGGTCGCCGGGTACACCCCGGTGCGGTCGGCGCGTTCCAGCGGCGGCCCGGCGGGTGCGGCGTCCAGGTCCAGGTCCAGGCCGAGCAGGTGGACGGCGATGTCGCGGGGCGTGGGGTGCTTGAAGGCGAGGTTGGTGGGCAGTTCGGCGCCGAGGAGTTCGGCGAGCCGGTTGCGCAGCTGGAGCGCCATGATCGAGTCCAGGCCCAGCTCGGGCAGCCGCTTGCCGGCCGGCACCGGTTCGCGCGCGCCGAGCACGGCGGCGGCCTCCCGGCCCACGGTCTCGCACAGTGCCTCGGCGCGGGCGTCCTCGTCGAGCGCGGCGAGGCGCGTGCGCAGCGCGGACGGGCCGGCGGCGCCGGAACCGGCGTCCGTGTCGGCGGCGGGGGCGGTCGTGCGGCGGGTGCCGGGGGCGGCGAGGTGGTGGCCGACGACGTCGGTCCAGTACGGGCGGTGCTGGAAGGCGTAGGTGGGCAGCTCGGCGGCGGCGGAGCGCGGCAGGGTGCCGAGGACGGCCGCCCAGTCCACCGCGCACCCTTGCGTGTGCAGGGCGCCCAGCGAGCGCAGCACCTGGTCCGGGCCGCCGTGCCCGCGGCGCAGGCTGCCGACGACCGCGCCCTGCACATCGGCGGTCGCGCCGGTCAGCGCCATGCCGAGCACGGGGTGCGGGGAGATCTCCACGAACACGTCGAAGCCGTCGGCGACCAGCGCGTGCAGCGCCCGGTCCATCCGGACCGTCTCGCGGGCGTTGCGGCACCAGTAGGTGCCGTCCAGTGCGGTGCCCTCCAGGGCGGCGCCGGTGACGGTCGAGTAGAACGGCACGTTCCAGCCGGTGGGCCGCAGCCCGGCGAGTTCCCCGGCGAGCCAGGGCAGCATCGGGTCGATGTGCGCGCTGTGCCCGGCGGTGTCGGAGGCGATGCGCCGGCTGAAGACGTCGGTGTCCGCGAGCGAGGCCAGCAGCGCCTCGACGGCCTCCACGTCGCCGGAGACGACGGCGGACGCCTCGGTGTTGACCACGGCGATCGACAGGGCGGCGCCGTAGGGGGCGATCAGCGACTCCACGTCGGCGACCGGCAGCTCCACCAGCGCCATCGCCCCGCGGCCGCTGCACTCGCGCAGCTGGCCCTGGGAGCGCAGCGCGGTCAGCCGGGCTCCGTCGGCCAGCGACAGCGCGCCCGCCACGACCGCGGCGGGCACCTCGCCCTGGCTGGAGCCGACGACCGCGGCGGGCTCGACGCCCAGCGACCGCCACACCGCGACCAGGCCGAGCATCACGGTGAACAGGGCGGGCTGGAGCACGTCGATGCGCTCCAGGTTCAGTTCGGCGTCGGCCTCGCCGCGCAGCACGTCGAGGACGGACCAGCCGGTCCACGGCCGCAGGGCGGCGTCGCACTCCTCGGCTGCGGTCCGGAACACCGGGCTCTCGGCGAGGAGTTCACGTCCCATGCCCACCCACTGGGAACCCTGCCCGGGGAAGACGAAGACGGGCTTGCCCCGTTCGTGGACCTCACCGGTGACGACCGCGGTGTGCGGGGCGCCGTCGCCGAGCGCGCGCAGCGCCTCGGCGGCCGCGGCCGGTCCGTCGGCGGACACACAGGCCCGGGCCGGCAGATGTGCGCGGTGCAGTGCGGCGGTGCGCACGACGTCCTGCCAGGCGGCGGCCGTGCCGTGCTCCTCCAGCCAGGCCGCCCAGCGGGCCGCCTGGGCGCGCAGCGCCTGCGGGTCGTGGCCCGACAGCAGCAGCGGCAGGGCCCCGGTCCCGGCGGGCTCCACCGGCTCGGCGGGTGCGGCGGGCCGGGGGGCGGGGGCCTCCTCCAGGACGACATGGGCGTTGGTGCCGCTGATGCCGAACGACGACACCCCGGCCCGGCGTACGCGTTCGCCGCGCGGCCAGGACACCGGCTCCTGGAGCAGGGCCATCCCGCTGTGCTCCCACGGGATGTGCGGGCTGGGCTCGTCGGCGTGCAGGGTCTTCGGCAGCGTCTCGTGCTGGAGCGCCAGCACCATCTTCATCACTCCGGCGACGCCCGCCGCGGCCTGGGTGTGCCCGATGTTCGACTTCGACGAGCCGAGCCACAGCGGACGGTCCGCGGAGCGCTGCGGGCCGAACACCTCGGCCAGGGCGCCCGCCTCGATGGGGTCGCCGAGCGGGGTGCCGGTGCCGTGCGCGTCGATGGCGTCGATGTCGGCGGGGGTGAGCCGGGACGCGGCCAGCGCGTCCCGCACCACCCGCTGCTGGGCGGGGCCGTTGGGGGCGGTCAGGCCCTGGCTGCGGCCGTCCTGGTTGACGGCCGAGCCGCGCACCACGGCGAGGATCCGGTCCCCGTCGCGCTGCGCGTCCGACAGCCGCTTCAGGACGAGGATGCCGACGCCCTCGGACCAGATGGCGCCGTCGGCGGCGGCCGAGAAGCTCTTGCAGCGTCCGTCGGGCGCCATCGCGCCGAGCCTGCTGGACTCCACGAACATGGCGGGCGAGCTCATCACCGTCACCCCGCCCGCCAGCGCCAGGTCGCACTCCCCGGTGCGCAGCGCGGCGAGGGCGGAGTGGATGGCGACCAGCGAGGAGGAGCAGGCGGTGTCGATGGTCAGCGCCGGGCCCTGGAGGCCGAGCGCGTACGAGACCCGGCCGGAGACCACGCTGCCGGAGATGCCGGTGCCCTGGTAGCCGTCGAGGACGTCGAGGGGCGCGTTGCCGGTGTCGTAGTCGGAGCGCATGCAGCCCAGGTAGACGCCGGTGCGGCTGCCGGTGAGGGCGTCCGGGCGGATCCCGGAGTGCTCCAGCGCCTCCCAGGACGCCTCCAGCACCAGCCGCTGCTGCGGGTCCATCGACACCGCTTCACGGGGGGAGATGCCGAACAGGTCGGCGTCGAACTGCTCCAGGTCGTCCAGGAACCCGCCCTGGTCGGCGTAGCTCTTGCCGGGGGCCTGCGGGTCGGGGTCGTACAGGTCGAGCCCCTCCCAGCGGTCCGGGAGCGGGCCGATGGCGTCGCGGCCCTCGGCCAGCAGCCGCCAGTACTCCTGCGGGGTGCCGACCCCGCCGGGCAGCCGGCAGGCCATGCCGACGATCGCGGCCGGTTCACGCAGCCGCTCCTCCAGTTCGGCATTGCGCTGCTGGAGCTGCAGGACTGCGGCCATGGCCCGCCGCAGCCGGTCCTCGTTCGCCTGGGCGTTCATCTCCGCCATCCGTCTCGCCGTCTCGTGTTGTCTCGCCGAAGGGGGTGTGCCGGGACGTCAGCGTGCGACGGTGACGTCCATGTAGGGCGGGAACTCCGGCAGCCGGGCGCCGTCGTGCTCCAGCACGCTCACGCCGTCGGACTGCTCCACCTCGCGGAACCCGGAGAACTTGTAGGTGACGTACATGGTCCGGTTGCGGTTCGTGGGCACGAACTCCGCACGCAGGGCGGCCCCGGCCTCGTGGGCGCTGCGGATCAGATGGCCGAGCAGCACGGAGCCGACGCCGCGCGACATGACGCGGCACGACATCAGCAGCAGCTTCACCGTCCACACGTCGCTGCCGCGTTCCACGAGGGACAGGCCGATCTTGCCGTAGGTGCCGTACCGGTCCTCCAGGCCCGCGACCAGCAGGTCGTGGTCGGGCGAGCGGCGGAAGGCGTCCAGCTCCTCGTAGGAGTAGGTGTAGCCGGTGGCGTTGAGCTGGTTGGTGCGCACGGTGAGTTCCTCCGCGCGCTGGAGGTCGCGCTCCTCGGCGGGCCCGATGGTGAAGCGCATGCCCAGGGAGGCGAGGAACTCCTCGTCGGTGCCGTGGTGGTCGTCCTCCGCGCGCCTGCGCTCGGCGTCCGCCCGGTACAGGTGGCGGCGCTCGCGCGAGTCGGCGGTGACGAACCGCGGCTGCATCTGCGGCAGGGCCGGGATGCCGGCGGCGTCGGCGGCGTCGACGCACAGCACGTCGGCGTGCGCGAAGCTCACCTCGTCCCGCTCGAAGGGCTGGTCGTCGACGAACGCCAGGGTGTCGACGCCGATGTTGATCGCCTCGGCGACCGCCTTCACCGACTCGGACTTGTTGCCCCAGTTGATCTGCGGGTACAGGAAGTACTCGGCGATGCCGAACTCCTCCAGCTTCGCCATGGCCGCGTCGTGGTCGTTGCGGCTGGCGACGGAGTGCAGGATGCCGCGTTCGTCGAGGGTGCGGATCACCTCGACGACCTCGGGGCGCAGGGTGACGTCGCCGTCCTCCAGCAGCACGCCGTCCCACACGGTGTTGTCCAGGTCCCAGACCACACACTTGACGGTCCTGACGGCATTGACGGTGGCGGTCATCGCTCACTCCTCGGCGCGTGTTCCTGGAACGCGTACTCGGCAAGGCCCACTTGGTGGAGCTGCGCGCTGCCCTCGATGATCTCCATCACGCGGGAGTCGCCGAGCAGGCGCTGGACGGGGTATTCGGAACTGCAGCCGTTGGCTCCGTGGAGCTGCACGGCGTCGGCGGCGGCCCGCCCGGCGGCGGTGGCCGCGAAGTACTTCGCGGTGGACGTGGCGGCCAGCGCGCCGGGGTCGCGCTCGTCGCGCAGCCGCCCGGCCTCCAGGCACATCAGCCGGGCCGCACGGGCCTGGGTGTACATGTCGCTGATCAGCCGGCGCACCAGCTGGTGCTCCCTGATCGGCGAGCCGAACGTCTCGCGCCGTCCGGCGTAGTCGACGCTCGCCTCCAGGGCCGCGTCGAGGATGCCGACGCAGCCCCAGCCGACGGTGTAGCGGCCGAGGTCCAGGGCGGCGCCCACCACGTGGGAGACGCCGAGGCCCGGCCGGGCGAGCAGGTTGCCGCCGGGGACCCGGCAGCCGTCGAGGCGGACATGGGCGGTCATCGAGGCGCGGATGCCGATCATGTCCTCGATGAGTTCGGTGGTCAGGCCCGGGGTGTCCCGCTCCACCAGCAGGGCGGTGGGGCCCTCGGCGGAGCGGCCCACCAGGAGGAAGACGTCGGCGCTCTCCCCGTAGGTGATCCACTTCTTGTGGCCGGTCATGACGAAGTCGTCGCCGTCCCGCTCGATGCGGGTGGTGACGCCGGCCGCGTCGCTGCCGGCGTCCGGCTCGGACACGGCGAGCGCCGCGATGCGCTCGCCGCGGGCCAGCTGGGGCAGCCGGCTCTGCTTGAGCTCGCGGCTGCCCCAGCGGGCGACGGTGTGCGCCACCATCGAGTGCACGGTGAGCAGGCTGCGCACCGAGGAGCAGGCGCGGCCCAGTTCGCCGGCGAGGAGCCCCAGGGTGACCGCGTCGCAGCCGCCCCCGCCGAACTCCTGCGGCACGTGGATGCCGAGCAGGCCCTCGTCGGCGAGGAGCCGTATCACCTCCGGCGGGGTGCGCTGGGCGCGGTGCCAGGCGTCGGCGTGGGGTGCGATGTGGCGGTCGGTGAAGGCCCTGAACTCCTTGCGGGCCTGCTCCTGCCGCTCGGTGAGCGCTCCGGTCATGTCGTCGGCCGTCCGCTCTCGCTACTGGGGGACGGGGGCGGAGAGCTTGCGGGTGACGAACGCGTCGAGCGCGCTGATGGAGCGGAAGTACTCCAGCTCCAGGTCCTCGTTCTCGACCGTGATGCCGAACTCGTGCTCCACGAAGGACACCAGCTGCATCGCGAACATCGAGCTGACGAAGCCGAGCTCGAAGATGTCGTCGTCGTCGGCCAGGTCCTGGACCGGGAAGAAGCGCGAGAGGTACTCGGCGATCCTGGCCCGGTTGTCCCCGTGGTTCGTGTTGTCCGTGCTCATGGTCGTCGTCATCCGTCCTGTGGTCGTGGCGGTGGTGGGAGAAGGAAGAGGGCGGGCGTCAGCGGTACGTGTGGAAGCCCTCTCCGCTCTTGCGCCCGAGCAGGCCGGCGGCGACCATCTTCTTCAGCAGCGGGGCCGGCCGGTACTTGTCGTCGTTGAAGCTCTCGTACAGCACCTCGACCGACTTCAGGATCGTGTCCAGGCCGATCAGGTCGGCGGTCTCCAGCGGACCCATGCGGTGGTCGAAACAGGTCTTGAAGATGCGGTCGACGTCGGCCGCCGGGGCCACCCCGTCCTGCACGAGGAACGCGGCCTCGTTGATGGTGAGCATCAGCACCCGGTTGGACACGAAGCCGGGCACGTCCTCGACGACGATGCACTCCTTGCCCAGCTCCGCCAGGAAGCGGCGGGCGGTGTCGATGGTCTCGGGCGTGGTGTGGTAGCCGCGGATCACCTCGACCATCGGCTTCATCGGCACCGGGTTCATGAAGTGCATGCCCACGACCCGCTCGGGGCGCGAGGTGACCGAGCCGACCCGGGTGATGGAGATCGCGGAGGTGTTCACGGCGAACACCACCTCGGGGCGCACGATGCGGTCGATCCGCTCGTACACCTCCTTCTTGATCGCCCAGTCCTCGGTGACGTTCTCGACGACGAAGTCCGCCTTGGCGAGCAGCTCGTAGTCCGTGGTGAACTCGATGCGGTCGAAGATCTCCGCCATGTCCACACCGGCGCCCTTGTTGAACAGGGCGTAGGTGCGCAGGCTGGTGCGCAGTTCCCGGCGCGCGTTGTCCAGGACGTCGTCGGAGACGTCGACGAGGACCACCCGGTGGCCGGTCTGGGCGAGGTTCTGTGCGACGCCGACGCCCATGACGCCCGCGCCGACGACTCCTGCGGTCGTGAATTCCATGTCCTGCTACTCCGTTACGTTGCGTCAGCGTGCGCCGCGGACGGCGTAGATGTTGTGGATGTCCGTACCGACGTACATCTCGTCCTGCTCGGCGAGGACCGTGAAGCCGTGGCCCCGGAGCAGTTCCACGAGGCGGTCGACCTCGCCGTCCGCGTCGTGCACCTCCAGCACCATCTGCTGGATCTTCGGCCAGTCCTCGTCGGCGATGCCGTCGATGACCTGGCGCTCGCTCTTCTGCACGTCGATCTTGATGAGGTCGATGCGCTCGATGCCCTGCTCGCGGATCACGGCGGAGAGCGGGCGCAGCGTGGCGGTGAACTCGATGGCCTCGAAGCGGACGTCGAGCAGTTCCTCGTCGTCGGCGACCAGCTCGGCCACCTCCGCGTCCTCGTCGGTCTTCTGCTGGTTGGCGATGATCGTGCGCAGGTTGTGCTTCTCCTCCGCCTCGTCGGGGTGGAAGGAGGACATCCCGGAGCTGCGCGGGTAGAAGGTGAACGTCGCCTGCGACTCGCTGTCGGAGACACCGATGTTGAACAGGGTGGCGTTCACGCCGTGCTCGGCGACGTTCCGGCTGAGCAGCTCGAACATCGGCGGTGCCGGCTCGAAGGTGAAGACCCGGACGTCCTTCGCCTCGTAGTGCGAGAACAGGGTGAACAGGCCGATGTTGCCGCCGACGTCGACGACGGTGGCGCCGTCGGGCAGGGTGATGCCGTTCTTGGCGTAGGTGCGGTGGTCGAAGATGTCCTCGTAGAAGTGGCGGGTCTCGGCCTCGTTCTGGTGCCACACCGTCAGCCCGTTCGGCAGCCGGAACCGGGCCAGCGAGGTGCCGGTGTGCGAGGAGCCCTGGGCGTCCAGCTCGCCGCCCGCGGCCAGGGTCTCCACGGCCGCGGCCATCCGGGCGATGGTGGACCACTCGTAGATCTGGCGCAGGGTCAGTTCCACGCCGAACGTGCGCTTGATGCGCAGCGACAGCCGGGTGGCCAGCAGCGAGTTGCCGCCGACCTCGAAGAAGCTGACGTCGTGCGGGAGCTGCTCGTTCTTCAGCACCTTCGCCCACAGGGCGGCCAGGTCGCGCTCCACGCTGCTCGGCGCGACGGCCGGGTCGGCCGCCTCGCGGACGGCGGTCGCGGCGGCGTCGGCGACGATGTCCAGCTCGTCGGCCGGGAAACCGGCCCAGTCGATGTCCCCGCCCGCCAGCCACAGCCGGCCCAGCGCCTTCAGCGCGACGGCGGAGTCGGACTGGCGCTCCAGCGGGTGCCGCATGGACGCCACGACCGTGCCGACGTCGCTGCCGCGCACCACGGTGGCCATGCTGCTCAGGCTCTGGCCGGGGCCGGCCTCCAGCAGCAGCGGGGTCGCGGACAGGTGCCGCAGACCGGCGGCGAACCGGACCGGGCTGACCAGGTGGCGGGCCCAGTAGCCGGGGTCGGTGGCCTGCTCGTCGGTGATCGGCTCACCGGTGACGTTGGAGATGTAGGGGATGCCCGGCGGGTTGAGGGTGAGGGTCCGCGCCAGCTCGGTCACCTGCTCGGCGATGGGCTCCATCATCGAGGAGTGGAAGGCGTGCGTGGTCTGCACCCGGCGGCACACCACGCCGCGCTCGCGCAGGGTGGCCTCCAGGGCCTCGACGGCGGCGACCGGTCCGGCCGCGACGCAGAACTCGGGACCGTTGACGGCGGACAGCGACACGTTCTCGCCGAGCAGCGGGGTGACCTCCTGCTCGGGCAGCATCACGGCGAGCATGGCGCCCGCGGGCAGCTCGTCGATCAGCGCGGCCCGGCGGGCCACCAGCGTCAGCGCGTCCGGGAGGCTGAGCACTCCGGCGAGGGTGGCGGCGACGTACTCGCCGAGGCTGTAGCCGATCATCAGCGAGGGGCGGGCGCCCCACGACTCCCACAGCCGGGCCAGCGCGTACTCGATGACGAACAGCGCCGGCTGGGCCAGCCGGGTGGCGTTCAGGCGGCGCTCGTTCTCGCTCTGCGGGCCCGTGTCACGGCCCAGCATGCGGCGCAGGTCGAAGGCGGGCGCGGCGGCCGGGGCGGCCTCCTCGGAGGCGGGGAAGACGACCTCGCGGATGTCCAGGCCCAGCTCGCCGGTGAGCGCCTCGGCGCAGGCGTCGACGGCCTCGCGGAAGACGGGGAAGTCGCGGTACAGGTCGCGGCCCATGTCGACGTAGTGGTCGCCGAGGCCGGGGAACATGAAGGCGACCGGCTTGGCGCCGCCGGCCTCCTGCGCGCCGATCTCCGTGGCGACGCCCTCGCCGGTGAGGACGGCGCCGCGGTGCCCGCCCTCGGTGCTGCCCACCGTGCGGATGCGCACGGGCACGTCCTCCGCGGCGGGCGTACTGGCGTAGCGGGCCTTGAGTCCGGCGAGGCCGGCGTCGAGAGTCGTGCCGTTGGAGCCGCTGAGCAGCGCCAGGTGCCACAGCACCGGCTCGGACGGCCGCAGCGCCGCCTCGTCGTTCGTCCCAGCGATGGTGATCTTGGGGCTCATGCCTCTCCTTGAGGTGTCGGCCGTCCGGAAAGGGCCGAGCGCCCACAACTGCTGCCCCGTGCCCCTTTCGAGGTGTCCGTCGTCAGCCAACTGTCGAGGCGCTGCCTAGAGCGGGGCCGGAGCTGCGGTGGACGCCGGCGTCGTACGGCGGCGCCGCGAGCGGCGCCAGGGGTCGGGCGGGGAGGGGGGTGCGCGGGAGTGCGCGGAGTTCAGAAGGCCAGGTGGTCCGGGGTGATGCGGCGCTCACGGACCCGCAGTTCGCCGCCGTCGAGGACCAGGACGTCCTCCACGGCCGCGCTGGGGCCGAGGGCCGGGACGGGGTGCCAGGGGCGGACCACCGTCACCAGCGTGCAGTAGCTCGCGCGCAGGGACCCGTCGGGGAGCTCCTGCACACGCAGCGCGTCCTGCCAGTGGCGGCGGCGCACCTGCTCGGTGCCGAAACGCCGCTCGTGCGCGGCGACGAGCGCCGCGGCGATGGCGGCACGGCCGCGGGCCGCGGACGCGATCGGCGCGGGCGTGAGCACGCCGTCCTCGGTGAACGTCGCCGCGAACTCCTGCGCGCGCAGCTCGTCCAGCAGGGCGGTCTGGTGGGCGTAGAACTGCTGGACGCGCGCGTACAGCAGGGCCTCCAGGCCGGCCACGGGCGTCGTGTCCAGGGCGGTGGCGGCAGCGGTCCCGGTGGCGTGGATCGTCATCGTGTCTCTCCCGTCTCAGGCCAGGTCGTCCCGGGTGACGACCCGGTGGCGGGTGCGCCACTTGCCGCGCACCCGCACCAGCACGTCCTCCATCACGCACACCCGCAGCACCTTGGAGGTGCCGCCGCGCGGGGTGACGTAGACCAGCGCGTAGCAGCGGGTGTGCAGCTCGTCGTCGCGGCCCGGCCGGATGTCGAGCATCCCGATCCAGTGCCGCAGCTGATCGCCGCTGCGCTCCTGCTGGGCCCGGTTGCGCCGCACGTTCGCCGCCAGTCCCGCACGGCCGCGCACCGGGGCGTCCAGGGTGGGCACGTCGAAGACGGCGTCCTCGGTGAAGGTCGCCGCCCAGCGGTCGGCGTCGTGCGCGTCGAACAGCTGCATCTGGTGCGAGTAGAACTGCTGCACCTGCGCGTACCGCTCGCCGAACTCGGCTTCCGGCAGGGGGTGTTCGGCGCGGATGAGTGTCTCGGTGGTCATGGGACCGGTCTCCGTTCCGTCGGATGCCGACACTGTCCGCGCTCCCGATCGAGCACTCTTCGAACCTTCCTCAAGCGATCCGGCAGAACGTGGGAGACGTCCGGGACGCCCAGCGGTGCCCGCGCCGCCCGCCGAGAACCGGAGGACCACGAGCCATGCCGAACTTCACCCACCCCGCCGTGACGGTGGACGGTCTGCTGCGCTCGGCAGCCGCCCGCGACCCCGAGGGCGTCGCCGTACGCACCGCCGACCGTGCGCTGACCTTCCGCGAACTGGACGCGCAGGCCGACCGGATCGCGGCGTTCGTACGCCGTGAGACCGGCCGTGAGCCGGGCGCGCGCGTCGGCGTCGTCTCCGTCCTCGACCCCGTGTTCGCCGCCGCCTACCACGGCACGGCCCGGGCCGGGGCGACCGTCGTCCTGATCAACCCGCTGCTCGGCGAGGACGGGCTGCGCCATGTCATGGCCGAGGCCGGAGTCCGGCTGGTGCTGGCGCCCGCCGCCACCGCGGGGCTGCTGGCCAAGCTGCGCGACGGCCTGCCCGAGCTGCGCACCCTGGTGGTGACCGACGCCCCCGACGGCGTGGTCCCGGCCGGGTGCCTGCCGCTGGAGGCGGTGCTGGAGGACGGGGAACCGGTCGCCGAGGACAGCGGCGCCGGCCTGGACGCGGTGGCCTGTGTGCAGTTCACCACCGGCACCACGGGCCGGCCCAAGGGCGTGCTGCTCACCCACCGCAACCTGGTCGCCAACGCCCGGCAGACCGCGCTCGCCCAGGGTCTCGGCCCGGGATCCGTGACGCTGAACCATCTGCCGCTGTACCACGTGATGCACCTCAACTCCGCCCTGGACGCGGGCGCCTGCCAGGTGCTGTGCCAGGACCCCGACCCGGTGGTGTCGCTGGCGGTGGCCGCGGGCTGCGGGGTCACCCACTACTACGGGCTGCCCGCCCGGCTGCACCGCCTCGCCGCCGACGAGCGCCTGCCCCGCCTGCCGCGGGCGGCGCGCGGCGGCGCACGGCTGACCGCCGTCCTGTCCGGCGGCTCCGCACTGCTGCCCGAGGCGGCCCGCACCCTGGGCGAGGCCCTCGGCGTGCCCGTCGTCCAGGGCTACGGCATGGCCGAACTGTCCCCGCTCACCCACTTCCAGCGGCCCGGCCGGCACCGCCCCGGCGCGGTCGGCACCCCGGTGCCGGGCACCGGCTGCCGGCTGGTCGGCCTCGACACCCGCCGCCCCGTCGACGTCTGGGCCACCGGGGAGGTACAGGTCAAGGGCCCCCAGCTGATGGCCGGCTACCTCGGCGAACGGCCCGGCGCACGCCTCACCGAGGACGGCTGGTTCTCCACCGGCGACCTCGGCTACGTCGACGACGACGGGGTGCTGTGGCTGGTCGACCGGGTCGACGACGTCTTCAAGTACGACAACGAGATCGTCTCCCCGAGCAGGGTCGAGCGTGTTCTCGCCGGGGACCCGCGCGTCGCCGACTGCGTGGTCGCGGGCCTGCCCGACGGCGAGCACGGCGGCGTGGTGTGGGCGGGCGTGGTCCTGTCCCCGGACCTGGCCGCGGAGGATCCCGGCACGGTGGCGCGGACCCTGGACTCGGTCGCCGCACGCGCCAACGAGCACCTCGCCCCGTTCGAGCGCGTCCGCGTCACCGAGGCCCTCGACGCCGTACCGCGCACCCCCACCGGAAAGCCGGCCCGCCGTCTGATCCGGCGCCGGCTCACGACAGGCGGACCGGCCCCCGCATCCGCCCCCGCACCCTCTTCCCCCCGTCAGGAGCAGACCATGGTGACCTTCGTCAACAAGCTGACCGTGCACGGCGACGTCGACGCCTTCCTCGCCGTGAAGGACAGGCTGACCTCCTACATGTCGGCCCAGCCCGGCTATGTCAGCCACCAGACCCTGCGCCACGCCGGACAGCCCAACGTGTTCCTGGAGCTGGCCGTGTGGCAGGACGCCGCCGCCCACGGCAAGGCCGTGCGCAGCGAGGAGTTCCAGGCCATCGTCAAGGGCCTCGGCCCGCTGGCCACCCCCGAGCCGGGCCTGTACGAGACGGTCGAGGCGAGCGCGTGATCGCCCGTTCCGGCAGGCCCCGGGCCGTCGTCGTGGGCGCGGGCCCCGTCGGCCTGACCGCCGCCCACGAACTCGCCCGCCGCGGTGTCGCCGTACGGCTGGTGGACGCCGCCGACGGGCCGGCGCGCACCAGCCGGGCCGTGGCCGTGCACCCGCGCACGCTGGAGACGTTCGCGCAGATGGGTGTCGTCGACGAGCTGCTGCCCCGGGGCCGGAAGAACCGCGCCTTCACCATGTTCGCCGGCGGACGCCGTCTGGTGCGGCTGGAGGCGGACTACGCGTCGATGCCGACGTCCTACCCGTACACGCTGATCGCCGGGCAGCGGGACACCGAGGCCGTGCTGCGGCTCGCGGTGGCCCGGCTCGGTGTGCAGATCGAGTGGGGCACCCGGCTGACCTCGTTCGAGCAGGACGAGGACCGGGTGCTGCTGCGGCTGGAGCGCGCGGGCCGCACGGAGGTCGTGGAGACGTCCTGGCTGGTCGGCTGCGACGGCGGCCACAGCACCGTGCGCAAGCAGCTCGGCCTGGAGCTGACCGGCGAGTCCAGCGAGCGCTGGATGCTCGCCGACGCGCCCGTGGACACCGACCTGCCGCCCGACACCATCTACTGGGCGCACACCGGCGGCCAGGCGCTGATGATGGTGCCCTACGCCCGCGAGGGCCACTGGCGGCTGCTGGACACCGCACCCGCCGGGGACGCCGCGGACATCACGCCCGGTGAGGCCGCCGGGCGGCTGGCGGCCAAATTGTCGGCCGGGCTCGGCCGCGACGTGCGCGTCGGCGAGCCGGAGTGGACCAGCGTGTTCACCTTCCAGCAGCGCATGGTCGAGCGCATGCAGCAGGGCCGGGTCTTCGTCGCCGGGGACGCCGCCCATGTGCACAGCCCCGCCTCCGGGCAGGGCATGAACACCGGTGTGCAGGAGGCGTACAACCTCGCCTGGAAGCTCGCCCAGGTCGAGCAGGGCCACGCCGGACGCGCCCTGCTGGACAGCTACAGCGCGGAACGCGTACCGATCGGACGGAACCTGCTGGGCTCCACCCGCACCGCGACGTTCCTGGTCCAGCTGAAGAACCTGCTCGCCTCCGCCGCGCTGCCCGTCGTCTTCTCCGTGGTGCGCACCGTGCGCCCGCTGCGCAGGGCGATCCAGCGCAAGGTCCTCGGCGGCATGTCCGGGCTGCGCATCGGCTACCCCGCCTCCCCGCTGACCACTCTGGACTCCTACCACTACGTCAACGCGCTCGGCCCGGTCGTGGTGGCGGGCACCCTGCCCGCCCCGCAGCCCCACCCCGGGGAGCGGATCACCGCCGCCCGGGTGCACGATCCGCACGCCCCCGGCTGCCGCGCCCTGCACGACGAACTGCGCGACCCGCGCTGGACGCTGCTGCTCGCCGCGGGCGGCACCGGACCCGGTGACGTGCCCGTCGGCGTCGCCGTGACGGCGGCCGTGCAGTACGGCGAGTGGCTGTCCGTCCGGACCGTGGGCGGCACCCCCGCCGACGGCCCGGCCCCGCTCTCCGACCCTGGCGCCTCGCTGCGCCGCGCGCTCGGCCTGGCGGCCGGCTGCTGGCTGCTGGTGCGCCCCGACGGCTATGTCGCCGCCCGCGGCGGCATCCTCACCCGGGCCGCCCTGGAACGGGCGCTGGCCCCGCTGGGGCTCGCCACGCGACTGGCCGGCGAGGCCCGCCGCGAACCCGACCTCGTCCTCCCCGCCCCCGTCCCCCGGCCGAAGGAGCTGTGAACGTGACCGCCAACCACCCTGTCGCCCTGGTCACGGGCGGCACCAGCGGCATCGGACTGGAGGTGGCCCGCACCCTGGGCCGCGCCGGACACCGGGTGTTCCTGTGCGCGCGCAACGGGTCCGACGTCGAGCAGACCGTGAAGAACCTGCGCGCCGAGGGCCTCGACGTGGACGGCCGGGCCGCCGACGTGCGCTCCGCCGAGTCGGTGGCCGCGCTGGTGCGGGCCGCGGTGGAGACGTACGGGCCGGTGTCGGTGCTGGTGAACAACGCCGGGCGCAGCGGCGGTGGCGTCACCGCCGACCTCACCGACGAGCTGTGGGACGACGTCATCGACACCAACCTCAACAGCGTGTTCCGGGTGACCCGTGAGGTGCTGCGAAACGGCGGGCTGCGCGACGCGGCCACCGGGCGGATCATCAACATCGCCTCCACGGCGGGCAAGCAGGGTGTCCTGCTCGGCGCCCCCTACAGCGCCTCCAAGCACGGCGTGGTCGGCTTCACCAAGGCACTGGGCCGGGAGCTGGCCCCCACCGGCGTGACCGTGAACGCGGTCTGCCCGGGCTATGTGGAGACGCCGATGGCGGTACGGGTGCGGCAGGGGTACGCCGCCGCCTGGAACACCTCCGAGGACGAGGTGCAGGAGCAGTTCGAGGCCAAGATCCCGCTGGGCCGGTACTCGACGCCCGAGGAGGTGGCCGGTCTGGTCGGCTATCTGGCCTCGGAGCCCGCCGCCTCGATCACCGCGCAGGCGCTCAACGTCTGCGGCGGTCTCGGCAACTTCTAGATCCGGATGTTCTCGACTCGATGCCGGTCCGCCGTGGACCGGACACAGGGAAGCAGGTGTTTGTGGTGACCGGTGAGCGCGTGCGCCGTACGTCGCACTCGACGGAGGTGGCCGCCCCGGCCGGGGTCGTGTACGGGCTGATCTCGGACGCGGTGCGCTGGCCGCTGTTCTTCCCGCCGAACGTGCACGTGGAGCGGCTGGAGTTCGACGGCACGAACGAGCGGCTGCGGATGTGGGCCACGGCGGGCGGTGAGGTCCGCTCGTGGATCTCCCAGCGGGTGCAGGACCCGCAGACCCGGCGGATCGAGTTCCGCCAGTCGCATCCGCAGGCACCGGTGGAGTCGATGCTGGGCATCTGGCAGATCGAGGAGCTGGCGGGCGGCACCACCCGGCTGACGCTGCTGCACGACTTCACGGTGTACGGCGACCGGGCCGAGGACATCGCCTGGGTGGAGCAGGCCGTCGACACCAACTCCCGTGCGGAGCTGGCCAGTCTGAAGGGTCTCGCGGAACGCTGGACGCGCTTCGACGAGCTGGTGCTGTCCTTCGAGGACACGGTGCACATCGACGCGCCCGAGGAGGCGGTCTACGACTTCCTGTACCGCGTCGGCGACTGGCCCCGGCTGATCCCGCACGTGTCGCGGCTGGACCTGACGGAGGACGCGCCCGGCGTGCAGGTGATGAGGATGGACACGCTGACCGCGGACGGGTCGTCGCACACCACCGAGTCGGTGCGGGTGTGCTTCCCGCACGCGGGCCGCATCGTCTACAAGCAGACCGTCACCCCGGCGCTGATGGAGGCGCACACCGGTGAGTGGTCGGTGGTGTCGGACGGGACCGGGGTGACGGCGGTGTCGCAGCACAGCGTGGTCCTGCGCGAGGACGCCGTCGAACGCGTCCTGGGCCCGGGCGCCGATCTCGCCCAGGCCCGCCGTTACGTCCGTGAGGCCCTCGGCCGCAACTCCACGGCCACCCTGGAACTGGCCCGCCGCCACGCGGAGTCGCTCCTGCGCACGGGCTGAGCCCGAAGGCGGCGCCCTGACCCGCGCGCGCGGGTCAGGCCCGGCAGACGGGCAGACCCCCGTGGTACCGCGTCATCTCCGCGAACAGCGCCGGGATGTCGAGCGGCGCCCCCCGCTCCCCGCCGAGCGCCTCCTGGTAGGCGCGGTGCAGGTTCGGCACCAGCCGTTCCGCGTCGAGGAGGTCGCCGTACGGTCCCGGTCCGGCCTCGCGGGCGGCCTGGAGCGGGTCGAGGCCGGCGGCCAGGCCGTCGGCGGCGATCCGCTCCAGGCGCAGGAGATAGCCCTCGTTGTCGTCGAGGAGTCCGGGGCCGCCGACCGGGCCGTGGCCGGGCACGACGACGCGCGGCCGCAGTTCGCGCAGCATGCGCAGCGCCTCGACGGACCCGGCGAGCGAGCCCATCGGGCAGAACGGCGTGACCCCGTTCATCACGAGGTCGCCCGCGAACAGCACCCGCTGCCCGGGCAGCCACACCACGGTGTCGCCGGTGGTGTGCGCGGGTCCCGGGTGCAGCAGTTCGGCGCGGACCGCGCCCGCGTGCACGGTCAGCCGGTCACGGTACGTCAGCTGCGGCGCGACCACGTCGAGGTCGCCCCAGCACACGTCGGGCCACAGCCCGGTCAGATGCAGCCCGGCCGCGGTGACGTCCTCGCGGGCCCGCTCGTGGGCGACGGTCACCGCCTCGGGGAAGACGCAGTTGCCGAAGGTGTGGTCGCCGTGGAAGTGGGTGCTGACCAGCAGCCGCGGCGGGCGCGGCACGACCCGCAGGACCTCCTCGCGCAGCCGCTCGGCCCGCGCCCGGGTCGCCGCGGTGTCGATCAGCAGGGCGTCGTCGCCGTCGCCGACGAGCCCGGCGTTGCTCAGGCACCATCCGCCGTCGGGCTGGACGAAGGCATGGACGCCGTCGGCGATCTCGGTCAGCCGGCCGGGTGCACCGGCCGCGGCCGTCACGCCGTACCCCCGACCGGCACCGCGAACAGATCGTCGCGCACCCGGGCCGCGTCGGCGCCGTAGGCGATACGGCGTGTGATGCGGGCCCCGGCCGGGGAGCGGGTCACCCAGGAGGCCGCCCGCGCCCGTACCCGCGTGGCGACCGGGCCGCCGCGCCCGAGCAGTGCCTTGGCCTGCACCCGCTGCATCCGGTGGACGGCCGCCGCGACCGGCCTGCGCCGCCGCTCGTACGGCAGCAGCCGCTCGCGGCCCGTGTCGCCCGCGTGCAGGGCGTCCAGCAGCACGGGGTGCGCCGCCGCCGCGTCCTGGAGCGCGAGGTTGATGCCCTGGGCGCCGATCGGCCCGTGGGTGTGGGCGCTGTCGCCGACGAGCATCAGCCCGTCGCGCACCCACTCGCCGGCCTGCGCGGCGAACACGTCCAGCAGACGGAGGTCCTTCAGCGAGCCGAGGTGCTCGTGGATCAGGTCGGCGAACCGGGGCAGCGCGGCGGCCAGTTCACCGCGGACCTCGTCGATGCCGCGGGCCGCGACCCGGTTCCAGGTGCGGTGCGGCAGGGTCCAGCCGACGCGCAGCCGGTCGGGGTGGGTGTCGTGCACGAGCAGGGCCCCGCCCTCGGTACGGTGCACCCGGACCGCGCCGGTCGCGCGGCCGGGCGCGGGCAGCGTGAACCAGGCGACGTCCTGGTCGAACACCTCCCGGCGGCCGGCGTCGATCCCGGCGAGCATCCGGACCTGCGAGTGGCGGCCGTCGGCGCCGACCACGACCCGGGACCGCACCGTGGTGGAGGCGGTGCCGCGCCGGTGCGCCACCACCCCGGCGACCCGCCCTCCCTCCTGCACCAGGGCCTTCGCCCGGTGCCCCTCCAGCAGGGTGAGCCCGGGCAGGGCGCGGCAGGCGTCGAGGAGTTCGCCCAGCAGATGCCGCTGGGGCAGCGCCAGCAGACAGTCGTACGGGGCCGGCAGGCGCCGGTAGTCGATGTCGAGCAGCAGCCGCTCGTCCTGGAGCACCTGGAAGGCGTCGAGTTCCCGGGCGCCCCGGGCGCGGGCGGCGTCCAGGACGCCCAGTTCGTCGAGGACGCGCTGGCCGCCGGGCTGGAGGATCTCCCCGTGGAAGTCGCGGCGCAGCCCGGTGGACCGCTCCACCAGGGCGACCTCGGCCCCGGAGCGCAGCAGCATCAGGGTGAGCGCGAGCCCGGCGGGGCCCGCGCCGACCACACAGACGTCGGCGCGCACGTCGTCGGCGCGGTTCATCGGGGGCACACGCAGCGAGGCCATGGCCGTGGTCCGCCCGTCATGCCGCGGTGCGCGCGGCCAGCGCCCGGTTGACGAGGTCCAGGTACTGGCGCGGCGTCTCCGCCTCGTCCAGTGCCTCCTCATCGAGCATCAGGTCGTGGTCGCGCTCGATGATGCCGGTGACCTGGAGCAGCGCGAGCGAGTCGTAGCCCAGATCGAGGAAGGGGGTGTCCAGGGCGTCGCCGTCCAGGCCGATGCCTTCGCCCTCTCCAGCGCACTCGCGCAGCAGTTCGGTGAGTCGGTCGAGTTCCAGCCGGTCCACGGTGTGCCTCTTCTCCTACGGGTTGGCGGGTGATGGGTGAGGGGTCAGCGGGCGGCCCGTACGACCGTCGCCGCGTTGAAGCCGCCGCGGCCACGGGCCAGGACCAGCGCGGTGCGCAGCCGGGCCGGACGGGCCGTGCCGGTGACCAGGTCCAGCGGGCAGTCGTCGGCGACGCGGACCGTGCCGAGGGTCGGCGGGATCACCTGGTCGCGCAGGGCGAGCAGCGCCGCCGCGAGGTCGACCGCCGAGCCGCCCGACAGCAGCCGTCCGGTCATCGACTTGGGCGCGGTGACCGGCACGCCGTACGGTCCGAACAGCGCGGCCAGGGCCTCGGCCTCGGCCCGGTCGGCGGCCCGTTCCCCGGCCGCGTCGGCGAACACGACGTCGACCTCGGCGGGGGTGGTCCGGGCGTCGGCCAGGGCGAGTTCGGCGGCGGCCCGCAGCCGGGGGGCGCCGGTGCCGGGCGCGGGGTCGAAGGTGGCGGCGCATCCGGCGACGGTGCCGAGCACCGAGGCCCCGCGGGCGCGGGCGACGTCGCCGTCCTCCAGCACCAGCAGCGCTCCGCCCTCGCCGACGACATGGCCGCGGGCGTCGGCGTCGAAGGGCAGGTAGGCGCGCTCCGGGTCCTCGGCGGTGCTCATGCCGCCGGCGGCGAGGTGGGCGGTCCAGCCCCAGGGGCACAGGGTGGAGTCGGCGCCGCCGGTGACCACCGCGTGCACGCCCCTGCGCAGCTGGCGGCGGGCCTGGGCGACGGCGTCGAGCCCGCCGGCCTGCTCGGAGACGACGACGCCGCTCGGGCCGCGCAGCCCGTGCCGGATGGAGATCTGGCCGGAGTTGGCGGCGTAGAACCAGGCGAAGGACTGGTAGGCGCCGACGTGCCGGCTGCCCCGGCTCCACAGCGCCTGGAGCTCCCGCTGGCCGAACTCGAACCCGCCGGCCGCGTTGGCGGTGACCACGCCGACGGCGTAGTCGGGCATCCGGGCGGGGTCCAGTCCGGCCGCGCCGAGCGCCTCCCCGGCGGCGGCGAGCGCGAGCCGGGTCACCCGGTCGGTCTGCGGCAGCAGCCGTCCGGGCACGTGCTCCTCGTCGGCGAACCCGGACACCTCACCGGCCAGACGCACCGGGAAGCCGGAGGCGTCGAAGCGGGTGACCGGCCCGATGGCACCGCGGCCCTCCAGCATCGCCGCCCACCAGGTCTCGGTGCCCACGCCGCCCGGCGCCACGACCCCGAGGCCGGTGACGGCGGCCTCCACGTCCCGGGTGCCGATCAGCCCCTGCTGCCGCACCGTCTGCGTACCGATCACGTCGAGTTCCTCCCCCTCGCTCAGGCCGCCGGTCACCGCACCGGCCCAGCCCCGCGCCACGCCGCGCGCGAGCAGGTCCGTGTCCCACGGCCCGGCCAGGTCCACGGCCCCGGGGCCGCGTGCCCCGGCTGTCTCCGCGCCGGCCGCGCGCAGCGCGACGGCCCTCATGCCGCCGCCCGCGGCGCGGTGAGGACCATCGCGCTCTGGAAGCCGCCGAAGCCGCTGCCGACGCTGAGCACGGTGTCGGTGCGCTGTTCGCGCGCGGTCAGCGGCGTGTAGTCGAGGTCGCAGGCCGGGTCCGGGTCGTGCAGGTTGGCCGTGGGCGGGACGACGTCGTGCTCGATGGCCAGCGCGCAGGCGGCGATCTCCAGCGAGCCGATCGCCCCCAGCGAGTGCCCGATCATCGACTTGATGGAGCTGACCGGCACCCGGTGGGCGTGCTCGCCCAGGCTCCGCTTGAACGCGGCCGTCTCGTGCTTGTCGTTCTGCTTGGTCCCCGAGCCGTGCGCGTTGACGTAGTCGACGGCGTCGGGGTTCAGCCGCGCCTCCAGCAGGGCGATCCGGATCGCCTCCGCCATCTCCTCGCCGTCCAGCCGCAGCCCGGTCATGTGGTACGCGTTGGAGCGGCTGGCGAACCCGGCGATCTCGGCGTAGACGTGCGCGCCGCGCCGCAGCGCGTGCCCGTACTCCTCCAGGACGAGGACGGCGCACCCCTCGCCGAGCACGAACCCGTTGCGGGTGCGGTCGAAGGGGCGCGAGGCCGTCTCCGGCTCGTCGTTGCGGGCGCTGGTGGCGCGGATCGCGTCGAACGAGGCGAGCGTGATCGGGGTGATCGGTGCCTCGGACGCCCCGGCGACCATCACGTCGGCGCTGCCCTCGCGGATGAGTTCGACGGCGTGGCCGAGCGCGTCCAGGCCGGAGGTGCAGCCGGTGGAGACGACGGCGACCGGGCCCTGCGCGCCGCAGTCCCGGGCCACCTCGGCGGCCATCGAGCTGGGCACGAGGTAGTCGCCGAGCCGTGCCTCGGCCCGGGTGTGGTCCAGCCGCCAGTCCGCGCCGCGCTCGCTGACGTGCGCGTACGTCTCGTCCAGGCCGCTGCTGCAGCCGACCGCGCTGCCCAGGGTGACCCCGGTGCGGTGCGCGACCGCGCCGATGTCCAGGCCGCTGTCGGCGACCGCCTCCCGCGCCGCGGTCAGGCCGAACTGCGCGGCCCGGTCCAGCCGCCGCGCCTCCTCGGGCGTGAACCCGTGCCGGACCGGGTCGAAGTCGGCCTCGGCGGCGATCTGCGAACGGAACGTCGAGGCGTCGAAGAGCGTGATCCGGCGGGTGGCGGTACGGCCCTCGGTCAGCAGCGACCAGAACGCCGCGGTGCCCACTCCGCCGGGCGCGACCACTCCGATCCCGGTGACGGCTACTCGTCTCATCGGCTGTCCCTCATGGCTGGTCCTCCTGTGGTCGGCCGCGACCGCGGCCTGCTTCGGTCGGCGCCGGGGTCTCGCCCCGGGACGCGACGGACGCGACGGCGGCACCCCGGCCGCACACGACGGCACGGCGCCGCACGGGGCGCCCTCTAGCCGTGCGCGGCGGCGAGCGGCGCTCGGGCGGTCCGGCCGACGACCCGGCAGGCCCGCCCGAGCAGCCGGGGCAGCGCGTGCCCCCGTACGAAGAAGTGGTCACCGGCGACGGTGCGCCGCACCACCGGCCCCGCGGTCCAGCGGGCCCAGCCCGCCGTCGCGCCGGGCGGCGCCAGCGGGTCGCCGTCACCCGCGACGGCCAGCAGCGGCACGGCGAACGGGCCGCCCGCCACGGGTGTACGGGCGGCGGCGCGCAGGCTGTCGGCGAGCGTCAGGTCGTCGCGCAGCACCGGCAGCACCGCGCGATGCCACAGTCCTCCGGGCCGCGCGCCCTCGGGCACCGCGCCCAGGGAGCCGAGCAGCTCCAGCAGCCGGTCCGGGGACCTCCCGCAGGCGTCGGAGAGTTCCGAGGCGGCGTCCGGCGGCGGGCACGCGCCCACCGCGAGCAGCGCGGGCGTCGGCAGCCCGGCCTCGTGCAGGGCGCGGGCGAGGGTGTAGGCGACCATCGCGCCGAGGCTGTGCCCGTAGAGCACGTACGGTCCGTCCGGTGCCCGGAAGCCGTCGGACAGGTCGGCCAGCAGCGCCTCGCGCGTGGTCACGCGGGGTTCACGGCGCCGGCGGTCGCGCCCGGGCAGCAGATGCGGCACGGGCGTCGCACCGGGGCCGAGCCGGGCGGGCCAGCCGTGGAACGCCGAGATCCCGGCCCCCGCGTGTGCGAAGCAGTGCAGCTCCACCGGTTGTGCGTCGGGCATGGCTGGTCCCCTCTCGTACGGCTCCTGCGGTGCCCGGGCTCAGACGGCGTAGAGGTCGAAGGTGGAGCTGCGGCGCGGTCCGCACGCCTGGTCGAGCGCCGGGTCGACGGTGAGCATCGCCTGGTGCAGCCGCTGGAGCTGCGGGGACGGCTCCACGCCCAGTTCCTCGATCAGCCGGCCGCGCAGCCGGCGGTAGACGTCCAGCGCGGTGGCCTGCCGGCCGGAGCGGTACAGCGCCACCATCGCCTGCGAGTGCAGCCCCTCGTGCTGGGGGTGACGGGCGATCAGGTCGGTCAGCTCGGCGAGGAGCTCGGCGTGCCGGCCGAGCCGCAGGTCGGCGTCGATCCGGCGCTCGACGGTGACCAGACGGCTCTCCTCCAGCCGCATCACCTCGATCTCCAGGATCGGCCCGACCCGTACGTCCACCAGCGCGGGCCCCTGCCACATGGCGAGCGCGTCGCGGAACAGGTCTGCCGCCCGCTCGTCGTCGCCGCTCTCGAAGGCGGACTGACCGGCCGTCACCAGCTGCTCGTAGCGGTGCACGTCGACGCTCTCCTGCGGGATCTGGAGCAGATAGCCGCCGTGCCGGGTGGCCAGCACCTCCTTGGCGGTGCCGGGAGCGTCGGGCCCCATCGCGGTGCCGAGCCGGCGGCGCAGCTGGAGAATGTACGTCTGCATGGTCGTCATGGCGCTCTGGGGCATCTCGGTGCCCCAGATCTCCTCCATGAGCGTCGGCACCGGCATGACCCGGCCCGGATAGAACGCGAGCAGAGCGAGGATCTGCCTCGGCTTGCCCGCGGTCGGAACGATCGAGACCCCGTTGACGTCGGCGCTCAACGGACCCAGAACCTGTATGTCCACAGTTTTCCTCCCCGTACCGGTCGAGTGGTCGAGGCCCCTCGGTGGCTCAAAGCCGTCGGCCGTCCAGCAAGCTAGCCCCGTTCCCGCCGTACCCGTCGGGATCTCCAGTCGCGTTCGAGCGACTCTCCACACGCGGCCTTCCCACCTGCGTCCGCCCTGCTCAAGAACGCTTTCACGACCACTGGAACGGCACTCGCGCACCCCGCCGCCGCCCCGCAGCGCCGGTTATCGTCCCTGGACCGGGCCCCGCACCGCCGCCCGCCGAGTGACCTGATCCAGCAGGGAGCCCCGAATGGAACTGCGCCTGTTCGTGTTCCACCACGCCGGTGGTTCCCACCTGGCGTACCGCGACTGGCCGCGCCTCTTCCCCGCCGGCTGGGACGTCCGTCTCGTCGACGCCCCCGGCCGCGGCCTGTGCGGCGACCGTCCCGCCATCGGCGACGCCCTTCGCCTGGTGTCCTGGTTCCGCTCCGAGCTGGACGCCGAACTCAGGGGCCCCTTCGCCCTGTTCGGGCACAGCATGGGCGGCCTGATCGCCTACGAGCTGACCCGCGCGCTGGTCGCCGAGGGCCGCGCGCCGATGTGGCTCGGCCTGTCGGCCCGCGGCATCCCCCGCCCCGGGGGCGACGGCACCCGCCGTCATCTGCTCTCCGACGCCGGCCTGCGCCGCGAACTCGCCCTCATGGGCGGCACCCCCGCCGAGGTCCTCGACGACCCCGAGCTGTGGGAGCTGTTCTCGCCCGCCATCCGCGGCGACCTCCGTCTGGTGGAGACCTGGCGTCCGCTGCCCGACCCGGCGCCCCTGCCCGTACCGCTGTCCGTGTACGGCGGCACCGACGACCCGGTCGCGCCCCCGGACCGTCTGGCCGGATGGGCCGCGCACAGCACGCACCCTCTCGGCCTGCGCCTCTTCGAGGGGGGCCACTTCTACTTCCAGCCCGACCCCGCGCCGCTGACCGCGCGCATCACGGCCGACATCCGTGCCGCGCTCGCCCTGTCCGCTCCCGCAGGGCCCCGATGACGGCCCCGGGCACCGCCACGACGGCGGAGCGCCGGGCGCCCACGGCCGCCTCCGTTCTCGCCTCCGCCTCCGTTCTCGCCCCCGCCCCCGCCCGTGCCCCTGCGCCCGAAGGGACCGCCGGCGAGACCGAGTTCCGGCTGCTGGGGCCCATGGAGTTCCACGACGGCACCACGGGCGCCGACATCGTCCCCCCGGGCTCCAAGCAGCGCGCCCTGCTGTCCGCGCTCGTCCTGCACGCCGACCGGCTGCTCTCCGTCGACCAGCTCACCGAGGAACTGTGGGGCGACCGGCCGCCCGCGAACGCCGCCAACGCCCTCCAGGCCCATGTCGCCCGGCTGCGCCGTCTGCTGCCCGAGCCCGTCCGGCCCGTACCCGGCCACGAGTGGATCAGCACCCTGCCCACCGGCTATCTGCTGAGCCTGGGCGGCGCCACCACCGACGTGCAGCGCTTCACCCGGCTGTCCTCCCAGGGCCGTGCCGCGGTCGCCGCCGACCCCTCGCACGCCGCCCGGCTGCTGCGCCACGCCCTGTCCCTGTGGCGGGGCCCCGCCCTCGCCGACAGCCGCTACGGCCCGATCTGCACCAGCGAGGCGGACCGGCTGGAGGAGAACCGGCTGGCCGCCCTGGAGTCCCTGTACGAGGCGAGCCTGCGCTGCGCCCGCCACGGCGAGATCACCGGCGAACTGGAGAAGCTCACCGCCGACCACCCGCTGCGCGAACGCTTCTACGACCTGCTGATGGTCGCCCTCTACCGCAGCGGGCGCCAGGCGGAGGCCCTCGGCGTCTACGAACGTGCCCGCCGCCGTCTGGTGGAGGCTCTCGACATCGAGCCGGGCCCGGCTCTGCGCGCCCGGATGGAGGCGATCCTCAACCACGCCCCCGACCTGTCCGCCCCGGCCCACCCGGCCCCCGGCGGCCGCTCCTCGGCCACCCTCACCGACGCCCTCGAACTGGGCGGCGAGATCGCCCGTCTCCAGCAGCGCATCGACGAACTCAACCGCTGCCAGGAAGCCCTGGTCCGCCGCTTCGACACCCTGGTCGCCCGGCTGCCGGAGACGTCCTAGCAGGACCCCGTCCCGCAGGGCCCTCGGACGGCGTTCGGCGCGACGGCCGTGCCGCCGCGGGCGAGTGCCGGGGGGGCCGGGGGCCTGGGCGCGTCGGCGGCGCGTTCGCAGTGCGGCCAGTCGCCGAAGTCGCGGTGGCGGCAGCGGGCCGGGCACCGCCGGCGGGCGGACACGGAACCCGGCGAAGCACCGGCAGGGTGCCCCGGAGCGCCTCAGCGTCCCCAGCGCAACAGGATCGTTCCCAGCGTCATCCCCCCGCCGAACCCGGCGAGCAGCACCAGTTCCCCGTCCCGCAGCGCCCCGTCCCCCGGCCCGGCCCCCCGGCGGGCGTGGTCCAGGGCGAGGGGGACGGAGGCGGCGCCGGTGTTGCCGTGCCGGTCCACCGGCAGATGCAGCCGTGCCGAGGTCAGCCCGAGCCGCCCGGCGACCGAGCGCAGCATCTCCCCGTTGGCCTGGTGCGGCACGAAGTGGTCGACCTCCCCGGGCGCCACCGAGAACCGCTCCAGCGTCCCCGCGACCGCGAGCGGCAGCTCCCGCTCGACGAACTCCCTCACGTCCCGGCCCTGCATACGGAACCAGTGGTCGCCGCGTGCGACGGTCTTCTCCGACGCCGGCCGCCTGCTGCCGCCCGCGTCCACCCCGATCAGCCCGTGCAGATGCCCGTCGGTGCGCATCGCCGTCCCGATCAGGCCCCGGCCCTCGCCCACCGGCCCGATCACCACCGCACCGGCGCCGTCGCCGAACAGCGGCGCGGTCCTGCGGTCGGTCCGGTCGATGATCCGTGAGTACACCTCGGTGCCGACGACCAGCGCGCAGCGCCGCCCGCCGCCGCCGTCGCCCGCCAGCAGCCGGGCGGCGGTGTGCAGCGCGGCCACGAAGCCGGCGCACACGGCGTTGACGTCGAAGGCGGCGGCCCCGTACGCGCCCAGCCGGTGCTGCACGAACGCGGCGGTCGCCGGCTGCGGATGGTCCGGTGTGGACGTCGCCACGACGATCCACGCGAGGTCCTCGGCCCGCACCCCGGCATCGGCCAGCGCCAGCGCCGCCGCCTCCGCGGCCAGATCGGACGCCGCCTCGTGGTCGGCGGCGTAACGCCGCTCCACGATGCCGGTCTTGCGCTCGATCCACTCCGCGTTCACCCCGGCCGCCTCCCCGACCGTGTCGTTGGTGACGACCCGCTCGGGCAGACAGGAGCCGGTGCCCAGGACCCCGACCGTGCCCACGGCCGGCGCGTACACGGTCATGACGCGACCACCGACGCGGCCGCCCGTTCCAGCTGCTCCTCGATCGTGCGCAGCACCGGCTCCTGCTGGTCGACGAGGAAGAAGTGCCCGCCGGGCAGCACGTTCAGCTCGAAGGCGGACGCGGTGTGCGTGTGCCACGCCCGCACCTCGCCGATCTCCGCCTTCGGGTCGCTGTCGCCGGTGAACGCGGTGACCGGGCAGCCGAGCGCGGGGCCCGGCCGGTAGCGGTAGCGGCGCACGGCACCGTAGTCGGCACGCAGCGCGGGCAGGATCATGCGCAGCGTCTCCTCGTCCTCCAGCAGCGCGTCGCCGGTGCCGTTGAGCCGTCGTATCTCCGCGACGACCTCCTCGTCGGTGCCGGGCTGCCAGTCGTCACGGTCCACCGACGGCGCCCGGCGCCCGGAGACGAACAACTGCGCCGGCCCACGGCCGGCCGCCTCCAGGCGGCGCGCCGCCTCGAAGCCGACGACGGCGCCCATGCTGTGTCCGAAGAGGGCGTACGGCTTGTCCGTCCACGGTCCGAGCGCCTCCGCGATCCGCTCGGCGAGGACCTCCAGGTCGGTGGCCGCCGGCTCCTGGCGCCGGTCCTGGCGGCCCGGGTACTGCACCGCCAGCACCTCGACACGAGGGGACAGGGCGCGAGCCACCTGGAAGTAGAAACTCGCCGAGCCGCCCGCGTGCGGCAGGCACACCAGGCGCACGGGCGCCTCGGGAGCGGGGCGGAAGTTCCTGAACCACGGGCTGTCGCCGCGATGTGCGGTCATGAGTTCTCCTACGGGCTGTCGCCTCTGGCCGGTTCCGGGCGTGCGTCACCCCAGAATGTGCGGCTGCGGCACCCCCCGCTTCCCCTGTCATCCCCCTGAACCTGCGCCCCGGGGCCGGGGGTGAACACAGGGGGTGGGCCGGGGTACCGCGGCCCGTGGCCGCGCGTCCACGCTGGTGTGCGACGTGCCGTTGCAGCCGTGGCGAGAGGACCGGGAACACGTGGACGAGATCATCAGTGCTGTGGTCGGTGACGCGTCGCCGGACGACGTCGCCGCTCTGCGTCTGCCCGAGTCCTACCGGGGTGCCGTGGTACGCCGTGAGGACGTCACCATGTTCGAGGGCATGGACTCCCGCGACAAGGATCCCCGCAAGTCCCTGCACATCCAGCAGGTGCCGGTCCCCGAGCCGGCCGCGGGCGAGGCGCTGGTCGCGGTGATGGCCTCCTCGGTGAACTACAACACCGTCTGGTCCGCCATCTTCGAACCCCTGGCGACCTTCGGGTTCCTGGAGCGGTACGCCCTGCTGTCCGAGGACACCGCCCGCCACGATCTGCCGTACCACGTCATCGGCTCGGACCTGTCCGGCGTCGTCCTGCGCACCGGACCGGGCGTGAACCGGTGGAAGCCCGGCGACCGGGTGGTCGCGCACTGTCTGTCGGTGGAGCTGGAGTCCGCCGACGGCCACAACGACACGATGCTCGACCCCGAGCAGCGCATCTGGGGCTTCGAGACCAACTTCGGCGGCCTCGCCGAGGTCGCCCTGGTCAAGGCCAACCAGCTGATGCCCAAGCCGGCCCATCTGACCTGGGAGGAGGCCGCGGCCCCCGGTCTGGTGAACTCCACCGCCTACCGCCAGCTGGTCTCCCGCAACGGCGCCGGCATGAAGCAGGGCGACAACGTCCTGATCTGGGGCGCCAGCGGCGGCCTCGGCTCCTACGCCACCCAGTTGGCCCTGGCCGGCGGCGCCAACCCGGTCTGCGTGGTCTCCAGCGACCAGAAGGCGGACATCTGCCGCTCGATGGGCGCCGAGGCGATCATCGACCGCAGCGCCGAGGGGTACAGGTTCTGGAAGGACGAGAACACCCAGGACCCCAAGGAGTGGAAGCGCTTCGGCAAGCGCATCCGCGAGCTCACCGGCGGCGAGGACGTCGACATCGTCTTCGAGCACCCCGGCCGCGAGACCTTCGGTGCCTCGGTCTACGTCACCCGCAAGGGCGGCACGGTCGTCACCTGCGCCTCCACCTCCGGTTTCCGGCACGAGTACGACAACCGCTACCTGTGGATGTCGCTGAAGCGGATCATCGGCTCGCACTTCGCGAACTACCGCGAGGCGTGGGAGGCCAACCGCCTGATCGTCAAGGGCAAGATCCACCCGACCCTGTCGAAGGTCTACTCCCTGGAGGAGACCGGCCAGGCCGCCCACGACGTGCACCGCAACGTCCACCAGGGCAAGGTCGGCGTGCTCTGCCTCGCCCCCGAGGAGGGCCTCGGCGTCACCGACCCCGAACTGCGCGCCCGCCATCTGAAGGCCATCAACCGCTTCCGCGAAGGGCAGGACCAGACCCCATGACCGCGCAGCCCCCGCTCCCCGCCCCTGCCCCCGCCCCTGTCTCCGCCCCGGCGATCGGCATCGTCGGCCTCGGCTCCGTCGGCGAGGCCCTGCTGCTCCTGCTGCACGGCGCCGGCCACCGTGTCGTCGGCGTCGACACCGACCCCGCCGTCCTCGCCCGCGTCGGCCGGCGCGCCGGGGCGGCCGGCCCCGCCGGCGCCCCCGGGCCGGTCCTCACCGACGACCACGCCCTGCTGCGGGAGACGGGCCTGGTCGTCGAGGCCGTGCCCGAGGACCGGGCCGTCAAGGCCGAGGCCCTGCGCCGCATCACCGGCGTCTGCCCGCCCGGCACGCCCCTGATCACCACCACGGTCTCGGCTCCCCTCGCCCGGCTCGCCATCGCCTCCGGGCGCCCCGCCGACCTCGCCGGGCTGCGTCTGTTCACCCCGCCGTCGGCCGGCTCCCCCGTCGAGCCCGTCCACACGGCCCTGACCTCCGCCGGGACCGCCGCCGCCCTGGAGCTGCTCCTCGACGCCGCCGGACTCACCGCCGTCGAGGTCGGCACCCAGCCCGCCGCCGACGCCACCGCTCTGGTCCTCGGACTGCTCAACCGCGCGGCCGCCCTGTACGACGAGGGCTACGTCCCCCACCACGCCGTCGACACCGCGATGCGCCTGGGCTGCGGACTGCCCGCGGGCCCCCTGGAGACGCTCGACCGCATCGGTCTGGACACCGCGCACGCCGCCCTGAGCGACCTGTGGCAGCGCACCGGCGACCGTTCCTTCGCACCGGCCCCGGTACTGGGCCGGATGATCGCCGAAGGCCGTCCGGGCCGCAAGGCCGGCCGCGGCTTCTACTCCTACGACGAGACCGGAACCCTCCTGCCGGAACACACCGGCGTCCCGGACGAGACCACGGCCCGTCCCGTGCACCGCGTCGGCGTGGTCGGCTCCGGCGCCATGGCCCGCGGCATCGCCGAGGTCACCGCCTCCGCCGGCCACCCCACCGTTCTCGTCGCCCGCAGCGCCGGCAAGGCGCGGGGGGCCCTGGACGGCATCGCCGACTCCCTCACCCGCGGCGTGCGCCGCGGCAAGGTGACACCGGCCGCCCGCGACGAGGCACTGGCCGTGCTGGAGGGCACCGCGGACCTCGGCGCGCTCGCCCGCTGCGACCTGGTGATCGAGGCCGTCGCCGAGGACCCCGACGTCAAGCGGGAGATGTTCACCGCGCTGGGCGAGGTGTGCGCCCCCGGCACCGTGCTGGCGACCACCACCTCCAGTCTGTCCGTCGCCGCCTGCGCCGAGGCGTCGGGCCGCCCCGCCGACGTCGTGGGCCTGCACTTCTTCAACCCGGCCCCGGTGATGCGGCTGGTGGAGATCGTCCACGCCCCCGCGACGGCCCCGGCCACCCTCGCCACGGCCCGCGCGTTCTGCCGGGGGCTGCGCAAGACGGCCGTGGAGTGTCCCGACCGCACCGGCTTCATCGTCAACAGCCTGCTCTTCCCCTACCTGGGCGCGGCCCTCGCCCTGCTGGACCGGCCGGGCGCCGACGACCGTGTCGTCGAGCGCACCGACACCGCCGTGCAGCACGGATTCGGCTACCCCATGGGGCCCTTCGCCCTGCTGGACACCATCGGTCTGGACGTCTCCCTCGCCATCCAGAACCGCCTGTACGAGCGTTTCCCCACCCCGGACTACCTTCCCTCGCAGGCTCTCAGCGAGCTCGTGGCCGCCGACCTGCTGGGCCGCAAGAACCGACAGGGCCTGCGCACCGCCTCCCTCCCCGCCCGCTGACACCCGCGCCCGGCCGTCACCCCCTCCGGCGGCCGGGCGCGGGCACGGGAGACCGTCACGGCTCGCCGCCGCGGAAGGACGGTGACCGTCACACGGCGGCCGTCAGGACGCGCCCGCCGCGGTCCGCGCCCGCGTCCCCACCAGCTCCGCCAGGTCGCCCCGCGACTTCACCCGCAGCTTGCGGTACACGTTGGTGAGATGCTGCTCGACCGTGCTCGGTGTGACGTACAGCCGTGCCGCGATGGCCCGGTTGGTGCAGCCGTCCGCGGCCAGCACGGCGACGCGCCGCTCCGACCGGGTGAGCACCGCGACCGGGTCGCCGTCCGGCAGACCGCCCAGACTGCGCAGCGCCTGCGCCGCGGGCTGCCGCCAGTCGACCGCGTCCGGGGCCTGCGCGCCCCAGTCCGCCGTCAGGTCGCGGCAGGCGTGGAAGTCGGCGAGCGCGGCCCGTGCCCGGCCCACCGCCAGCCGATGGCGTCCCCGCGCCAGCAGATAGTGCGCCCCGGCCCGGGTACGGAACATCGCCTCCGGCACCGGCACCCGCAGCAGCCGCGCCGCCTCCTCGTGCGCGCCGCGCGCGGTCGCCGACGACACCCCGGCCGACAGCGGCATCCCCACCGCCACCCCCCAGGCACCCGGCGACAGCAGCGCCAGTGCCCGCCCGGCGCACCGGGCGCCGGTCTCGTGGAGCCCCGTGCGGGTGTGGACGACGGCCGCCGCGGCGAGGGCCACGGCCCGCCGTGCGGGTGTGCCGCGCAGCCGCTCCGCCCCGGCCGTCAGCGCGCACCACTGCGCGGCCCGCTCCGTCTCACCGGCGTACAGCAGCGCCGTCAGAACGGCCGCGACCGCGGGCGGCGGCGCGTGCCCGTGCACGATCGAATCCAGCACCAGTTCGGCGGTGTCCGCGTCCGGCACCGCGGAGGATCCGCCCGGTACGGGCCGGACATAGCCGAGCGCGGCCCGTACCTCCCGTACGGCCGCGCTCTCCCCGAGCCCGGCCACGGCCGCCGCCTGTTCGTGCCGGCCGTGCCACAGCAGCAGCCCGGCCGCCTCCGCCCGGCGCTCCGCGTCAGCCGCCGGGTCGGCGGGCGGTCCGCCCGCCCCGTCCCCCGGTTCGCGCTCCAGCGCGGGCAGATGGCGGAGCACGGACGCCGGATCGTTCTCCCACTCGGCGCGGGCGAGCGCGGCCAGCGTGCCGCCCGCGAGCGGCCCGCCGCCGCGGGCGCGGTGCGCGGCCCGCAGGAACTGCGCGGCCCGGTGCGCTCCGCCCGCCCGCAGCGCGTGCCGCGCCGCCTCCGCGAGCAGTGGTGCGGCCCAGGCGGGAGCCGTGCCGGTCCGGCCGCGGGCGGATCCGCCGGCCTCGTCCGTGTCGCCCGTCTCGTCCGCTTCGGCGGCCACCAGGTGCACGGCGACCACGGGCGGTTCGGCGCCGTCGTCGTAGAGCACACGGGCCGCCCGTGCGTGCAGGCCCGCGCTCTCCTCGGCGGTCAGTCCTTCGAGGACCGCGGCGCGCACGCCCTGGTGGCGCAGCCGTCCGCCGTCCAGCAGTCCGATGGCGTCGAGGTGCTCCGTGCGGGAGGACACGGACCGTTCGGGTACGGCGAGGAACCGGGCGAGCCGGGTCAGGGTGGCGTCGTCGGCGAGCACGGCGAGAGCGCGGGCCGTCCGTGTCACCGCCGCCCCCGCGCTGCGCAGGCACCCGGCGACGGCGGCCCGGAAGGCGGTTCCGGCGACCGGCCGGACGGGCCGCACCGGCTCGCAGTCGCGATGGTCGTCGAGCAGGGCGCGCAGCAGACGCGGGTTGCCGCCGGTGAAGCGGTGCCAGTCGGGGGCGAGCCGTGCGGCGGTCGCCGCGTCCATCGCGCCTCCGGCGGGCGCGCCGAGGAACTCGGCGACGCCGTCCTCGGGCAGCGGCTGGAGCGGCATGCGGACACAGCGCGCGTGCTCCAGCAGTTCCGCGAGCGGCAGGGACAGCGACGGACGCGGCTGCCCGCCCAGCACCAGCAGCACATCGGTGGCGGCCAGCCGTCCGCACAGATAGAGCAGGCTCCGCGCGGACGCCTCGTCCGTGTGGTGCACGTCGTCCACGACGACGACCGCCGGCCGCCCCGGCCGCGGGGCACGCAGGGCGTCGTACAGCACCTGCGGCTGCGTGCCGCCGGGCGGTACGCCCGCGTCCTGCCCTTCACGGTGCACGGCCGCGGGGATGCCGTGGTGGCCGGCGCCGCTGAGGAGCTGGCCCACCACACCGAGCGGCAGTTCCGCCTCCGCCGGGGAGGCGGACGCGTACAGCACCGGCGCACCGGCGGCGGCCGCCCGCGCGGCGAAGGCCCGGAGCAGGGCGCTCTTGCCGGTGCCGGGGCTGCCGGTCACCAGCGCGACGGCGCCCCGGGTGTGCCGGACCTCCGTCAGCAGCCCGTCCAGCAGCCGGAGTGCACCGCCTCGCCGTGTCAGTTCCACCGGCATCCCCCTGTCGTCAGGCTGCGTGCACGGCCGCCTTTCCGTCCTGGAAAGTCTGCACAGGGACATGGAAGGCTCGCTGGTACCAGACCAGAGCCCCGCTCGAACCGTGCTCGTGCGTCCCGGCCGGGGTGCCGAGCAGCAGATCGTGGTCCCCGGCGGCCACGACACCGGCCGTGGTGCAGCGCAGCGCCACCGCCGCGTCCGGCAGATACGGCAGCCCGCTGCCGGGCCACTCCTCGAACTCGCCGCCGGCGAACCGGTCGACGCCGGAGGCCGCGAACCGCCGGGCCAGCTCGCCGTGGTGGGCACCGAGCACGTTGACGACGAACTCCCCGGCCGCCAGCAGCGGCTGATGGCAGCCCGTTCCCCGGGTGACGCCGACCAGCAGCAGCGGTGGTTCGGCGGAGACGGAGGTGACCGCGCTGGCGGTGAACCCGCGGCGGCGGCCGTCGGTGTCGACGGTGGTGACGATGGTGACCGGGGCGGCGAGCAGCGCCATCGCGTCCCTGAACTGACGGGCGTCGACGACCTGCTGGGCGGCGGCCCCCTGGGGGGCGGGCACGGCGGTCAAAGACACGAAAGCACTCCTTCGGGGCCGGCACACGGGCGGTTCGCCCCATCCTCGGGCGGCCCCGCCGCAACGAGAACCCCAGAATGGGCGCCGTGCCCCTGGGCATCCCCCTGGGCCTCCCCCCTGTGTCACGTCCTCTCAGCCCGACAGCGCCACCGGCCCGGGCAGTGCCAGCAGCCGGTGCGCCGCCCGCCCCCACGGGAAACCGTGGTGCAGATGCAGCTCGGGCGAGGCGCCGTCGTCGGCCAGCACGGCCACCGCGGCCAGCACGTCGGGCACCGGTTCGAGTTCCACGAACCGCCAGCCCCGTCCGCTGTCCTGCTCCGGCGGCCGGAAGGCGAGCACACCGCGGTCCTCGGCCAGAGTGAAGGAGAACGTGTCGAAGGGCAGCCCGAGCCCGAGCCCGCGCGCCTTGGAGTACGCCTCCTTCAGCGTCCACAGCCGCAGCACCCGCCGGTCGCGGGGCCGGCCGGGCGCCGCCTGCGCGACCCATGCCTGCTCGGACTCGGCGAACGACTCCACGATGGCGTCGAAGCCCTGGTCCCCGCGGTCCAGCCGTTCCACGTCCACGCCGATACGGTGCCGGCGCACCACGCCGAGCAGGTTGTGGCCGTGGGCGTGCGAGAGGTTGAAGTCCAGCTCCCGGCCGCCGCGCGGCAGTCCTTCGGACGGTTTCTGCAGGAAGGGCCGTCCGCGCGAGGACCGCCAGATCACGGCTTCCGCCTCCGGGATCCCGCTCTCCAGCGCGAGCACCCGGCGCACGAGCGCGTGCGCGACGAGGTACTGGCGCCGGTCGCGTTCGAAGAGAAACCTTCCGGCGATCTCCTGCTCGTGTTCGTCCAGCCAGTGTCTGGCCAGGATCGCCGCGATGCCCGGGGCGAGTTCGTCGTTGGGGCAGAACCACAGTTTCACCGGCTCGGGGCGCGTGCGGGTGTCCATGGGGCCGACCGCCAGGGTCTGCTCGGTCATGCGGCGGACTCCGGCTGCCGGACCGTACCGGCCGGGCGGCCGCCGCCCAGCCACAGCCGGCTGCGCAGGAACACCGACGGCGGCGGCACCGGCGTCGCCTCCCACGGCTCCGCGGCCTCCAGCGCGCTCCAGTCGACGTCGACGCCCTGCAGCCACAGCCGGCTCAGCTGTTCCAGACGCCCTCCCCGCCACAGTGCGGCGAGGTAGTCACGGGTTTCCGGCACGTCGTTCAGGCCCAGCGCATCCGCCGGCCCGTTCCGCAGGTCGGCCCACCGCGGCGCACCGGCGGCGTCGGTGTCCCCACCGGCCGCGACCCGCCGCAGCACGGTGACGAGATGCGGCACGTCGTGCACGAGCACCGCGATCCGGCAGGGCAGTGCGGCCCGCCCACCGCGCAGGGCACGGGCCACCCCGGCCAGCCGGCCACCGGTGTCCCCGCCCTGCCCGCCCTGCCCGTCCCGTCCGTCCGGCTCGCCCTGCTTGTCCCGCTCGTCCAGCCAGTCCGCCAGTCGTCCGGCGGTGGCGGCCAGATGCGCGGGCGTCGGCGCCGACAGGAGCACCAGCTCCGCACGTGCCGCGCCGTCCTCCCCCGCCGTCCGGCGGGGCGGCGGCCCGCCCGGGGCGGCCAGATGTTCCTCCACCACGGCCCCCGCCACATGCCCGCCGTCCGCCGCCACCTCGACGGTGGCGGTACGGGGCAGCTCGCGCCCGTGTGCGTCCGTCGCCCGCGGCCACGGCGCGCCCGCGCCCTCGCCGTCCCCGGGGGTGAGCACGCCGTGCCGGGTCTGGAGCACGGCGGCGGTCAGCGCCGCGATCCCGGTGGCCGCTCCGGCGTGCCCGATCCGTGCCGCGGTGCTCTGCCGGGTCTCCCGGACCTCGTGCCCCCGGCCCGTCCCGTCCCGGCCGGCCACCGCCGGGCCCGGACGCCGCGGGCCGAACGCGCTGTAGGTGTCCCGCAGCACGGCGTGGATCCGGTCGCCGTCGGCGAGCGCCCGGTCCAGCGGTTTGAGGACGACGGCTCCCGCGCCCTCCCCCGCCCCGTCCCGGGCCCGCGAGGGGTGCAGCAGCAGTTCGACGCCACCGGCGACGGCCGCCGCGCACTCACCCCGGCGCAGTGCCCCGACCGCGAGATGGACGGCGGTCAGGGCGGAGCACTCCGCGGTGTCGACGGCCTGCGCCGGCCCGGTCAGTCCGAGCAGCGCGGCGGCCCTCGCGGACAGCCCCCCGTGACCGCCCGCCGGCATCTCGCTCCCTCCGTCCGCCCAGGCGGCGGCGGCGAGCAGCGCGTAGTCGAAGGAGCCTGCTCCGGCGAACACCCCGACCGCGCGCGGCGCTCCCCCGGCGGCCGTCAGCGCGTCCAGCCGGGACCCGGTGCAGCCTGCGTCCTCCAGCGCCTCCCAGACCACCTCCAGGAACAGCCGCTCCTGGGGGTCCGTCACAGCGCCCTCGGCCGCGGTGACACCGAAGAACTCGGGGTCGAACTCGGCCGCCCCGTCCACGAAGTACCCGCGCTGCCCCGCCGCCAGGGGGCTGCCGCCGGGCCGGGCCACGGGTGCGGGCGCGGACGTGTCACGGCCCTCCCGCAGGTTCTCCCAGTAGGCGTCCACGTCGCCCGCCGCCGGATAGCGCCCGGCGACACCGACGACGGCGTACCGGTCGCCGGCCACCGTCCCCGGGACCGCGGCGGGCACCGGAGCCGTACGCACGACGGCGGTGTCGGCCACGGCCGGACCGGACACGACGGCCCCGACGACCTCGGCGGCCCCGGCCGGCCGGTCCTCCGGCAGCACGACCGGCGGGGTCCGCGGTTCGGCCACGACCGTCGGCACGGCCGTCCCGGCCGACCCGGTCAGCAGCCGCGCCGCCTGCTCACGGCCGAGCGTCCCGGCCTTGAAGCGCATGAGTATCTCGCGTTCGTTCATCGCACGACACCAGGCCCGTTCAGCCGCGCCGCGGCAGCAGGGCCACCGCGTCGTCGACGGACAGCTGCCCGTCGCGCACCGCGTCGAGCAGTGCGTCGAGGTCCATGCCACCGCTCGCGGACACCGCTGCCGCCGGCGGTGGCGGGGCGGGCGCGACGGCGGCGATGTGCGCGGCCATCGCCGCGAGGCTGGGGTGGTCGTACAGCGTGACGGCGCGTTCGTGCAGCCCGTAGATGCGGTTGATGGTCGCGACGAACTCCGCGCCCAGGATCGAGTCCACGCCCAGCAGGTTGAAGGCGGCCCGGGTGTCGATGTCCCAGGGGTCGCAGCACAGGATGCGGGCGAGTTCCTCCCGCAGCACGTCCAGCACCGCTCCCCCGCCGGCCGCCGCCGACCCCGCCTGGGGCTGCGGCATCCGCACGGCCGGGGCGGGCTGCGCGACCGGAGCGGCCGGTGCGGCAGAAACGGCCGGTGCGACCTGCACAGGCGTCTCGGCGCGCGGCACGAAAACGGCGGAGGCAGAGGCAGCGGCGGGACCGGGCCGGACAGGCGTCTCGGCGGGGGCGGCTCCCGGCACTCCCCGCTCCCGGGCGACATGCCGGGCGAACGCCAGCGGCGTCGGCTGGTCGAACAGCGCGTCGGCCTTGACGGCCGTGCCGTAACGGGCGTTGACGGTGGCGACGAACTCGACCGTCAGCAGCGAGTCGAGCCCCAGCGAGCGGAACGTGTGGTCCGGGTCGATCTTCTCGGGCTTCAGGCGCAGGATCGCGGCGAGCATGGCCACGAGTTCGGTGAGCAGGTCGCCGGGCGGGGCGGACGCCGTGGCCGGAAGTGTCTGACTGTCATGCGGCATGGGTTGACTCCAAGGGATCCGTCCCGGCAGGCCGACGACGGAAGTATCGAAGGTGCGGACGCCCCGGGACCATCGCCGACCGGGATGAAGCCGCGCACCGCGACTGGCCCGCGCGAGGGATCACCCGCCGCCGCCTACTCCGTTCGAGGGAGTACGGACCGGCGCACGGGACGAGATGAAACGCGGATACAAGACAAAAGCGGGCAGGCGGGCAGAGCGCAGAGCTCAGGGCCCAGGAATCGGAGCTCGGAGCTCAGGGCTCAGGGCTCAGGGCTCAGGGCTCAGGGCTCAGGGCTCAGGGCTCAGGGCTCAGGGCTCAGGGCTCAGGGCTCAGGCGGCCTCGACGGGCCGCACGACCAGCCCGGCGGCATGGACGTCGTAGCGCCCGGCCTGCCCGTCCGGCACCAGGGAGGGCAGCAGGAACTCCCACAACGCCCCCACCCTGCGCCTCAGTTCCGGGTACTGCACACCGGCGGATCCGGCGATCACCTCCAGGCCGCACACGACCGCGGACAGCAGGGTCTCCGGCCCGTCCGCGGCAGACGGCTCGCACAGCTCACCGATCGCACGGGCCTGCCCCACCAACCGCATCACCTCCGCGATCCATGCCTGATGGAAGTCGGTCACCGGAAGCTGCCGTCCGGCGCACTCGTCGGTGATACGGAAGCTCGCACGGATCACCGGATCATCGTGCAGCGTCCACACCAGCCAGTGCGACAGATCGATCAGTCCCTGCACCGGCGGGACCCCCGCCTCCCGCTGCCGCACGACGAAGTCGCGCAGCAGGACCTCCCCCTGTTCCTGCACGGCGTCGGCCAGCCCGTCCTTGGAGGCGAAGTGGAAGTAGAGCGCCCCCTTGGTCAGACCCGCCGTCCGGGCGATCTGCCCGAGTGTGGCACTGGCATAGCCGTCGCGGTCGAACATCTCCGCCCCTGCGCGGATCAGCCTGCGCCGCGTCCTCTCCGACCTCGCCTGCATTCCGGCTCCTCCTCACCCACAGGCTTGTGTACCGACACCCTCAGCCCACCCGGCTGAGGCGCTCCGCCGCGGCCGCCGGCTGGCCGAGCACCGGCTCCGGCCCCGACATCAGGATCGACCGCTGCATCCGGCGCAGCCCGGAGGACGGCTCCAGCCCGAGTTCCCGCACCAGCGCGTTGCGCAGCCGCTGGTAGACCTCCAGCGCCTCGCTGCGCCGGCCGGAGCGGTGCAGCGCCAGCATGAACTGGCCGTGCAGGTTCTCGTGGGTGCGGTAGCGGCTGACCAGCACGGTGAGTTCGCCCAGCAGCTCACGGTGGCGGCCCAGGCGCAGATCGGCCTCGATGCGCTGGTCGAGCGCGCACAGCCGGGTCTCCTCCAGCCGCTTGGTCTCCATCTCCAGCTGCGGCCCGGTCTGCACGTCGGCGAGCGCGGACCCGGTCCACAGGCTCAGGGCGTCCCGCAGCTGGCGGGCCGCGCCGGTGAAGTCCCCGGCGTCCATGGCCCGGTAGCCCATGCCGGCCAGCCGCTCGAACTCGCAGACGTCGATGGTGCCGCCCGACGAGCTGAGGAGGTACCCGCCCGGAGAGGTGACGAGCACGTCCTTGGCGGAACGCCGTGCGGCGTTCTCGGGGTCGCGCTCCAGGGCGGCCGCGATCAGCTCCCGCAGCTGGAGCACGTACGTCTGCAGCGTGGTGCGGGCGCTGCGCGGCGGCCGGTCGCCCCACAGCTCGTCGATGAGCGTCGCGACGGGCACGACCTGATCGGCGTGAAGGGCGAGCAGCGCAAGCACCTGCCGTGGCTTCGGTGCCGTCGGAGTCACCGAGACTCCGTTCTCCCGGACGCTCAGTGCTCCCAGAACGTCGATGTCCATGCCGTCTCCCCTATCCCCGTGCATGTTGAGTCGTGAGCCCAGCAGCCGTCTGTCGGTGTGACACCAACTAAAAAACAGGACGGACGGTTTGTCAATACCAAACCGACCGTGCTGTTTTTATTTTTCAGGAGCGCCTTGAGTGACGCCGGATACCGGCTTTAACGACATAGATGCAGGTAGAAGCCATCCAGTAAACAGACCGCGCCACCCCTCACCCTGGGTGCCCCCTTCGCAAACCGGAGCAAAACACAGGGTGCGCGGTCTGTTTTCCGACGTCAGAGGGCCCGTACCGACCAGGAATCAGGCAGGGACAGCGCCTCTCGGCCGACCCCGAGCAGGGCTTGAGCGGGGTCCGAGCAGGACCTGGGCGGGGTCCGAACAGGGCCTGAGCGGGATCCGAGCAGGTCCTGGGCAGGGTCCGGTGCGTGAGCCTGCGAGGCGAGAAGGCGAGAGAGGCGTCGACGCGACGAGGTACCCCCGCGCGGACGGAGCCGGGCACCGGCGGAGCCGGGTACGGGGGAGCCGGGGTGGGAGAGCCGGGGTGGGAGAGCCGGGCACGGGGGCCGGGCGTGGAGGAGCCGGGCACGAGCGGAACCGGGTACGGGGAGCAGGGCCGGACGCGGGGAGCCGGGCACGAGCAGGGCCGCAGGGCGCGGGGAGCCGTCGGCCGACGGCAACGCCGCAGGGGGCGCCCCCTGCGGGAGAGCGCGTGCCGGCGCCCCCGGCGCCGGCACGATCCGGACGACAGCCTCCAGGGCCCTCCTGACGGATCTCCGTGGGAATGGGAGCGGCGTTCGGTGCGTGCGACCGGCGTGCGGTGCGGAGGGTCATGCGGCGGAGCCACCCGGCCCTTCACACCGTGCGGCGAGCGAGCGAGCGTGCGTGCCGGGCGTCACGACGCCGCGGAGATCCGCCAGAAGAGCCCTAACCCCCGACGGGGTCGGGTTCACCACGCTGCGCCCCCACCCGCGCCTGCCTGCTCCGGATCGCACGCACCTGCGCGTGCCGCTCGGTCAGCCGCGGCAGCAGCAGGTCCCAGAACCCGGTGACCTTCTCCTCCGACAGCCATGCCTTGTCCTCGGCGCCCAGCACCTCGAACCCCATGGTCGCCGCCACGATGGCGGTCGCAGCGTCGTCCGCCGACACTCCCCGCGCCAGCCAGCCGTCCTCCTCGCTGCGCCGTACCGTCTCCTCGACCCACCGCTGCCACTCCCAGCGCAGCGAGGGCCCCTCGCCCCGCCCCGGATCGCCCGACAGCTCGAACCCGGCCCGTACGACGACGTCCTCGGCGATCCGGCTCACCAGCCCGTGGGTGGCGTCGACCAGCTCCACGAGCGCCCGGCCGTCCCGCGCGGACGCCTCCTGGACGATCTCGCGCATCGCCTTGAGCGCCTCGTCCTCGACCGCCTCGGCCAGCGCTTTCTTGCTCTCGAAGTGGAAGTGCAGGGCTCCGTTGCTCACTCCGGCCCGTCGGCTGATCGCCGAGAGCGAAGCGGCCGCGAATCCCTCCTGCGCGAACACCTCGGCCCCGGCACGGATGAGTGCCTGGCGGGTACGGGCCGCGCGTTCCTGCTTGACCATCAGTCATCTCCTGGCCGGGGCCTCGGTACTGAGGCACTCATCGACCGGGTGCCTGTCGTACATGCGTTCACTGCGGGGGGTTGCCGTGCTTGCGGGAAGGCAGCTCGGCGTGCTTGGCGCGCAGCATCGCCAAGGAACGGATCAGCACGGCACGGGTGTCGGCCGGGTCGATGACGTCGTCGACCAGGCCGCGCTCGGCCGCGTAGTACGGGTGCATCAGCTCCGACTTGTACTCCTTGACCATGCGCGCCCGTACGGCTTCGGGATCTTCCGCTTGGGCTATCTGACGTCGGAACACCACGTTCGCCGCGCCCTCCGCCCCCATCACCGCGATCTCGTTGGTCGGCCAGGCGTAGGCGAGGTCCGCCCCGATGGACAGGCTGTCCATGACGATGTAGGCGCCTCCGTACGCCTTCCGGAGGATCACCGAGATCCGCGGCACCGTGGCGTTGCAGTAGGCGTAGAGGAGTTTGGCCCCGTGCCGGATGATCCCGCCGTGCTCCTGGTCCACACCCGGCAAGAACCCCGGAACGTCCAGGAAGGTGACGATCGGGATGCTGAAGGCGTCGCAGGTCTGCACGAACCGGGCGGCCTTCTCGCTGGCCTCGATGTCCAGCACCCCCGCGAGGACCTGCGGCTGGTTGGCCACGACCCCCACGACCTGCCCGTCCAGCCGCGCCAGCGCGCAGATGATGTTCCGCGCCCAGCGCTCGTGGACCTCGACGTACTCGCCGTCGTCGACGATCTCCTCGATCACCTTCGTCATGTCGTACGGCCGGCTCCCGTCGGCCGGCACCAGATCCAGCAGCACCGGCGACCGCCGGTCCCCCGGATCCGAGGCCACGACCCGCGGCGGCGCCTCCCGGTTGTTCTGCGGCAGCAGCGACAGCAGGTAGCGCACCTCCGCGATGCACGTCTCCTCGTCGTCGTAGGCGAAGTGGCAGACCCCGCTCACCTCGGCGTGCACGTCCGCACCGCCCAGGCCGTTCTGGGTGATCTCCTCACCGGTGACGGCCTTGACCACGTCCGGGCCGGTGATGAACATCTGCGAGGTCTCACGGACCATGAACACGAAGTC
>NZ_JBIVOX010000028.1:0-91812 GCF_044754345.1 Streptomyces sp. NPDC093094 | reverse complement strand
GAGGGCCTGCGCCTGATGGACGCCCTCATCGGCGTCAAACGCGGCCTGCCGGGCGCCAAGCTCCCCGAACTCAAACAGCGCCGCGTCCGCGCCACCGCCCCCGCCGTGGTCGAGGAGCGCCCCGAGGAGGGCCACGTCCGCTCCGACGTCGCCGTCGACAACCCCGTCCCCGCCCCGCCGTTCTGGGGCACCCGCGTCGTCAAGGGCATCCAGCTCAAGGAGTACGCCTCCTGGCTCGACGAGGGCGCCCTGTTCAAGGGCCAGTGGGGCCTGAAGCAGGCCCGCACCGGCGAGGGACCGACGTACGAGGAGCTCGTCGAGACCGAGGGACGCCCGCGGCTGCGCGGCCTGCTGGACCGGCTCCAGACCGAGAACCTGCTGGAGGCGGCCGTCGTGCACGGCTACTTCCCGTGCGTGTCCAAGGACGACGACCTGATCATCCTGGACGAGCAGGGCAACGAGCGCACCCGCTTCACCTTCCCCCGCCAGCGCCGTGGCCGGCGGCTGTGTCTGGCCGACTTCTTCCGCCCGGAGGAGTCCGGCGAGACCGACGTCGTCGGCCTCCAGGTCGTCACCGTCGGCTCCCGCATCGGCGAGGAGACCGCCCGGCTGTTCGAGTCCAACTCCTACCGCGACTACCTCGAACTGCACGGCCTGTCCGTCCAGCTCGCCGAGGCGCTCGCCGAGTACTGGCACGCCCGGGTGCGCTCGGAGCTCGGTTTCGCGGGGGAGGACCCCACCGAGATCGAAGGCATGTTCGAGCTGAAGTACCGCGGTGCCCGCTTCTCCCTCGGCTACGGCGCCTGCCCGGACCTGGAGGACCGCGCGAAGATCGCCGATCTGCTGCGGCCCGAGCGGATCGGCGTGCACCTGTCCGAGGAGTTCCAGCTGCACCCCGAGCAGTCCACCGACGCCATCGTGATCCACCACCCGGAGGCGAAGTACTTCAACGCCCGCTGAGCCGTGGCGTCGCCCGCCCGCCGAGCGGCCGCTCGGCGGGCCCGGAGGGCTTTCCCGGACGTATCACGGGCATGCCGCAGCCGCCCCCGGCGTATCTGCGGTGTGCCCTCGCCCACGCCGTTCAAACGAGGCGTTCACGCCACACGGGACGTACACTGGTCGGTCCACTGCAGGCCGGTTCCCCGCACGGGAACCGGCCTGCTCGTCCCTCAAGGAGGTACGCCGTATGACCACCACGGTCCCCGCACTCGGCACCCGTACGGCTGAGGGCTCGGCCCTCCAGGCCGTGCTCCTCGACATGGACGGCACCCTGGTGGACACCGAGGGTTTCTGGTGGGACGTCGAGGTCGAGGTGTTCGCCGGCCTCGGCCGCACCCTCGACGACTCCTGGCGCCATGTCGTGGTCGGCGGCCCCATGAGCCGCAGCGCGGGGTTCCTCATCGAGGCCACCGGTGCGGACATCACCCTCGCCGAGCTGACCGTCCTGCTCAACGAGGGCTTCGAGGACCGCATCTCCCGCGCGCTGCCGCTGATGCCCGGAGCCGCCCGGCTGCTGGCCGAACTGGCCGCGCACGAGATTCCCACCGCCCTGGTCTCCGCCTCCCACCGCAGGATCATCGACCGGGTGCTGGACTCCCTCGGCCCCCAGCACTTCCGGCTCACCGTCGCCGGGGACGAGGTGCCGCGCACCAAGCCGCACCCCGACCCCTATCTGCTCGCGGCCGCCGGGCTCGGCGCCGATCCGGCCAGATGCGCGGTCGTCGAGGACACCGCGACCGGTGTCGCCGCCGCCGAGGCGGCCGGCTGCCAGGTGGTGGCGGTGCCCTCCGTGGCCCCCATCGCCCCTGCCGCAGGGCGCACGGTCGTCGCCTCTCTGGAAGAGGTGGACCTGGCTTTTCTGCGCGGTCTGATGACACAAATGCGCTGACCCTTCACCCAGCGTGCAGCTTGGATTCCGGATCTATTTCACCGGCAGTCCAGCACTGGTGTCCGAAGGAAATCGAACCCGGTCGAGTGGCCGAATTCCGGTCGATGTGAACGCGATCATCGATGTGACGTTCGCCACGCCTGAGGCCCTCGACAGAGGGGTCGCCGTGTGCCAGCCGCCCCTTTTTCCGGAGCGTGGGCGTGCCCTTGTGTCCGGATCGGTGGGCCTCTGTACGAAACCTTCCACTGTCGGGTTTTCAGTGTGTCCACGCCCGGTTTCGCAGCGTGATGGAACCCCAACTCCAGTGGCTGTGAAGCCCGGAGCGGGCGCCCATTAATCTCGTCGCGAGAACATCACCCCTCTTCCCGTGTTCCGCGGCGCCACCCCTGCTTGCGTGATACACGGACCGCACAGCAGTGGAGAAACCCGAGCATGAACCGCAAGATTTTGGTGCTGCCGGCCGCACTCGGCCTGCTCGCGCCGGCACTCGCCGCCTGCGGCGGGTCCGACAGCGGGAGCGACGGCGGCGGCGCGATCGCCGTCGGCACCACGGACCGGTTCATCGCCACCAAGGACGCCCCCGCGCCCCTGGACCCGGCCTACGCCTACGACGTCGGCACCTGGAACGTCCTGCGCCAGACCGTGCAGACCCTGATGGTCCAGCCCCGCGGCGAGGGCGAGCCCGTGCCCGAGGCCGCCGAGAGCTGCACCTTCACGGACACCGGCAACGAGCGCTACGCCTGCAAGCTGCGCGACGGCCTGAAGTTCTCCGACGGCACCGAGGTCACCGCGAAGGACGTCAAGTTCTCCATCGACCGGGCCCTGGCCATCAAGGCCGACTCCGAGGTGTACGCCCTGCTGTCCACCATCGACACCGTCGAGACGCAGGGTGACCGCGAGGTCGTCTTCCACCTCAAGACCGCCGACGCCACCTTCCCCTACAAGCTGTCGACCCCGGTCGCGGGCATCGTCAACCCCGCCGACTACGACAAGGGCAAGCTGCGGGCCGGCTTCGACGTGTCCGGCTCCGGCCCCTACAAGCTGGAGGCCAAGGTCGAGGACAACGAGATGGTCTCCGCCGTGTTCACGAAGAACGCCGACTACAAGGGCGCTCTGACGATGAACAACGACAAGGTCGAGATCCGCTCGTTCGAGGACGCCGACGCGATGAGCGCGGCCCTGGAGAACGGCGACGTCGACGCCATGACCCGCACCATGACGCCGAGCCAGATCCAGAAGCTCACCGTCGACCCGGGCGAGAACACCGAGCTCCAGGACATGGCGGGTCTGGAGATCCGCTACCTCGCCTTCAACACCGACGCCCCCAGCGTCCGTGACAAGGCCGTGCGCCAGGCCATGGCCCAGGTCATCAACCGCAGCGAGCTGGTCTCCAAGGTCTACGGCTCCCAGGCCGAGCCCCTCTACTCGCTGGTCCCGGCCACCATCACCGGCCACTCCAACTCGTTCTTCAACCGCTACGGCGACCCGAGCGTGGGCAAGGCCGAGACCCTGCTGTCCAAGGCCGACGTCAGCACCCCGGTGAAGCTCACGCTGCACTACACCACCGACCACTACGGTGCCGCCACCAAGCAGGAGTTCGAGGTGCTGAAGAAGCAGCTCAACGACAGCGGCCTGTTCGACGTCGAGATCCAGGGCACCGCCTGGGACTCCTTCGTCCCCGCCCAGCGCAAGGGCTCCTACGACGTGTACGGCATGGGTTGGTTCCCCGACTTCCCCGACGCCGACAACTACCTCGCGCCCTTCCTCGACAAGGACAACTTCCTCAAGTCCCCGTACGAGAACAGCACGATCAGCAACAGCCTCATCCCCGAGTCCCGCCGTGAGGCCGACCGTGGCTCCGCCGCGGCGAGCCTGACCGAGATCCAGGACATCGTGGCCGAGGACGTCCCCGTGCTGCCGCTGTGGCAGGGCAAGCAGTACCTCGCCGCCCACGACGACATCACCGGCACCGCGTACGTCCTCAACTCCTCCTCCACCCTTCAGCTGTGGGAGCTCGGCCGCGGTGTGAGCGGCTGACGCTCTCGCGATCCCGGGCCCGGGACGGAGGCCCCGGGATTTCCGAGAACGACGACAAGGCACACGCACGTGAACATGCGCAACCAGTGGCCGGTCCTGCCCCTCGTGGCAGGGCTGGCCTCCGGCCTGTTGACCGGCTGCGGCTCGGGGTCCGACGACTCCGGCGACGGCGGCTCCACTGTGGTCATGGGGATGTCGGACGACGTCCTCGCCACGGACCCGGCATCGGGCTACGACCCCGGATCCTGGCTGCTGTTCAACAACGTCTTCCAGTCCCTGCTCAGCTTCCCCAAGGGCAGCAGTGTGCCCGAGCCGGAGGCCGCCGAGAAATGCGACTTCTCCGACAACAAGGCCACCATCTACAAGTGCACGCTCAAGGACGGCCTGAAGTTCAGCAACGGTGACTCGCTCACGTCGGAGGACGTCAAGTTCTCCTTCGACCGCCTGCTGAAGATCGACGACGGCGCAGGCCCCGCGATCATGTTCCCCATGCTGGAGAAGGTCGAGACCCCGGACGAGCAGACCGTCGTCTTCCGGCTGAAGGTCCCCGACGCGACCTTCCCCAGCAAGATCGCCTCCGGCGCCGGCTCCATCGTCAACCACCGCGAGTACGACGCCGACGGCCTGCGCGAGGACGGCGAGGCGAGCGGCTCCGGCCCCTACAAGCTGGAGTCGTTCGGCGAGGACGAGGCCGTCTTCTCCGTCAACGGGAACTACAAGGGCACCGCCGACGTCCAGAACGGCGGCGTCACCCTGAAGTTCTTCCACGGCGACCAGGCCGCCCTGAAGAAGGCCGTGCAGGACGGTGACGTCGACCTCGCCTACCGAGGTCTGAGCGCGGGCGACATCGCCGACATCGAGGCCGCGTCCGACGGCACAGGCGTCGACGTCGTCGAGGGCAACAGCGCCGAGGTCCAGCACCTCGTCTTCAACATGGACGACCCGGTCGCCGGAAAGCTGCCGGTCCGCAAGGCCATCGCCCACCTCCTGGACCGCGACGCCCTCATCAACAACATCTACGAGGGCACCGCCACCCCGCTGTACTCGATCATCCCGGCGGGCATCGACGGCCACAACACCGCCTTCTTCGACACCTACGGCGCCCGCCCCTCCCAGCAGCTGGCCGAGGCCGCCCTGCGCGAGGGCGGCATCACCGACAAGGTCAAGCTCACCCTCTGGTCCACGCCCTCCCGCTACGGCCCCGCCACCGACGAGGAGTTCAAGGCGATCGCCGAGCAGCTCAACGACAGCGGGCTGTTCGACGCCGACGTCAAGTCCGTGGCCTACGACCAGTACGAGAAGGACATAGCCGCCGGCAAGTACGGCGTCTACGTCAAGGGCTGGGTCCCCGACTACCCGGACGCCGACAACTTCACCGCGCCGTTCTTCGGCAAGGGCAACGTCCTCGCCAACAACTACACGAACACGGCCATCACGGGCAGGCTCATCCCGCGCACCGCGGCCGAGAGCAACCGCGCCGCCACCGAGAAGGACTACGACGAGCTCCAGCAGATCGTCGCCGACGAACTGCCCATCCTGCCCATCTGGCAGGCCAAGCAGTACGCCGTCGTCGCCGACGGTGTCTACGGCCTGGAGAACTGCCTCGACGCCTCCACCGTCTTCCGCTTCTGGGAGATCAGCAAGAGCGATTCCTGACCGGCCCCGGCCGGTACACACGAAGGGCGCCCTCCTCGACGAAGGAGGGCGCCCTTCGGGCTCACACGGACGAGGTCACTGCTGGGCGCCCGGCCGCACCAGTCCGCTCTCGTACGCGTACACCGCCGCCTGCACCCGGTCGCGCAGCCCCAGCTTGGTCAGCACATGACCCACATGCGTCTTGACCGTCGTCTCGCTCACGAACAGATCCGCGGCGATCTCCGCGTTCGACAGCCCGCGCGCCACCAGCTTCAGCACCTCCACCTCACGCTCGGTCAGCGTGTGCAGCGTGTCCGGAACCGGCTCGTCGCCCGACGGCAGATGCGTGGCGTACTTGTCCAGCAGCCGGCGCGTGATGCTCGGCGCCAGCATCGCCTCACCCGCGGCGACCACCCGGATCGCCTGCACCAGCTCGTTCGCCGGGGCGTCCTTCAGCAGGAAGCCGCTGGCACCCGCCTTCAGCGCCTCCACCACGTACTCGTCGAGATCGAAGGTGGTCAGCACCAGCACCTTCGCCGGGCCGTCGCGCCCGGGCCCGGTGATCTGCCGGGTCGCCTCCACACCGTCCATCCGCGGCATGCGGATGTCCATCAGCACCACATCGGGCTGCAGCGCCCGCACCTGGTCGAGCGCCTGGAGGCCGTCTCCGGCCTCGCCGACGACCGCGATGTCCTGCTCGGCCTCCAGGATCATCCGGAAGCCCGTACGCAGCAACGGCTGGTCGTCGACCAGTAGGACACGGATGGCCACGTAAGTCTCCTTCGGCTAGTCCGGCCCCATTCTGCCCTGCTCGCCCACGGCCGACCCGGCCGCCCTCACCGGCAGCGGATAGGGCGGGGGAGTGCCCCCGAACTCCGGGCAACGGGCCTGGTGATCGCACCAGCCGCACAGCTTCGTCGGCCGCGGCCGCCAGTCGCCCGTCTCCGTCGCCAGCCGGATCGCCTCCCACAGTGCCAGCAGCTTGCGCTCGACCCGCTCCAGATCGGCGAGCACCGGGTCGTACGTCAGCACGTCGCCGCTGCCGAGATAGACCAGCTGGAGCCGGCGGGGGATCACCCGCTTCAGCCGCCAGACGACCAGCGCGTAGAACTTCATCTGGAACAGCGCGCCCTCGGCGTACTCGGGCCGGGGCGCCTTGCCCGTCTTGTAGTCGACGATCCGCACCTCGCCCGTGGGCGCCACGTCGACCCGGTCGATGATCCCGCGCAGCCGCAGCCCCGACTCCAGCTCCGCCTCGACGAACAGCTCACGCTCGGCCGGCTCCAGCCGGGACGGATCCTCCAGCGTGAACCACCGTTCGACGAGCTGCTCGGCCTCGCCGAGCCACTGCGCCAGCCGCTCGCCCTCCGGGTCGTCCGCGAACAGCTCCACGACCTCCGGGCGCGACTCCCGCAACCGCTCCCACTGACCGGGGACCAGCGACTTGGCGCGCGGCGCGGTCCGCTCGCCGGCCGGGGCGTCGAACAGCCGCTCCAGCACCGCGTGCACCAGGGTCCCCTTGGTCGCCGCCGCGCTCGGCTTCTCCGGCAGCCGGTCGATCACCCGGAACCGGTACAGCAGCGGGCACTGCATGAAGTCGCTCGCCCGCGAGGGCGACAGCGAGGTCGGCGCCATGGCCGCCGCGGCCGCCACGGGCTCGGCGGACTCCCCGGCCGGGGTCGTCCCGGCGGGCGCTGTGCTCTCGGTACCGGGCTCCGCGCCGGCGCTGCTCTCCATGCCCAAGACCATACGGCCCGCCACCGACAGTGACCCACTCCCGGGCATGGGCGGACAGACCCGGGAAAGACTGGGGGTGCCGGGGCGGAACGTGCCGCGCATGCCGCATACCATCGACCCGAGACCCTTCCGCCCGGCAGGCGCGGAAGACGCTTCGAACGAGGGGACACCGTGGACGAGAGCGGCGGGAGCGGCCAGCCGCGGCCGGACGGCAACGACCCGGCCGAGCACGACCCGGCCGAGCGCCGGTCGCCCCACGACACCCCGCCCGCCCCCGCAGACCCCACCACGCCGCCCCCGGACCCGGCCCCGCACGCGGACGCCCCCCACCGGGCCCCCGGCTCCGGGACACCCGGCCCGGCACCGGAACAGAAGCCCGGCTCCGCTCCCGCTCCCGGTTCCGCTCCCGCTCCCGGCTCCGGGACCTCCGGCCCGGCACCGGAACAGAAGCCCGGCCCCGCTCCCGCTCCCGGTTCCGCTCCCGCTCCCGGCTCCGGGACCTCCGGCCCGGCACCGGAACAGAAGCCCGGCTCCGCTCCCGCTCCCGCTCCCGCGCCCGAGTCCGGCTCAGGGTCGGCGCCGGAGGCCGGCTCCGGGACGTCCGGTTCCGCTCCTGCTCCCGGCTCCGAGACACGAGGCTCCGCGCCCGCGTCCGGCTCCGGGGTTCCCGGCTCCGCTCCCGGCTCCGAGACAGGAGGCCCCGCGCCCGTTCCCGGCTCCGGGACGCCCGGTTCCGGGTCCGTGTCGGAGGCCGGCTCCGAGGTTCCCGGTCCTGCGTCGGAACCTGCGTCCGGCTCCGGGACGTCCGGTTCCGGGTCGGCGTCTGAGGCCGGCTCCGGGACACCCGGCTCCGCGGCCGCGGCCGTCCCCGGCTCCGACGTTCCGTCCGTGGCGCCCGACTCGGCCGCCGCGCCCGCGAGCCCCCGGTCCGAGCCCGCCCCCGGGCCGGTGTCCGGCAGCGGGGCCGGGCTGCCCGGGGCGGGACCGGCCCGCGGCACCGAGGACCCGCGGCGCACGGCGGCCCCCGGGCAGAAGCCGCCGTCCGGCGACGGCGGGCCCGGCACCGCCCCCTCCGGCCGCACCCCGTCCGACGGCGGCACGCCCCGCCGACCCGGCCCCACCGCCGGCGGGGACGCCGGGGACGAGCCCGCCGGAAGGAGCGGCCCCGGCGCGAGCGCCCCGGCTCCGTCCGCCGCCCGGGCCCCCCGCACCCACGCGCACGCCGACGGCGGACCCGCCAAGGGACGCCCGGCGCAGCGGGAGCCCGGCGGAGGCATTCTCATGGGGCGGCCCTTCGGCGTACCGGTGTACGTCGCGCCCAGCTGGTTCCTCGTCGCCGCCCTGATCACCTGGGTGTTCGGCGGCCAGCTCGACCGTGTCCTGCCGGAGCTGGGGGGCGCCCGCTACCTGGTCTCCCTCTTCTTCGCCGTCGCCTTCTACGCCTCCGTCCTCGTCCACGAACTCGCCCACACCGTCGCCGCCCTCCGCTTCGCGCTCCCGGTCCGCCGCATCCAGCTCCAGTTCTTCGGCGGTGTCTCCGAGATCGAGAAGGAGGCCGAGACCCCCGGGCGCGAGTTCGTCCTCGCCTTCGTCGGCCCGCTCCTCTCCCTCGTCCTCGCCGGCGTCTTCTACGCCGCCATGCAGACCGTCGACCCCGACACCGTGCCCGGCGTCCTGCTGGCCGGCCTGATGATCTCCAACGTCATCGTGGCCGCCTTCAACCTTCTGCCCGGCCTCCCGCTCGACGGCGGCCGTATGCTCCGCGCCGTCGTCTGGAAGATCACCGGCAGGCCCATGAGCGGCACCGTCGCCGCCGCCTGGGTCGGCCGCGCGCTCGCCGTCGCCGTGCTGATCGGTCTGCCGCTGCTCACCCAGTCCGGCGCCCTCGGCACCGACGCCGTCGACAACGTCGGCATGGACACCGTCATGGACGCCCTGCTCGCCGCCATCCTCGCCGCGATCATCTGGACCGGCGCCGGCAACAGCCTGCGCGTCGCCCGCCTGCGCGAGCACCTGCCCGAGCTGCGGGCCCGCACCCTGACCCGGCGTGCCGTCCCCGTCGAGACCGACACCCCGCTGTCCGAGGCCCTGCGGCGTGCCAACGCGGCCGGCGCCCGCGCCCTTGTCGTCGTCGACGCCGACGGCAGCCCGACGTCCCTGGTCCGCGAGGCCGCCATCGTCGGCGTGCCCGAGCACCGCCGCCCCTGGGTGCCCGTCAGCGGGCTCGCCCAGGACCTCACCGACGGCATGCGCGTCTCCGCGGAACTCGCCGGGGAGGAACTCCTGGAGGTCCTGCGCGCCACCCCCGCCACCGAGTACCTCGTCGTCGAGGACACCGGCGAGATCTACGGCGTCCTGTCCGCCGCCGACGTCGAGCGGGCCTTCGTCAAGGCGATGGCCCGCCCGTCCTAGGGCCCGTTCGTCCCGGTGGTCGGCGGCCCCTGCAAACCCCGGTAGGCTGGTCACATGTCCGAACCGACCGGTGCCGCCCGCAGGCGCGGGCCCTTCAAGGTCGGGGACCAGGTACAGCTGACCGACCCCAAGGGCCGCCACTACACGTTCACGCTCGAGGCCGGGAAGAACTTCCACACCCACAAGGGGAGCTTCCCGCACGACGAACTGATCGGTGCTCCCGAGGGCAGCGTTGTCCGTACGACCGGAAACGTCGCCTACCTCGCGCTGCGCCCCCTGCTCCCCGACTACGTCCTGTCCATGCCCCGCGGGGCAGCCGTCGTCTACCCGAAGGACGCGGGGCAGATCCTCGCCTTCGCCGACATCTTCACCGGCGCGCGCGTCGTCGAGGCCGGCGTCGGCTCCGGCTCGCTCAGCAGCTTCCTGCTGCGCGCCATCGGCGACCAGGGCATGCTGCACTCCTACGAGCGCCGCGAGGACTTCGCCGAGATCGCCCGCCAGAACGTGGAACGCTACTTCGGCGGCCCGCACCCCGCCTGGCAGCTCACGGTCGGCGACCTCCAGGACAACCTCTCCGACACCGAGGTCGACCGTGTCATCCTCGACATGCTCGCCCCCTGGGAGTGTCTGGAGGCCGTCTCCAAGGCGCTCGTCCCCGGCGGCATCCTGTGCTGCTACGTGGCCACCACCACCCAGCTCGCCCGGACCGTGGAGTCCATCCGCGAGATCGGCTCCTTCAACGAGCCGACCGCCTGGGAGACGATGATCCGCAACTGGCACATCGAGGGTCTCGCGGTCCGTCCGGACCACCGGATGATCGGCCACACCGGCTTCCTCCTCACCGCCCGCCGCCTCGCCGACGGTGTCGAGCCGCCCATGCGCCGTCGCCGCCCGGCCAAGGGCGCCTACGGCGAGGACTACAGCGGCCCCAACGCCGACGGAGGCTCCGGCCGCTGACCCGGCCCCTCACCGCACAACGCCGCCGCGCCGTGCCCGAGTTCCCCCGATTTGCCGGGAACTCGGTCACGGCGCTTCGTCGTTGCCCCTGCGCGGCGCCCCGCCGGAGCGCCCCACAGCTCCTCCCGCACAACAGGCACCCCGCCGTTCCCCCGCGCTGTGACGTGTGGCACCATGCAGGCCACCCCCCCCACCGGCACAGCCCTCACGGGAGACACTCCTAGTGCAGCAATCCGCCGTTCCGGAACTGGCACACACGCACACCCGTCCGATCCACTGGCTCGCCACCGCGACCGCCGTCGCCGGTGTCGTCGCGCTCTCCTCCGTGGTGCAGCCCGACGCGGCGACCGCGGCCCAGGCACCCGGCGCCGGACCGGGGTCGGCTCCGGCCGCGGCGGCGCCCCCCGCGACCACCGGAGTCGACTTTCCCCTGGAATGCGGTCCGGTGAAGCTGGTGGTCGCCAGGACGGCCGCCGGTGATCTGGACGGGGACGGCCGGCCCGAGACGGTCGCCGTCGTGCACTGCGACGCGGGCATGAGCACCCCGCCCGACGGCGCGTACGTCCTCACCCAGGGTCCGGACACGGCACGCGCGCGTGTGGTGGCCACCCTCGTCGACCCCGAGGACCGCCTCAAGGTCACCGACCTCGCCGTCCGTGACGGTGCGGTGCTGGGCGGCCTGCTCGGCTACTCCTCGCCGGACGTGCCGACCTGCTGTCCCGATGTGACCGAGAACGTGAAGTGGCAGTGGAAGAACGGAACGTTCGTCCGCTCGACACCTTCGGCGGCCCGCAGCGTGTGACACGGGCCACCGAAACATGTGACATATCAGACAGGCGTCACATTCGGTGGCGGGACGGTCACTCGGCGTCGGGTCCGTAGACCTCGACCCTGTCCGAAACGCGCCGTACATGAATGCACTCGCCGGGACACTCCTTCGCCGAGTCCACCACGTCCGTCAGCAGCGGCAGCGGCACGGGCGTGGTCGCCCCGGCCTCCTGGAGAAGCTCGTCCTGCGGGCTCTTCACGTACGCCAGACCGTCGATGTCCAGCTCGAACACCTCGGGCGCGTACTGCACGCAGATGCCGTCGCCGGTACACAGGTCCTGGTCGATCCAGACCTCCAGTGCCTCGCCGGCGGCTGCGGCGTCCTGCTGCACGGTCATCTCTCCTGCCGTTTCCGTTCGCCGGGCCTTTCGGGAACCTTCCAGGCCCTGACGGGTGTTGAACACCTTGACCCTACCTCCGCCCGCTTCCCCACCGTGTTCGGTGGGTATTCCCCTGGCGTGAGGGAGAGCGCAAGGGTGAAGATCGGACACACCCCGACAGTCTTTGTGATCTAGGGGTTTCAATCGACACCCACCCAGGTAGGGTCTGGAAGCGTCCAGCTCCCCTTGGAGGAGGTGAGGACCGTGGCAGCCCACGACGACGACATGAACCGCGGCATCCGCCCGGGACGAGGGTCCGACGACCCGGCCGGGCAGATCGCCTACCTTGAGCAGGAGATCGCCGTCCTGCGACGCAAGCTCGCCGACTCTCCGCGGCACACGAGGATTCTCGAAGAGCGGATCGTCGAGCTGCAGACCAATCTGGCCGGCGTGTCCGCCCAGAACGAACGACTCGCCAACACCCTCCGTGAGGCCCGCGACCAGATCGTGGCCCTCAAGGAGGAGGTCGACCGGCTCGCACAGCCGCCGGCCGGCTTCGGAGTCTTCCTGGCGGCCAACGAGGACGGCACCGCCGACATCTTCACCGGCGGCCGCAAACTCAGGGTCAACGTCAGCCCGGGCGTCGAACTCGACGATCTCCGGCGCGGCCAGGAAGTCATGCTCAACGAGGCGCTCAACGTGGTCGAGGCCATGGAGTTCGAGCGCGTCGGGGACATCGTCACCCTCAAGGAGATCCTGGAGGACGGCGAACGCGCCCTGGTGCTCGGGCACACCGACGAGGAACGGGTGGTGCGGCTCGCCGAGCCGCTGCTGGACGTCACCATCCGCCCCGGCGACGCCCTGCTGCTCGAACCCCGCTCCGGCTACGTCTACGAGATCGTCCCCAAGAGCGAGGTCGAGGAGCTCGTCCTCGAAGAAGTCCCCGACATCGGCTACGAGCAGATCGGCGGCCTCGGCGGCCAGATCGAGGCCATCCGCGACGCGGTCGAGCTGCCGTACCTCTACCCCGACCTCTTCAGGGAGCACGAACTGCGGCCGCCCAAGGGTGTCCTGCTGTACGGGCCTCCTGGATGCGGCAAGACGCTCATCGCCAAGGCCGTCGCCAACTCGCTGGCCAAGAAGGTCGCCGAGGTCACCGGCCAGGCCGCCGGCAAGAGCTTCTTCCTGAACATCAAGGGTCCCGAGCTCCTCAACAAGTACGTCGGCGAGACCGAGCGCCAGATCAGGCTCGTCTTCCAGCGGGCCCGTGAGAAGGCCAGCGAGGGCACCCCCGTCATCGTCTTCTTCGACGAGATGGAGTCCCTCTTCCGCACCCGTGGCTCCGGCGTCAGCTCGGACGTGGAGAACACCATCGTCCCGCAGCTGCTCGCCGAGATCGACGGCGTGGAGGGCCTGCAGAACGTGGTCGTCATCGGCGCCTCCAACCGCGAGGACATGATCGACCCCGCCATCCTGCGTCCCGGCCGGCTCGACGTGAAGATCAAGATCGAGCGTCCGGACGCCGAGGCCGCCAAGGACATCTTCGGCAAGTACCTCACCGAGCGCCTCCCCCTGCATGCCGACGACCTCGGCGAGCACGGAGGCAGCAAGACGACCACCGTCGAAAGCATGATCCAGACGGCCGTCGAGCACATGTACGCGGAATCCGAGGAGAACCGCTTCCTGGAGGTCACCTACGCCAATGGCGACAAGGAAGTCCTCTACTTCAAGGACTTCAATTCCGGCGCCATGATCGAAAACATCGTGGGCCGCGCCAAGAAAATGGCGATCAAGGACTTCCTCGACCACAACGCAAAGGGCCTTCGCGTCTCCCACCTCCTCCAGGCATGCGTGGACGAGTTCAAGGAGAACGAGGACCTGCCCAACACCACCAACCCCGACGACTGGGCCCGCATCTCCGGAAAGAAGGGCGAGCGGATCGTGTACATCCGTACGCTCATCACCGGAAAGCAGGGCGCCGACACCGGACGCTCCATCGACACGGTGGCCAACACCGGGCAGTACCTGTAAAAAGCGGGGCGGCTGCGGGTGCCCTCCACCGGGTACCCGCAGCCGACTGTTTTCCGGACGGCCGGACCGAGGCAATGACGCAAATGATCTCCACACCAGCGCAGAGCCGTTCTAGGCTCTTCGGTACCGCCGAGTCGCGCAGTGCGGGGACGGGCACCGCACACGCAACCCAGCGCCAGCGGTATCTGAGCGGCGCCCATGACCGAGGACGCCGCCGGGCAAGGAGGGCCGCATGACCGTACGGCGAGTAATGGGCATCGAGACGGAGTACGGCATCTCCGTCCCCGGCCATCCCAACGCCAATGCCATGCTCACCTCGTCCCAGATCGTCAACGCCTACGCGGCGGCGATGCACCGGGCCCGCCGGGCCCGCTGGGACTTCGAGGAGGAGAACCCGCTCCGCGACGCGCGGGGCTTCGACCTCGCCCGCGAGGCCGCCGACTCCAGTCAGCTCACCGACGAGGACATCGGTCTGGCCAACGTCATCCTCACCAACGGAGCACGGCTCTACGTCGACCACGCCCACCCCGAATACAGCTCGCCCGAGGTCACCAATCCCCGCGACGCCGTCCTGTGGGACAAGGCCGGCGAGCGCATCATGGCCGAGGCCGCGGAACGCGCGGCGGCGCTCCCCGGGGCCCAGCCCATCCACCTCTACAAGAACAACACCGACAACAAGGGCGCCTCCTACGGCACGCACGAGAACTACCTGATGAAGCGGGAGACCGCGTTCTCGGACATCGTGCGTCACCTCACGCCCTTCTTCGTCTCCCGCCAGGTCTTCGCGGGCGCCGGCCGTGTCGGCATCGGCCAGGACGGCCATGAACACGGCTTCCAGCTCAGCCAGCGGGCGGACTACTTCGAGGTCGAGGTGGGCCTGGAGACGACCCTCAAGCGCCCCATCATCAACACCCGCGACGAACCCCACGCGGACGCGGAGAAGTACCGCCGTCTGCATGTGATCATCGGCGACGCGAACCTCTCGGAGATCTCGACCTATCTGAAGCTGGGCACCACGGCCCTGGTGCTCTCGATGATCGAGGACGGCTTCATCGCGGTCGACCTGGCCGTGGACCAGCCCGTACGCACCCTCCACCAGGTCAGCCACGACCCGTCGCTCAAGCGTCTGGTCACGCTGCGCAGCGGCCGCACACTCACCGCCGTGCAACTCCAGATGGAGTACTACGAGCTGTCCCGCAAGTACGTCGAGGAGCGCTTCGGCGCCGACGCGGACGAGCAGACCAAGGACGTCCTCAGCCGCTGGGAGGACACCCTCACCCGGCTGGAGAACGACCCCATGAGTCTCGCCGGCGAGCTCGACTGGGTCGCCAAGCGTGAGCTCATGGAGGGCTACCGCCGCCGGGACGGCCTCGACTGGGACGCCGCGCGTCTGCACCTCGTCGACCTCCAGTACGCCGACGTACGGGCCGAGAAGGGCCTCTACAACCGCCTGGTGGCCCGGGGCCGGATGAAGCGGCTGCTGGACGAGACGGACGTCGAGCGGGCCAGGGCGGTGCCGCCGGAGGACACCCGTGCCTACTTCCGCGGCCGCTGCCTGGAGCAGTACGCCGACGACGTCGCCGCGGCCTCCTGGGACTCGGTCATCTTCGACCTTCCCGGGCGCGATTCCCTGCAGCGGGTCCCAACCCTGGAACCGCTACGCGGAACGCGAAATCACGTCAAGGAGCTCCTCGACCGCTGTCGCACCGCAGAAGACCTGGTCAGGGTGCTTTCGGGCAACTGAGCGGATATCCGGGCGGCGCATGGACCGGGCCGGACGCCGGGGTGGAAATCCCGCCGTCCGGGAATCATCGAGATGGCCCCCGCACGTTGTGGAAACTGCGGGGCCGATGTCGGACCCGGCTTGTAGGGTCTGATCACCACCGATCGGCAGGAAAGCCGACCTGTCGACCATGTCGGGCAACTGAGCGGGGTGAGGGTTATGGCGACCAAGGACACCGGCGGCGGCCAGCAGAAGGCCACGCGCTCTACTGAAGAGGTCGAGGAGCAGGCGGCGGAGGCGCAGGCGTCCGAGGACCTCAAGGAGCGCCACGAGAAGCTGAGTGACGACGTGGACTCCGTCCTGGACGAGATCGATGACGTACTCGAGGAGAACGCCGAGGACTTCGTTCGAAGTTTCGTTCAGAAGGGCGGCGAGTAACCTTCGAATGCAAGGTGCCGGGGGTCTCGAGGTTGGCAAGTGAAGAGAGCGTGAAGCGTTGCTCGCGGTGCAAGGAGCTGAAGCCGCGAGCAGCCTTCGCCAGTAACAAGTCCGCCCGTGATGGTTTGCAGGCATACTGCCGGGATTGCTGGGCGGCCTATCACCAGGCTCGGCAGCTGGCCAAGGGCAGGAACGGCCGGCCGAGGGTGGAGACGCCTGAGGGGCACAAGTTTTGTCGTGGCTGTGGGGAGATCAAGCCGCACAGCGAGTGGCACCGCAACGCGACGGCATCGGATGGCCTCGCCACATGCTGCAAGACATGCAAAGCCGCACGAGGTAAGCAGGGCCATCTCAAACGCCAGTACGGCATGACCGAAGCCGAGCGTGACGAGATGGTGACCTCCCAGATGGGTCTCTGTGCGATCTGTCTGAAGGCTCCTGCCGTTCATGTGGATCACTGCCACAAGACGGGTAGGGTCCGTGGCGTACTGTGCTTCAACTGCAATTCGGCCATCGGCAAGTTGGGGGACGATCCCGACGCCGTACGACGGGCCGCTGCCTATCTGGAAGGAATCGCGTGGAAGCCAACACTCGTAGCACCGGGCGTCTACCAGCTGCCTTCCTGACGCCTGGGTCGGCCTCGTTCATGGACTTCCTCTCCGAGCACCAGCCGGAGCTGCTGCCGGGCAACCGGCAACTGCCGCCGACGAAGGGCGTGATCGAGGCGCCGCACGGGACGACGATCGTCTCGGTGACCTTCCCCGGCGGTGTGGTGCTGGCCGGCGACCGCCGGGCCACCATGGGGAACATGATCGCCCAGCGGGACATCGAGAAGGTGTTCCCGGCCGACGAGTACTCGGCCGTCGGGATCGCGGGCACGGCGGGCCTCGCCGTGGAGATGGTGAAGCTGTTCCAGCTGGAGCTCGAACACTTCGAGAAGGTGGAAGGCGCCCAGCTGTCGCTGGAGGGCAAGGCCAACCGTCTGTCGACCATGATCCGCTCGAACCTCGGCATGGCGATGCAGGGCCTGGCCGTGGTGCCCCTCTTCGCCGGCTACGACCTCGACCGCGAGAAGGGCCGCATCTTCTCGTACGACGTGACCGGCGGCCGTTCCGAGGAGCAGAACTACGCCGCCACCGGCTCCGGCTCGATCTTCGCGCGCGGCGCCATGAAGAAGCTCTTCCGCGACGACCTCAGCGAGGCCGAGGCCACGACCCTCGTGGTGCAGGCGCTGTACGACGCGGCCGACGACGACTCGGCGACCGGTGGTCCCGATGTCGCGCGCCGGATCTACCCGATCATCACCGTGATCACCGAGAACGGTTTCCGCCGGCTCTCCGAGGAGGAGGCGTCGCAGATCGCGCGCTCGGTGCTGGAGCGCCGGCTGGAGCAGCCGGACGGTCCGCGGGCCGCGCTGCTGTAGCGGTCCGCCGCTTCGCAAGGTGATCCAGTGATTACGACAGAAAGGGACGGATAACCGGTGTCGACGCCGTTCTATGTCTCACCTCAGCAGGCCATGGCCGACCGGGCGGAGTACGCCCGCAAGGGCATCGCCCGGGGCCGCAGCCTCGTCGTGCTGCAGTACGCCGACGGCATCGTGTTCGTCGGCGAGAACCCGTCCCGCGCGCTGCACAAGTTCAGCGAGATCTACGACCGGATCGGCTTCGCGGCCGCCGGCAAGTACAACGAGTACGAGAATCTGCGGATCGGCGGTGTGCGCTACGCCGACCTGCGGGGTTACACCTACGACCGGGACGACGTGACCGCGCGCGGTCTGGCGAACGTGTACGCCCAGACGCTCGGCACGATCTTCTCCAGCGTCGGCGAGAAGCCGTACGAGGTGGAACTGGTGGTGGCCGAGGTCGGCGAGACGCCGGACTCCGACCAGATCTACCGGCTGCCGCACGACGGGTCGATCGTCGACGAGCACGGTTCGGTGGCGGTCGGCGGCAACGCGGAGCTGATCAGCAACTACCTGGACCAGCGCCACGAGGACGGCATGACCCTCGCGGCCGCTCTGAAGCTGGCCGTCCAGGCGCTGTCGCGCGAGTCGAACGGCACCCAGCGGGAGATCCCCGCGGAGCGGCTGGAGGTGGCGGTGCTGGACCGCACCCGGCCGCAGAAGCGGAAGTTCCAGCGGATCCAGGGCAGCCGGCTGGCGCGGCTGCTGGAGCAGCAGGACGGCGCGGCGGCCGACACCTCCGAGGAGGACACCTCCGAGGAGAGCTGACCCGCTCCGAGCGCATCCGGATGCCCCACGCCGCTGCCGGTGTGGGGCATCCGGCGTCTCAGGAGGCCCCTGGGGGCGCCGTGGAGGCCCGGACGACCAGTTCGACGGGGATGTCCCCGGCGTCCGGCGCACGGCCGTCCAGGACGGCCAGGAGGGCCTGCATGCCGCGTTCGCCGAACAGCTCGGCGTCGAGGCGGAGCGTGGTCAGCTCCGGGTCGATGGCGGTGGCGATGCCGAGGTCGTCGACGCCGGTCACGGACAGGTCGTCGGGAATGCGCAGTCCGAGCCGGCGTGCGGCCTTGTAGGTGCCCGCGGCGAGGAGGTCGTCGTCGCAGACCACGGCGGTCGGGCGGGGCCCCGGCGCGCCGAGGGCGGCCTCGGCGGCGGTGCGCGCGCGCTCGATGGAGAGCGGGGTGGGGGCGGTGCGCAGGCTCGTGCCGGGCCGGGCGCCGAGCCGCGCGGCGAGTTCCCGGGCGCGGACCTCGAAGGTCCAGGAGGGGACGTCCGCGGCGAGGTGCAGGAAGCGGCGGTGGCCGAGGCCGAGGAGGTGGTCGGCCACCTGGCGCATGCCGTCGGTGATGTCCAGGTTGACGGTGGCCGCGCCCAGGCTGCCCCGGGGGTCGCTGTCGAGCATGACGAGCGGCAGCTGGTCGCCGCGGATGGCGGTGAGGGCGTCGGCGGCCATGGAGGAGGCGAGGACGCCGTCCAGGGCGGACCGGGCGGAGGCGAAGGGGTCGGGGGCGGGGCCGATGCCCTCGGGGGAGGGGTAGAGGACCACGCCGAAGCCGTGCCCGGCGGCCACGCGCGCGGCACCGGTGTAGACGCCGGGGAAGAACTCCGTGGTCAGGGCGGGCACCACCAGCAGGACGGTGCGGGTGCTGCCGAGACGGAGGTTGCGGGCGGCGAGGTTGGGGCGGTAGCCCAGCTCCAGGGCGGCCTGCCGCACCCGCTCGGCGGTGGCCTCGGAGACACGGCCGCGCCACTTGTCGCCGAACACCAGCGAGACGGCCGCCTGGGAGACCCCCGCGGCCTGGGCGACGTCCCGGCTCGTGGGGCGTGTGCTGCCGCGTGCCACCGTCCGCGTGCTCCTTCGCTGCCGGTCCCTCGTCTGGACTGCCGAACAGCGCACATGGTACGTATGAAGAACGACGTTATACGTAACACTCTGGCCGGAGGGCGGATCATGGCCGCGGGATACCTGGAGATCCTCAGGGCGAAGCACGCCACCCGTCTGCTGACGGGCACGCTGGTCGGCCGGCTCCCCAACGCCACGGCGGCCATCGCCGTCGTGCTGTTCGTACGGGCGGAGGGCGGCTCGTACAGCCTGGCGGGCGCGCTGGCGGCCGTGTACGGCGTGGCGAACGCGGCCGGCCAGCCGGTGCTGGGGCGCATGGTGGACCTGTACGGGCAGCCGCGTGTGCAGCTGCCCGCCGCGGTGCTGTCGGCCCTCGCGACCGCCGCCTTCGCCCTGAACGGCCTCGACCCGCTGCCCCTCGCCTACGCCGCGGTGGCCGCCGCGGGCCTCTTCACGCCGCCGCTGGAGGGCGGTCTGCGGGCGCTGTGGCCGTCGGTGCTGCGCCGCGAGGACCAGATCCACACGGCGTACGCGATGGACGCGGTGGCGCAGGAGGTCATGTTCACCGTCGGGCCGCTGCTGGTGACGCTGTGCGTCTCGCTGTGGTCGGCGCAGGCCGCGCTGCTGGTGCTCAACGTCCTCGGCGTCCTGGGCGCGCTCTCCGTCGTCGTGTCGCCGCCCTCGCGCGCATGGCGTTCGGCGCCGCGCGAGGCACACTGGCTGGGTGCCCTGCGCTCGCCGGGCCTGGTGGCGCTCCTGGCTGCGTTCCTGTTCATCGGGATGGCGCTGGGGTCCATCACGGTCGCCGCGGTGCCGTACGCCGACGAGCACGGCGGCGACGCCGTGTACGGCTGGCTGATGGCCGGGCTGGGCCTGGGCGCCCTGGTGGGCGGCACGGTCTACGGGGCGCGGCAGTGGGCCGGTGCCCCGGAGCGGCGACTGCGGGTGCTGGTGGCGTTCCTGGCGGTGTGTTACCTGCCGCTGACGCTGATGCCGGGCGCGGTCGCCATGGTCGGGCTGACCGCGCTTGCCGGGGTGTTCCTCGCGCCGGCCATCGCGTGCGCGTTCGTCATCGTGGACCGGCATGCGCCGAGCGGCACGGTGACCGAGGCGTTCTCCTGGCTGGTGACGACCTTCACGGTCGGCGCGTCGGTGGGAACGGGCCTCGCGGGGCCGGTCGTCCAGGCGGGCGGCGCCCTGTGGGGCTTCGCGGTGCCGGCCGTCGCGGGGGCGGTGTCGCTGCTCGTGCTGGTGGCCACCGGGCGGGTCCTCGCAGCTCCCGTCCGGGGGGCGGTCGTTGCGGCTTCATCGGAAAATGATCCAAATCGAGCTGCCGAACCCCGTTTCAGTTCAGGGGATCGGGCGTAATGTTCAGTCATGGACCGCCGCATTTTCGGGCTGGAGAACGAGTACGGCGTCACGTGCACGTTCAGGGGACAGCGCCGTCTGTCGCCTGACGAGGTGGCGCGGTACCTCTTCCGCCGTGTCGTGTCATGGGGCCGCAGCAGCAATGTCTTTCTGCGGAACGGCGCCCGCCTCTATCTCGACGTGGGATCACACCCTGAATACGCAACACCCGAGTGTGACAATGTGACCGAACTGGTCACCCACGACAAGGCCGGCGAGCGCATTCTCGAAGGACTCCTGGTGGACGCCGAACGACGCCTGCACGAGGAGGGAATCGCGGGCGACGTCTACCTCTTCAAGAACAACACCGACTCGGCCGGCAACTCCTACGGGTGCCACGAGAACTATCTGGTGGCCCGGCACGGGGAGTTCTCCCGGCTGGCGGACATCCTCATTCCCTTCCTGGTGACGAGGCAGCTGCTGTGCGGAGCGGGCAAGGTGCTCCAGACCCCGCGCGGCGCGGTGTACTGCGTCAGTCAGCGCGCCGAGCACATCTGGGAGGGCGTCTCGTCGGCGACGACCCGCTCCCGGCCCATCATCAACACCCGCGACGAGCCGCACGCCGACGCGGAGCGTTACCGCCGGCTGCATGTCATCGTCGGCGACTCGAACATGTCCGAGACGACGATGCTGCTCAAGGTCGGCGCGACCGACCTGGTGCTGCGCATGATCGAGGCGGGCACGGTGATGCGTGACCTGACCCTGGAGAACCCGATCCGGGCGATCCGCGAGGTCAGCCATGACATCACGGGGCGGCGCAAGGTGCGCCTGGCCAGCGGCCGGGAGGCGTCCGCGCTGGAGGTCCAGCGCGAGTACTACGAGAAGGCCGTGGACTTCTGCGAGCGGCGCGGCATCCGCACCGGCACGGTCGAGCAGGTGCTGGAGCTGTGGGGCCGCACCCTCGACTCGATCGAGTCGGAGGATCTCGACCGGATCGGCACCGAGATCGACTGGGTGATGAAGTACCAGCTCATCGAGCGGTACCGCGCCAAGCACAACATGACGATGTCGCATCCGCGCGTGGCGCAGATAGACCTCGCCTACCACGACATCCACCGGCGTCGTGGTCTGTACTACCTGCTGGAGAAGAAGGGACAAGCCGCCCGGATCTGCAACGACTTGAAGATCTTCGAAGGCAAGTCGGTCCCGCCGCAGACCACTCGTGCGCGGCTGCGCGGCGACTTCATCCGCCGGGCGCAGGAACAGCGCCGCGATTTCACGGTGGACTGGGTGCACCTGAAGCTGAACGACCAGGCACAGCGGACGGTGTTGTGCAAGGACCCGTTCCGTTCGGTGGACGACCGGGTGGAGAAGCTGATCGCGGGAATGTGAGGGAGGCGTTCCGGCGGTGTGCCGGAACGCAACACGGGCGCCGTACGTTTACCGTACGGCGCCCTTCTCACGCCGTAGAGTTGCGCGCACGTCCATCTGGAAGATCGACCGATTACGAGGCCCCCACCGTGCGCCGACGCTCACTCATCCTTGCCGCCGTTCCCGCGGGACTGGTCACACTCGCCGGCTGCGGCGACGACAAGTCCGACGCGGGCAAGGCCAGCGACAGCGCGTCGCCGACGACGCCCGAGACGTCCGCCGCACCGGCGCCGAAGATCGTGGACGGTCCGCTGCCGGCGATCACGGCGGGTGTGAAGTTCGACGAGAAGCCGACCGTGGCCAAGGGCACCGGCGAGCCGTCGGACCAGCTGGCGGTGAAGACGGTGATCGCGGGCGGAGGCAAGACCGTCGCGGAGAACGACTACATCCAGGCCAACTACCTCGGCCAGGTGTGGAGCACCGCCAAGGTCTTCGACAACTCCTACGACCGCAAGACGCCGCTGGTGATCCAGCTGGCCCAGGGCAGCATCATCGACGGCTGGCGCTACGGACTGACCGGGAAGAAGGCCGGCAGCCGCGTGCAGATGGCCGTGCCCCCGGCCTGGGGCTACGGCAAGCAGGGCAACTCGGCGGCCGGCATCAAGGGCACCGACACCCTGGTGTTCGTGGTGGACATCCAGGACACGTTCAACGCCGGCAGCTCGGCCAAGGGCACCGACGTGCCGCAGGACGACGCCGCCCTGCCGAAGGCGGGCACGAACACCGACGGCAAGGCGCCCTCCATCGAGGTGCCCAAGAGCGACCCGCCGAAGAAGCTGGTGGCGAACTACGTCATCGAGGGCGACGGCCCCGCGGTCGCGGCCGACGACGCCGTGCTGGTGCAGTACAAGGGCGTGCAGTGGTCCAACGGCAAGGAGTTCGACTCGACGTACAGCCGCAAGGCGCTGACGTCGTTCTCCCTCCAGCAGGTCGTCAAGGGCTGGTCGCAGGGGCTGACGGGCAAGAAGGTCGGCAGCCGGGTCCTGATCGTCATCCCGCCGGACCTTGGCTACGGCGACGCCCCGCCGCAGGGCAGCGGTATCGAGAAGGGTGCCACGCTGGTGTTCACGGTGGACATCCTCGCCAAGATGTGACGCCCCGCCGCCCCGGTCGCAGGCGACCGCGGCCCGGGGATGAAAGACTGTGATCGTTGTCTTTTTCGTACACATGCAGGAGCTGAAGACGTGAGCATCGACAAGCCCGAGATCGACTTCCCCGAGGGCCAGCCCCCGGCCGACCTCGAGATCAAGGACATCTGGGAGGGCGACGGCGAGGTCGCGCAGGCGGGTCAGACCGTCACTGTGCACTACGTCGGTGTCTCTTTCAGCACGGGCGAGGAGTTCGACGCCAGCTGGAACCGTGGCACGCCGTTCCGTTTCCCGCTCGGTGGCGGCCGTGTCATCAAGGGCTGGGACCAGGGCGTGCAGGGCATGAAGGTCGGCGGCCGTCGCCAGCTGACCATCCCGGCGCACCTCGCCTACGGCAACCAGAGCCCGACGCCGGCCATCAAGCCCGGTGAGACGCTGATCTTCGTGGTCGACCTCATCGCGGTCTGATCCCTCGGGGTCCGATCGTCGTACGACCGCAGTCGATCACCTGGGGCCCATGCCTGTCCGGGCATGGGCCCTCGGCTTTTGCCACGGGACCGCTGAGCGGTACGGTCGTCGGGCGGAAGCACCATAAGAAAGGCGAAGGGCATCGATGGCCATTGCCAAGGCCGAGCGGCTGATGAACCTGGCGTTGTGTCTGCTCGGGACGCGGCGGCCGCTCAGCAAGCGTGAGCTGCGGGACTCCATCGAGGCCTACCTCGAGGCGGGAAGCGACGACTCCTTCAACCGCATGTTCGAGCGGGACAAGGACGATCTGCGGGAACTCGGCCTGGTCATCGCGACCGTCGAGAACCTCGACGGCGAGGTCGGCTACCTGGCCCGCCGCGACTCCAACCGGCTGCCGCCGATCACCCTCGACGCCGAGGAGGCCGCCGCGCTCGGGCTCGCGGCCAAGGTGTGGCAGCAGGCACGACTGGCCGGAGCCGCCAGCGGCGCCCTGCAGAAGCTGCGTGCCGCCGGACTGCCCGAGGACGTCGACCCCTACGAGGCGCACGGCGCGCTGGAGCCGCGGATCCCTGTGCACGAGGCGGCCTTCGAGCCGCTGATGCTCGCGTGCCGCGACCGCCGCCCGGTGGCCTTCGACTACCGCAAGGCCAACGCCGCCCAGCCCGAGACCCGGCAGGTCGAGCCCTGGGCGCTGGAGTGCTGGCGCGGCCACTGGTACCTCGCCGGCTGGGACCGCGACCGGGGCGCCGAGCGCGTCTTCCGTCTCTCCCGGATCACCGGCAAGGTGCGCAGCCGCGGGGCACGCTTCACCGCACCCGTGCCGGACGTGGTCACGGTCCGCGAGACCGTCGCGAGCTGGGCGGGGGAGACCGCCGACCGCAGCGCGCTGATCCGGCTGCGCCAGGACGCCGGCTACCCCCTTCGGGCGAAGGCCACCGCCGTCCGGGAACTCGGTGACGGGTGGGACGAGTTGGAGATTCCGTACGGACACGGGCTCGACGCCTGGCTGGTGGAGTTCGGTCCGGACGTGGTGGTGCTGGAGCCCGCCGAGCTGCGGGCCGACGTCGTGGACCGGCTGCGTGCCGTGGCCAAGGGCTGAGGGGGACGGGCAAGAACGTGGCAGGCAAACCGGTCAGGCCCACGAACGCCATCGACCAGACCCGGCGGATGCTGTCGCTGGTGACCTATCTGCGCGAGCGCCCCGGCGCACGCGTGGAGGACGTCGCCCGTGCCTTCGGCATCACCGAGGACGAGCTGGTCTCCGACCTCGATGTGCTGCCGATGTGCGGCACCAGCTTCCGCGGCGGTGATCTGCTCGACATCGACACCGACGGCGAGCGCATCTGGTGGCACAACCCGGCCGCGCTCGGCGCGGAGGCCGCCGAGCCGCTGCGGCTCGCCGCCGACGAGGCGACCGCGCTGCTGGTCGCCGCGCGTGCCGTGGCGACCCTGCCGGGGCTGCGCGAGGGCGACCGGCAGGCGCTGCTGCGGGCCACCGCGAAGGTGGAGACCGCCGCCGGCGAGGCGGCCGGCGCCAGCTCCCGCCTCTCGGTCACCTTCGAGTCCGAGGGCGGTGTCTTCGCCGACGTGGACCGGGCGATCTCCGAGCGGCGCCGGCTGTGGATCCGCTACTACTCCCCGGCCCGCGACGAGCTCACCGAGCGCGAGATCGACCCGATCCGTCTGGTCAGCGTCGGCCACACGTATGTGGAGGCATGGTGCCGCCGCTCCGAGGCGCGCCGCACCTTCCGGCTGGACCGCGTCGCCGAGATCCGCATCCTCGACGAACCGTCCGCGCCGCCGGAGATCGAGCTGCGCGACCTCTCCGAGGCGCTGGTGCAGCCCGCGGCCGAGGACCCCGAGGTCGTCGTCGAGGTCGGACCGGGCGGGCGCTGGGTCGCCGAGTACTACCCGCACGACAGCGCCGAGGAACTGCCCGACGGCGGTCTGCGCATCACCCTGCGCACCCCCGACCCGGCGTCCCTGAGACGTCTGGCGCTGCGTCTGGGCGCCGACGGCCGGATCGTCGCGCCCCGTGACCTGGCCGACAGCGCACGCCGCGCGGCCGGCGAGGCCCTCGCGGCGTACGACGGGCTGGAGACAGGGGCACAGGACACGGCGTACGGCGACGCCGCTCCGCTGAGCCCTGATGTCCCGGGCGGCGCGCGCTCCGGGCCGGAGCGCGGCGGCGGCGGTCCCGTCGTCACCGGCGGGCTCCAGGACAGGCAGGAGCAGAAGCTGTGAGCGAGTCGGGGCCGTCCGGGATCCGGGGCGTGTCGGTGGCTTCCGCGTTCGCCGGGATGAGAAGCGTGGCGCCGGTCCTGTTCCGGGCGGGCTGTCCCGACTGCCGGGGCCGCTTCGAGCTGGCCGCCGGCGCCCTGCGCCTCGCGATCGGCGCCTCCAGCCGTACCACCTTCTACTCCTTCACCTGTCCCGAGTGCGGGGCGTCGGTGCGCAAGCCCGCGGGCGAGCGGATCGTGGAACTGCTGACGGGCGGCGGCGTCCGCACCCTGCGGCTGCACTCCACCGTCTAGGCTCGGCGTCATGTTCTGGCCGATGTTCGCGGTTGCCGCGGGTTTCCTGGGTCTCGCCGTTCTCGGCGTGTTCGCCGTGCGGGTGTTCCTGGAGGCGCAGCGTCTCGGGAGGCAGGTCTCGGAGTCCGCGAGCCGTATCAGCAGAGCCGCCGAGGACCTGGAGCGGGCGGCGATGAGCACGGCGCGTGCCGTCGACTCGCTGTGAGTCACGCCGGTTTGGCTGTGAGTCGTCGCGCATGACGCGTTCTGGGCGGCTTCGCCCTGTCGACCTGCCCATGGTGACAGGTACGCTGCTGACCGCGGCCCGATGAACGAGGCCCGGACCGCGAACCGGGAGTACGCACGGGGATTGCCTGAGGTTCACCCCCGGGCGTTACGATCGCTGGCGGCACGATCGTTCGGACGCCTGTCCGGCCGGTCGGACAGTGTCCCATCAATGCGCCTCGGTGAGAAGGTAAAGCATATGTTCGGCGGAAAGATCGGCCCGCTCGAGATCACCCTGATTCTCGTCATCATCCTGCTGCTGTTCGGCGCCAAGAAGCTTCCGGACATGGCTCGCTCGCTCGGCAAGTCCGCGCGCATCCTCAAGAGCGAGGCGAAGGCGATGAAGGAGGACGGCAAGGCCGCCGCCCCCGCCGACCCGCCGCACCCCGACGACCAGCAGGCTCCCGCTCAGCGCGTCATCCAGGCCGCTCCCGGCGATGTGACCAGCTCCCGCCCGGTCACCGAGCCGACGGACACGACCAAGCGCTGACACAGGGCCGGTGACCTCCGGCCCGCCGCACGAGATGGGAACGTGGGTTGCTGAAGCCTGCCCGCAACAAGGAGAAGGACCCCGAGGGGCGCATGCCCCTCGCGGAACACCTGCGTGAGCTCCGCAACCGGCTCGCGAAGGCAGTGCTGGCCATCATCGTCGTCACCATCGGTGCCGCCTTCTTCTACAACGACATCATCGACTTCTTCACCAAGCCGGTCCTGGACTCGGTCGGGTGCCCGGACTCCTTCTCCGAGCTGGCCCGCGCCGGCGACAGCCCGTGCGCGCAGATCACGATCAACGGTCTGCTGGCGCCCTTCACCCTCGCGCTGAAGGTGTCCCTCATGGCCGGCGTCGTCCTCGCCTCGCCGGTCTGGCTGTACCAGCTGTGGGCCTTCGTCGCGCCCGGTCTGCACCGCCACGAGAGGAAGTACGCGTACGCCTTCGTCGGCACCGGTGTCCCGCTGTTCTTCGCGGGCGCCTACTTCGCCTACTCGGTCCTGCCCACCACCGCGAACGTCCTGATCGAGTTCACGCCCGGCGGCGTGGACAACCTGCTGCCGCTGGACGAGCTGCTCGACCTGGTCACGCGCATGGTCATCGTCTTCGGGCTCTCCTTCGAGCTGCCGCTGCTGCTGGTGATGCTGAACTTCACCGGGGTCATCACCGGCAAGCGGATGCTCGGCTGGTGGCGCGGCATGATCCTGGGCATCACGGTCTTCGCGGCCGTCGCCACGCCCAGCACCGAACCGCTGTCGATGATGGCGCTCGCCGGACCGATCTGGGTGCTGTACTTCGCCGCCACGGCCGTCGCGCTCCTCAACGACCGGCGCAAGCAGCGCCGCGAGGCCCTCGGCCCCGCCGACGACGAGGCGTCCGAGCTGGACCTCACGCCCGCCGACATCGGCGCGGTCGAGTCCGTCCCCGGGCCCCGGGCCCTGCCCGAGCAGTCGAGCACGGACCGGGTCAACGGTTATGACGACGTGACCTGACGGACGCCGGGCACCTCGTAGGGTCACCCCGTGACCAGCGAGATCACCCTCTTCGTCAATCCCACCGCGGGCCGCGGCCGGGGCGCCCGCGCGGCGCAGCCGGCCGCTTCCGCTCTCCGCGCGGCCGGCTTCTCGGTGCGCACGGTCCTCGGCCGGACCCCGCAGGACGCCCTCGCCCGCGCGCGCGACGCCGTCGAGGCCGGAACCGGCGCGTTGATCGCGGTCGGCGGCGACGGCATGGTGAACCTCGCGCTCCAGGCCGTGGCGGGCACCCGCACCCCGCTGGGCCTGGTCCCCGTCGGCACCGGCAACGACTTCGCCCGCGCCCTCGGCCTGCCGCTGCGCGACCCCGGGCGGGCAGGCCGGGTGCTCGCCGACGCCCTGCTCGGCGGCCGGGTGCGCGACGTCGACCTCGGCCGGGTCGGCGGACACTGGTTCGGCACCGTCCTCGCCTCCGGCTTCGACTCCCGCGTCAACGACCGGGGCAACCGGATGCGGTGGCCGGCGGGGCGCCTGCGGTACGACCTCGCGATGCTCGCCGAGCTGGCCGCCTTCCGGCCGCTGCCGTACCGGATCACGCTCGACGACGGAACCGTCCGGGAGACCGAGGCGACCCTCGTCGCCGTGGGCAACGGGCCGTCGTACGGCGGCGGCATGCGCATCTGCCCGGGCGCGGACCTCACCGACGGACTGTTCGACGTCACGGTGGTGGGGGACTGCTCCCGTGTCACCCTGCTGCGGCTCTTCCCGAGCGTCTACCGAGGCGGCCACATCGGGCATCCGAAGATCACCGTGCTGCGGGCCGCGCAGGTCGAGCTCGTCGCGCCGGACGTCACCGGGTACGCGGACGGCGAGCCGCTCGGGCCGCTCCCGCTGACCGCACGCTGCATACCGGGTGCGCTGCGGGTCGTAGGTCCTTGAGCTGCGGGGATCCAGGGCCCTCCGGCAGCGGATCGGGATAATGATCGTCCTGTTGTCAGTGCGGACCGGTACGCTCGAAAGCACGATGACAGAGGACCTCTCACCGGCCCAGCGGTACGCGGCAGCCCGCAAGCGCGCTGCCGAGCAGGCCACCGCGCTCGGCTCCTTCCGCGAGATGTACGACTTCGGCCTCGACCCCTTCCAGATAGAGGCGTGCCAGGCGCTCGAAGCGGGCAAGGGCGTCCTGGTCGCCGCGCCGACGGGCTCCGGCAAGACGATCGTGGGCGAGTTCGCCGTCCACCTCGCCCTGCAGCAGGGCATGAAGTGCTTCTACACGACACCCATCAAGGCGCTGTCGAACCAGAAGTACTCCGACCTGTGCCGCCGCTACGGCGCCGAGAAGGTCGGCCTGCTCACCGGCGACAACAGCGTCAACTCCGACGCCCCGGTGGTCGTCATGACCACCGAGGTCCTGCGGAACATGCTCTACGCCGGTTCGCAGACCCTGCTGGGTCTCGGCTACGTGGTCATGGACGAGGTGCACTACCTCTCCGACCGCTTCCGCGGAGCCGTCTGGGAGGAAGTGATCATCCACCTCCCCGAGTCGGTGACGCTGGTGTCGTTGTCCGCCACCGTCTCCAACGCCGAGGAGTTCGGCGACTGGCTCGACACCGTCCGCGGCGACACCGAGGTGATCGTCTCCGAGCACCGGCCGGTGCCGCTGTTCCAGCACGTGCTCGCCGGGCGCCGGATGTACGACCTCTTCGAGGAGGGCGAGGGCCACCGCAGGGCCGTCAACCCCGACCTCACGCGGATGGCGCGGATGGAGGCCAGCCGGCCCTCCTACCAGGACCGCAGACGCGGCCGGTCGATGCGTGAGGCCGACCGGGAGCGGGAGCGGCGGCAGCGCTCGCGCATCTGGATCCCGAGCCGCCCCGAGGTCATCGAGCGCCTCGACGCGGAGGGGCTGCTCCCCTCGATCACCTTCATCTTCAGCCGCGCCGCGTGCGAGGCCGCCGTCCAGCAGTGCCTGCACGCGGGACTGCGGCTGAACGACGAGGAGGCGCGCGAGCGGGTGCGGTCGCTGGTCGAGGAGCGCACGGCCTCCATCCCGACCGAGGACCTGCACGTCCTCGGCTACTACGAGTGGCTGGAGGGCCTGGAGCGCGGCATCGCGGCGCACCACGCGGGCATGCTGCCGACCTTCAAGGAGGTCGTGGAGGAACTGTTCGTGCGCGGCCTGGTCAAGGCCGTGTTCGCCACCGAGACCCTGGCACTGGGCATCAACATGCCCGCCCGCTCGGTGGTGCTGGAGAAGCTCGTCAAGTGGAACGGCGAACAGCACGCGGACATCACCCCCGGTGAGTACACCCAGCTCACCGGCCGCGCGGGCCGGCGTGGCATCGACGTCGAGGGCCACGCGGTGGTGCTGTGGCAGCGGGGCATGAACCCCGACCACCTGGCGGGCCTCGCGGGCACCCGCACCTATCCGCTGCGCTCCAGCTTCAAGCCGTCGTACAACATGGCGGTCAACCTGGTCGAGCAGTTCGGGCGGCATCGCTCGCGCGAGCTCCTGGAGACCTCCTTCGCGCAGTTCCAGGCCGACAAGTCGGTCGTCGGCATCTCCCGCCAGGTGCAGCGCAACGAGGAGGGCCTGTCCGGCTACAAGGAGTCGATGACCTGCCATCTCGGCGACTTCGAGGAGTACGCGCGTCTGCGGCGGGAGCTGAAGGACCGCGAGACCGAACTGGCCCGGCAGGGCGCGGCCGAGCGGCGCTCGGAGGCTGCCGTCGCGCTGGAGCGGCTCAAGCCGGGCGACGTCATCCATGTGCCGACCGGCAAGTACGCGGGGCTCGCCCTGGTGCTGGACCCGGGGCTGCCCGCCGGGCGGTCCAACGGCCACCGCGGCTTCGACCAGCACGACGGCCCGCGTCCCCTGGTGCTGACCGCCGAGCGGCAGGTCAAGCGGCTGGCGGCGATCGACTTCCCGGTGCCGGTGGAGGCGCTGGAGCGGATGCGGATCCCCAAGTCGTTCAACCCGCGCTCGCCGCAGTCCCGCCGGGACCTGGCCACCGCGCTGCGCACCAAGGCCGGGCACATCGTGCCGGACCGGCACCGCAGGCGCCGTTCGCAGGCGGCCGACGACCGCGAGATCTCACGGCTGCGCACCGCGCTGCGGGCGCACCCCTGCCACGGCTGCAACGACCGTGAGGACCACGCGCGCTGGGCCGAGCGCTACTACCGGCTGCTGCGGGACACCTCGCAGCTGGAGCGGCGCATCGAGGGCCGTACGAACACCATCGCGCGGACCTTCGACCGGATCGTGGCACTGCTGACCGAACTGGACTACCTGCGTGACGACGACGTCACCGAGCACGGGCGGCGGCTCGCCCGGCTGTACGGCGAGCTGGACCTGCTGGCGAGCGAGTGTCTGCGGGCCGGTGTCTGGGAGGGGCTGAACCCGGCCGAGCTGGCGGCGTGCGTCTCGGCGCTGGTGTACGAGGCCCGTGTCGGTGACGACGCGCTCGCGCCGAAGCTGCCCTCGGGCGCGGCGAAGGCGGCGCTCGGTGAGATGGTGCGGATCTGGGGCCGGCTGGACGCGCTGGAGGAGGACTTCCGCATCACCCAGACCGAGGGCGTCGGGCAGCGGGAGCCCGACCTCGGGTTCGCCTGGGCCGCCTACATGTGGGCTTCGGGGGCGGGGCTGGACGAGGTGCTGCGCGAGGCGGAGATGCCGGCCGGTGACTTCGTGCGCTGGTGCAAGCAGGTGATCGACGTGCTCGGGCAGATCCAGGCGGCCGCGCCCCAGGGTTCGAGCGTGGTGAAGGCGTCCCGCAAGGCGGTCGAGGGGCTGCTGCGGGGAGTCGTCGCCTACTCGTCCGTGGGGTGACGCCCTCGTCCGTGGGGTGACGTCCGAGGGCGCGGGTGCCGCTGCAGAAGGCTGGTCGCACCCGCGCCCTCGAAGCCGCATGCTGCTACAGCCCGCGCCCCTGAAGGTCTGAGCCCGGGGCTTGTTCACTCATTACGGTGAGTCGCTTTCGCATGCCTGTACGTCGTCACGCTGCGTGTGCGAACGTGGTCGCAGCGTGCAAATGCAGCCGAGCGTACTCCTGTCACATACGTCATTTCAGGCGCTTGCCGAATATGACACGGCGATGATCCGGTCGGACTAAGCTCGCCCGCAGCGCGCCGAGTTGAGATGAAATCGCGCGGTTGTTCCCAAAGATGCCTTGAATTCCGACAGTTCCATGACGTACAGCCCCGCAACCTCCCCGTCTGTCAGTCGATTCGTTTCAGAGGGCCCCCATGGTGAGTGTCCAACCCCCTCCCGTACGCCGTGAACTCCCCTTTGTCCGCGTGCTGTTGCTCCCCGCGATAGTCATGGCCGCGGCGACCGGCGCAGCCGTGGCACTGGTCGCGGAGCCGGCGCAGAACGCGGTCGCCGTGTGCGGTGGCGTCGCCACGCTCCTGGTGATCCTGGTCGGGGCCGAGGCCGCGCGCCGTGGCCGCACGCTGCGCGACCTGCGTGCCGAGCACGCCCGTCACACCGCGTATCTGGAACGGCGTGTGGCCGCCCATGAGGAACGGATGACCCGGCTCGGCCGGGAGATCGTGCCCGACGCCATCCAGCGCCTGAGGAACGGCAATTCACCCGGAGAGGTGATGCGCGACCTGGGCGAGATCGATCCCTCCTACCGGGACCTGTCCGACGCCGAGCGCCTCATCGTCCTCTACATGCTGCGGATCGTCGACCACGAGGAAGCCCTGCGCGACTCCGCCCAGCGCTCCTTCGTCAACATCGCCCGGCGCGTCCAGGCGATCATCCATCAGCAGGCCGCGGAACTGCGGGAGATGGAGGAGGACCACGGCCGCAACCCCGAGGTCTTCGACGACCTGCTGCGCATCGACCACGGCAACGCGCTGGTGGGCCGCCTCGCCGACTCCATCGGTGTCCTCGGCGGCGGCCGGCCCAGCCGCCAGTGGCCCGCGCCCGTCGCCCTCTACAGCGTGCTGCGCGGCGCCATGTCCCGGATCCTGGAGTACCGGCGCATCTCGCTGGACAACATCGCCAAGGTCAACATCAAGGGCACCGCCGTCGAGCCGGTCATCCACGCCTGCGCCGAGCTGTTCGACAACGCCACCCGGTACTCGCCGCCGCAGACCAAGGTCCACGTCACCGCCTTCGAGGTGCAGACCGGCGTCGCCATCGAGATCGAGGACGGCGGTGTCAGCCTCAGCGAGGAGGCACGCGCCCGTGCCGAGGGCATGCTGGAACGCGCCAAGGCCGGCGTCGACATCCAGGACCTCGGCGACAGCCCGCGCCTGGGCCTCGCCGTCGTCGGCCGTCTGTGCACCGCGCACAACATGCAGGTCTCCCTGAGGAGTTCGGCCTACGGCGGCGTGCGTGCCGTGCTGATCGTGCCCAGCGACATGCTGACCACCGAGCCCGGCGTCGGACTCGCCCACGGCATCGGCGCCACCGCCCTGCCCCAGACGGTCGACGCGCTCGAAGGCCCCAAGCGTCCGCCCAAGAAGCGCCGCCCCACCAGCCCGCGCATCCCGGCCGGCGTCTCCATGGAGGACGAGGTACCGGAGGTCACCGAGTGGACGGCGGGCGGCCTTCCGCAGCGCCGCAGCCGGGTCAAGGTCCCGCTCAGCCAGCGGATCGCCGAACAGTACGCGGCCGAACGCGCCCTGAAGGAAGGGCGGGACCCGGGGCCCCTGTGGGCGGAGCTCTCGGCCGAGCCGGCCAGGAAGAAGGAGGACCAGCCCGCACCCGGCCTCGCCTTCGAGGCTTTCTGGGAGGGGCTGAAGAAGGTCGCCCCGCCCGGGGAACACCCCACCGCCTTCACCCGCAACCCCACCGCATACACCCATCTGATCGAGGACTCGGCCCCCAGCGAGGCCGACGACGAGGGGGATCTCAAGTGATCCAGCAGCGAGCGAACTTCGACTGGATGCTCAAGGAGCTCGCCGACGGCGTACCGGGCATCGCCATGATCGTGGTGCTCTCCGCCGACGGACTGCGCATCGCACGGCACGGCGGCGACCCCGACACCGCCGACCGGGTCGCCGCGGCCTGCGCGGGACTGCAGAGCCTGGCGAACGCGGTCGCCCAGGAGATCCCCACCAGCGAGGGGGAGATGAACATGGTCCTCATCGAGATGGACCGCGGCTACTTCTACATGATGGCCGCCGGTGCCAACGCCTACCTCGCCGTCCTCGCCGACATGATCTGCGAGCCCGGCATGATGAGCGCCCGGATGCGCGACCTGGTGGTCCGTATCGGCGCCCATCTCACCAGTCCGCCCCGGCGCAACGGGCAGACCGTATGACTCCTCCGCAACGCCAGAGGCGCACCCCCGCCCGGCCCCCTGCCCCGCCGCCCCCACCGGCAGGGCAGGAGGGCACGCGCCGCAACCCCGAACGGCTCTTCGTCATCGGCGGCGTCGACGGCGCACGGGCGGACATGGACCTGGTCACGTTAATCGTGGCGCGCGCCGAGCCGTCGCCCTCGACCATCCCGGAACAGGCGGCAGTGCTGCGGTTGTGCGCCGCTCCTCTGTCCGTGGCCGAGCTGTCGGCCTATCTCAGTCTGCCGTTCAGCGCGGTGACCGTCCTGCTCACCGAGATGCTGGCGGCCGAACTGGTCACGGCGCGCGCCCCGATCGCCCGCCAGGCGCTCCCCGACCGTTCCCTCCTCGAAGCGGTGATGCATGGACTTCAAAGGCTCTGACACCATTCCCGGCCCACGCACCGAGGACCATCTGCCGCACACGGCCCAGGCCGCGGCGAAGATCGTGATCGTGGGCGGCTTCGGAGTCGGCAAGACCACCATGGTCGGGTCGGTCAGCGAGATCAGACCGTTGACGACCGAGGAGACCATGACGCAGGCGGGCGTCGGGGTCGACGACAACTACGGCTCCGAGTCCAAGACCGCCACCACCGTGGCCATGGACTTCGGCCGCATCAGCATCACCGACCAGCTGGTGCTCTACCTCTTCGGCACTCCCGGCCAGGAGCGCTTCTGGTTCCTGTGGAACGGCCTGTTCGAAGGGGCGCTCGGCGCGGTCGTCCTGGTCGACACGCGTCGGCTGGAGGTCAGCTTCGACGTCATAGGGCGGCTGGAGGAGCGCGGCGTGCCCTTCGTCGTCGCCGTCAACTCCTTCCCCGACGCGCCGCGTTACCCCCTCGGCGAGCTGCGCACCGCCCTCGACCTCACCGAGGAGATCCCCATCATGGAGATCGACGCGCGCCGCCGCGCCTCCAGCCGGGACGCCCTGATGACCCTGGTGCGGTTCCTGCACTCCCTGGCCCTGGCCGGCGCGCTCACCTGACCCCCCGCATCCGCGCGGCCCTCTCCCGCACCGATCTCCCCCTCCACCGGATCCACCAGTCTCGGAGCCTCCACAGTGACGCCTGAATCCCTCTCCACGACCGGAACGGACGACCCGGCCCTCGCCGCCCCGCCTCCCGGCTGTCCCGCGCACGGCAGCGGCCCAGGGGGCCTGCACCGGCTCTTCGGCCCCGAGGCGACGGACCTGGGTGCGCTGTACGAGAAGCTGCGCGACGAACACGGTCCTGTCGCGCCCGCGCTCCTCCACGACGACGTACCGATCTGGGTGGTCCTCGGTCACACCGAGAACCTGCACATGGTGCGCACCCCCTCGCAGTACACCCGCGACAGCCGCATCTGGACGCCGCTGATCGAGGGCATGGTCAAGCCCGACCACCCGCTGATGCCGCACATCGCCTGGCAGCCGATCTGCTCCCATGCCGAGGGCGACGAGCATCTGCGGCTGCGTGGCGCGGTCACCGGCGCCATGTCCACGATCGACCACCGCGGACTGCGCCGTCACATCAACCGCTACACCCAGCGGCTCGTCAACAGCTTCTGCGAGGAGGGCACCGCCGACCTCGTCGGCCAGTTCGCCGAGCATCTGCCGATGGCCGTCATGTGCGAGGTCCTCGGCATGCCCGAGGAGTACAACGACCGGCTCGTGCAGTCCGCCCGGGACGCGCTCAAGGGCACCGAGACCGCGATCGCCAGCAACGCCTACGTCATGGACGCGCTCGCCCGGCTCACCGCCCGCCGCCGCGCGCGCCCCGAGGAGGACGTCACCAGCCATCTCGTCACCCACCCGGCGGGACTGACCGACGACGAGGTCCGCGAGCATCTGCGCGTGGTCCTCTACGCCGCCTACGAGGCCACCGTCAACCTGCTCTCCAACGCGTTGCGCATGGTGCTGACCGACCCGCGCTTCCGGGCCCAGCTCAACGGCGGCCAGATGACCGTGCCCGAGGCGGTCGAGCAGTCGCTGTGGGACGAGCCCCCGTTCAGCACCGTGTTCGCCTACTTCGCCAAGCAGGACACGGAGCTGGGCGGCCAGCGCATCCGGCGTGGCGACGGCCTGCTGTTCGCGCCCGCTCCGGGGAACGTCGACCCGCGGGTCAGACCCGACCTGTCGGTCAACATGCAGGGCAACCGCTCGCACCTCTCCTTCGGCGGCGGTCCGCACGAGTGCCCGGGCCAGGACATCGGCCGTGCCATCGCCGACGTCGGCGTCGACGCGCTGCTGATGCGGCTCCCGGACGTCGAACTCGACTGCGACGAGGACGAGCTGCGCCGGACCGAGTCGATCGCCTCGCGGCATCTCGTGGAGCTGCCGGTGCAGTTCGTGCCGAAGGCGCAGCAGGACGTACGGGAGAAGCCGTCGATCAGGGCCGTGCCGGCGCAGCGGCCCGCCTGGCAGATCGGCACCCCGGCTCCGGCCCCGCGGCCGGCGCCTCCGGTGCAGCCGTCGCAGGCTTCGCAGCCGTCGCAGGCTTCGCAGGAGGAGCCGCCCCAGCCGTCCGCCGCCGGGGCGCCCATGCCTCTTCCGGCCGGGCGCCCGGGGGCCTGGCAGCGGTTCCTGCGGTGGTGGCGCGGCTACTGACGGGCTGCCGCGGGCCGGTTCGCGGCGCGGGTCACCGGCCCGCCCAGTCGGCGTACGACGTCCATGCGGCGAGTTCGCGGGTGCTGGTGAAGCGGTGGGCCGCACCGGTGACCGGGTCGGTGAACTCCAGGGTGCGTGCCAGCAGTTGCAGGGGACGCCGGAAGTCGCCGGCCGGTACCGGCGGGGCGGGCTCGGGATAGAGAGGGTCGCCGAGGATGGGTACGCCGAGCGCGTTCATGTGCACACGGAGCTGGTGGGTCTGCCCGGTGGCCGGTACCAGCAGATAGCGGGCGTGTCCGTCGCCCCGGTGCTCGGCCGGTCCGATCCGGGTGACCGCGTTCGGCTCGCCCTCGACCTCGCGGGCGGTGAGCACCCCGCGCTCCTTCACGATCCTGCTGCGCACGGTGCGGGGGAGGGCGAGCCGGGGGTCGTGGGGGGCGACGGCCTCGTACTCCTTGTGCACCCGGCGGTCGCCGAACAGGGTCTGGTAGGCGCCGCGTTCCTCGGGCCGTACGGTGAACAGGACCAGGCCGGCCGTGAGCCGGTCCAGCCGGTGGGCCGCGCCGAGCGCGGGGAGGTCCAGGTCGCGTCGGAGCCGGGCGAGGAGCGTCTCGGAGACGTGGCTGCCGCGCGGGGTGGTGGCCAGGAAGTGCGGCTTGTCCGCGACGACGATGTGCTCGTCGCGGTACACGACCTCGACCGGGAAGGGAACGGGCACCTCGGGAGGCAGCTCTCGGTGGAACCACACGTACATGCCCGGCACGTACGCCGTGTCCGCGGTCACGGGACGCCCGTCGGCCCCGACGACCAGCCCGGCGTCCAGCATCCGTGCGACGACGCCGGTGCCCGCGCCGGACAGCCGCTCCACCAGATGCTCGCCGACCGTGGCCCACGCTCCGGTGCCGGGCAGCCGCACCCGCACCGGATCCACACCGTCGCGCTGCGGCAGAGGGGAGGGCGGGGGAGGGGTACGGCGTCTCATCGCAGGCAAGCCTACGTCGCCCCGGGCGGCGCGTTCCGTCCCGGCGGACCCGTCCCGGCGGGGCGGGCCGGGTCCGTGCCCCGCGGTCCTGTGCCCGTGCCTTTGCCCCGGGCGAAAACCCGTTGGTCCCCTCCGGGCCGCTTGGCAGGATGCGCGGCATGCCGTATCTGACCGAACCCGTTCTGCCCGCGGGGAGCCTCGGCCGCCCGCAGCCCGTGATCCCCACCGGGGACGGCCTCCTGCTGCGCCCCTGGCGGGAGCCGGACGCGCCCGCGGTGTACGCGGCCTTCCAGGACCCGGTGCTGCGCCGCTGGCATGTACGGGCGGCCGGCTCCGAGGACGAGGTGCACGGCTGGATCGAGGAGTGGAACGCCGCCTGGGCCGAGGAGCGGGGCGCCCAGTGGGCCGTCGTCGACGCCGTCGAGGACACGCTGCTGGGGCGGGTGGCCCTGCGGGAGATACGGCTCGACGAGGGCGTCGCCGAGGTCGCCTACTGGACCACGGCCCAGGCCCGGGGCCGTGGCGTCGCCGCGCGTGCCACGACCGCGCTCTCCGGGTGGGCCCTGAAGGACGTCGGCCTGCACCGCCTCGAACTGCTGCACTCCGTGGCCAACGAGGCGTCCTGCCGCGTCGCGGGAAAGTCGGGGTTCGCCCTCGAAGGCACCAAGCGCAGCTCGGGCCTCCACGCCGACGGCTGGCACGACATGCATCTGCACGCGAGGGTCCAGGGCGACTGACGCACGGCCGGGCGGCGGCACCCCGTCGACGGGGTGCCGCCGCCCGCGCGGTCTCATGCGGCCGGAGCCGTGCTCTCCTGCTCGGCCTCGATGCGGGCGTTCCACTCCCGCTTGGACGCCTGCCAGCCGTCCTCGTCGTGCCCGAGCCGCCAGTAGCCGGAGATCGACAGGTCCTCGCGGGGGATCTGCCGTTCCACCCGCAGCAGTTGCCGCAGCTCCTTCACACAGCTCGCCTCGCCGTGCACGAAGGCGTGCACGCGGCCGTCGGGCCAGGAAAGCCCCCGGACCGCCTCGACCAGCGCCTCACCGACCCGCCGGTCACCGCGGTGCAGCCAGACGACCTCGACGTCGGAGTCGATCTTCACCTCCTCCTCGGCGCCGGAGACCTCCACGAAGGCGCGCACGTCGGCGCCTTCGGGCAGTGCCTCCAGGGCGGCCGCGATGGCGGGCAGCGCGCTCTCGTCGCCGGCCAGCAGATGCCAGTCGGCCTGCGTGTCGGGGGCGTAGGCGCCGCCGGGGCCCATGAACCGCACGGTCTCACCGGGCCGGACGCGCGTCGCCCAGGGGCCGGCCAGGCCCTCGTCGCCGTGGACCACGAAGTCCAGGGTCAGTTCGCGCGTCTGCCGGTCCCAGGCACGGACGGTGTACGTCCGGGTCACCGGCCACTGCTCGCGGGGGAACTCCTCGCGGATGCGCTCCAGATCGAAGGGCTCGGGGTAGGTCACACCCTCGGCCGGGGGGAACAGCAGTTTCACGTAGTGGTCGGTGTGGGTGCCCACGGTGAAGTCGGCGAGGCCGTCGCCGCCGAGCACCACGCGCTGCATGTGCGGGGTGAGCCGCTCGGTGCGGACGACCTGCGCGGTGTGGGGCTTCCGTGCCGTGCGGGCCGGACGTAGTGCCATGGCGGCCTCCCTGCGTTACCGTGCTTAGGTATACCTAAGTTATCACTACCCCCCAGACATGTGCGCGCAACGGGTGCCCACTTGAGCACCGCTGAAGACGGAATCGATCAGGTTCCCAGCGTCAGCAGAAGCCGGTTCAGCGAGCCGCCCAGTCCCCAGCGCGCCCCCAGCTCCGTCACCGCGCCCGGATCGCGCGGGGCGCGCGGCAGGGCCGGGTCGACGTCCGGCAGCGGGACGTCGCCCGCCACCTGCACGACCTTCGGGGCCACCGCGACATAGGGCCGCGCCTCCGTGAGCCGCTTGCGCTGCGAGGGCGTGAGCTTCGCCTCCGGGTCGTCCACCGCGGCCATGATCCCGGCGAGGTCGCCGAACTCGGCCAGCAGTTTCGCGGCCGTCTTCTCTCCGATGCCGGGCACCCCCGGCAGGCCGTCGCTCGGGTCGCCGCGCAGCAGGGCCAGGTCCGCGTAGCCGGGGCCGTCCACGCCGTACTTCTCGCGCAGCACCGCCTCGTCCGTGAGCTGGAGCGTGCCGACACCCTTGAGCGGATACAGCACGCGCACCCCGCGCGTGTCGTCGACCAGCTGATAGAGGTCGCGGTCGCCGGTCACGATGTCGACCGGGCCCTCGGCCCGCGCGGTGAACGTGCCGATCACGTCGTCCGCCTCGTAGCCCGCGACGCCCACGCGCGCGATGCCGATCGCGTCGAGGACCTCCTCGATCACCGGCACCTGGGGCGAGAGGGTGTCCGGCACCTCCTCCTCGTCCGGTCCGGCCTCGCGCTCCTCGGCGACGCGGTGCGCCTTGTACGAGGGGATCAGGTCGACCCGCCACTGCGGGCGCCAGTCGGCGTCCATGCAGGCCACCAGCTGGTCCGGGCGGTGGTCCCGGACCAGCCGGTCGATGAACTCCAGCAGCCCGCGCACGGCGTTCACCGGGGTGCCGTCCGGGGCCTTCACGGACTCCGGGACGCCGAAGTAGGCACGGAAGTAGAGCGAGGCGGTGTCGAGGAGCATCAGTCGTCCGGTCACGCCTCGCATCATGCCGCACCCCACCGACAACCTCCCCGCCGCACGCCGCACGCCGCACGCCGCACGCCGCACGCCGCCGACCCTGCCCCGGACCCCGGCCCCGGCGGCGTCCCGTCGCCCGCCGCTGGCGGCGGGCCGGACGAAACGTGTTGCGTCCTGCGCAACCCCGGTGAGCCGGCCCACTTCTGCGTTTGTGGTGTGCGGCCCGGGGCAGGCGCCGCCGCGGAGCGGTATCGGCCGTCGACCCCCCTCACACGGCGGCCGGCCGCTCCCTTTCCATTGCCCCCGAGACAAGAGGTTCGTGTGTCAGCCAGGCTTGAGGCCGACCATCTGTACAAGGTGTTCGGCAGACGACAGGACGAGGCGGTCGACCGGCTCCGCGAGGGAGCCGGCCGGGAGGAACTGCGCGCCGACGGCACCACCGCCGCCGTGATCGACGCCTCCTTCACGGTGGACGAGGGCCGGATCTTCGTCGTCATGGGCCTGTCCGGCTCCGGCAAGTCCACGCTGCTGCGCATGCTCAACGGCCTGCTGGAGCCCACCGCCGGGCAGGTCCGCTTCGACGGACAGGACCTGACGGCGCTCGGCGCCCGCGAGCTGCGCGAGGTCCGCTCGAAGAAGATCAGCATGGTCTTCCAGCACTTCGCTCTCTTCCCGCACCGCAGCGTCCTGGACAACGCGGCCTACGGTCTCGCCGTGCAGGGCGTCCCCCGCCCGGAGCGGGAGCGGCGGGCCGCCGAGGCCCTGGAGCTGTGCGGCCTCGCGGGCTGGGAGAAGTCGTGGCCGGACGAGCTGTCCGGCGGCATGCAGCAGCGTGTGGGCCTGGCCCGCGCGCTGGCCACCGACGCCGACCTGCTGCTGATGGACGAGTCCTTCAGCGCGCTGGACCCGCTGATCCGCCGCGACATGCAGGACCAGCTGCTCGCCCTCCAGCGGACCCTGAAGAAGACCGTCGTCTTCATCACCCACGACCTCAACGAGGCCATGCGCCTCGGCGACCGCATCGCCGTCATGCGCGACGGCCGGATCGTGCAGAACGGCACCGCCGAGGACATCCTGCTGCGCCCCGCCGACGACTACGTCGCCTCCTTCATCAAGGACGTCGACCGCTCCCGTGTCCTGACGGCCGCCGCCGTGATGGACACCGAGCTGCGCGGCGACGAGGCCGACTGCGGCTGCGAGACCGCCGCCCCCGGCACGCCGTTCGGCGAACTGTGTGCGATCAGCGCCCGGCTCACGCATCCGGTGGCCGTCCTCGACGAGCGGCGCACGCTCGTCGGCGTCGTCCCCCGGCAGCGGCTCGTCGGCCTGATCGGCGACGAGGAAGGGGTGCCCACGCCCTGCGGCCGGCCCCGCGGCGAGGGGAAGGTGACCGCCCGTGCCTAGGCTCCCTCTCGGCGACTGGGTCGACTCCGGCGTCGACTGGCTCGTCACCCATCTCTCCTGGCTCTTCGACGCGGTCAAGACGGTCGTCGAGGGCCTCTACGACGGTATCGACGCCGTCCTCACCGCGCCCGAGCCCCTGCTGCTCGCGGGCATCCTCGCGGTGCTCGCCTGGTGGCTGCGCGGCCTCGTCGCGGGTGTGCTGTCCTTCGCCGGGTTCGCCCTGGTCGACTCGCTCGACCTGTGGGACCAGGCGATGTCCACGCTGTCCCTGGTGCTGGTCGCGACCCTGATCGCCCTGGTGATCTCGATCCCGCTGGGCATCTGGGCCGCCCGCTCCCGGACGGTGAGCGCCGCCGTGCGGCCCGTGCTCGACCTGCTCCAGACGATGCCGTCGATGGTGCTGCTGATCCCGGCGATCCTGTTCTTCGGCATGGGCGTGCCCGCCGGTGTCGTCGCCACGCTGATCTTCGCGCTCGCCCCCGGCGTCCGCATGACCGAACTGGGCATCCGCCAGGTCGACGCGGAACTCGTCGAGGCCGCCGAGGCGTTCGGCACCACCCCGCGCGACACCCTGCTGCGCGTCCAGCTGCCGCTCGCCCTGCCGACGATCATGGCGGGCGTCAACCAGGTGATCATGCTGGGCCTGTCCATGGTCGTCATCGCCGGCATGGTCGGCACCGGCGGCCTCGGCGGCGCGGTCAACGAGGCCATCGGCCGGCTCGACATCGGCCTCGGCTTCGAGGCGGGGCTCGGCATCGTCGTCCTCGCGATCTACCTGGACCGGGTCACCGGCGCGCTCGGCCGGCAGCTGTCCCCGCTGGGCCGCCGCGCCACCGCCAAGGCACGCCGGACCGTGTGGACGTACCGCCCCCGCCCGGCCGTCGCCGTGGTCGGCGCGGTCGTGCTCGCCCTGGTGGCCGGCGGCATGAACGTCTTCGGGACGAACGCCGGCACCGCCGAGGCGTCCGGCACGGACGTCGGCAAGGGCCGCGAGATCAGGATCGGCTACATCCCGTGGGACGAGGGCATCGCCTCGACCTACCTGTGGAAGGAGCTGCTGGAGCGCCGCGGCTTCGACGTCACCACCACCCAGTACACGGCGGGTCCGCTCTACACGGGCCTGGCCACCGGCCAGATCGACTTCCAGACCGACTCCTGGCTGCCGGTCACCCACGCCGAGTACTGGAAGAAGTACGGCAAGCAGCTCGACGACCTCGGCAAGTGGTACGGCCCCACCTCCCTGGAACTGGCCGTCCCGTCGTACATGAAGGACGTCGACACCCTCGCCGACCTGAAGGAGCACGCCGCCGACTTCGGCGGCAGGATCGTCGGCATCGAGCCGAGCGCCGGGATGATGGGCCTGCTCAAGGACAAGGTGCTCAAGGAGTACGGCCTGGAGGGCTCCTACGAGGTCGTCGACGGCTCCACCCCGGCGATGCTGGCCGAGCTGAAGCGGGCGTACGCCGCGAAGAAGCCGGTCGCCGTCACGCTGTGGTCCCCGCACTGGGCGTACAGCGACTACGACCTGAAGAAGCTGAAGGACCCCGAGGGCGCCTGGGGCGCCGGCGACGGCGTGCACACGCTGGCCCGCGACGGCTTCGCCGCCGACAACCCCGAGGTCGGCCGCTGGCTGAAGGACTTCTCCATGACCGAGCAGCAGCTCACCTCCCTGGAGTCGCGCATCCAGAAAGCGGGCAAGGGCAAGGAGCAGGACGCCGTGAGGGCGTGGCTGAAGGACGACCCCGGACTGGTCGACCGGTGGGCACCGGTCGCCGGGGACACGGACCGGGCGGCCGGGTGACCTGACGCACCCCGCCGCCCGAACGAGGGGCGGGCCGCCGTACGGCATCTCCCGCGTACGACGGCCCGCCCCTCCTCTTCGCCCCGGACCGGCCACCGCAGGGATCCGGCCAACCACGCAGAGCCACGCCGGGGCCCCTGAGCGGGCCGGGATCCCCGCCGAGTTCGACGCTGAGCGTTTCCGGGCATCGGGAACATGCGCGGGTCCTCACGCATTGAACCCGGAACGACCCTGTCGGCTGGCGTGAACTGTGAGGTCGGACCTCCGACAATGTGTCGTCGATGCGGCGGTCGCATGCAACGGTCTGCCGAACCTGCGTAGGGTGCAGAGAACCCTGCGGAGGACTCGGCCGGGGACCCGGCACGGGACGCGGCGGAGAACTCGCCGGAACAAGGGCATCCGCGACCGGACCGACGGGCGAAGGAGGGAGCCGGAGCGATGGGCGACCACAAGGAGCAGCCTCTGCGCGTGGGCGCGGCCGTGCGGCGTCGTCGTCGTGCGCTGGAGCTCACCCTTGCCGTCGTGGCCGAACGCAGCGGCCTGTCGGTGCCCTTCCTGAGCCAGATCGAGAACGACCGCGCGCGGCCCAGTACCGGCTCCCTGGAGAAGGTCGCCGACGCGCTGCGCACCACGGCCGTGGAACTGCTCGCCGCCGCCGACCCGGCGTGCACCGTCGACGTCGTCCGCGCGGAGGACCCCGAACCGCACCCCGAACCGCGGGTGCGGTCCCTGGTGCGAGGCCACCACCAGATGCACGCCTCGGAGTTCACCGGCGGCCACGAGGCGGGCCGGGAGTTCCAGCACCGCAACGACCAGCTGCTGTTCGTCGCCGACGGCGGTGTGGAGATCGAGGCGGAGGGCCGGGCCTACCGTCTGGGCCGCGGCGACACGCTGTATCTGACCGGGGGAGTGCGCCACCGCTGGCGGGCGACCGTGCCGGAGACCCGTGTGGTCGTGGTGGCCGTGGCCGACCACATCGAGGCCGTCGAGGACCGGAAGCGCCCATGAGGATCGTCTCGCTGGTGCCGTCGCTCACCGAGGCCGTGGCCGTGTCCGTGCCCGGTGTCCTGGTCGGCGCGACCGACTGGTGCACCCACCCTGCCGGCCTCGGTGTCACCAGGATCGGTGGCACCAAGAACCCCGCGCTCGACCGGATCCTCGCCCTCGGCCCCGATCTCGTGGTCGCCAACGAGGAGGAGAACCGCGAGCCCGATCTGGCCGCCCTGCGCGCCGCGGGCGTCGAGGTGCTGGTGACCGAGGTGCGCGACGTGCCGCAGGCATTCACCGAACTGGAGCGCGTCCTGCGTGCCTGCGGGGCCACGGCACGGCCGCGCTGGCTGGACGAGGCCGAGGCCGCCTGGGCGGCGCCGCCCGCCCTCCCGGGCCGTGCGACGGCCGTGGTGCCGATCTGGCGGCGGCCCTGGATGGTGCTGGGCCGGGACACCTTCGCCGGCGATGTGCTGGCCCGCCTCGGCGTGGACCATCTCCACGCCGGGCACGCCGACCGCTATCCGCGCATCGCGCTGGAGGAACTCGTCGCCGCGGCCCCGGACGTGGTCGTGCTGCCGGACGAGCCCTACCGCTTCACCGCCGACGACGGCCCCGAGGCGTTTCCCGGGCTGCCCTGCGCGCTCGTGGGCGGCCGCCACCTCACCTGGTACGGGCCGTCGCTGGCCGAGGCACCGCGGGTGCTGGGCGAGGCCCTGCGAGCAGCTCTCCGCCCCGCAGCCCCCTGACCGTGCCGATCGCGGCGGCGGCCCAGGCGCCGGCCAGGACGGCGTACAGCGCCGCCGCGAGCGCGTCGAAGGCGAGCAGCCCGGTGTGCCGGCCCAGCGACAGCGCGCCGGTGACACAGGTGCCCACCGGGAAGGTGAACGCCCACCACGTCATCGCGAAGCCCATCCCGTGCCGCCGGGCCCGCAGCACATGCGCCGTGGCGAGCCCCAGCCACAGCAGGGCGAAGCCCATGACCGGCACGCCGTACAGGACGGCCAGGACGCCGAAGCCGTCGGCGTACGGGGCGGGCACCACACCCGGTGCCACGTCGGCGAAGTTGCCGACGGCGGTGGTGGACTGGCCCAGCGGGCCGAGCACCAGGAACAGCGTCGGGGTCAGCGCGAGCGGCAGCGGGCCGCCGGCGACCAGCCGGGCGAACACCAGCGGCAGCATCACCAGCGTGGCCAGCAGGCTCAGCCCGAACAGCGCGAGACAGCCGAGCAGCAGTGTCTCGCGGGCCTGTCCGGCCGGCAGATGCGGCACCAGCAGCGGCCCCTGCGCCGCCGACACCATGGGCGCGACCAGCGGCAGCAGCCACACCGGCGTGGCCTGCTCCGGCGTCACCCGGTGCCGTACGGCCATCAGGTACGGCACGGCCACGGCCGCGGCCAGCCCCACGGCGGTACCGGCGCTGAACAGCACGGCGTCGAGGGCGAGCGCCGCCCGCGGGCCGATCCAGACCTGCCCGGCGGTCATCGCCCCGCCGCCTACGGCCAGCAGCGCCATCGCCAGGCAGCCGTAGAAGGGCGCCGTCGCCGGGTCCAGGAGGTGGGCGCGGGCCTGGTCGCGGTGATGGCGCCAGTGCAGGGCGCGGGCGGTCAGCAGGACCGCCAGCAGCACCAGGGAGAGCGTCCAGACCGCGGCGCGCAGCGCGTCCGGCCCGGGTGCGTGCGGCGGCAGCGCGCCGGCGACGATCGCGGTGCCCATGACCGTGGCGTACCAGTTCGGGCCGAGGTGCCGGACGGAGGCCGCGCGGGGGCGGCGGGACGGAGCGGACGCGGGCAGGGGATGGGCGGCGGTGACCATGGCCCCACGGTCTCCCCGCCGTCGGGTCGTCACCAGGGATGATGTTCCTATGAGGGCATAAGGTGAGGTTATGAGCAGCAGGGATGGGCAGATCGGTGACACCCGGCCGGGCGGGGGTTCGCTGGCGCACCGGGTGCCGGACCTGGGCGCGCTGGAGCTGCTGCTCGCGGTCGCCCGGCTGGGCAGCCTCGGCGCGGCGGCCCGGGAGGTGGGCATCACCCAGCCCGCCGCGAGCAGCCGCGTCCGCTCGATGGAACGCCAGCTGGGTGTCGCCCTGGTGGACCGCTCGCCGCGCGGCTCCCGTCTCACGGACGCGGGCGCGCTGGTGACGGACTGGGCGCGGCGGGTGGTGGAGGCGGCGGAGGCGTTCGACGCGGGCGCCCAGGCCCTGCGGGACCGGCGCGACTCCCGACTGAGGGTCGCCGCCAGCATGACGATCGCCGAGTATCTGCTGCCCGGGTGGCTGCTCGCGCTGCGCGCCCAGCGGCCCGACACGGCCGTGTCCCTGCTCGCGGGCAACTCCCTCGCCGTGGCCGAGCGGCTGCTGGCGGACGAGGCCGACCTGGGGTTCGTGGAGGGGCTGACGGTCCCCGCCGGACTGGACTCGGCGGTGATCGCCCATGACCGTCTGATCGTGGTGACCGCCCCGGCTCATCCCTGGGCCCGCCGCGGGCGCCCGCTGGCCGCGGACGAGCTGTCGGTCACGCCGCTGATCCTGCGCGAGAAGGGCTCCGGCACCCGTCAGGTCCTCGACGCGGCCCTCGGCGGCCTCGCCCGCCCGCTGATCGAGCTGTCCTCCACGACGGCCGTCAAGGCGGCCGCGGTGGGCGGCGCCGGACCCGCCGTCCTGTCCGAGCTCGCCGTCGGGGAGGAGCTGGCCATGCGCCGTCTGGTGCGCGTTCCTCTGGACGGCGTCACCCTGGAGCGCTCCCTGCGCGCGGTCTGGCCGACCGGTCACCGCCCGACCGGCCCGGCGAGGGACCTGCTGTCGCTGACCCGGGGGTAGGAGCTGCCGTCCGGATCGGGCCGCCGGATCGGGGCGGCTGTGAGGAGCCGGCCGCGGAGGGGGGCCGTGGAGGGCCGGCCGGGTCGGTTCGTCCGGGTCGGTTCGTCCGGGTCGGGGCGTCCGGGTCGGGCGGCTGTGAGGAGTCGGCCGCGGAGGGCGGCCGCGGAGGGGCCGTGGAGGGGCGGCCTCTCAGGTGAGCGGCGCGGGCGGGCCGGCGTGGCGGGCCGCCGCCGTGACCAGGGCGCGCACGACCCGTGGGTCCTCGCCCATCTCCGGATGCCACTGCACCCCGAGCACCCAGTGCGGGCCGGGCAGCTCGACCGCCTCCACCGTGCCGTCGGCCGCGTGGGCCGACGGGAGCAGGCCGGTGCCGAGGCGGTCGACCGCCTGGTGGTGGTGGGTCGGCACGGAGGTCTCCTCGGGGACCGCCCCGGCGTACCGCGTGCCGGGGACCGGCCGCACCGGGTGCCGGCCGAAGACGCCGGGGCTCTCGGTATGGCCGTCGATGTGCTGGAGCAGAGTGCCGCCCAGAGCGGTGTTCAGCAGCTGCATGCCCCGGCAGACACCCAGCAGCGGGGTGCCGGCGGCCAGCGCCGCCCGGATCAGGGCCAGTTCCCAGGCGTCCCGCGCGTGCGCGGGCGGCCCCGTGCGCGGGTCCCGCTCGGCGCCGTAGCGGGCCGGGTCGACGTCGGGGCCGCCGGCGATCACGAGCCCGTCCAGCCGGGCGACCGTCTCCTCGGCATGGTCCGGCGTGTCCGGGGGCAGCATCGCGGCGAGCCCGCCCGCCCGCTGGACCAGCCGGGGATACCCGGCCGGGAGCAGCGCGGCCTCCAGATCCCATACGCCCCAGCGCGTCCGTGCCTCCAGGTACGTGCTGATCCCGACGAGCGGCCTGTCCGCCATGTGCTCTCCCGCGCTCTCAATGGACTGTGCAGATACCTTTGCCGGTGCCTTTGCCGTGCCGGTCCCCGGGCCGCCGTACGGAAGGGGTCCTCAGGTGAGGAACCCCCGCAGGAGCGCCGCCGTGCCCGCGCAGTGCTCCCGCATGATCTCCCGCGCCCCGTCCGCGTCCCCCTCCAGCACCGCCTCCACCAGCGCCGTGTGCTGGTGCTGCGAGTGCTCCAGGTTGCGCACCAGCAGCGGGATGCAGTCGAGCAGGTCGTTCACCGTGGCCCGCACGGCCGCGTACCGGGCGGCCAGCGTGGGGGAGCCGGACAGCTCGGCCAGGGTGAGATGCAGCAGCGTGTCCGCCCGCCGGTAGTCCGCCAGCGGCGCGTCGTGCGTCCGGGCCAGCGCCTCGCGCAGCCGCTCGCCCCGCCCGTCCGCCGGCCCGTGCGCCGCGCAGAGCCCGGCCGCGCCCACCTCCAGCACCTCCCGGAACCGCAGCACGTCCTCCACGTCGACCCCGGCGACCCGCCGCCGCAGCTCGTCCTCGCCCGTGGCGTCCCGGCGGGGCAGCACGAACGTGCCGCCGTACCGGCCCCGCCGCGACTCCAGCAGGCCCTGCTCCTGGAGCACCTTGAGCACCTCGCGCAGCGTGACCCGGCTGATCCCCAGCCGCTCCGCCAGCTCCCGCTCCGCCGGCAGCCGCCCGCCGACGGGCACCAGGCCGAGCCGGACGACCTGGAGGATCTGCTCCAGGGCCTCCTCGAACCCGTTGCCCGCCCGTACCGGCCGCAGCACCGCCGTCAGCCGGTCACCCGCTCCGGCCGCGTCCTCCGGCATCCCGCCGTGCCCCCTTCCCAAGCAATGGTTTCCGGCAATACCTTATGGCTCGGCTGGTCGAAGGAGAACGAGGAAGCCCCGAGGAGGCCCTCCCGTGACAGACCGCACACCCCCGCTCGGCGTCGAGGAACTGCACGCCCTCGTCGCCGCGGGCGAGATCGACACCGTCGTCCTGGCCTTCCCCGACATGCAGGGCCGCCTCCAGGGCAAGCGGTTCGCGGCGCGCTTCTTCCTCGACGAGGTCCTCCGCCACGGCACCGAGGGCTGCAACTACCTCCTCGCCGTCGACGCCGAGATGAACACCGTCGACGGCTACGCCATGTCCTCCTGGGACCGCGGCTACGGCGACTTCGCCATGCACCCCGACGCGGCCACCCTGCGCCGCGTCCCCTGGAACCCCGGCACGGCGATGCTGATCGCCGACCTCGCCTGGGAGGACGGCACCCCGGTCGTCGCCGCGCCCCGCCAGATCCTGCGCCGCCAGCTGGAGCGCCTCGCCGGGCACGGCTGGACCGCCCAGGTCGGCACCGAGCTGGAGTTCATCGTCTTCCGGGACACCTACGAGGCGGCCTGGGACGCGCACTACCGCGGACTGACCCCCGTCAACCAGTACAACGTCGACTACTCCATCCTCGGCACCGGCCGCGTCGAACCCCTGCTGCGGCGGCTGCGCAACGACATGGCGGGCGCCGGCCTCACCGTCGAGTCCGCCAAGGGCGAGTGCAACCCCGGCCAGCACGAGATCGTCTTCCGCTACGACGAGGCCCTGGTCACCTGCGACCAGCACGCGGTCTACAAGACCGGCGCCAAGGAGATCGCCGCGCAGGAGGGCGTGTCGCTCACCTTCATGGCCAAGTACAACGAGCGCGAGGGCAACTCCTGCCACATCCACCTCTCGCTCACCGACGCCGACGGCGCCGGCGTCATGGCCGCCGGGGACGGCATGTCCGACGTCATGCGGCACTTCCTCGCCGGACAGCTCGCCGCCCTGCGCGACTTCTCCCTCCTCTACGCCCCCCACATCAACTCCTACAAGCGGTTCCAGCCCGGCTCCTTCGCGCCCACCGCCGTCGCCTGGGGCCGTGACAACCGCACCTGCGCCCTGCGCGTCGTCGGCCACGGCCGCTCCCTGCGCTTCGAGAACCGTCTGCCCGGCGGCGACGTCAACCCGCACCTCGCCGTCGCCGGACTGGTCGCCGCCGGCCTCCACGGCGTCGAGAACCGGCTCCAGCTGCCCGAACCCTGCTCGGGCAACGCCTACGCCGGCGACTACGAGCACGTGCCCACCACCCTGCGCGAGGCCGCCGAGCTGTGGGAGAACAGCCCGATCGCCAAGGCCGCCTTCGGCGACGAGGTCGTCGCGCACTACCGCAACATGGCACGCGTCGAGCTGGAAGCCTTCGACGCCGCGGTCACCGACTGGGAGCTGCGCCGCTCCTTCGAACGCATGTGAGGCACCCCTTGCCCGATCCGTCCGACCCGTCCGCGCTCTCCGGTCTGCCCGACGAGCTCCAGGTGCTCAACCCGGCCACCGAAGAGGTCGTCGCCACCGTCCCGGCGGCGAGCCCGCACGACGTGGACGCCGCCGTCCGCCGCGCCGCCGCCGCGCAGGCGCTCTGGGCCGCCCTGGCACCGGGCGAGCGGGCGCGGCTGCTGCGCCGGTTCGCCGTCGCCGTCGACGAGCACCGCGAGGAACTGGCCCGGCTGGAGGTCCGAGAGGCCGGCCACACCCTCGGCAACGCCCGCTGGGAGGCCGGCAACGTCCGTGACCTGCTGGACTACGCGGCCGGGGGAGTGGAGCGCCTGACCGGCCGCCAGATCCCGGTGGCCGGGGGCCTGGACGTCACCTTCCTCGAACCGCTCGGCGTGGTGGCCGTCATCGCCCCCTGGAACTTCCCCCTGCCCATCGCCGCCTGGGGTGCCGCCCCCGCCCTCGCCGCCGGCAACGCCGTGCTGGTCAAACCCGCCGAGACCACCCCCCTGACCGCTCTGCGCCTCGCGGAACTCGCCCTGGAGGCCGGTCTGCCCGAGAGCCTCCTCCAGGTGCTGCCCGGCCACGGCCCGGTCACCGGGAACGCCCTCGTCGAGCACCCCGGCGTCGCGAAGATCGTCTTCACCGGGTCGACCGCCGTGGGCAGGCAGGTACTGGCCAAGGGCTCCGCCCTGCTCAAGCGCGTCACCCTCGAACTCGGCGGCAAGAGCCCCAACATCGTCTTCGCCGACGCCGACCTGAAAGCGGCCGCCGACCCCTTCTCCTTCCTCGACAACTCCGGCCAGGACTGCTGCGCCCGCACCCGCGTCCTCGTCCAGGAACCGGTCTACGACGAGGTCCGCGCCCTGCTCGCCGACGCCCTCGCCTCGGTCGTCGTGGGCGACCCGGCCGACGAGAAGACCCAGATGGGCCCGCTGATCTCCCGCAGACAGCTGGACCGCGTCCGCTCCTACGTCCCCGACGACGCCCCCGCCCTGCGCGGCAGCGCGCCCGAGGGGCCCGGCTTCTGGTTCCCGCCGACCGTGCTCACCGGCGAGCGGCCCGACTCGGCGGCCGCCCGCGAGGAGATCTTCGGCCCCGTCGCCGTCCTGCTGCCGTTCACCGACGAGGAGGACGCGATCCGTCTGGCCAACGACACCCCCTACGGCCTCTCCGGCTCCCTGTGGACCCGCGACATCGGCCGCGCCCTGCGGGTCTCCCGGGCCGTCCGCGCCGGGAACCTGTCCGTCAACTCCCACTCCAGCGTCCGCTACTGGACCCCGTTCGGCGGCTTCAAGCAGTCCGGCCTCGGACGCGAGCTGGGGCCGGACGCACTGACCGCCTTCACCGAGACCAAGAACGTCTTCATCAGCACGGAGGGCCCCGCACAGTGACCGACACCCCTGTCTGCCGCCGCCTGGTCGGCCGTACCGCCGTCATCACCGGAGCCGGCAGCGGCATCGGCCTCGCCACCGCCCGCCGCCTCGCCTCCGAGGGAGCCCACGTCGTCTGCGGCGACATCGACGAGGTCCGCGGCAAGGCCGCCGCCGACGAGGTCGGCGGACTGTTCGTCGAGGTCGACGTCACCGACCCCGGACAGGTCGAGGCACTGTTCCGGGCGGCGCACGACACCTACGGCAGCGTCGACATCGCCTTCAACAACGCCGGGATCTCCCCGCCCGACGACGACTCCATCCTGGAGACCGGCCTGGAGGCGTGGAAGCGCGTCCAGGAGGTCAACCTCACCTCCGTCTACCTGTGCTGCAAGGCCGCGCTGCCCTACATGCGCCGCCAGGGCAGGGGCTCCATCATCAACACCGCTTCCTTCGTGGCGAGGATGGGCGCGGCGACCTCCCAGATCTCCTACACGGCCTCCAAGGGCGGTGTCCTCGCCCTGTCCCGCGAACTGGGCGTGCAGTTCGCCCGGGAGGGCATCCGGGTCAACGCCCTGTGCCCCGGACCGGTCAACACCCCGCTGCTCCAGGAGCTGTTCGCCAAGGACCCCGAGCGCGCCGCGCGCCGCCTGGTGCACATCCCGCTCGGCCGGTTCGCCGAGGCCGACGAGATCGCCGCCGCGGTCGCCTTCCTGGCCAGCGACGACTCCTCGTTCGTCAACGCCACCGACTTCCTGGTCGACGGCGGGATCTCGGGGGCGTACGTCACGCCCCTGTAGGGCTCCCCCTAGAGTGCCGGGATGAGCATGACACCACCGCCCGGCTGGTACCCCGACCCCCATGCCCCGCACGTGGAGCGCTGGTGGGACGGGAACGCCTGGACCGAGCACCGGCGTGCCCCCGGGCCCACGGGGCCGCCGGTGACCGTCGCCGTGCCCGCCGCCGACGGCCCGGGACGGGCCAGAGCCGTGGCTCTGACGGTGGCCGGAGCGGTCCTGGTCGCCGCGATCACCACCGGCGCGATCGTGCTGGGCGGCGGGGACGACGGCAGCGGCACCCGGTCCGACCCCGCGCCGACCACCCCGTTCACCGCCGCACCCCCGACGACCGGGCCGGCCCCGTCCTCCCCGGAGACGGAGGAGTCCGCGCCGGACACCGGGGATCCGTCCGTCGTCGTGGACCAGCTCAACGGGATCACCTTCCCGCTGCCCGAGGGCTGGGTCCCGCCCGAGCACGTCACCGACAACTCCGTCGTGATGACCACCGACGGCACCTACGACTGTCCCGGCGACTGGGGCGTGTGCCGGCACGGCCTCGTCAGCTCGCGCACCGTCAGCTCGGACGGGAAGACCCCCGAGGCCCTCGCCGAGGAGGACATCGCCGACGCCGCCGAGGAGGCGTACGGCCGCAACCGGATCGACCGGCGCCCCTACGGCGGCATCACCTCCCACCGGCAGGTCGCCGCCGGACCGGTCGCCGTGGCCGGACGCGCCGGGCACTACGTGCGCTGGCGGGTCAGCACCGCCGAGGGGCCCGGCGGATACGTGCAGTCGCTCGTCTTCCCGTCCACCGTCGGCGTCGGGTCGCCCGTCGTCGTCCGGTTCGTCCTCGACGCGGGCGAGGACGGGCCCCCGCTCACCGACATCGACCTGATCACCGACGGCATCCGGCCCGTCGGCGACGCGGACACCGGCGGCGGCGTGGGCACGAGCGTGGGCCCGTCCGACTGAGCGGCGGGTGTGCCTTCCGGGTCCGGGTGCGCCTTCCGGGCGAGGGTGCGCGTCCCCGGTCCGTGCGCGCATCCGGGCCCGGGGGGCCTACAGGAAGGTCCGGCCCTCGCCCCGGTACGTCGGCACGGTCGCCGTCACCTCGTCCCCCTCCACCAGGTGCAGCGTCTCGAAGCGCTCGCACAGCTCGCCGGCCTTCGCGTGCCGGAACCACACCTTGTCGCCGACCAGCAGATCGTCGGCCGGGGAGCCCAGCAGCGGCGTCTGCACCTCGCCGGGGCCCTCCTGGGGGTCGTAGCGCAGCCCCTCCGGCAGATACGGCACCGGGAGCCGGTCGGGCCCCGCCGCACCGGAGGCCGGGTAGCCGCCGCCCAGGACGGTCACCACCCCCACCCCGGGCCGGCGGACGACGGGCTGCGCGAAGAGCGCGGCCGGACGCCCGCTGAACGAGGTGTAGTTGTCGAACAGCCGCGGCACGTACAGTCCGGACCCCGCCGCGATCTCCGTGACCGCGTCCTCGGCGGCCGTGTGCTGCACACTGCCCGTGCCGCCGCCGTTGACGAACTCCAGACCCGGCACCACGGCACGCACCGCCCGCACCGCCGCCGCCCGGCGCTCCGCCAGTTCCCGGCGGGCCGCCGACTGCATCAGCCGGATCGCCCGCGACCGCAGCGGCCGGCCGGCCACCGCGTCGCCCACGCCCGCGACATGGCCCTCGTACGCCATGATCCCCACGACCTCGAAGCCCGGCCGCCGGGTCACCGCCCGGGCCACTTCCGCGAGTTGAGCGGGGGAGTGCAGCGGGGAGCGCAGCGCGCCGACCCGCACGCGGCCGCCGAGCAGCTTCAGGGACGTGTCCAACTCCAGGCACACCCGCACCACTTCGCGGCCGCCCGCACGGGACGCCTCGATCAGATCGAGCTGTGCCACGTCGTCGACCGTCACCGTCACCGCCGCGGCCAGCTTCGGATCGGCCGTCAGTTCCGCGAAACCGGCCCGGTCGGCCGACGGGTAGGCCAGCAGCACGTCGTCGAACCCGGAGCGGGCCAGCCACAGCGACTCGGCCAGTGTGTACGACATGATCCCGGCGAAGCCGTCCCTGGCCAGCACGCGTTCCAGCAGGGCCCGGCAGCGTACGGACTTGCTGGCGACCCGGACCGGCTTCCCGCCCGCCCGCCGGACCAGATCGTCCGCGTTGGCGTCGAATGCCTCCAGATCCACGATCGCGACGGGGGCGTCGAGATGGGCGGTGGCCCGGTCGTAACGGGCCCGGTCGGCGGCGCGCGCAGTCATGGACGCAGCCTGCCAGACAGGATTACCGCAGGGTAGGGGGACGATCCGGGCAGATGCCTCCGGCTCGTGGACCGGTTCCCCCCGGGGCCGGGGCAACCCGTAGAGTGACGCGCACGCACACGCGCCGACGAGGCATCCGCAGGCGCACCGGCGAGGCGCTCGCACCACCGGCGAGACCACCCGCAGGCGCACCGCGGGTACGTCCGCCGACGCACCGAGAGGGCGTCCGCAGGCGCACCGAGGACACGCTCACGGGCACATGGACACGCGCTCGCGGGCGCACCGGGCACGGCACGAGGAACGCCGTCACGGCACGAGGGAACGGGGGGTGCATGAGCACGGAAGCGCAGCGCGCCCCCGTCCCCCCGCGCCCCTCCGCCCCGCCGATGCCGGCCTCGCCCCCTCCGCCCGCGGACCCGCAGGCCCCCCGTCCGTCCGAGCCCCGGGGGAGCGCCCCCGCGCCCGCAGCGTCCGGCCCGTCCCGCGGGGACGAGCCCACCCGGGGGACAGCCCCGTGGCCGCCCCCCGCCGCCCCTCCCCGCCCGGCCTCCGCCCCGTCCGTCCCCGGCGCCCCGTCGCGCCCGGCCTCCGGTCAGGGCCCTGCTGTGTCTGCATCCGCGCCGGGTCCTCGTCCGGCCTCCGCCCCGTCCGTTCCCGGCGCCCCGTCGCGCCCGGCCTCCGGTCAGGGCCCTGCTGTGTCTGCATCCGCGCCGGGTCCTCGTCCGGCCTCCGCCCCGTCCGTTCCCGGTGTCCCGTCGCGCCCGGCCTCCGGTCAGGGGGCCGCTGTATCTGCTTCGGCCTCCGGGGCGGCCGCGCCCGGCTCCGCGTCGCTCTCCGGCCAGGGGCCCCGGTCCGCCTCCGGGGCGTTTCCGTCCGGGCGTGGCCGGTCCGGTGAGGTGCCCCGTCTCCCGAGGCCGGGGGCCGCCGGAGAGCGGCCCCGTGGTGAGGCGGTGCCCCCGCCTCCGCGGGCATCCGCCCGTTTCCCGGACGCGCCGCCGGGCGCCGCCGGGGCGCCGGGCGGGATACCCGAGGAGATCACCACCCGCCTCCGCCCGCTCCCGGCCGAAGCCCAGGAACCCGCCCCCGTCCTCCCCCCGCCGATGCCCCCCACCTCGCACCCCCACGGCCCCGACGCCTTCGACTCCTGGGCTCCTCCCGAGACGCGGCCCGTCGTGACGTTCGGGCAGCCGGAGACGTACGACGACCGGGGACGCGCCCCGCGCGGCCGCGGCCGCACCGCCGTGGCCACCGCCTGCGTGGTGCTCGGGCTCGGCCTCATCGGCGGCGCGGTGACCGGCAGTTGGCTGGTCGGCGACTCCGCCGAGGAGCGGCAGCGCAGTGCCTTCGCCGCCGCCGGCGACCTGTGGCACAACATGCCGGTCGACGGTCTGTTCCCGCCCACCGTGGAGGGCGGCGGCGCCGGCCCCGGCGGAGCCGACCGCACCTGGACCCGGGTCGCCGTCGCCCCGGACACCGGCTGCGCCGGCGCCTTCGACCCGCTGCTGGGCAAGGCCCTCGCCCCCGTCGGCTGCGAGCGTCTGCTGCGCGCCACCTACGCCGATGCCACCGGAAGCCATGTCACCACCGTCGGCCTGCTGTTCACCGAGGCCGAGGCGCCTGCCATGCGCTCCCTGGAACGGCAGTTCGAGACGGAGAACCTGGCCCGCCGCACCGATCTGATGCCCCGCCCCTACGCCGCGAAGGGCACCGTCGCCGCCGGCTTCGGCACCCGGCAGCGCGCCTCCTGGACCGTCTCGGTGCTGACCGACGCACCCGTCGTCGTCTACGCCGTCTCGGGCTGGGCGGACGCCCGCAGGGTCGACGACCCCCAGCCCGCCGCCGAGGCCATGCGCGACGACGCCACGGCCGCGTCCGCCCAGGCCGGCCTCGGCCACGAGGCGCAGGGCCTCGCCGACCGCATCGAGCGCGGCCTGCGCAGACATGCCGCCACGGCCACGGAGCAGCCGTCATGACCCGCCGTACGACCGCCAGGACCGCCCTCCTCGGGAGCCTCCTGGCCGCGTCCCTCGCCCTGGTGCCGCCGACCGCCGCCCACGCCGACTCGATACGGGGCGAGCAGTGGGCGCTGGAGGCCATGCACACCGACGAGGTCTGGAGGACCACCAAGGGTGAGGGCATCACGGTCGCCGTCCTCGACACCGGCGTGGACGCGAGCCACCCCGACCTGGTCGGAAACGTCCTGACCACCAAGGACATGGTCGGCTTCGGCGCGGGCAGGGGCGACCGTGCCTGGGCTCGGCACGGCACGGCGATGGCCGGCATCATCGCCGGCCACGGACACGGTCCCGGCGGCGCCGACGGCGTCCTCGGGGTCGCCCCCGCCACGAAGATCCTCCCGGTCAGGGTGATCCTCGAGGACGGCGACCCGGCCCGTGCCAAGGCCCGCAAGTCCCGTGGCAACGCCCTCGCCGACGGCATCCGCTGGGCCGCCGACCAGGGCGCCGACGTCATCAACCTCTCCCTCGGCGACGACTCCAAGTCCGCGCACCCCGAACCCGCCGAGGACGAGGCCGTCCAGTACGCCCTGAAGAAGGGCTCCGTGGTCGTCGCCTCCGCCGGCAACGGCGGTGAGAAGGGCGACCACATCTCCTACCCGGCCGCGTACCCGGGTGTCATCGCGGCCACCGCCGTCGACAAGTTCGGCACCCGCGCCTCCTTCTCCACCCGGCGCTGGTACGCCACGGTCAGCGCCCCCGGCGTCGACGTCATCATCGCCGACCCCGACCGCAAGTACTACGAGGGCTGGGGCACCAGCGCCGCGGCCGCCTTCGTCTCCGGGGCCGTGGCGCTCGTCAAGTCCGCCCACCCCGGTCTGACCCCCGCCCAGATCAAGAAGCTCCTGGAGGGCACGGCCCGCAACGCGCCGGAGGGCGGCCGCGACGACTCCCGCGGCTTCGGCTTCGTGGACCCGGCGGCGGCCGTCGAGGCGGCGGCCCGTCTGGAGCCGGAGGGCCTCAGCGCGGCGGCGTACGGCAAGAAGTACTTCGGCGAAGGCCCCGACGAGGCGAAGCCCGACACGGGCCCGGCGGACTGGGCGGCCCCCCTGGCGGGCACGGCCGGCGGCGCCCTGCTGGTGGTGGCGGTAATCCTCTGGCGAGGCCGCAGACGAACCCCGTGAAGGTCACGGGAGACGCCCCGGCACTCCGGCGGCATCCCGCACGCCGACACCCGAGGGGCGCGGGGAACTGCGCGACCGGCCGACAGCGACCCGCACCTGTACGACGACGGATCCCCTGCGACGACGGATCCCCTGCGGCCCGGAGACCGCGACCGGCGAGCCACAACAGCTGCACCGAACCACTGAACGGCTGAGCCGAACCGCTGAGCGGCCGCACCGAACTACGCCGACTCGGCGAGAACCCCCACCGCCGCCACCGCCGCGCCCTCCACCAACGCGACCCCGTCGTCCATCGTGGCGTTCCCGTCGGACAGCACCGCGACCAGGTACGCCCGCCCGTCCAGGGCGACGCGCCCCACACTGTTGACGTCCCACCGCCCCGTCGCGGTCCGCGGCAGCCACCCGTTCTTCAGCGCGCACCCCGCCCCGTCCGCGGCGGCGGACACCCCCCAGTCCTGCCCCGCGACGACCTGCCCCATCAGCCCCTGGACATAGGTCCGGGACTCCTCGCTCAGCTCCGACCCGGACCCGAACACCTGCCGGAGCAGCACCAGCTGATCCGAGGCCGTGGTCTGCGTGAGTCCCCACAGCGCCCCGTCACCGCCCTGTGTGCCGGTCATCCCGAACCGCTCGTTGGCGGCGTCCAGACCCGGTGCGCGCCCGATGGACTCCCAGAGGGCGGAGGCGGAGGCGTTGTCGCTGTGCTCGATCATGGCGGCGGCGTACGTCTTCTCGGCCGCGGTGAGCGACCGGCCCTCGTCCTGCGCCCGCAGCAGCAGTGCCGCCAGGATGTCGACCTTCACGATGCTCGCGGTGTCGTAGGAGCCTGCGCCGTGCACCGCGCGGTCCCCGGACGCCAGGTCCAGCACGGCGACGGACAGCCGGACCCCGTCCGGCACGGACAGCGCCTCCAGGGCCTCGGCCAGCAGCGCGTCCTGGTCCTCCGCCGGCTCCACCACAGGTTCCACGGCAGCCTCCCCGTCCGTCGCCACGGACCCCGTCCCGGACCCGGTGGGCGACGATACGGCCCTCGGCGCGGGCACCCGCACATGGGCCACCCCGGCGGCCGCACCGGCGATCACGACGGCACAGGCGAGAGCGGACCACAGGAACCACAGGGACCACAGGAGCGGACGGCGGCGGCGGGGGACTCCGGACGACTGCATGACCGAGATCGTCGGGGCCTTGTATGTGCGCGCCGTAAGACGGACGTTAGATCCACGTACGGGAACCCTGAGAAACAGGTGAGGGACCGGCCCCCGATAGGGTCGGGCGCGTGAACAAGAACATCCCCGACCCCGGTTTCCGCGACGACGACGGCTCCGCCGACCCCCGGCTGGCCGCGGCCCTCGCGGCCTGGGCCGAGGACCGCACCGCTGTCGGCCCGGTGCTTCAGGCACTCAAGGGCGCCCGGCTGCTCGTGCCCGTCGTGGCCGTGCTCGGCGAGGTCGAGGAGGACGAGAACGGGCTGCGCCGCGAGAAGACCAGCGACATGGCCGTGCCCACCCTGAAGGCCGGCGGCCGCACCGCACTGCCCGCCTTCACCTCGACCGACTCGCTGGCCCGCTGGGACCCCGAGGCCCGCCCCGTCGCCGTGCCGCTGCACCAGGCGCTCCGGGCGGCCGCGCACGAGAAGGCCGACACGGTGGTGCTGGACCTGGCGGGGCCGGTGGCGTTCGAGCTGACCGGGCCCGCGCTGCTGGCCCTCGCCGAGGGCCGCACCAGCACCGACCCGCTGGCCGACCCGGCGGTCGTGGAGGCCGTGCGCACGGCGGTCGCCGCCGAGCCCGCCGTGCTCAGCGCCCACCTCGGCCCGGGCCAGGCCGACGGCACCCTCGCCCTGGTCGTGGACCCGGCCGTGCCGCCCGCCGAGGCCGCGCGGGCGGTGGCGCGGCGGCTGGCGGCCGACGAAACGCTGAGGGCCCGCCTGGTGCACGGCCTCGACCTGGCACTGCTGCCGGCCGGGACCACGCCTCCCGGCGAGCCCCTGTACGTACGCGGATGAGCTCCGGCTAGCCGTAGACCGGCCCGGTGTACTTCTCGCCCGGGCCCTGGCCCGGCTCGTCCGGGACGACGGACGCCTCGCGGAAGGCGAGCTGGAGCGACTTCAGGCCGTCGCGCAGCGGGGCGGCGTGGAAGGAGCTGATCTCGGTCGTGCTGGCGTCCAGCAGACCGGCGAGGGCGGTGACCAGCTTGCGGGCCTCGTCCAGGTCCTTGTACTTGTCGCCCTCCTCGGTCAGGCCGAGCTTCACCGCGGCGGCGCTCATCAGGTTGACGGCGACCGTCACGATCACCTCGACCGCCGGCACCTCCGCGATGTCGCGGGTCATCTCGTCGTAGGCGGGCGTGTCTGGAGAGGTCTCACTCATGCCTCTCACGATAGGCCCCGGATCAGCCCGGTTAGCACCACCCCCGGCTTGCTGCTAGCCTTGTGTAACGACCGGCTGGACATTCACGTGTCCGGCCCACAAGTGGAGGCTCCGTTCTCCCACCCGACCGCCCTCCGGGACGGCGGGTCTCCGGTCAGGCGGCCACCATCGTTCCGTACGGACGATGGAGTCGCCCGAAAGCGCGCCCCGCGATCGTTCGCGGCGGTGCTCCGGTTGTATGGAGCCCCGCCTGTGATCGTCCGGGGCATTTTTTGTGCTTCGGCGCGGTTAGGTCTCACGAAAACAGACGTACGCGGCCGTCCGCCAGACCGCCGTGTGGTGCTACCGAGGAGGATCCATCAGCGCCGAGCCCCGCATCAACGACCGGATTCGCGTTCCCGAGGTGCGACTTGTCGGTCCCAGCGGCGAGCAGGTCGGGATTGTTCCGCTTGCCAAGGCCCTGGAGCTTGCGCAGGAGTACGACCTCGACCTGGTCGAGGTGGCGGCGAACGCCCGTCCGCCGGTCTGCAAGCTCATGGACTACGGGAAGTTCAAGTACGAGTCGGCCATGAAGGCCCGTGAGGCGCGCAAGAACCAGGCGCACACGGTCATCAAGGAGATGAAGCTCCGGCCGAAGATCGACCCGCACGACTATGACACCAAGAAGGGTCACGTCGTCCGGTTCCTCAAGCAGGGCGACAAGGTCAAGATCACGATCATGTTCCGTGGTCGCGAGCAGTCCCGGCCCGAGCTGGGCTACCGACTGCTGCAGCGTCTCGCGGAGGACGTCCAGGACCTCGGTTTCGTCGAGTCGAACCCGAAGCAGGACGGCCGGAACATGATCATGGTTCTCGGTCCGCACAAGAAGAAGACCGAGGCGATGGCCGAGGCCCGCCAGGCGCAGGAGGCCCGCAAGGCCGACGCGAAGGCCAACCCCGGCCGCTCGCAGAACGCCGCGGACACCGACAACGCCGCGGAGCCCGAGGCCGTCGAGGCCCCTGCCGAGGCATCCGCCGAGGCGTGATCCCGGGGGACGCGAGTCCCCAGGACGTAACCGATACAAGAGCGACGCTCCACCGTGCCCGGTTCTCGGACCGGGCACCGGAGTGCCACCGACGAGGAGAGAACGGCGCTATGCCGAAGAACAAGTCGCACAGCGGTGCCAGCAAGCGCTTCAAGGTCACCGGCTCCGGCAAGGTGCTCCGTGAGCGCGCCGGCAAGCGCCACCTGCTCGAGCACAAGTCGTCCCGCGTGACGCGTCGCCTCACCGGCAACGCCGAGATGGCCCCGGGCGACGCCGCGAAGATCAAGAAGCTTCTCGGCAAGTGAGGTCGGGCGCACAGCGCCTGATCCACCGACACCGGGACCCAATCGTTTCCGGGCCGTGTGACGACAACCACGGCCCCGCTACAAGGAGTTAACAAGTGGCACGCGTCAAGCGGGCAGTCAACGCCCACAAGAAGCGCCGGGCGATCCTCGAGGCGGCCTCCGGCTACCGCGGTCAGCGTTCGCGCCTGTACCGCAAGGCCAAGGAGCAGGTCACCCACTCTCTGGTCTACAACTACAACGACCGCAAGAAGCGCAAGGGCGACTTCCGTCAGCTGTGGATCCAGCGCATCAACGCCGCTGCCCGCGCCAACGGCATGACCTACAACCGCTTCATCCAGGGTCTGAAGGCCGCCAACGTCGAGGTCGACCGCAAGATCCTCGCGGAGCTCGCCGTCAACGACATCAACGCGTTCGCCGCGCTGGTCGAGGTGGCCCAGAAGGCGCTGCCGAGCGACGTCAACGCGCCGAAGGCTGCGTGACGCCGCGCCGGCCCTGAGCCGACGTGACCGACGGACCCGTGGGCTGATGCCTGCGGGTCCGTCGTTTTCTGTGTGGTGCCGAGACATGAAGGTGAACCGATGTCCCCAGCCAGCCCCGAGCTGATCTCCCCCCGCTCGCCCCGCGTGTCCGCCGCGCGACGGCTCGCCAGGCGCAACTTCCGGGGCAAGGAGCGGTTGTTCCTCGCGGAGGGGCCGCAGGCCGTACGGGAGGCGGCGGGGCACGGGGACCACCTCGTCGAGCTGTTCACCACCGTCGAGGCGGCGGAGCGGTACGCCGACATCGTCGGGGAGGCGCGCGACGCCGGGGCGCGGGTGCACCTCGCCTCCGAGGAGGTCGTCGCCGACATCTCCACCACCGTCACCCCGCAGGGGCTGGTCGGGGTGTGCCGGTTCCTGGACACGCCCTTCGAGGAGATCCTGCGCGCCCGCCCCAGGCTCGTCGCCGTCCTCGCCCACGTCCGCGACCCCGGCAACGCGGGCACCGTGCTGCGCTGCGCCGACGCGGCCGGAGCCGAGGCGGTCGTCCTCACCGACGCCTCCGTCGACCTCTACAACCCCAAGGCCGTACGGGCCTCCGTCGGCTCCCTGTTCCATCTGCCCGTCGCCGTCGGAGTCCCGGTCGAGCGGGCCGTCGCCGGGCTGAAGGAGGCGGGTGTGCGCATCCTCGCCGCCGACGGGGCCGGGGACCGCGACCTCGACGAGGAACTGGACAAGGGCACCATGGGCGACCCCACGGCATGGGTGTTCGGCAACGAGGCGTGGGGGCTCCCCGAGGAGACCCGCGCGCTCGCGGACGCCGTGGTGCGCGTGCCGATCCACGGACGGGCCGAGAGTCTGAACCTCGCGACCGCCGCCGCCGTATGTCTGTATGCCTCGGCCCGTGCACAGCGCGCGGCCGGAGGCTGCCGCTCCGTCACCCAGAGCTAGTAGGGTGACCTGCCCGGGGGCCGACCTCCACCGAGCTCTCGGCCGCGCTCGTCGAGCGGGGAGGCACCCCCATGCCGTCTGAGAGGTGGGACACGGCGATATGACCGTCGGCACGGGCAGCGCACCGGGGGCAGGAGAAGCCGGACGCCCCCTCGACCCGAGCCGAGCCGCCCCCACCGGTCTCGAACACACCTCCGGCGCCCGAACCCGTGTCGGCGCCGCCGGGCTCGGGATAGACCCCGACGACCTGCCCGAGGGACTCGTCGTCGCGGACGCGCGGGGCCGGGTGATCTGCTTCAACGCCGCCGCCGAGCGCATCACCGCCGTCCGCGCCGCCGACGCGCTCGGCCGCCCGCTGGACAAGGCGCTGCCGCTGGAGGACCTGGAGGGCCGCCGCTGGTGGCAGCTCACCGACCCCTACGGCGGCCTCGCCATCCGCGTCGGACAGCCCGAGCGCAACCTGCTCCTGCCCGGCGGCCGTGAGGTGCTGGCCTCCGCCCGTTACGTGCGCAGCGAGCCCACCGGCCCCGTCAGCCGGGTCGTGGTGTGCCTGCGCGACACCGAGGCCCGCCGCCGCACCGAGCGCAGCCACGCCGAGCTGATCGCCACGGTCGCCCACGAGCTTCGCTCCCCGCTCACCTCCGTCAAGGGCTTCACCGCGACCCTGCTCGCCAAGTGGGAACGCTTCACCGACGACCAGAAACGGCTGATGCTGGAGACGGTCGACGCCGACGCCGACCGTGTCACCCGGCTCATCGCCGAACTGCTCGACATCTCCCGCATCGACTCCGGCCGCCTGGAGGTGCGCCGCCAGCCCGTCGACATCGGCGCGGCCGTCGGCCGGCACATCCAGGCGTACGTCGCCGCCGGTCAGCCCGCCGACCGGTTCCTGCTGCGCATCGAGCAGCCGCTGCCCGACCTGTGGGCCGATCCCGACAAGATCGACCAGGTGCTCGGCAACCTCCTCGAAAATGCCGTGCGGCACGGTGAGGGAACTGTCACGATCGAGGTGAGGCCCGCCGCCTCGCCCCGCGAGGGGGAGGACACCGGCACGTCGGTCACGGTGAGCGACGAGGGCCCCGGCATCCCGGAGGAGTCCATGAACCGCGTCTTCACCCGCTTCTGGCGGGGCAGCAAGCGCGGCGGCACCGGGCTCGGGCTCTACATCGTCAAGGGCATCGTCGAGGCCCACGGCGGCACCATCACGGTCGGCCGCGCCCCCGCCGGCGGAGCCGAGTTCCGATTTACCCTGCCCGTGGCAGCCCCGGCGTATCTCGCCTAGTGGCCCACGGGCGCATCCGCGTACCTCCACCCCGTTAGACTCGGCCTTTGGCACCTTTGTGTCCTGCTCACGGCCCTGCCGAGCTCACCGGCCGGTCACGGGGACCATCCGCCAGCCAATCGGAAGCACGGGAAGAGATGTCGGCACCGAATAAGTCGTACGACCCTGTCGAGGTCGAGGCGTTGAAACCGGAAGAGATCGAGCGCATGCGGGACGAGGCGCTCGCCGCCTTCGCCGCAGCGGGCTCCCTCGACGCGCTCCAGGAGGCCAAGACCGCCCACGCCGGCGGCACCTCCCCCCTGGCCCTCGCCAACCGCGAGATCGGCGCCCTGCCCCCGCACGCCAAGGCCGCGGCGGGCAAGCTCGTCGGCCAGGCCCGCGGCGCGGTGAACAAGGCGCTCGCGGTCCGCCAGACGGAGCTGGAGGCCGAGCGCGACGCGCGTGTCCTGGTCGAGGAGGACGTGGACGTCACGCTGCCGTACGACCGCGTACCGGCCGGCGCCCGCCACCCGCTGACCACCCTGTCGGAGCGCATCGAGGACATCTTCGTGGCCATGGGCTACGAGGTCGCCGAGGGCCCGCAGGTCGAGGCCGAGTGGTTCAACTTCGACGCCCTCAACATCGGCCCGGACCACCCGGCCCGCGGCGAGGCCGACACCTTCTTCGTCGAGGGTCCGGACGGCGGCTCCGAGTCCGGCGTCGTGCTGCGCACCCACACCTCGCCCGTGCAGATCCGCTCCCTGCTCGACCGCGAGCTGCCGGTCTACGTGATCTGCCCCGGCCGCGTCTACCGCACCGACGAGCTGGACGCCACCCACACCCCGGTCTTCCACCAGGTCGAGCTCCTCGCCGTGGACGAGGGCCTGACCATGGCCGACCTCAAGGGCACCCTGGACCACATGGTCCAGTCCCTGTTCGGCGAGGGGATGAAGACCCGGCTGCGCCCGAACTTCTTCCCGTTCACCGAGCCGTCCGCCGAGATGGACATGGTGTGCTACGTCTGCCGCGGCGAGTCCGTCGGCAACCCCGACCGGCCCTGCCGCACCTGCTCCAGCGAGGGCTGGATCGAGCTCGGCGGCTGCGGCATGGTCAACCCGAAGGTGCTGGCCGCCTGCGGGGTCGACCCGGAGAAGTACAGCGGCTTCGCCTTCGGGTTCGGCATCGAGCGGATGCTGATGTTCCGCCACAACGTCGATGACATGCGAGACATGGTCGAGGGTGACATCCGGTTCACCCGGCCCTTCGGGATGGAGATCTGATGCGGATCCCGCTTTCTTGGCTGCGGGAGTACGTCGACCTGCCGGCGAGCGAGACCGGCCGTGACGTCCAGGCCAAGCTCATTTCGGCCGGCCTGGAGGTCGAGACGGTCGAGCAGCTCGGCCACGACCTCAAGGGCCCCCTCGCCGTCGGCCAGGTGCTGACCGTCGAGGAGCTGACGGACTTCAAGAAGCCGATCCGCTTCTGCACCGTCGACGTCGGCCAGGCCAACGGCACCGGCGAGCCCCAGGAGATCATCTGCGGCGCCCGCAACTTCCAGGTCGGCGACAAGGTCGTCGTGGCCCTCCCCGGGGCCGTGCTGCCCGGCGACTTCCAGATCGCCGAGCGCAAGACGTACGGCCGGATGTCCCGCGGCATGATCTGCTCCAGCGACGAGCTGAACATGGGCGACGACGGCACCAAGGGCATCATCGTCCTGCCGCCGGAGACCGAGATCGGCCGCGACGGGGTCGAGCTGCTGGAGCTGGTGGACGAGGTCCTCGACATCGCCGTCACCGCCAACCGCGGCGACTGCCTGTCCATCCGCGGCGTGGCCCGCGAGACCGCCATCGCCTACGGCCTGCCGCTGCGCGACCCGGCGCTGCTCGACGTGCCGGCCCCGAACGCGTACGGCTACCCCGTCGAGGTCTCCGACCAGGCCGGCTGTGACCGCTTCACCGCCCGGACCGTCTCCGGCCTGGCTCCCGAGGCGCGCTCCCCGATCTGGCTCCAGCGCCGGCTGCAGAAGGTCGGCATGCGCCCGATCTCCCTCGCCGTGGACGTCACCAACTACGTGATGATGGAGCTCGGCCAGCCGCTGCACGCCTACGACCGCAGGCTGGTCCAGGGCACCATCGGCGTGCGCCGTGCCGAAGAGGGCGAGAAGCTCAGGACCCTCGACGGCGTCGAGCGCACGCTGCACGCCGAGGACCTGGTCATCGTCGACGAGCGCGGCCCCATCGGCCTCGCCGGTGTCATGGGCGGCGCCGACACCGAGATCGCCGACCACGACGACCTGGAGAACGCCACCGGTGACGTGGTGATCGAGGCCGCGCACTTCGACGCCGTCTCCGTCGCCCGTACGGCCCGCCGCCACAAGCTCTCCTCCGAGGCGTCGCGCCGCTTCGAGCGGGGCGTCGACCCGGCCGCCGCCGCGGCCGCCGCGCAGCGGACCGTGGATCTGCTGGTCCTCCTCGCCGGCGGTACCGCCGACGCGGGCGTCACCGAGGTCGTCGGACCGTCCGCGCCGCACACCGTCACCGTCGCCGCCGACCACCCCGACAAGGTGGCGGGTGTGACCTACGGCCGTGAGACCGTGGTGCGCCGCCTCCAGGAGATCGGCTGCGACGTCCACGGGCAGGACGAGCTGATCGTCACCGTCCCGTCCTGGCGCCCCGACCTCGTCGAGGTCAACGACCTCGCCGAGGAGGTCATCCGCCTGGAGGGCTACGAGAACCTCCCGTCCACCCTGCCCAAGCCGCCGTCCGGCCGCGGACTGACCCACCGCCAGCGTCTGCACCGCCGTGTCGGCCGGGTCCTGGCGGGCGCGGGCTACGTCGAGGCACCGAACTACCCCTTCGTCGGCGAGCAGGTCTTCGACCAGCTCGGCCTGGAGGCCGACGACCCGGCCCGCCGCGTCGTCAGGCTGGTCAACCCGCTCAACGACGAGGAGCCCGCGCTGCGCACGACGCTGCTGCCGGGCCTGCTCGGAGCGCTGCGCCGCAACGACGGCCGGGGTTCGCACGACCTCGCGCTGTTCGAGACCGGACTGGTCTTCCACCCGCGCGAGGAGCAGCGGGCGGCCACGCACCTGTCGGTCGACCGCCGGCCCACCGCCGAGGAGATCGCCGAGCTGGACGCCGCGCTGCCCGAGCAGCCGCGCCATGCCGCCGTCGTCCTCGCGGGCGCCCGCGAGCAGGCCGGATGGTGGGGCAAGGGCCGTCCGGCCGACTGGGCCGACGCCGTCGAGGCGGGACGCCTGGTCGCGCGGGAGTCCGGTGCGGAGCTGATCGTCCGCAAGGGCGCCCACGGGCCGTGGCACCCCGGCCGCTGCGCCCAGTTCGTGGTCGTCGCCGACGGTGCCGAGCAGGTCGTCGGACACGCCGGTGAACTGCACCCGCGGGTGGTGAAGGCGTTCGGTCTGCCCGAGCGCGCCTGCGCCATGGAGCTGGACCTGGACGCGCTGGAGCGGGCCGGCGACGGCGTGCCCCAGGCGCCGGGCATCTCCGCCTTCCCCGTCGCCACGCAGGATGTCGCGCTCGTCGTGGACAAGCCGGTGCCGGCGACCGAGGTGGAGGCCGCGCTGCGCGAGGGCGCGGGTCCCCTGCTGGAGGCCATCCGGCTGTTCGACGTGTACGAGAACGCCGAGCAGCTGGGCGAGGGACGCAAGTCGCTGGCGTACGCGCTGCGCTTCCGTGCCGGTGACCGCACGCTGACCGTGGACGAGGCATCGGCCGCGCGGGACGCCGCCGTCGCCCTCGCCGGTGAGCGGACCGGGGCCGTGCTGCGCGGATGAGTGCGGTGGGGGGCCGCGTGAGTCACCCGGCCGCGGCTTCGCCGTGGTTCCTCGCGCGGCGCTCCTCGCCCCCGGAGGGCTCCCCGGCGGATCACATCACTCGTACGGGTGACAAAACCGGGCGTAGTGGCCCTCCTCGGCCCTGAGTCGACAGAATCGGACCGGCCTTTCGGGGCCGGCCCGATTCTGTGCTGTCAGGGCCTGGTCTGTGCTGTCAGGGCCTGGACGGGGGGCCAACGACATGATCCGCATCAGGCGGACCTCGCGCAGGGCCCTCGTGCTGGGGCCGTCCACGGCGTGGGGCGCCATGGCCGTCACGTACAAGCTGGCCTGGCCGACGGAGCAGCAGGCCGGGCTCGGTGTGCGGATCGGCACCAGCGCCCTGTTCTTCGCCGTCGGCACCGGGCTGATACTGCATGTGCGGTGGGTCCTGCTGCGGGAGCTGCGGCAGGCACGCCGGGTCGCCCGCGCCGCGCAGAGCGTGCTGCTGCGGCCACCGCCCCCGCGTGTCGACGGACTGAGCACCGCCGCCGTCCAGCTCTCCGCCGACCGCGGTGCGTGCGTCGGGGGAGACCTGTACGACGTCGTCGCCACCGAGCACGGCGTACGAGCCGTCATGGGCGACGTACGCGGACACGGTCTCGGCGCGCTGGGGGCGGTCGCCGCGCTCCTCGGCAGTTTCCGCGAGGCCGTCCACGACGAGCCCGACCTCGGCCGTGTGCTGCGCCGCATGGACCGTGCGTTCGCCCGCCATCTGCGTGAGCGGGCCGACGGGGAGCATCCCTGCGGCGCGGCGCCCTCCGACCCGGTGACCGAGGAGTTCGTCACCGTCCTGCTGCTGGAGATCCGCCCCGACGGCGGGATTTTCGCCCTCAACTGCGGCCACCCCTGGCCGTACCGGACGGCTGCCACGGTGGAGTCCCTGACCAGGGCCGACCCGCTGCCTCCGCTGGGCCCGTTCCCCCTGCCGGCCGACCTCCCCGCCCTGTCCTGCGGCCCCCTCCTGCCGGGCCAGTCCCTGGTCCTCTACACGGACGGGGCGGAGGACGCCCGTGACGGCCGGGGCCGCTTCTTCGACCTGCGCCAGGCACTGGGCCGGACGGCCGGGGACCGCCCGCGGGTGATGCTGCACACGGTCCTGAAGGCCCTGAAGAGGCACACGGGCGGCCGTCCGACGGACGACGTCGCTCTGCTGATCCTGCAGAACGACCGACCGGAGCCCCCGTGCACCCCCTCGGGGGCGCGGGACGCCGACGTCGGGGACTCCGCAGCGCGGGCGCGAGAAGCGGCCACGCACCCGCAGCCGACGCCTCACACCTAGCCGGCCCGGGCGGTGCCGCTCCGCAGGGGCCGGCAGGCCGTCCGCCCCGCCACGGAGTGTCGGGCAGGCAGCTGGGCGGACGGCGGGAAGCGGGCCGCCGATCTGTACGAGGGGGAGCCGACGGCCCGGCCGGCCTCTTGCGAGGCACCCAAGTCAACCGGCCGGAAACTCTCCGCAACAGCGCGCACACAGCGCGGATTCGCGCACTCCGTTCACACCCCGTGTGAAGACGGGCACACAGAGGAATCCCACCCACTACGCTGTCGGCACCGAGCCTTCGGGGGGCACCCATGCAGCCCAACACACTGCTCGACGCGATCCTGGACGAAGCCGGGATCTCGCACGCCGGGCTGGCCGCACACGTCAACCAGACCGGGCGGGGCCGCGGTCTGGCGCTGCGGTACGAACACACGGCCGTGGCCCGCTGGCTGAAGGGCCAGCGGCCGCGCGGACAGGTGCCGGACCTGATCTGCGAGGTGCTCGCGGCCCGGCTGCACCGGCCCGTCACCCTCGACGACATCGGCCTGGGCGTCCCCGGCGAACCCGCGGTCACGCACTCCGGCTCGCTGTCCGGGTTCGTGGAGCGGGCCACCGCCCTGTGGCGTTCCGACGAGCAGCAGCGCCCGCACATCCTCGGCGCCCCCGCGGTCACCGGCACACCGGCCGTGATGCCGGTGTGGGAGTGGGAGAACCCGCCCGAGGACGTGGACGTCTCGCGCGGCGGCCGGCACCGCGTCACCCCGGCCGACCTGGAGATGCTGCGGGCCGCCCGGACGCACTACGAGCAGATGTACCGCAAGGCCGGCGGAGTGGCCACCCGCAGCCGGATCGTCGGCTTCCTCAACGCCGAGGCCGCTCCGCTGCTGCGCGGCGGCTACACCGACGCGACGGGCCGTCAGCTGCACCGGGCCACCGGGGGACTGGTGGCCGTCGCGGGCATCTGCGCGTACGACTCCGACGCGCACGGCCTCGCCCAGCGCTACTTCCACCAGGCACTGCGGCTCGCGAAGGCCAGCGGGGACCGGGGTCTGGGCGCCTATGTGATCGCGCTGCTGGTCAACCAGTCGCTGTTCATGTGCGAGCACCGGCAGGCCGTCGCCTTCGCCGAGGCCGCGCTGCGCACCGCCGGCCGGCACATCACCCCCGCCCTCGCCTCCGACCTCTATGCGATGCAGGCGAAGGCGTACGCGCACCTCGGTGACGGCACGAGCGCGCTGTCCTGCATACGGCGTGCCGAGACGGCCGCCGGACGCATCCGGCGCGGTCACGAGCCCGACGAGACCGGCTATGTCCAGCCGGGCCTGGTCAACGTCCAGGTGGCGGAGGCGCTGCTCAGCCTCGGCGAGCTCCGGGCGGCCGCCGAGCACGCCGCCGCCGCGGTGGACACCCCCGCGCACGACCGCGGCCGGGTGCACCGGCTGGCCATGCTCAGCACGATCGAGCTGCGTCAGGGCAACGCCGACAAGGCGGTGGCCACCGCGGTGCAGATGGCGGAGCAGGCCAGGGGAATGGAGTCCCAGCGCCTGCGCGACAGACTCCGGGCGGTGCGCGAGCACCTGGTGAACAGCGGGTGTTCGGGCACCGCCGAGGCCGCCGAACTCATCGACGGGGCGCTGCGCGTACCGCTGTGACCCCCTGAGGCTCTCTGCTCCACCGCGACCCGGTGCGCCCGTCGCGCTGCGAACGGCTGTCCCTGTCCCTGCTGTCGGGCCGTTCCTGCTGCGATATTGCCACTTACTCGGCGGAAGGTGGCAGAACCATGCAGTGGACGAAACAGAACGAACAAACTGTGTACTCAAACCGCTGGTTCAGCGTCAATCTGGCAGATGTGGAACTGCCGGACGGACGGCATCTCGACCATTTCCTGATCCGGCTGCGGCCCGTCGCCGTGGCCACGGTGGTGAACGAGGCCAATGAGGTCCTCCTTCTGTGGCGCCACCGTTTCATCACCGACAGCTGGGGGTGGGAGCTCGCGGCGGGCGTCGTCGAGGACGGCGAGGACATAGCCCGGGCGGCCGCCCGGGAGATGGAGGAGGAGACCGGCTGGCGGCCGGGACCTCTGCGCCACCTGATGAGCGTGGAGCCGTCCAACGGGCTCACCGACGCCCGGCACCACATCTACTGGTCCGACGAGGGCGAGTACGTCGGTCACCCCGTGGACGACTTCGAGTCGGACCGCAGGGAATGGGTCCCCCTCAAGCTCGTCCCCGACATGGTCGCCCGCGGCGAGGTCCCGGCCGCCAACATGGCGGCCGCACTGCTGTTACTGCATCACCTCAGGCTCGGCCAGGACGCCGGTCCCCGAGGTGTGACGGACTAACGTCCGAGCGCCTGCCAGATCGTCACGACGAGCGCGCCCACGGCCGTGGCGGCCGCGATCGAGGGCAGCGGCCAGCGGGCGTGCTCCAGTGCGGCGAGCCGCGTGTGCAGCTCGTCGACCTCCTTGGCGGTCTCCTCGGTGCGATGGGTGAGCAGTGTCAGCCCGCCCTCCACCCGGGCGTAGGCCACATCCAGTCGGCGTCGTAACTCTGCGAGTTCTCCATGGACCACGGGATGCTCGGGATCGGCGGTCACGTGTCCGCTCCTTTCCGTAGTCGATTCACATCCCTTGCATGCGCATAAGAGTCAACTCGCCTGGTGGGCGCGTGGGGAGAGTGTGCGAAGGGCATATGCGTGCCCGCCGCGCACACGGTGTGCGAATGCCGCGGGCCCGGCGCTCCGAAGAGTGCCGGGCCCGTTCCCGTGACGGTGCGTGCTCAGGGGTACGTGTAGAAGCCCGAGCCGCTCTTGCGGCCCAGCCGGCCCGCGTCCACCATGCGCTGGAGCAGCGGGGGAGCGGCGTACAGCGGCTCCTTGTACTCGGCGTACATCGAGTCCGCGATCGAGGCGATCGTGTCCAGGCCGATGAGGTCGGAGAGCTTCAGCGGGCCCATCGGGTGGGCGCAGCCGAACTCCATGCCGTTGTCGATGTCCTCACGGCTGGCGATGCCCGACTCGAACATCCGGATCGCCGACAGCAGATAGGGCACCAGCAGCGCGTTGACCACGAAGCCGGAGCGGTCCTGCGCGCGGATCGCGTGCTTGCCGAGGGCCTTCTCGGCGAAGACCTGGGCGCGGCTGATGGTGCCCTCGGAGGTGGTGAGCGCCGGGATCAGCTCGACCAGCTTCTGCACCGGGGCCGGGTTGAAGAAGTGGATGCCGATCACATGGTCGGGGCGGGAGGTCGCCACGGCCAGCTTCACCAGCGGGATGGAGGAGGTGTTGGAGGCCAGGATCGCGTCCGGGCGGGTCATGACCTGGTCGAGGACCTGGAAGATCTCGGTCTTGACCTGCTCGTTCTCCACGACGGCCTCGATCACCAGATCGCGGTCGGCGAACTCGCCCAGGTCGGTGGTGAAGCTCAGGCGCGCCAGGGTCGCGTCCCGCTCCTCCTCGCTGATCTTGCCCCGCTCGGCCGCCTTCGCCAGGGAGTTGAACAGCCGGGTACGGCCGATCTCCAGGGCCTCGCCGGTGGTCTCGGCGACCTTGACGTCCAGTCCGGAACGGGCGCACACCTCGGCGATGCCCGCGCCCATCTGACCGCAGCCCACCACTCCGACGCGCTCGATGTCTGTCACATCGTCCCTTTCGCTGCTTGTGGCTGTGGCAGGCCGACGGTGTTCCGTCCCTGCTCCGTTCGTGGCACGTTACCCCGAAGTATCGATGATCGATCGGCGGGGTCGGGCATCCTGGCCGCGGAGACGGTCCGTGACCGTGCGGATCCGTGGCGTATGTGGGGTGTGTGCGTGGGACGGATGTCACGGCGTGCGTTCGCCGGAGCCGCGCTGGCGGGTCTGCTGGGTCCGGGCGAGGCCGAGGCGGCGGTGTGGACCGGGGCGGCCGGGGCCGCAGGGACGACGGGCTTCGCCGAGGCGGGCGGGGTGCCCGCGCCGCCGGGCGCCGGGCCGGGCGGGGCGCGGCGGCCCCGGGCGGCCGTGGAGATGCGCGGCATGTGGCTGGCGACCATCCAGAACCGGGACTGGCCCTCGCGCAGCGGTCTGTCCGCGGCCCGTCAGCGCGCCGAACTGATCGCCCACCTCGACCGGGCGGTGGAGCGGCGGCTGAACACGGTGGTCCTCCAGGTACGGCCCTCGGCCGACGCGCTGTGGCCCTCGGCGTACGAGCCCTGGGCGGAGTGCCTGACCGGGGTGCAGGGCCGCGACCCCGGCTGGGACCCGCTGGGCACGGCCGTGGAGGAGGCGCATGCGCGCGGCCTCCAGCTGCACGCCTGGTTCAACCCGCTGCGGATCGCGAACCACGGCGACGTCACGAGGCTCGCAGCGAACCATCCGGCCCGCCGCAATCCCGGCTGGGTGGTGCCCTACGGTGGCAGGCTCTACTACGACCCGGGCCTGCCCGAGGTCCGGGCCTTCGTGCAGGACGCGATGCTCGACGCGGTCCGCCGGTACCCGGTCGACGCGGTCCATTTCGACGACTACTTCTACCCCTATCCCGTCCCGGGCCAGATCTTCGACGACGACCGCGCCTACGACGCCCACGGCGGCGCCTTCGCCCACCGCGCGGACTGGCGGCGCGACAACATCGACCGCCTGGTGCGCGACACCGCGGCACGGATCGGGCAGGTCCGGCCCGGCACCCGCTTCGGCATCAGCCCGTTCGGGGTGTGGCGCAACGCGGGCACCGACGCGCGCGGCTCGGACACCCGCGCACTCCAGGCGTACGACGACCTGTACGCGGACACGCGCACATGGGTGCGCAACAACTGGATCGACTACGTCGTCCCGCAGCTGTACTGGCACATCGGGCACGCCTCCGCCGACTACGCCGAGCTCGTCTCCTGGTGGGCCTCGGTGGCGCGGGGCACCAAAACCCTCCTCTACGTGGGCGAGGCGCTGTACAAGGCGGGCGACCCGGCGCAGCCCGCGGCCTGGCGCGACCCGGCCGAGCTGTCCCGGCACCTCACCCTGGCCAAGAGCCACGCCGAGGTGCGCGGGCACGTCTTCTTCTCGGCGACGGAGGCGGGCACGGACCCCGCCGGGGCGCTGGCCCGCGTCGTGGCCGACCACTACACCGGCCCGGCGGTGGCCCCACGCTGAACCGCGCTCCGGCGCCGGGAGCGGCTCACTGCCCGGTCATCGGGCTCCTGTGGCGGATCTCGGTGTCCGGGCCCGGGGAGCAGATGCCCTCGTGCCCGTCCGCGAAGCGGACGCGGTACGGCGGGTTGCCCTGCCTGCCCATGACCTCGACGATCTCGCCGACCTTGTCGTGCTGTCCGACCACCCTGCCGTGCTGGACAAGCTGGTCGCCCTCGGTTGCACGCATCTGGGCCTCCTCACGGTCTGCGGGAGCAGCGGTCCGTGGCCTGGAGCCCACGGCGCCCGCCCGGAGCGCGGGGAAAGGCGGTCTGTGAGGCCCGCTCAGCCGCGCGCTCGTTGGGTGACGGCGATGCACACCAGCACCGCCGCGGCCGTCAGCGGGGCGGCCACTGTCAGGTGCTCGCCCAGCAGCAGCACCGACCACACCAGTGTGAGCAGCGGCTGGGCCAACTGCAACTGGCTGGCCTTGGGAATCCCGATGACCGCCATGCCGCGGTACCAGACGACCAGACCGAGGAACTGCGAGCCCGCCGCCACCCACAGCAGCCCGCCGACACTGTGCGCGGTGAGCTCGACCGGCTCGTACGACAGCGCCACCGCCGCCCCGGCCGCGCCGAGCGGCAGGCACAGCACCAGCGCCCAGCCGATGACCTGCCAGCCGGGCATCACCCGGGCCAGCCGGCCGCCCTCGGTGTACCCGGCCGCGCACACCAGCAGCGCGGCGAAGAGACAGAGGTCGGCACCGCCGAGGGCACCACCGCTCTGCTGCACGGTGAACGCCGCGACCACGGCCGCGCCGGCCAGGGCCGCCGTCCAGAAGGTGCGCGAGGGGCGGCTGCCCGTGCGCAGCGCGGAGAAGAGGGCGGTCGTCAGCGGCAGCAGTCCGACCACGACGGCCGCGTGCGCGGTGGTGGAGGTCCGGAGCGCGAGCGTGGTCAGCATCGGGAAGCCGACGACGACCCCGGCGCCGACGACGGCGAGCCCCGGCCAGTGCGCCCGCGCGGGCAGCGGCACCCTCAGGGCGAGCAGACAGCCGCCGGCGATCAGCGCGGCCAGCACGCTGCGCACCGCCACCAGCGACCAGGGACCGAACCCCTCCAGGCCCCACGCGGTCGCGGGGAAGGTCAGCGAGAAGGCGGTGACACCGAGGGCGGCCTGGACGACGCCGAAGGAGGCCGGCCGCTCCGGGGCGTCGACTGCTATCCGGCTCGGAGCGATAGCGCTACTCTGTACTCTCATGCATGAGCGTAGCAGTGTCGGTGAACTGGCGAACCTCCTGAGGAGCGAGCTCAACCGCTACTCTCCAGGTGAGAAGCTGCCGTCGAGCCGTGCCCTGGTCGAGCGGTTCCGGGTCAGCCCGGTGACCGTGTCGCGGGCGATCGCCCAGCTCGCCGCCGAAGGGCTCGTGACGACCCGGCCGGGCGCCGGGGCCTTCCGGGCACGGCCGCGGGAGACGCCCGCCGCGGCCGGTGACACCTCCTGGCAGGAGATCGCCCTCAGCGCCGACGGCGCCGCCGACCTCGTGCCGCGCACGGTCGACGCCTCCGGGGTGACCGTCTCGCTGGCCGCGCCGCCGCCCGGTGTGATCGAGTTCAACGGCGGCTATCTGCACCCCTCCCTCCAGCCGGAGAAGGCCATGGCCGCGGCGCTGTCCCGGGCCGGCCGCCGCCCGGGCGCGTGGGGGCGCCCGCCGCTGGAGGGGCTGCCGGAACTGCGCGAGTGGTTCGCCCGAGGCATCGGCGACACCGTCGGCCCCGCCGAGGTCCTCGTCACCGCGGGCGGCCAGTCGGCGCTCACCACCGCCCTGCGGGCGCTGGCCCCGCCCGGCGCCCCCGTCCTCGTCGAGTCGCCCACCTATCCGGGGATGCTGGCCATCGCGCGCGCAGCCGGGCTGCGTCCGGTGCCGGTCCCGGTGGACGCCGACGGGGTCCGCCCGGACCTGCTGGCCGACGCCTTCAGGGCGACCGGCGCCCGGGTGTTCGTCTGCCAGCCGCTGTTCCAGAACCCGACCGGCGCGGTGCTCGCCCCCGGGCGGCGGGGCGAGGTGCTGCGCATCGCGCGCGCCGCCGGGGCGTTCGTCGTCGAGGACGACTTCGTACGGCGCCTCGCGCACGAGGACGCCGGTGAGCTGCCGCGCCCGCTGGTCGCCGACGATCCCGACGGCGTGGTCGTCCACGTCGGTTCGCTGACCAAGGCGACCTCGCCGAGCTTCCGGGTCGGCGCGCTCGTCGCCCGCGGGCCTGTGCTGGAGCGGCTGCGGGCGATCCAGGTGGTGGACACCTTCTTCGTGTCCCGGCCGCTCCAGGAAGCGGCCCTGGAACTGGTCGGCTCCCCGGCCTGGCAGCGTCATCTGCGGGCGCTCGGCGGACAGCTGCGCGCCCGCCGCGAGGCGATGGCCGCCGCCGTGCGGCTGCACCTTCCCGAGCTGGACCTCCCGCACGTCCCGTCCGGCGGCTACCAGCTCTGGGTCCGGCTTCCCGACGGCCTCGACGAGGCCGCCCTCCCGGCGGCCGGTGCCCGCGCCGGCGTCGCCCTCACCCCCGGCCGCCCCTACTTCTGCGCCGAACCCCCGGCCGGCCATCTCCGCCTCAGCTTCGCCGCGGTCGCCGGCACCGGTGAGATCGCGGAGGGCGTACGCCGTCTGCGCACGGCCTGCGACGAACTGCTCGGCCCCTGACCGCACGCGCCGGCCCGCACGCGCCGGCCCGCACGCGCCGGCCCGCACGCGCCGGCCCGGGCGCGGCTGTCCGGGCCACGGCTGTCCGGGCCACGGCTGTCCGGGCCACGGCTGTCCGGGCTGCGACCGCCCGGGCTGCGACCGCCCGGGCTGCGACCGCCCGGGCTGCGACCGCCCGGGCTGCGACCGCCCGGGCTGCGACCGCCCGGGCCGTGGCTGCCTCGGCCGCGCGGAAAACCTTTCGACCGCACCCCGGTCTGCCTGGAACTCTCCCCCCATGACAGACATCACCGGCCTTCCCGACGGCTACGAGATCTCCACCGACCCCGGCCGCGTCGACGCCGAGCGGGTCCACCGCTGGCTGTCCACGGACGCCTACTGGGCCATCGGGCGGCCGCGCGAGAAGCAGGACCGGGCGATCGCGGCGTCGCTCAACTTCGGTGTGTACGACACGGCGTCGGGGGAGCAGACGGCGTACGCGCGGGTGGTGACCGACGGCGTCACCTTCGCCTGGCTCTGCGATGTGTACGTGGACCCCTCGGCGCGGGGCAAGGGCCTCGGGACCGCGCTGGCGACCGCGGTGCGCGAGCACCTGAGGCCCCTCGGTCTGCGGCGGATCCTGCTGGCCACGCACGACGCGCACGGGGTGTACGCGAAGGCCGGGTTCACAGGACTGGAACGGCCGGACCGGTGGATGGCGCACGTTTTCGGCCAGTGAGCTGGGGTGCACGCTGGGTGACCTCGCGGTAACACCTCTTGACCTGCGCACTCCTCGGGCTCACCATCCCCGCATGGTGTTTAGGGTCACGTTCGTCGCGGCCGCGCGCAGCTCCCCGCTGCTCGCGGAGCGCTTCCAGGACGACCGGCCGCTGGACCAGGCGGGCTGGGACGAGGTCCAGTACATGGCCGGCGGTCTGCTGCCGCTCGCGGCCGCCGACCTGCGCTACTGCTCGCCCACCCAGCGCAGCCGTGCGACCGGCGACGCCCTCGGTTACGCGCCCCTGGTCCAGCTCGCCCTGCGCGACTGCGACATGGGCCGCTGGCGGGGGCTGACCCTGGGCGAGGCGATGGCGCGCGAGCCGGGCGCGGTGGACGCCTGGCTCGGCGACGCGCGCTGCACACCGCACGGCGGGGAGTCGCTGCTGGCGTTCATCTCCCGGGTCGGCGGCTGGCTGGACACCCGGCCGGTCGACGACGGCTGCCGGGTCGTCGCGGTGGCCGAGCCGTCGGTGATCCGGGCCGCGCTGGTGTACGCCCTGAAGGCGCCGCCCGCGACCTACTGGAACCTCGACGTCCGTCCGCTGTCCACGACCACGCTCGCCGGGCACCAGGGCCGCTGGAACCTCCGCTTCGACGGGGGCGCGGCCCACGCGGCGTAGCGGGCCGCCAAGGGCCGCCGTCCGGATCGGGCCGGCCGTGAAGGGACGGTCCCCTGAGGGCCCGCGCGGTCCGAACGGCAGCCCCCAGGGCCCTTCTGGCGGATCTCCGCGGCGTCGCGGCGCCCGGCACGCATTCCCCACTGCCTCAAGGGCGTGGGAGGTACCCCCGGCCGCACGGCGCGAAGGGCCGGGTGACCCCGCCGCACGACCCGCCGTGCCGCAGGCCGATCGCACGCCGCTCCTACTCCCGCGGAGATCCATCAGCAGGGCCCCGGCTCTCGCGGGTGTACTCCGTGACCAGCAGCAGGTCCTTGGCCGGGCCGCCCACCCGCCACACCGTCCGCCAGCGGCCGGCGCCGCCGACGGTGAACTCCCCGCGGTAGAGGTCCGCCACGCAGGGATGGTCGGCCACGTGCCGTCCGCTCGTCAGGTCGAGGCCGTGGAAGGGCCGTCCGTCGGCGAACCGCACGTCCGCCGTCCCGGGCTCCGGTCCCGGCAGGAAGCGCAGGGTCCGCTCGGCGGGCCGTGCGACGCCGTGCCAGGTGAACACACCCGTCTCCCGGTGCAGCAGCCCGCCTTCCGGAAGCGGCGAGAAAAGGGTGCCGCCGCTGAAGGTGCCCGTCGCGCCGTCACCGAGGTCGCGCACCGACCGCTCCACCCGCCAGTTCCCCGCCAGATAGGCGAGCACATCGCGCACCGGCCAGAACTCGCCCATGCCGTACCGCTCCCGTCCCGTCGGCCGCCGCGCGACCCGTTGACGCCTCGACGCCCCCTCCCTATCTTGCCGTTCGAAGTGCTGATCATTGTCCGATATTCCGCACAGTCCGGTCACCGCCAGGGACCCCGCCTGGCGGGACCGCGACCTGAAGGTGCGGGCCACCAAGAGGTCCGGCAAGGAGGGCTTCCTGGTCGCCTTCGGCGTCAAGGACACCGGCACCTGCCACTGATGGAACCTCGGCGGCTGGAACGAGACCCGGTCCGCCGCCGAACAGGCCGTGGACGGCGGCAAGTCCACGCTGCCCTCCGAGACCGGGTCGATCGAGACCGGCCGCGCCCACGGCATCGAGGCCGAGGTGCGCGGACGTCTCACCGCGGGCCAGGGTGACCACGCCGACCGCCGCGCCCGACGACGTCACCACCGAGTAGGACACCCCCGTCACCCCGGCGACCTCCACCTTCACGGGCGTGGCCGACACGTTCACCTGCACCTTCCCGGCCGGCTCCGTGACGTTCCCGCGGATCGGGCGGCATCGGCACCCTCCGTCCGCGCGGCCCCGTGGAGACCGGGGCCGCGCGGTCACGCCGGACCGGCGAACGCCGGCAGCGCCCTGAACCGCTCGTCGAGCGCGACCGTCGGCGTGATCCGGTCCAGCGCCGCGCGCACCCGGGTGAGCGGATGGTCCGGGAACTGTGCGTCCCACTCCTCGTGGTCCGCGACGTGGTACGGCAGCCCGCCCTCCAGGCCGGGGGCGTACGGGTGCGGCCGGAAGTAGTCGGCCGGACCCACCCGGGCCATCACCGTCGCCTCGCGCATCCCGGTCGTGGCCCCCTCGGCGGCCTGCACCTTCACCACGGTGCTGCACCCCGCCCGCGGAACCGTCCAGGAGCCGAGGAACGCCTGGCCGCGCCTGCCCGGCAGCGGCACCTTCACCAGCTGCCGCAGCGCCGGGACCCCGTCCACCTCGCCCGTCACGGTCTCGATCAGCCCGCCGCCCGCTCCGGCCACCGAGTGCGCGAGAGCGGACCGCAGCCGCTCGCCCTCCTCGAGCCGCGCGGGCAGATCCGGGACGAGCGGGAAGAAGTGGACCGACAGCACCAGGTTCCGTGCGTCGCTCCACACCCCCGGCTCGCGTTCGGTGAAGCCGGTCAGGTCCAGGGAGGTGATCGGAGTCATGGCGGTCATCATGACCGCCGGGCGACGCCACGAATAGCCCGGGCACCGCCCCGGGCATACGGTCGGTGTGTGGAGGCATCGCACCCTCTCGACGCCGACGACGCCCGGATCCTGAAGCTGGAGTCCGCCGCGGTCGCCGGTCACACGCTGAAGATGGTCGTGCTCGGGCCCGGCGGGGCCCCGCTCGACATCGACCGGCTGCGGGAGAGCGTCGACGCCCGGCTCGGCACCGGGTCTCCCGGCCGCGCCCGTCTGGCGCTGCCCGACCCCCGCTGGGTGCCCGACGACGGCTTCGACGTCGGCGCGCACGTCCGCCGCCGCGAGGGCACCGCCGGGATCGGCGAGCGGGGCGTCTGGACGGTGGCGGGCGAGCTGATGTCGGAGCGTCTCGACCACGGCCGCCCGCTGTGGGCGTTCGACCTCGTGGGCCCGCTGTCCGACGGCCGTGAGGCGATCGTCGCCCGTGTCCACCACGCCATGGCCGACGGGATCAGCTGTCTGCGCTTCCTCGACGAGGTCCTGTGGGACCCGGCGGACCCGGTGCCCGCCCCGCCGCGCCGCACCACGGCGCCCCCGGCGGCGGGCGGACCGGCGCACGAACTGCGCCGGCTCCCGGCGGCGCTCCTGCGCGAGCTGGGGCACCGCGCCCGGGGCTCCCCGCTCGACCGCAGGATCGGGGCCGGGCGCGAACTCGCCTTCGTCACCGCCCCGCTCGACGAGCTGAAGGCGATCGGTGCCGCACGGCCCCGCCGGGCGACGGTCAACGACGTGCTGCTCGCCGCCGTGTGCGGGGCCCTGCGCGTCTGGCCGGGCGGCAGCGGCGGGCCCGCCGGGAGGCTGCGGGCGCAGGTGCCGGTCAGCCTCCACCACCGCGACCAGGACGCCGCCGGGTCCGCCAACCGTGACTCGTTCCTCAACGTCGACCTGCCGCTCGCCGAACCCGACCCGCTGGCCCGGCTCGACCTCATCAGCCGCGAGACCTCCGCCCGCAAGGCCGCGGGCGACGCCGAGGAGCTCTACGACCTCTTCCACGCGCTCGCCTGCTGCCCGCCGCTCGGACGGGCCGTCGAGCACCTCGTCGCCGGCCCGCACCGGTTCAGCCTCGCGATCTCCGACGTGCCCGGCCCGCGCGCCGCGCTCACGGTCACCGGCCGTCCGGTCCAGGGGTTGTACTCGGCCGCCGAACCGGCGCAGCACCATGCTCTGAGGGTCTCGGCGATCTCCTACGCGGGCACGGTCGGCGTCGGCGTCTGCACCGATCCCGAGGCGCTGCCGGGAACGGGCCGGTTCGCCGACGCGATCGGCGCCTCGATCGCCGAACTGCACGGTGCGGCACTCGGCCGGTCCCCGCGCCCATGACGCGGGCTCCCGCCGCCCGGACCGGCCGGGCTCCGTGCACCTGCCGGGCTCCGTGTCGGGCCGGGCTCCGTGCCAGGCCGGGGCTCCGTGTCAGGCCGGGGCGAGGACGCGGAACTCGTGTCCCTCCGGGTCGGTCATGCAGGTCCAGGGGGCGTCGCCCCGGCCGATGCCGAGGACGCCGGCGCCGAGGTCCCGCAGCCGGGCCACCTCCGCCTCCCTGTCGTCGCCGGGGTACGGCAGCAGATCGAGACGGACGCGGTCCGGCGCGGTCTTCGCCCCGGGCGTGCGGAGGAACTCCAGATACGGGCCGGTGCCCCCGGCGGAGCGCAGCACCGCGTGATCGTCGGTCACCTCGTGCAGGGTCCAGTCCAGTGCCTCGTCCCAGAACCGGGCCATGGCCCGCGGATCCGCGCAGTCGACCAGCACCACGGCGACCGGCCCGGTGTCCCGGTGGATCTCCCGGGGCTCCAGCACACAGAACTCGTTGCCCTCCGGGTCGGCGAGGACCGTCCACGGCACCTCTCCCTGGCCCACCTGGACACGCTTCGCGCCGAGGGCCTCCAGACGCGCGACCAGCTCCGCCTGATGAGCCGCGGAGGCGGTCGCGAGATCGAGGTGCACACGGTTCTTCGCCGCCGTCCTCGGCTCCGGGACGGGGACGACGTCGAGGCCGAGGAAGACCGGGTCCGGCCGGACCGGCCCGCCGGCGGGCCCCACGTAGGTGGTCGGGCCGGCACTGTAGGCACTCCAGCCGAGCGCCTCCGCCCAGAACCGACCGACCGCCGAGTGGTCACGGGCTTTGATGTTCACATGAACGGGTCGCAGTGCCATGCCGGTGATCCTATGCACCTGTTCCGGAGGGACATCCGCAAGACCTTGATTGCATAAACGTGCAGCGAAACGTATAGTCATGCCATCCAGGAGGAGGATCCATGACGGTACGAGCGGCAGTGGCCGGAGCGAGCGGGTACGCGGGCGGCGAGGTGCTGCGCCTGCTTCTGGGACACCCCGAGGTGGAGATCGGCGCGCTGACCGCGGGCTCCAACGCGGGCCAGCGCCTCGGAGCGCTCCAGCCGCACCTGCTGCCGCTGGCCGGCCGGGTGCTGGAGGAGACCACCCCCGAGGTGCTCGCCGGACACGACATCGTCTTCCTGGCCCTGCCGCACGGACAGTCCGCCGCCGTCGCCGAGCAGCTCGGCCCCGACGTGCTCGTCGTCGACATGGGCGCCGACTTCCGGCTGCGCGACGCCGCCGACTGGGAGACGTTCTACGGCTCCCCGCACGCCGGCACCTGGCCCTACGGCCTTCCCGAACTGCCGGGCGCCCGCGCCGCGCTGGAGGGGTCCAAGCGCATCGCGGTGCCCGGCTGCTACCCCACCGCGGTCTCGCTCGCCCTGTTCCCGGCCTACGCCGCCGGCCTCGCCGAGAACGAGGCCGTGGTCGTCGCCGCGTCCGGCACCTCCGGCGCGGGCAAGGCCCCCAAGCCGCACCTCCTGGGCAGCGAGGTCATGGGCTCCATGACCCCGTACGGCGTCGGCGGCGGCCACCGCCACACCCCCGAGATGATCCAGAACCTCAGCGGGGCGGCCGGCGAGCGGATCTCCGTCTCCTTCACGCCCACCCTCGCGCCGATGCCCCGCGGCATCCTCGCCACGTGCAGCGTGAAGGCGAAGCCCGGCGTGGGGCCGGACGCCGTCCGCGCCGCCTACGACAAGGCCCTCGCCGACGAGCCCTTCGTCCATCTGCTCCCCGAGGGCCAGTGGCCGGCCACCGCGTCCGTCCAGGGTTCCAACGCCGTTCAGATCCAGGTCGCGTACGACGCCGCCGTGCACCGCATCATCGCGATCAGCGCCATCGACAACCTGACGAAGGGCACCGCCGGCGGTGCCGTCCAGAGCATGAACATCGCCCTCGGGCTTCCCGAGGAGCTCGGTCTTTCCACGATCGGAGTCGCACCGTGAGCGTCACGGCAGCCAAGGGATTCACAGCGGCGGGCATCGCCGCCGGGATCAAGGAGAACGGCAACCCGGACCTGGCCCTCGTGGTCAACACCGGTCCGCGCCGCGCCGCCGCGGGCGTCTTCACCTCCAACCGCGTCAAGGCCGCTCCCGTCCTGTGGTCCGAGCAGGTCCTCAAGGGCGGCGAGCTGGCCGCGGTCGTCCTCAACTCCGGCGGCGCCAACGCCTGCACCGGTCCCAAGGGCTTCCAGGACACCCACGCCACCGCCGAGAAGGTGGCCGACGTCCTCGGTGTCGGCGCCGGCGAGGTCGCCGTCTGCTCGACCGGCCTGATCGGTGTGCTGCTCCCGATGGACAAGCTGCTGCCCGGCATCGGGACCGCCGCCGCCCAGCTCTCCGAGCACGGCGGCGAGAAGGCCGCCATCGCCATCAAGACCACCGACACCGTCCACAAGACGTCCGTCGTCACCAAGGACGGCTGGACCGTGGGCGGCATGGCCAAGGGCGCCGGCATGCTCGCCCCCGGCCTCGCCACCATGCTGGTCGTCCTCACCACCGACGCCGACCTCGACAGCGCGGTCCTGGACCGGGTCCTGCGCGGCGCCACCAAGGTCACCTTCGACCGCGTCGACTCCGACGGCTGCATGTCCACCAACGACACCGTGCTGCTGCTCGCCTCCGGCGCCGCGGGCGTCACCCCGGCCGAGGACGAGTTCGCCGCGGCCGTCCGCCAGGTCTGCGACGACCTGGGCCGGCAGCTGATCCGGGACGCCGAGGGCGCCGGCAAGGACATCAAGGTCGAGGTGATCAACGCCGCGACCGAGGACGACGCCGTGGAGGTGGGCCGCTCCATCGCCCGCAACAACCTCCTCAAGTGCGCCGTCCACGGCGAGGACCCCAACTGGGGCCGGGTGCTCTCCGCGATCGGCACCACGGGAGCCGCCTTCGAACCGGATCAGCTCAACGTCGCCATCAACGGCGTCTGGGTCTGCAAGAACGGCGGCGTCGGCGAGGACCGCGACAAGGTCGACATGCGCTACCGCGAGGTGCACATCGTCGCCGACCTCGCCGCGGGCTCCGAGACCGCCACGATCTGGACCAACGACCTGACCGCCGAGTACGTCCACGAGAACAGCGCCTACTCGTCATGAGCACCCGTAAGCACACCGCACTGCCGAAGGCGCAGATCCTCATCGAGGCGCTGCCCTGGCTGACCCGTCACCACGGCCGGACCGTCGTCATCAAGTTCGGCGGCAACGCCATGGTGAACGAGGAGCTCAAGGCCGCCTTCGCCCAGGACGTCGTCTTCCTGCGGCACGCCGGCCTCAAGCCGGTCGTCGTGCACGGCGGCGGCCCCCAGATCAGTGCCGCCCTCGACCGGCACGGCATCGTCAGCGAGTTCAAGGCCGGCCTGCGCGTCACCACCGAGGACGCCATGGACGTCGTTCGCATGGTGCTCGCCGGACAGGTCCAGCGCGAACTGGTCGGGCTGCTCAACCAGCACGGCCCGCTGGCCGTCGGCCTGACCGGCGAGGACGCGCACACCATCACCGCGGTCAAGCACCAGCCCGAGATCGACGGCGAGCCCGTCGACATCGGCCGGGTCGGCGAGATCACCGCCATCGACACCGGAGCCATCCAGGCGCTGCTGGCGGACGGCCGGATCCCGGTCGTCTCGTCGATCGCGCGGAGCGAGGACGACGGACACGTCTACAACGTCAACGCCGACACCGCGGCCGCGGCCCTCGCCGCGGCGCTGGGCGCCGAGACCCTCATGGTCCTCACCGACGTCGAGGGCCTCTACGAGGACTGGCCGAACAGCGACGAGGTGATCAGCCGGCTGACCGCCTCCCAGCTGGAGAAGCTGCTGCCGGAGCTGTCCTCCGGCATGGTCCCGAAGATGGAGGGCTGCCTGCACGCCGTCCGCAACGGCGTCACCACCGCCCGCGTCATCGACGGCCGGGTCCAGCACTCGATCCTGCTGGAGATCTTCACCGACGAGGGCATCGGCACGATGGTCGTGCCCGACCAGGACACCGAGGGGGAGTCATGAGCAACCAGGAGATGACCGCGCGGTGGCAGAGCGCGCTCATGGACAACTACGGCACCCCGCGGCTGCCCCTGGTCCGCGGCGAGGGCACCCGGCTGTGGGACGCCGACGGCCGGGAGTACCTCGACTACGTCGGCGGCATCGCCACCAACGCGCTCGGCCACGCCCACCCGGCGGTCGTGGAGGCCGTGAGCCGGCAGATCGCCTCCCTCGGCCACATCTCCAACTTCTTCATGGCCGAGCCGACCGTCGCCCTCGCCGAGCGGCTCCTGACCCACTTCGGCCGGGACGGCAAGGTCTTCTTCTGCAACTCCGGCGCCGAGGCCAACGAGGCCGCCTTCAAGATCGGCCGGCTCACCGGGCGCACCCACGTGGTCGCCGCCCAGGGCGGCTTCCACGGCCGCACCATGGGAGCCCTCGCGCTCACCGGCCAGCCCGCGAAGCGGGACCCGTTCCTGCCGCTGCCCGGCGACGTGACCCATGTCCCCTACGGCGACGCGCAGGCCCTGGCCGCCTCGGTCACCGAGGACACCGCCATGGTGATCATCGAGCCGGTCCAGGGCGAGAACGGCGTCGTCGTGCCGCCGCCCGGCTACCTCAAGGCCGCCCGCGCCATCACCGCCGCCACCGGCGCGCTCCTCGTCCTCGACGAGGTGCAGACCGGCATCGGCCGCACCGGCCACTGGTTCGAGTACCAGGCCCACGAGGGCGTCCTGCCCGACGTCGTCACCCTCGCCAAGCAGCTCGGCGGCGGACTGCCGCTCGGCGCGACCGTCGCCTTCGGGCGGGCCGCCGAGCTGCTCCGGCCCGGCCACCACGGCACGACCTTCGGCGGTAACCCGGTCGCCTGCGCCGCCGGTCTCGCCGTGCTGGACACCATCGCGCACGAGGGACTGCTGGAGAACGTCAAGCGGCAGAGCGAGGCCCTGCGCGAGGGAATCGAGTCGCTGGGCCACCCGCTGGTGTCCCACGTCCGGGGCGCCGGCCTGCTGCTGGGTATCGTGCTCACCGAGCCGCTGTCGCCGAAGGTGCAGCAGGCGGCTCAGGACGCCGGTTTCCTGGTGAACGCGCCCGCCCCCGATGTCGTACGGCTCATGCCGCCGCTCAACATCGCCGACGGCGAAGTGGAAGCGCTTCTTCGGGCTCTGCCCGGCATCCTTGACGCAGCCCACGGGGACGCACGAGCCGGAGAATGAGACGACGATGAGCCAGGCGCAGGACCACGAGCAGACCTCCGGGCCGGCCGTGCCGCAGACCCGCACCGCACGCCACCGCCGGATCGTGGACATCCTCAACCGGCAGCCGGTGCGCTCGCAGAGCCAGCTGGCGAAGCTGCTGGCCGACGACGGGCTGACCGTCACGCAGGCGACTCTGTCCCGGGATCTCGACGAGCTGAACGCGGTGAAGATCCGCAACACCGACGGCGAGCTGATCTACGCCGTGCCCAGCGAGGGCGGTTTCCGAACGCCGCGCGCTCCGCTGGGAGGGTCGGCGAAGGAGGAGCGGATGCGGCGGCTCTCGCAGGAGCTGCTGATCTCCGCGGAGGCGTCCGCGAACCTCGTGGTCCTGCGCACGCCTCCCGGCGCCGCGCAGTTCCTCGCCTCGGCCATCGACCAGGCCGAACTGCACGACATCCTCGGGACGATCGCGGGCGACGACACGCTGCTGCTGATCAGCCGGGAGCCGAGCGGGGGACAGGCGCTGGCCGACCACCTGCTGCGGCTGGCCCAGAACGGGCACTGAGTCCGGCTCCCGCGCCCGTCCACCGGGCGCGGGAGCCGGCTGTGGTCCTCCCGTGCGGCCGGGGGCGTGCTCTCAGCCCAGCCAGGAGGCGAGGCCCTCCGTGCACCTGACCTCGTCGCCCGCCGTGATCAGCAGGGCCTCCACCTCCGGCAGGGACTCCAGCCAGGCGAGGGCCTGCCGGGAGCCCATGGCGAAGGCCGCCGTGGCCCAGCAGTCGGCCCAGGTCAGGGACGGGGCCACGACCGTGACCGCGACCAGGTCCGTGACGGCCGGCCTGCCGGTGCGCGGGTCGGTGATGTGCGCACCGCGTTCGGCGGTGCCGGAGGTGGCGACGGCCAGTTCGGCGGCCCCCGTGGACGAGACGACCGCCGCCAGACCGCCCGGGCGCAGCGGGTCCGCGACGCCCACGCGCCACGACCGGTGAAGCTCCGGGACCCCCAGCAGCTGCACGTCCCCGCCGCCGTTGAGGCTGACGCCGGTCGCACCGGCCTTCCTGAGGCGGCGAGCCGCGCGTTCGGTGGCCCAGCCCTTGACGATGCCGGTCGGGTCCGGCCGCCCGGCGTACGACGTGCTGAACCAGCCGTCGCTGAGCCGCTCCGCCTCCGTGCCGAGGGCGAGCACCTCCGCGACCTCGGGGGCGCAGTCGGCGAGGGCCAGTTCACCGCGCGCGAGGCGGGAGATCTGGCTGTCCTCGCGGTAGGTGCTGAACACCTCGTCGGCCCGGTGCAGCGAGGCCACCGCGTCGGCGAGCGCCGACCGGACCGCTTCGGGTTCCCCGCCGCGGACGTCGAAGGAGAAGACAGTCCCCATGACTTCCTCCGTCCGACGCACCGCGGCGGGAGTCTGTGCCGGCCGGTCAGACACCGGCCTGGTCCAGGGCCGACTGGAGCGACTTGCGGTAGCCCTCGCTGGTGTAGGTCGCGCCGGAGACGGTGTCGATCTGGGCGCTCTGTGCGGTGACGGCGGCCTGGTTGAGGCGGGGTACGGCGTTGTCGCTGATCTGGGTGGAGCGGCCGCCGCTGGGTGCCTGGACGGCCTCGGCCTGGGTGATCTTCCCGCCGGCGACGGTGAGGCGGACCTGGACGGGCCCGTACTCGGTCTTCACGACCGAGCCGGTGACCGTGGTGGCGGCCGGAGCCTGCGCACCGCCCCCGGCCCCGGCCCCGGTCCCGCCTCCGCCCTGGTCCGCGGCCTCGCCTCCGCCCTGGTTCGCGCCTCCGCCCTGGTTCGCGGCCCCGGCCTGGTCCAGGGCCGACTGGAGCGACTTGCGGTAGCCCTCGCTGGTGTAGGTCGCGCCGGAGACGGTGTCGATCCGGGCGCTCTGTGCGGTGACGGCGGCCTGGTTGAGGCGGGGTACGGCGTTGTCGCTGATCTGGGTGGAGCGGCCGCCGCTGGGTGCCTGGACGGCCTCGGCCTGGGTGATCTTCCCGCCGGCGACGGTGAGGCGGACCTGGACGGGCCCGTACTCGGTCTTCACGACCGAGCCCGTGAGCGTGGCGGCGCCGGCGGCCTGCGCCCCGCCCTGGGCCGAGGCGGCCGGGGGCGCGGCCGGGGCGGCGCCCGCCGCGGCACTGGCCGGGTCCGCACCCGGCTTCAGCGACAGCAGCAGCACGATGCCGGACACGGTGGCGGCGGTGGCGAGCACGGCACGCCGCAGGGGATGACTCTTCTTCATCGGTTCCGCAACTCCTGGGTCGCCCTGGGCGGGCTCACATCTCGAAGGACTCGTGGTGGATGCGGCGGGCCGGGACACCCGCGCCGCGCAGCGCCTCGTACACCGACTGCGCGAAACCGGGCGGGCCGCACAGGAACACGTCGTGGCGTTCGATCTCCGGGATCTTGCGCTGCAACGACTCCGCGGAGATGTCCGGCCGTTCGCCGCCGGGGCTGTTGACCGCGTACATCAGGCGGGCGCCCCGCTCGTCGGCGATGGAGGACAACTCGTCCCACAGGGCCAGGTCCTGGGTGCTGTTGGCGCGGTAGAGCAGGGTGATGTCACCGGCCGCCCCCGGCAGCGTCTCGAACAGCGCCCGCATCGGCGTGATCCCCACACCGCCCGCGACCAGCAGCACCTTGCCGCGGCTGCGCCGTTGCGCGGTCAGCGCCCCGTACGGGCCCTCGGCCCACACCCGGGTGCCGGGCTCCAGGTCGCGCAGCCGGGAGCTGTGGTCGCCGATCGCCTTGACGGTGATGCGCAGCATGCCGGGCCGGGGCGCCGCCGACAGCGAGTAGGGATGCGAGCTGAACCGCATGCCCGGGGCGAGGAACCGCCAGCGGAAGAACTGCCCGGCCTCCGCGCCCATCCGGTGCAGCTTGCGCCCGCTGATCAGCACCGACACGATGCCCGGCGTCTCCTCGATCACCGCCTCGACGCGCATGCGGTGCTTCAGGTTGAGCCGGAGGGGGGTCAGCACCCGGTACCAGAGCATCAGCGCGGTGACGCCGGCGTACAGCCCGATCCAGGCGGTCTTCGCGACGGGCTGCACGGCGAAGTCGTTGCCGGTGGTGATCTGGTGCCAGAACGTCAGGAACACCGCCGCGTAGGTCAGCAGATGCACGTGGTACCAGAGGTCGTACGGCAGCCTGCGCCGCACCCCGCCGACGGAGATCAGCCCGATGAGCACCAGCAGGCCGGTGCCGATCGCGGCCTTGCCCATGTCCGGCAGGCCGGTGACCGAGTCGACCGTCGTCTGCACGATGTCGCCGAGCCCCTGCCCGGCCTGGAGGGCGTACCCCCACATCGTCAGGAAGACATGGGCCAGCACCAGGGAGAGGGTGTAGCGCCCGCTCATCGCGTGCCAGCGGGCGGTCCGGTCCGAGCCCACCCGTCGCTCCAGCGCGGGCACCCGGGCCATCTGGAGCACCACCAGCGGCATCAGATAGCCGGCCAGCAGCCCTGTGATCCGCCCGGCGTTCAGGATCTGGGCGGCCCGGTCGCCGACGGCGGGTGTGTTGTCCCACCACAGCCACAGCACTCCTGCCGCTCCCGCCCACAGGGCGACTAGCAACGGCACGGCGGGCGAGCGGCGGGGCCGGATCCGGCGCATGGTCTGCCGCCGGGCGGCCCGGCCGCCTGCGAGCGTGGTGGTCACGATTCCTCCGGGGGACGGGGGAGGTGGTGTCTGTCCTTGGCCCAGAGGTACGTGCGGCGGCGGCCGAGCGTTCAGCTACCGGGGCGCGGGAGGCTCCTGGGCGAGAGGCGGCAGCGGGAGCGGCAGTCCCGCCAGCCCGTCGAGGCTCGTCGCGATGTGGTCCTTCTTCTCGAAGTAGGCGCTGAGCGAGGCGTCGTCCTCGCGTGCGAACCGCTTGCCGTGCAGATCGCGGTCCTCGTCGTACGTCATGAAGGGCACGGCGTATCCGCAGCTGTCGCGGACGAGTTCGGCGGAGACGACGACGATCGCGCGCAGGCCGTGCAGGGACGGGTCGATGTCCGGGAAACGGGCGAGCAGGTCCAAGAAGCGCGGGTCGTCACGGAACACCGGCTCCCCGCGGCCGTGGACACGCACGATGTTCGGCGGTCCCTGGAAAGCGCACCACATCAGCGTGATCCTGCCGTTCTCCCGCAGATGCGCGACGGTCTCCGCGGTGGACCCCGCGAAGTCCAGGTAGGCCACGGTGAGTTCGTCGAGCACCACGAAGGAGCCCCTGAGGCCCTTGGGGGACAGGTTGATCGTGCCGTCGCCGGCGAGCGGCGCGGTCGCGGTGAAGAAGAGCGGCTGCGCCTCGATGAAGGCACGGAGCCGTCCGTCTATGCGTTCGTAAGTTTTTCCCATGTCCAGGGATTCTCGTCGATCACCGTCCACCGGTCCGACGAACATGCGCATCCGGCCGTCCGCGCGCGGACACGGCGGCGGGCGCCCCCCCCGGGGGGGGGGGCGCCCCCCCCGCGCGTAACCACACGTCACGGGCCGGCCTCCCCCCCGTGCCGCCAGTCCCGGGGGGCGGGCGGGGGTGGGGGCGCTGGTGTTGGCGATGCGGGC
>NZ_JBIVOX010000027.1:0-93976 GCF_044754345.1 Streptomyces sp. NPDC093094 | reverse complement strand
CAACTATTATTAATGAGTGAGCGGGGCGTGCCACCGACCGGCCCGGGGGGCCCCCCCCCCCCCCCCCCCCCCCCCGCCCGGGGGGGGGGGGGGGCGGCGCCCCCCCCCCCCCCCCCCCCCCCCCCCCCCCCCCCCCCCCCCCCCCGCCGCGGCGGTCCGGGTCGCACCCGCCTGCCGGACGCGCGGCCCGGCCCCCAGGGCCGGCATCCGGATCATGCCGATGTCGCGGCCCCGGCACACGCTCCCCGGAAGAAGGCACGCCCGGCTCCGCTCGCGCGGGGGAGCCCTGTCGCCCCGGCGCCCTCCTCCGCCTTGCGGGCGCACGCACCGCGGCCCGCTCAGGGCCGGCCGAGAGGTACGGCTCCTTCACGGCCGGCCCGTGCCCTCCCCGCCGGGTCCGCCGTCCGGCTGTCACCGGGTGCGGACTGCGCCTCGATCACGTCCAGCACCTCCCGGCAGGCGTCGACCAGGTACATGTGGTCGCCGGGGAACTCCGCACAGCCGAAGTCGCTCGTAGTCGAGTCCCGCCACTGCCGGGCCTCCTGCGCGGTGACCAGGCCGTCGCGGTCGCCGCGCAGCGAGCAGATCGGCACCGGCAGCGGTGCGCCGGTGCTCGGGACGTAGTTCTCGTGCATCTCGCAGTCGGCCTGGAGCGCGGGGAGGATCAGCTCACGCATCTCGGGGTGGTCGAGCGCCTCGTGCCGGAAGCCCGCGAACTCCTCGACCCTGGCGAGGAACTCCTCGTCCCCGAGCCCCGACGCCCGCCTCTCGCGCCGGGTCCACGGTCCCGGCGAACCGCTGACGACCAGCCGTTCGACGTGCATGCCGCGGGCGATCAGCAGATGCGCCAGCTCGTACGCGAGCACCGCGCCCAGGCTGTGCCCGAACAGCACGGTCCGCGCTCCCTCGCCGAGGTCCTCGGCGATGCGGTCGATCTCGCTCCTGGCCGCTTCGGAAACATCGCGGTACGGCGTCTCCAGGAGCCGCCGCTCCCTGCCGGGCAGGGAGACCGGGACCACCCGCCACCGGTCGCCGGCCGCCTCCCGCCACGGGTGGAAGAACGAAGGACCCGCTCCCGCGAACGGCACGCACAGCAGCGTGGTCCGGTCCCCGTGTCCCGCGGACATGCCGGGTTCGGTCACCCCGATCAACCCCAATCTTCCGTTCGACGGTTCGTTGCACCGGCCCCGGATCTTCCGGGTCCGGTCACTGCGCGAGCTTGCGGTCGATGACCTCGAAGATGTCGGCCACGGGTCCGGGCATGTGGAAGTCGTCGTGCGTGGCGTGCACGTCGTACGACTCGACCGAGCCGAGGACGTGCGGCCGCCACAGCGGCGCCCACGACTCGTCCTTGTCCGCCGCCGCGTTGAAGAACAGCACGTCACCGCGGTAGACCGGTGACTCGAACTCCGCCATGACGCACATGTTGTTGGCGCCGACCCGCGCCATGTTGTCCAGGAACTCGTCCATGGTGCGGGTGTTCAGGTACTGGCTGAACTGTTCCTCGATCTCCTGCCGGTAGGTCTCCGGCTTCCAGCCCGCCAGCTGCCTGAACCCGCTGCCCGGCTGGGCGTCCAGGACGGCCAGCAGCGCGACCTCGTGCCCCCGCTCGTCGAGCGCGGCCGCCGCGGCGTGCGCGACCGGGCCGCCGTAGGACCAGCCGACCAGATGGAAGGGCCCCTCCGGCTGGATCTCCAGGATCCGGGCGACGTAGTCCTCGACCATCTCCTCCACCGACCCCGCCAGCGCGCCCGTGCCGTCGGAGCCGCGGGACTGCAGGGCGTAGGCCGGCCGGTCCCGTACGTACGGGGCGAAGCTGTAGTACGACCAGCCCAGCCCGCCCCCGCCGTGGAAGAACCACATCGGCGGCTTCCCCGTGCCGGGGTCGCCGTGCAGCGGCAGCACCACCGCGTAGGAGTCGGCCTCGTCGTCGGGGATGCCGCCGACGAGCACCAGTGCGGCCAGCTCGGCCACCGTGGGGTACTTGATGATCGTGGTCATCGGCATCTCGACGCCGAACTGCCTGCGGACGGCGGCGCTGAGCCGGGTGGCCATCAGCGAGTGCCCGCCGAGCGCGAAGAAGCTGTCGTCGATGCCGACCCGGTCCACCCCGAGCAGGGTGCCGAAGAGGGAGCACAGCTTCTCCTCGTGCGCGTTGCGCGGGCCCCGGCCGGCGGCGGTGCGCGCGGGCGCCGACGGCAGGGCCCGCCGGTCGAGCTTGCCGTTCGGGGTCAGCGGGATCTCCGGCAGCGCGATCACCGCGGAGGGCACCATGTAGTCCGGGAGACGCTCCCGCAGGTACGCGGACAGCTCGGCGTCGGTCACCGCGGCACCGGGCACGGGCACCACGTAGCCCACGATGCGCCTGTCGTCCTCCTGGTCCTCGCGCACCACGGCCGCCGCCTGCGCCACACCGGGGTGCCCCGCCAGCACATGCTCGATCTCGCCCAGCTCGATCCGGTAGCCCCGGACCTTGACCTGGAAGTCGCTGCGCGCGATGTACTCCAGCCGGCCGTCCCTGTCCCACCGCACCAGGTCCCCGGTGCGGTACATCCGCGCACCGGCCGGGCCGAACGGGCACGCCACGAACCGCTCCGCGGTCAGGTCCGGCCGGTTCTGGTACCCGCGGGCCACCCCGTCGCCGGCGATGTACAGATCGCCCCGGACCCCGCGCGGAACCGGGCGCAGCCGCGAGTCGAGCACGTACACCTGGGTGTTCCCGATCGGCTCCCCGATCACCGGCACGCCCGCCCCCGCCTTCACGGGCGCCGTGGTCGACCAGATCGTCGTCTCGGTCGGGCCGTACCAGTTGCTCACCTCGGCGGCCCGGTCCGCGAGGGTCTCCGCCAGCCGGACCGGCAGGGCCTCACCGCCGACCATGATCCGCAGGCCCTCGGCGGCGGCCGGCTCGCCCGTCAGCAGCATCTGCCAGAACGCGGGCGTGGACTGCACCACGGTGACGCCGTGGCGCCGCATCGTCGCCACCACGGCCGACGGATCGGTGAGCGTGTCCTTCCCCGCCACCACCACGGCCGCCCCGCGGACCAGCGGGAGGAACAGCTCGGTGCCCGCGATGTCGAACGACACCGTCGTGCTGAACAGCATCCGGTCCGCGGACGACAGCGGGATCCGCCGCCCCGTGGTGGCCAGGTAGTTCGCGAGCGCGCCCCGCGAGACGGCCACCCCCTTCGGGGTTCCCGTCGACCCGGACGTGTAGATCACGTACGCGGCGTTGTCCGGCCGCACGACCGGCCGCGGGGCCGGCCGCGGGCATCCCTGGAGGTCCGCACCGGCCAGCATCTCGGCGTCGAGCACCAGCACGGGCTCGCAATGGCCGAGGACGTGGTCGATCCGGGACTGCGGATGATCCGGGTCGACGGGGACGTAGGCCCCGCCGGCCTTCAGCACCGCCAGCAGCGCCACCACCAGCTCCACGGACCGGGGCAGGCGCACGGCGACCAGGGACTCCGCCCGCACTCCGCGCCCGGTCAGCCAGTGCGCCAGCCTGTCGGACCGTGCGTCGAGCTCCCGGTAGGTCAGCGACTCCTCCTCGCCGATGAGCGCGAGCGCCTCCGGTGTGGCCCGTGCCTGCCGGCGCACCGCCTCCTCCAGTCCCGCCTCCAGGGTCGGCTCGGCGGTGTCGTTCACCTCCCGGAGCAGCCGTTCCCGCTCCCCCGGGAGCAGCACGTCGACGTCGCCCACGCACCGTCCCGGGTCGGCGGCCAGCTGCTCCAGGACCCGTACGAACCGGGCGGCCATGGCCTCGATCGTGTCCCGGTCGAACAGCGCGGTCGCGTACTGGATGTCGCACCGCAGCGTCCCCGACTCGTCCACGATCATGCTGAAGTACAGGTCGGCCTGGGTGGTCGAGGTGAGGGCCTGCTGGAACTCCACGTCGAGACCGGGGAGTTCGAGGGTCCGGCGCGCGTAGTTCTGCCAGGCGGACAGCACCTGGAACAGCGGCTGGTACGCCGTGGAGCGGTCGGGGTTGAGCGACTCGACCAGCATCTCGAACGGCACGTCCTGGTGCTCGTAGGCCGCCAGCGCCTTGTCGCGCACCCGGTCGAGCACCTCGGCGAACGACGGGTCGCCGGAGAGGTCCACGCGCACCACCAGGGTGTTGGCGAAGAGCCCGACGAGATCGGCCAGCGCCTCGTCCGTCCGCCCGGCGATCGGGGTGCCGATCGTCAGGTCGTCCCCGCCGCCGAGCCGGCTCAGCAGCACCGCCACCGCGGCCTGCATGACCATCGACATGGTCATCCCGCGCCCGGCGGCCAGCTTCTCCAGTCCGGCCGCCACCCGGGGTGCCACCGTGATGCCGACCGTGTCGCCGTCCGTGCTCGCGGTCACGGGCCGCGGGCGGTCCAGCGGCAGGTCCAGCGGCTGCGGCACCCCTGCCAGTTCCCCGCGCCAGTACGCGATCTGCGTCGCGGCGAGACTGTCCGGGTCGGCCGGATCGCCGAGCACCTCGCGCTGCCACAGCGTGTAGTCCCGGTACTGCACGGGCAGCGGCTCCCACGCCGGTGCCCGCCCGCCGCGGCGGGCGGTGTACGCCTCGATCAGGTCCCGCATCATCGGCGCGGTCGAACTGCCGTCCGTGGCGATGTGGTGGATGACCAGGACCAGGACGTGCTCCTCGGGCGAGCTGCGCAGCAGGGTCGCCCGGAAGGGGATCTCGGCCGCCAGGTCGAACCGGTGCGCGACGGCCTCGTCGATCGCCGCGAACACCTGCGCGGGCGTCACGTCGACCACCGGCACCCGCGGCGACGCCTCGTGCACCGGCAGGATCCGCGAGGAGAGCTCACCGTCGTCGTCCGTCGGATACGTGGTGCGCAGGATCTCGTGCCGGCCGACCACGTCACGGATCGCGGCGACGAGGGCGTCCTGGTCCAGCGGGCCGGTCAGCCGGAACGAGCCCGTCATGTTCCAGGTCTCCGCCCCGCCCCCCAGCTGGTGCAGGAACCACATACGGCGCTGGGCGAACGACAGCGGGATCATGCCTCACTCCTGACGGTCATCTGACGCAGACTGGGACGACGGGGAGCCGCGGACTCCTGCGACCACGCGGCGAGCGCGGCCACCGTCGGCAGGTCGAAGATCTTGCGGATGGGTATCTCGATCCCCAGCTCGGCGCGGGCGCGGCTGATCAGCCGGGTGGCGAGCAGGGAGTGCCCGCCGAGCTCGAAGAAGCCGTCGTCGACGCCGACCCGGTCCACCCCGAGCACCTCGGCGAACAGCCCGGCCAGGGCCTTCTCCCGGGGGGTGCCGGGCGCCCGGTACTCGGTGCCGGTGAACTCCGGCTCGGGCAGCGCGGCCCGGTCCAGCTTGCCGTTGGGCATCAGCGGCAGCCGGTCCAGGAGCACGAACGCGGACGGCACCATGAACTCGGGCAGCCGCTCGCCGGTGAACCGGCGGAGCTCCTCGGCGGAGGTCTCGCCCGACGGCACCACGTAGGCGACGAGCCGCTTGCCGCCGCTCCCGTCACGGGCGACGACGGCGGCCCGGGCGGCAGCGGGGTGCGCGGCGACCGCGGCCTCGACCTCGCCGGGCTCGACGCGGAAGCCGCGCACCTTGACCTGTGCGTCCCCGCGGCCCTCGTACACCAGCCGGCCCTCGTCGTCCCGGCGGGCGAGATCACCGGTGCGGTACATGCGCGCGCCGGCCGGACCGAACGGGTCGGCGACGAAACGCTCGGCGGTCAGGCCGGCGCGGCCCCGGTAGCCGCGGCCCACGTGCCCGCCGACGTACAGCTCGCCGACCGCGCCCGGCGGCACCGGGGTGAGGCCGGGACCGAGGACGTAGGCCCGCATGTTGCCGAGCGGGGTGCCGAGGGGCGCGCTGCCCGCCGGGGCCCCGGTGTCCTCGCCGACGGTGAAGGCGGTGGCGTAGAACGACTCGCTCTGCCCGTAGGCGTTGACCACCCGTACGCCCGGGAGGGCCGCCCTCGTCCTCTCCACGAGCGAGGAGGGCAGGGCCTCGCCGGCGAAGACGACCGTCTCCACGGCGGTGCCGGCGGGGAGCCGGTCGACGAGTTCGGCGAAGGCGGAGGGCACGGTGGAGACGACTCCGCCGCTCCAGCCCTCACGTTCGCCCAGGACCAGGACGTCCCGGACCAGTTCGACGACGCCGCCGGCGGCGAGGGTCGTGAAGATCTCGAACGCGGAGACGTCGAAGTTGACCGAGGTGCCCGCCAGGAGCCGCTTGCCCGGCTCCATGCCCACGCGGGAGGCGAGCCGCAGCACACCGTTGACCACGCAGCGGTGGGTGACGGCGACGCCCTTGGGCCTGCCGGTGGAGCCGGAGGTGTACATCACGTACGCCAGCTGCTCCGCGTGGAGCGCCGGGCGGGGGCCGATGTCGTCCCCGCCCGGGACGGGCGTGTCGAGGAGGACGTCCGGGGCGGCGTGCGGCGGCAGCACCGCGGCCGTCGCGGAGTCCGTCAGGACGAGGTGCGGCCGTGCCTCCTCCAGGATCGCCGCGAGGCGGTGGCCGGGATACCTGGGGTCGGCCGGCAGATAGGCGCCGCCCGCCTTCAGGACCGCGAGCAGGGCGACGACCAGGTCCGCCGACCGCGGCAGCGACACCGCGACCAGCGACTCCGGGCCCACCCCGCGCCGGACCAGTTCGCCCGCCAGGCGGTCCGCCCGGGCCGTCACCTCGCGGTACGTCAGCGACTCGCCCCCGGCGACCACGGCGACCTCGTCGGGGGTCCGCGCCGCCTGCGCCTCGACGAGGCCGGTGACCGTGACGTCCGGTACCGGGACGGCGGTGCCCTCGGACTCGGCCGGCAGCCGCTCCCGTTCGGCCGGGTCCAGGACGTCGAGGTGCGCGGCCCTCAGCCCGGGGTCGGCCGCCAGCTGCCGCAGGACCCGCACGAGGCGCCCGGCAAGCACCTCGGCCGCGGCCCGGTCGAGGACGCCCCGCGTGTACTGGAGGACGAGCTGGAGGTGCGGGTCGGCCGCCGCCATCAGCGTCAGCGGGTAGTGGGTGGCCGTGGCCGCGCGCAGACCGGTGAAGGTGATCCCGTCCGCCGCGTCGGCGGCGGACTCCAGGCCCTCCCGGTCGACCGGGTACGACTCGAAGACGACCAGCGTGTCGAAGAGGGCCGGCAGACCGGCGGCCTGCTGGATCTGCGCGAGCCCGTGATGGTGGTGGTCCAGGAGACCGGCCTGCCGGTTCTGCAGCCGGGTGAGGATCTCGGCGAGGGTGTCGCCGGGCGCGTACCCGACCCGTACGGGAAGGGTGTTGATGAACATCCCGACCGTCGAGCCGACGTCCGGCACGGCGGGCGGGCGCCCGGAGACGGTGGCGCCGAACACCACGTCCTGGCGGCCGGTGAGCTGCCCGAGCAGCAGGGCCCAGGCGCCCTGGACCAGGGTGTTGAGGGTGACGCCCAGTTCGGCGGCGCGCCGGCCCAGCGCGCGGGCCTCGTCGGCGGGCAGCGCGACGTCGACCTGGCCGACGCCCTCGCCCGCGCCGTCCGCGCCGGGGGCGAGCAGGGTCGGTTCCCCGACCCCGTCGAGCTCGGCCGCCCACACCCGTGCGGACTCCTCCTCGTCCTGGCGGGCGCGCCAGGCGAGGAACGCGCCGAAGTCGCGGGCCGGGGGCAGCGCGGCCAGGTCGCCGTCGGACGCGTAGAGCAGCAGCAGGTCCTGCATCAGCAGCGGCATGGACCAGCCGTCGACGAGCACATGGTGGGCGGTCATCACGAGTTCGGTGCGGCCGGGTCCGAGGACGGCGAGAGCCATCCGGATCAGCGGCGGGGCGCCCGTGTCGAAGCGGGCGGCCCGGTCCTCGGCGAGGAACCGCTCGAACTCCTCGGTCCGCTCCGTCTCACCGGCCGCGGTCAGGTCGAGATGCCGCCAGGGCAGGGACGCCGTCTCCGGCACCACCTGCACCACGTCGCCGTCCGCCCGGTCGACGAACGCCGCGCGCAGGCCGGCGTGACGTGCCAGCAGTGCCTGCGCGGCCCGGTGCATCCGCTCGGGGTCGACCTCGCCGGACAGCGGGAACACCAGCTGCATGTGGTAGGCGTCGAACGAGGACGAGGCGGACGCGGCCATCATCGTGTGGAAGAGCATCCCGGACTGCACCGGGGTCGCCGGCCACACCCTGGCCAGCTTCCCGAACCGGGCCTCCCAGGTGTCGATCTCCGCCTGGCCCACCTCGACCAGGGGTGCGTCGCTCGGGGTCAGCCCGCCGGCGCCGGGGCTCGTGGCGTGCCGGGCCAGGGCGGTCAGCGCCTCGACCCACAGCCCGGCCAGCTCGGTCACCTCCTCGCGGGAGAGCACACCGGCCGGGAAGCCGAACCAGGCGGTCAGCTCGTCACCGCCGGGGGTGCCGGTGGTCACCGCGTTGATCTCCAGCGCCGACAGCACCGGCATGTCCGCGTCGGGCGCGGCGATCAGGTCCCGGTGCGTGGTGTCCGGTGCCCAGCCCAGGCCCCGCAGCTCCTCGGGGATGTCCGCGCCGGAGGAGCGGCCCAGGTAGTTGAACCCGATCTGCGGCTGCCGCGCTCCGGCCAGCGCGGCGGCGGTGCGCGGGTTGAGCCGGCGCAGCAGGCCGTAGCCCATGCCGTCGTCCGGCACCGCGCGCAGCTGCTCCTTGACGGCCTTGAGCGCCCGTCCGGCGGCGGGACCGCCGGTGAACGCGTCCGCCACGTCGATGCCGGCCAGGTCCAGCCGTACCGGGAACATCGCGGTGAACCAGCCGACCGTGCCGGACAGGTCCGCGCCGGGCACCAGGTGCTCCTCCCGGCCGTGTCCCTCCAGCCGCACCAGGGCCGAGGAGGCCGGGTGCGCCGGGGCGCCCGCCGTGTCCCGGCCCCGGCGCCAGCGGGCCAGCGCCAGGGCCAGCCCGGTCAGCATCCCGTCGTCGGCACCGGCCCGGAACACCGCGGGCACCGTGGTCAGCAGGGCGTGGGTGACCTCGGCCGGCACCCGGACGCGCACCGTGTCCACGGTGGCCGCGACGTCGCGTGCGGGATCCAGCTCCCGTCGTCCGAGCACGGGCTCCTGCTCGCGCAGGATCTCCTGCCACACGGGCAGTTCCGCCACCCGCCGCGGGGCGGCCGCCTCGTCGGCCAGCGCGTGCGCCCACCGCCGCAGCGAGGTGCCCGTCCCGGCCGGCCGCGGGGCGCGGCCGTCACGGACCCGCTGCCAGGCGGACACCAGGTCCGGCACCAGGATCCGCCAGGAGACACCGTCGACGACCAGATGGTGCAGCACGATCAGCAGCCGGTCCGCGTCCGTGGCGGAGGTGAACCGCACGAACTGCGCCATGACGCCCGCGTCCGGGTCCAGCCGACCCGCGGCCGCGTCCAGCTCGGTCTGCACATCGGCGTCGTCGTAGGGGATCTCCCGCAGCAGCGCGCCGGCGTCCGCGCTGCCGGCCGGTTCCGTCCACAGGCCCGGCGTCTCCCGGTCGAGCCGGGAGCGCAGGGCGTCGTGCCGGTCCAGCAGGGCCTGCACCGTCGCGAGCAGCCCCGCGCGGTCGATGTCCTCGGGCAGGGTCAGCAGCGCGGACATGCAGAACCGGCCGAGGCCGCCGCCGAGGGCGAGCACGTGCGCCGCCGTCGGCGGCAGCGGCGCCCAGCCGACGCCGCCGCCCGGCAGCTCGGGGAGGGTCACGCGTTCGTCCTCGGTCCGCGCCCCGGCCAGTTCCGCGAGCCGGGCGACCGTGCGGTGCTCGAAGATCTCCCGTGTGCTGAGCAGCACGCCGCGTGTCCTGGCCCGTGCGACGACCTGGATCGAACGGATGCTGTCCCCGCCGCTGGTGAAGAAGTCGTCGTCGACGCCCACCCGTCCGGTGCCGAGCACGTCCGCGTACACCTCGGCCAGGATCCGTTCCGTCTCGCCGCGCGGGGCCCGGTACTCGGTGCCGGTGAACTCCGGCTCGGGCAGCGCGGCCCGGTCCAGCTTGCCGTTCGCGGTGAGCGGCAGCCGGTCCAGCACCACGAACAGGGCGGGCACCATGTAGTCCGGCAGCCGCTCGGCCGTGTACCGCCGCAGATCCGCCACCGGGACCCCGGTGTCCCCCGCCGGCGCCACGTAGCCGACGAGCCGGCCGCCGCCTGCGGGGTCCTCCCGCACCACGACCGCCGCCCCGCCGACCGCGGGATGCCGGGCGAGGACGGTCTCGATCTCGGTCGGGTCGAGGCGGATCCCGTTGACCTTCACCTGGGTGTCGGCCCGTCCCGCGTAGACCAGGCGGCCGTCCTCGTCCCAGCGGGCCAGGTCGCCGGTGCGGTACATCCGCGCGCCGGCCGGGCCGAAGGGGCAGGGGACGAACCGCTGCGCGGTCGCCCCGCCGTCCCGGTGGTAGCCGCGGGCGAGGGGACCGCCGACGTACAGTTCGCCGGTCACACCCGGCGGGACCGGGGTCAGCTCCGGCCCCAGCACATGGGCGCGCATGTTGGCCAGGGGCTGTCCGACCGGGACCGCGCCGGTCCCGGTCCACCGCTGCGGGAGCGTGAAGGCGGAGGTGTAGAAGCTCTCGGTCTGTCCGTAGGCGTTGACGACACGGGCACCGGGGCAGGCCCGGCGCACCTTGTGGACCAGGTCGGCCGGGAGCGCCTCACCGGCGAGGACGACGGTCCGCACGTCGAGGTCGACGTCCTCGTCCAGCAGCGCGGAGAACACCGAGGGCACGGCGCTGACGGTGGTGCCCGACCAGCCGCCGCGTTCGGCGAGTTCGAGCACGTCCCGGACGATCTCCACGCTCGCCCCGGTGGTGAGCGCGGTGAACATCTCGAACACGGAGACGTCGAAGTTCACCGAGGTCGCGGCGAGCATCCGGGACCCCTCCTCGACGCCCACGATCCGCCGCAGGTCCCGCACCCCGTTGACCACACCGGCATGGGTGACGGCGACGCCCTTGGGGGTCCCGGTCGAACCGGAGGTGAACATCACATAGGCCAGGCCGTCCGGCCGGACCCGGACACCGGGGGCCCCGGGTCCGGCTCCGGCATCGGCATCGGCATCGGCGTCGAGGCGCAGGTCGTCGAGATGCAGGTCGTCGAGATGCAGCACCGGCTGCCGGCACCCGGCCACCGTCGCCGCCGTGCGGTGATCGGTCAGGACCAGCGCCGGTCCGGCCGTGCCGAGCAGCAGACCGGTCCGGGCGGCCGGATGGCCGGGGTCGACGGGCAGATAGGCGCCGCCGGCCCTGAGCACGGCGAGCAGCGCGACCACCAGTTCCGCGGATCGCGGCAGTACCACGGCGACCAGGACGTCCGGCCCGACACCACGGTCCCGCAGCACCGCCGCCAGCCGCCCGGCGCGGGCGTCCAGTTCCCGGTACGACAGCACGGTCCGCCCGGACACCACCGCCGTCGCGTCGGGTGTCCGCGCCGCCTGGGCCGAGACCAGCTCCGGCACCGTCGCCGCGGGCACCGCCGCCGTCGTCCCGCTCAGCCGCGCGAGCCGGTCCCGTTCGGCGCCGGTGAGCACGTCCACCCGGCCGATCCGCGTCCCGGAGTCCGCGACCACCTGCCGCAGCACCCGCACGTAGCGGTCGGCGAAACTCTCGGCCGTACGGTGGTCGAACAGCTCCGTCGCGTACTCCAGCCGCCCGTACGCGCCCCCGGACGGGGCCGGGACGATGTTGAAGAACAGGTCGAACTTCGCGGTGCCGGTGCCCGCCGGGACGGGAGTGACCCGCAGACCCGGTATGTCCGGCTGCCCCCACTCGAACTGCCAGGCCAGCATCACCTGGAACAGCGGCTGGTAGGCGGTGGTGCGCTCCGGCCCCAGCAGCTCCACCAGACGCTCGAAGGGCACGTCCTGGTTGTCGTACGCGGCCAGAGCCCGGTCCCGCACCTGCTCCAGCAGCGCGCCGAACGACGGGTTCCCCGACAGGTCGACGCGCAGCACCCAGGTGTTGGCGAAGAACCCGATCAGCTCGTCGAGCTGCTCGTCGGCACGCCCCTCGATCGGGCTGCCGATCGTGAGGTCGTCGCCGGCGCCGAGATGGTGCAGGAGCACCGCGAGCACGGCCTGGGCGACCATCGGTGCCGTGGCACCGTGCTCCGCGGCCAGCTTCCCGATCCCGGTGAGCAGTTCCGCGTCCAGCTCGAAGTCGACATGGCCGCCGTGACGGCCGGCCGCCGTGGGCCGCGGCCGGTCCAGCGGCAGCTGCACCGGCTGCGGCACCCCGGCCAGTTCCCCGCGCCAGTGCTCCAGCTGCGCCGCGGCGACACTCTCCGGGTCGTCCTCCTCGCCCAGCACCTCGCGCTGCCACAGCGTGTAGTCCTTGTACTGCACCGTGAGCGGGGCCCATCGCGGCGCAGCCCCCTGGAGGCGGGCCGCGTACGCCGCCAGCAGGTCCCGCAGGAACGGCGCCATCGACGCCCCGTCCGCGGCGATGTGGTGGAACACGAACACCAGCACGTGCTCCTGCGGGGAGACCCGCAGGACGGTGGTCCGCAAGGGGAGTTCCGTGTCCAGGTCGAAGCCCTCGCACGCCGCCTCGCGCATCGCGCGCTCCACCGCGTCCGCCGCCGTGTCGGCCACCCGGAACCGCGGGGCCGCCTCCTGCGGGGGCAGGATCCGCTGCCCGGGCGTGCCGTCCGCGTCCTCGACGACCAGGGTGCGCAGGCTCTCGTGCCGGGTGACGACGTCCGCCACCGCCGCCGCCAGGGCCGCCGTGTCCAGCGGCCCGTCCAGGCGCAGCACGAACGGGATGTTGTAGGTCGCGGACGGGCCTTCCAGCCGGTGGAGGAACCACAGCCGACGCTGGGCGAAGGACAACGGGATCATCGGCGTACTCCTACACATTCATCGGACGCAGCGTCGGGCGCGGCCGGGGGCGGTGGGACGTGGCCAGTTCCTCGATCCGTGCCGCCAGCCGGGCGACGGTCGGACTGCGGAAGACGGTGGTGACCTTCACGTCGACGTCGAGTTCGTTGCGTATCCGGCCGATCAGCCGGGTGGCCAGCAGCGAGTGCCCGCCGCGGGCGAAGAAGTCGGCGTCGATGCCGACCTCCTGCACGCCGAGCAGCTCGGCGAACAGCCGGCACAGGACTTCCTCGGTGGGGTTGCGCGGCCCTCGTGCGGTGGCCGCGTCCCCGGTGGAACCGGGTGCGGGCAGCGCCTTGCGGTCGAGCTTCCCGCTCGGTGTGGCGGGGAGGGCCGCGAGCGGCACGATCGCCGAGGGGACCATGTACTCCGGCAGCCGCTCCCTGGCCAGGGCCGTCAGGGCCGTGAGGTCCGGTCCGGCCGGATCCGCCGTGCCTGTCACCACGTACGCGACCAGGCGCTGGTCGCCGGGGCGGTCCTCCCGCACCACGGCCACCGCCGCGTCGACGTCCGGGTGCGCGGTCAGCGCCTGCTCGACCTCGCCCAGCTCGATGCGGAACCCGCGGATCTTGACCTGGAAGTCGGCCCGTCCGAGGTACTCGACCTGGCCGTCCCGGTTCCACCGCACGACATCGCCGGTGCGGTACATCCGGGTCCCGGGCCCGCCGAAGGGGCAGGCGACGAACCGGTCCGCGGTCAGCCCCGTCCGTCCCAGGTAGCCGCGGGCGAGCCCGGTGCCGGCCAGGTACAGCTCGCCGGCGACTCCGGGCGGGACCGGGCGCAGTGCCGTGTCCAGCACGTACACCTGGGTGTTCCACACCGGCGTGCCGATCGGCACCCGGTCCGCCCCCGGCACGTGCCGGTGCGCGGTGACCTCAACCGACGCCTCGGTGGGGCCGTAGAGGTTGTGCACCCCGCAGCCCGGCAGCACCTCGACGGCCCGGTCGGCCAGCGCGGGCGGGAACGCCTCGCCCGCGACCTCGATCCAGCGCAGGCCGGTGCACTCCTTGGCCCCGGGTTCGGCGAGGAACGCCTCCAGCAGGGAGGGCACGAAGTCCGCGCCGGTCACCCCCTCCCGCCGGATCAGGTCGGCCAGGTAGGCCGGGTCCCGGCGTCCGTCCGGGCGCGCGACGACGACGGCGGCGCCGGTCTGGAGCGGCGCGAACAGTTCCGGCACCGACACGTCGAAGCTCGCCGTGGTGCTCAGCAGCACCCGGTCCTCGGGCCCGACGCCGAAGTGCGCCAGACCCCACTTCAGCCGGTTCATGATCGACCGGTGTGTCACCTGCACGCCCTTGGGGCCGCCGGTGGAGCCGGAGGTGTAGATGACGTACGCGGCATGGTCCGGCGACAGCGCGACGCCGGGGTCCGTGTCCGGCAGGCCGGACACGTCGGGCAGGTCCGCGTCGAGCACCAGCAGCGGCCGGGCGCTGTCCAGCACGTGCCGCACCCGGTCCTCCGGCAGCTCCGTGTCCACCGGCAGATAGGCCGCGCCGGCCTTCACCACCGCGTAGACCGCCACCATCAGGTCGACGGAGCGGGGGATCCGCACGGCGACCAGCTGTTCGGGGCCCGCGCCCTGTGCGACGAGCCAGTGCGCCAGCCGGTTGGCACGCCGGTTGAACTCCTCGTAGGTCAGGGTCTCGTGCTCCCCGATCAGTGCTGGCCGGCCGGGGGTGCGTGCCGCCTGGGCCTCGAACGCGCCGGGCAGGGTGTCCTCGGCGACCGGGCGGGCCGTGTCGTTGATCTCCCGCACCAGCCGGTCCCGTTCCCCGGCCGACAGCACCTCGACGGCGCCGACGGGTGTCGCCGGGTCCTCCAGCACCTGTTCCAGCACCCGCACGAGCCGGGCGGCGATCGCCTCGGCGTCGTCGCGGCCGTAGAGGGTGGTCTGGTAGTCGAGGGAGAGCCGCAGGTAGGGGTCGGAGGCGTTGAGGGTGAGCGGGTAGTGCGAGCCGGCGAACGGCCGGATGGCGTCGATCGTGAAGCCCGCCGACGCGTTCGCCTCGACGATGCCCTCGCGGTCGATCGGGTAGTTCTCGAACACGACGATGGTGTCGAACAGGGAGGGCAGTCCGACGCCGCGCTGGATGTCGGCCAGCCCGTAGTGGTGGTGGTCGAGCAGTGATGTCTGCCGGTCCTGCAGATCGGTGACGACCTGGCTCACGCTGTCGCCGGGCCGGCAGAACACCCGGGTCGGCAGGGTGTTGATGAACAGGCCGACCATCGCGTCCGAGCCCGCCAGGTCCGCCGGGCGGCCGTTGACGGCGGCACCGAACACCACGTCCTGCCGTCCGGTCAGTTTCGAGAGCAGGATCGCCCACGCGCCCTGGAGCAGCGTGTTCAGGGTGACGCCGAGTTCCGCGGCACGCCGGGCGAGTTCCCGCCCCTGGTCGATGGACAGGGGGACCTCGACGCGTCCGAGGGCCGTGGCCTCGCCGACGGCGGTGAGGTCCGCCGCCATGAGGGTGGGCTGGTCGAGTCCGGCGAGCTCCTCCTTCCACCGGGCCGCCGACGCGTCCCGGTCCTGCCGGGACAGCCAGGCCAGGTAGTCGCCGTAGCCGCGGACCGGGGCGAGGTCGCCGGTCGCGGCGTACAGCTGGACCAGTTCCCTGATGACCAGGGGTGACGACCAGCCGTCGAACAGCGTGTGGTGCGCCGTGACGACGAGTTTCGCCTGCTGCGGTCCGCAGGTGAGCAGGGCCAGCCGGATCAGCGGCGGCCGGGTGGGGTCGAGCCGGTCGGCGCGGTCGTCGGCGAGTGCCCGGTCGAGCGCCGCGGTCTGCTCGGCCTCGCCGCGGCCGGTGAGGTCGATGTGCCGCCAGGGCAGGGTGACGTGTTCCGCCACGACCTGGACGGGGTCCCCGTCGGCCGTGGTGAGGAACGCGGAGCGCAGGTTCGGGTACCGGTGGAGGAGCGCCTGTCCGGCCTCCCGCATGCGCGCCGGGTCCACGTGCCCGGACAGGTGGAGCACGAACTGCATGTGGTAGACGTCGAAGGTGCCGTCGGCGAGCGCGGCCTGGAACTGGATGCCGGACTGGCCCGGGGCCTGCGGCCACACCTCGGCCAGCGGGCCGAAGCGTTCCTCCCAGGTCTCGATGTCGCCCTGCCGTACGGGGACCAGCGGGGCGTCCGAGGGGGTGAGCCCGCCGGTGTCCGGGCGGGCGGCGTGCGCGGCCATGCCGTGCAGCACCTCCACCCACAGCCCGGCCAGTTCGGAGGTCCGCTCGCGGGAGAGCACCCCGGTGGGAAACATGAAGGCGGCCTGCAGCCGGGTGCCGTCCGCGGTGTCCGTGGCGACCGAGCTGACCTCCAGCGCGGACAGCGCGGACAGGTCCGGGTCGGGCGCCGCGATCAGCTCGGCGGACCAGGACGCCGGCCCCCATCCGTGCGCGCGCAGGTGCTCGGGCACGTCGGAGCCGGAGATCCGGCCCAGGTAGTTGAACCCGATCTGCGGCACCGGGTACTCGGCGAGCTGCGCGGCGGTCTCCGGGTTCAGGTGGCGCAGCAGGCCGTAGCCGATGCCCTTGTCCGGGACCGCGCGCAGTTGTTCCTTGACCAGCTTGACGGCCTTCCCGGCGGCGGGGCCGCCCGCCAGCACGTCGTCCAGGTCCACGCCCCGCACGTCGATCCGGGCCGGGTACATGCTGGTGAACCAGCCGACGGTGCGGGAGAGATCGGCTCCGGGGACGACGTCCTCCTCACGGCCGTGTCCCTCCAGCCGGACCAGGGCCGGACGGTCCGTGCCGCGCCACCGGTTCACCGCCAGGGCGAGCGCGGCGAGCAGGACGTCGGTGCCGGTGCCCCGGAACGCGGCGGGAAGCCTGGTCAGGACCGCGTCGGTGACGTCGGCGGGCAGCTCCACCCGCACGGTGTCGACCGTGGACCACACGTCCACCGCCGGGTCGAACGCCCGCGTGCCCAGCGGGGGGTCCGGTGTCTCCAGCAGATCCCGCCAGTACTCCAGTTCCGCTTCCCGTTCCTCGGAGAGCGCCTCGTCCTCCAGCGCTGCCGCCCAGCGGCGGGCCGACGTGCCGACCGCGGGCAGGCCGGGCGCGGCGCCGGAGCGGACCTGCTGCCACGCCTCGGCGAGGTCCGCCATGAGGATGCGCCAGGAGACGCCGTCCACCACCAGGTGGTGCAGCACCACGAGCAGCCGGCCCTCGCCCGAGTCCGCGGCGAACCAGACGAAGTCCGCCATGGTCCCGGCCTCCGGGTCCAGCCGTCCGACGGCGTCGTCCAGTGCGGCCCTCGCCGCCCGGAGGGACGACGGCTCCTCCCACCGGCCGTCGCAGGCGACCCGGTGGATCAGGTCCGCGGCCCGTACGGTGCCCTGTTCCCGCACGTCGAGGAAGGGCTCGTCGCCGGGCACCAGCCGTGCGCGCAGCAGGTCGTGCCGGTCGAGCACGGCGTCCAGCGTCGCGGCCAGCGCGCTCGCGTCGATGCCCGTGGGCAGGTCCAGCACCATCGACATGGCGAAGCGGTTCATCCCGCCGCCGTGCTCGGTCATGTGCCGGGCCACCGGCGGCAGCGGCATCGGGCCGACGCCGCCGCCCGCGTCCTCCGCGAGGACGGGCAGCCGGTTCCGGCGGGCGCCGACCGCCTCGGCCAGCCGGGCCGCCGTACGGCACTCGAAGATCTCCCGGGTGCCGAGGTCCAGGCCCCGGGCGCGGGCCCGCGCGACGACCTGGATCGAGCGCAGACTGTCCCCGCCCACCGTGAAGAAGTCGTCGTCGGCACCGACCCGGTCCACACCGAGGACGTCCGCGTACGCCTCGGTGATGATCCTCTCGGCCTCGGTGCGCGGCTCGCGGTAGACCTCGCCGGTGAACTCCGGCTCGGGCAGCGCCCTGCGGTCCAGCTTGCCCGTCGGCCCGAGCGGCAGCCGCCCGAGAGCCACGAACGCCGACGGCACCATGTAGTCGGGCAGCCGGGCCGCGACGAATCTGCGCAGCTCGGCGGCCGACGCCCCGGCCTGCACATCCACATCGCCGATCCCGCCGGCGCCGTCGTCGCCCACGGCGCCTCCGCCGGTGTGCACCACGTACGCGACGAGCCGCCGTCCGCCCGAGGGCACCTCCCGGCTGACCACCACGGCCTCGCTGATGCCGGGGTGCGCGGTGAGCGCGGCCTCGACCTCGGCCGTCTCGATGCGGAAGCCGCGCACCTTCACCTGGCCGTCGCCGCGGCCGACGCACTCCAGCAGGCCGCGCGCGTTCCGGCGGGCCAGGTCGCCCGTGCGGTACATCCGCTCACCGGCCGGGCCGAAGGGGTCCGCCACATAGCGCTCGGCGGTCGTTCCGGGGCGGCCGTGGTAGCCGCGGCCCAGGCACGTCCCGGCCACGTACAGCTCACCGATCACGCCCGGCGGCACCGGGGCGAGTCCCGGGCCGAGCACGTACGCGCGCATGTTGCCCAGCGGGGTGCCGATGGGGGCGACGTCGCCGTCCGCCCACTCCTCGGATCCCGCGAGGGAGAAGGCGGTGGCGTAGAAGCTCTCGCTCTGTCCGTAGGAGTTCACGATCCGCGCGCCGGGCAGGGCCTCGCGCACCTGCCGCACCAGCCGGGCCGGCAGCACGTCGCCCGCGAACACGACGGTCCGTACGCCGGCCGCCTTGTGCAGATGACCGACCAGTTCCCCGAACACCGAGGGGACGGCGCTGACGACCTGGCCGTCCCAGCCGTCCCGCTCGCCGAGCGCCAGCGCGTTCGGCACCACCTCGGCCGTGCCACCGGTGGACAGGGTGGTCAGCAGTTCGAAGACCGAGACGTCGAAGTTGACCGAGGTGCCGGCGAGCATCCGCCACCCGGGCGGCGTGCCGATGACGCGCACCAGTTCGCGCACGCCGTCGACGACGCCCCGGTGGGTGATCGCCGCGCCCTTCGGCTCGCCCGTGGAGCCGGACGTGAACATCACGTACGCCAGGTTGTCCGGGCCGAGCGGCGCGACCCGGTCCGCGTCGCCCGGCGCCCTCCCGGGCACGTCCCGGTGCGCGCACTCGTCGAGGAGGACGGCCGCGATGCCGTCGTGCGGCAGCTCCCGCCAGGTCGCGGTGTCGGTGACCGCGAACCGCGGGCGGGCCCCGGCCAGGACGGCCCGCGCCCGCCCGCCGAGGTACTGCGGGTCCATCGGCACGTACCCCGCACCGGACTTGAGGATGCCGAGCAGGCCGGCCACCAGGTCCTCGGTGCGCGGCAGCGCCAGCACCACCAGGTCCTCCGGCCCGGCGCCGCGCCGGACGAGCTCCCACGCGACGGTGTTCGCCCGGTCGTCCAGCTCCCGGTAGGTCAGCGTCCGGCCGTCGCACACGACCGCCGGGGCGTCCGGGGTCCTGGCCGCCTGGCTCTCGAACAGCTCCGGGACCGTCGGGCCGGACACCGTGGCGGCGCTGTCGCCGGACCCGGCGAGCAGCAGGTCCCGTTCGGCCGCGTCGAGCACGTCGACGGTGCCGACCGGGCGCCCCGGGTCGGCCACGAGCCGGCCCAGCACCCGCACGAACCGGTCCGCGAGCGCCTCGGCCGTGTCCCGGTCGAACAGGTCGGTGGCGTACTCCAGGCGGACTCCGGCGCCGCCCGATCCGTCCGGGACCATGTTGAAGAACAGGTCGAACTTGGCCGTCCCGGTCTCCAGCGTCTCGGCCTCGACGTCGAGACCGGCGAACTCCAGCTCCCCCAGGGGCTCCTGCCAGGCGAGCATCACCTGGAAGAACGGGTGGTAGGCGGTGGACCGGTCCGGGTTCAGCAGCTCCACCAGCCGCTCGAACGGGATGTCCTGGTGGTCGTACGCGCCCAGGGACCGGTCCCGCACCCGTTCCAGCAGCCGGCGGAAGGTCGGGTTCCCGGAGAGGTCGACGCGCAGCACCCAGGTGTTGACGAAGAACCCGACGAGGTCGCGCAGTTCCTCGTCGGTGCGGCCCGCGATCGGCGCGCCGACGGTCACGTCGTCGCCGCATCCGAGGTGGTGCAGCAGGACCGCCAGCGCCGAGTGCATGACCATCGACACCGTGGTGTCCTGCTCCGCGGCCAGGGTCTCCACCGACCTGAGCAGGTCGGGAGCGATGCCGAACCGGACCAGATCGCCGCGGGAGCTCATCGCCCTGGGGCGCGGGCGGTCCGTCGGCAGCGCCAGCGGCTGCGCCAGACCGGCCAGCGTCTCGCGCCAGTACGCCAGTTGCCCGGCCGCCAGGCTGTCCGGATCGGACTCGTCGCCGAGCACGTCCCGCTGCCACAGCGTGTAGTCCGCGTACTGCACCGGCAGCGGCTCCCACGCCGGGGCCCCGCCCTCGCTGCGCGCCGAGTACGCCGTGGTGAGGTCGCGGAGCAGCGGTCCGAGGGACTCCCCGTCCAGGGCGATGTGGTGCACGACGAGCACCAGGGTGTGCTCGCGCGGTCCGCACCGCACCAGTCTGGCGCGTATCGGCACGTCGGCGGCCAGGTCGAAGGTCTGCCGGGCCGCCTCGGCGACCGCCGCCGCCCGTTCCTGGCCGGCGGCCTCGACGACCGTCAGCCCGAACGGCTCCTGGCCCGACGGCAGCACCCGCTGGTGCGGGACGCCGTCGTCGTCCTCGACGATCACCGTGCGCAGGACCTCGTGCCGGTCGATGACGTCGTGGAGCGCCTGCCTGAGCGCGTCCTCGTCCAGCTCTCCGGTCAGCCGCAGGGCGAAAGCGCCGTTGTAGGTCGGCGAAGGGCCTTCGAACCGGTCCACGAACCACAGCCGGCGCTGCGCGAACGACAACGGGATCATCGTGTCTCGTCTCCAATATCGGCGAACCGGCGGGCAGCCCGTCGCCCGGTCCGGCCGGGCGCGTCGGGGCCCGGTCCGGGGTGGGCGGGGCGGGGCCCGGTCCGGGGCGGGCGGGGCGGGGCTCAGCTCTGGTCGAGCAGGGTCAGGAGTTCGTCGTTGTAGAAGTCGTCGATGGAGCACGCCCCCGACAGCGTCGAGAAGTACCGGTCGATGTGCTCCTGGTGGCCGACCAGCTTGCGCAGCATCTCGGTGCGCCCCTGGGGCTTGAGCTCGGCCACGTTGAGCGCGCCCTGGTAGTGGCTGAGCGCTTCACCGCCCAGGTCGTTCTCGTAGCGGCGCAGCGCCTTCTCCAGCGCGGCGTCGTCGTGCAGCCCCTCCCCGATGTGCCGGGTGAGCGACTGGGCCTGGACGAACGCCTCGGTGATGCCGCGGGCGGTGATGGAGTCCTTGTGGTTCACCGCGTCGCCGACCAGCGCCCATCCGGGCCCGTACGCCTTGCGGAAGTAGTTCTCCTGATGGCCCGTGCCGTACAGCTGCTCCACGCGCCGGCCCGCCCGCATCCGCTCGTACAGCTCGGGCGCCGTCGTGCGGAAGGCTTCCAGGTAGGCGGGTTCCGCGTCCTTGCGGACCTGGTGGTACTCGTCCTGCGGGAAGTAGGACATGATCAGCGTGAGGTCGTCGTTGGTGGGGATGACCCCGATCCAGCGTCCCGGCCGCTCGTACAGCTCGAAGTGCGAGGGGACGTCGGCCCAGTAGCTGTAGTAGGTGGTGGTCATCCGCGGATGCTCGATCACGTTCTGCGCGCCGGCCTTGCGGGCCACCAGCGACCGCATGCCGTCCGCGCCGACGACGAGGCGTGCCCGGTCCGTCGCCTCGCCGCCGCCGGGCGTGGTGTACCGCACCCCGACGACCCGGTCGTCCTCGAACAGCAGCCCGTTGACCGCGCAGCCCTCCCGGAACTCCACGCCGGCCTCCACGGCGCCCTGGGCGAGGAGCGGGTCGAGCACGTACCGCCTCGGCGCGTACGTGGTGCGCAGGCCGTCGACCGGCAGGGAGAAGCCCTCGATGCGGACCCCGGGCCCCTCGTAGCTCTGGCGGGTGATCGGGCGGCAGCCCGCGTCGCGGAGCCTGTCGAGCAGCCCCCACCGGGCGAGCAGGGCCACGCCCTGCATGTGGATGTAGTGCGAGGACAGCGTGTCCTGCGGGAAGCGCGCTTTCTCCAGAAGCAGGACGCGGTATCCCTGCCGCGCGAAGAGCATGGCCGTCGGCGAACCCGCGCAGCGGGCACCGATGACAATCACGTCGTACATGGCGCCTCTCTTACCGAATAGATTCTTCGAGCACCGTTCACGGCTGCCGGGGCACCGCGCCCAGGGACGCGATGTGCGCGGAGATCGACGCGACCGTCGGGTTGAGGAACATCTGGTCCATCGGGACCTCGACGTCCAGTTCGTCGAGGTAGGCGCGCTGGATCCTGGCCATGATCACCGACTGGCCGCCCAGGGCGAAGAAGTCGCTGTCGCGGGGTATGTCGTCGAGCTGGAACTCCCGGCACCAGATGGCGTGCACGCGGTCGGCGATCATCACAGTCCTCTCGTCCGTCGTCGGGGGGCCGCCGGTCATGCCGCCGTGCCGCTGCCGGTGCGGCGGTCGCGCAGGGCGTCGGCCAGCGCCGCGCGGTCGACCTTCCCGTGCGGGCTCAGCGGGAGCCGCGGGACGTCCACGAACCTGGCCGGGACCATGTTCCGCGGCAGTGTCTCCAGCAGGCGGGTGCGCCAGACGTCCTCGGCGGGCCCGTCCTGCGCCGCGACGACGAACGCGACCAGCTCGGCCTCGCCGGAGTCCGGGTGGGCGACCGCCACGGCGGCCTCCCGCACTCCCTCCAGCCGGGCGAGCGCGCGCTCGACGTCGGCGGGGTCGATGCGCATGCCCCGCACCTTCACCTGCGCGTCGATCCGTCCGAGGACGACGAGTTCGCCGGCCTCGTTCACATAGCCGCGGTCGCCCGTGCGGTACACCCTGCGGGGCTCTCCGCCGACCGTGATCGTCGTGAACTTCTCGTTCTCGGGTCCGGTGCCGAGGTAACCCGCGCCGACACTCGCCCCGGCGATGCAGATCTCGCCCCGCTCCCCCGCCGCGACACCGCGCAGCTGCTCGTCGAGGAGGTGGATGTCGGTGTTGTGGGCGGGTCTGCCGACCGGTACGGCGTCCTGTTCGCCGGGCCGGTACCCGGCGAGGTCGTACGACGTGGCGACGTCCGTGCACTCGGCGACGCCGTACTGGTGCAGGAGGGTGCACCTGTTGTCCTCGCGCCGCGCCCAGTCGATGATCCGCCCGGGCTTCAGCGGCTCCCCGCCGAACAGCACGTAGTCGAGGCGGGCGAGCGCGTCACCGCCCCGTGCGGTCTCCCAGTCCACGAGCAGGTACAGCGTGCTGGAGGCGCAGTGCACCACGCGTATCCCGTGCTCGTCCAGGATGCGGTAGGCCATCATGGCGTCGAAGTTGCGGCTCGCCATGAGGTGCTGGGTGGCGCCGCAGAACAGCGGGGTCATCAGGGCGCGCTGGGACAGGTCGAAGCCGAACGCGCTGACGACCAGGTGGTGCGACCCGCGGTGCAGACCGTACTCGTCCTTCAGCCAGTTCAGCAGGTTGAACCAGCCCTCGTGGCGTACGGCGGTCAGCTTCGGCGTGCCGGTCGACCCGGACGTGAAGACGGCGTAGCAGATGTCGTCGCCGGTGACGGGGACGTCGGGTGCGGTCGCCGGGAGGTCCGCCAGGCGGCCGGACAGCCGGTCGAGGTCGACGACCTCGACGTCCGCCGACCCGACCATCCCGGCCGTCGCCCCGGAGGCCACGATCAGGGCGAGCCCGGGCACCTGGCCCAGCAGCAGCCGCAGCCGCGCCGCCGGGTAGGCCGGGTCGAACGGTATGTAGGCCGCGCCCGCCTTCAGTGTGCCGAGGACGGCGACGAGCATGTCGACCGAGTAGTCGAGGCAGATGCCGACCTTCGCGCCGCGTCCGTGTCCGCGCGCGGCGAGGAAGTGTGCGAACCGGTTGGCCCTGGCGTCCAGCTCCGCGTACGTCACCTGCCGGCCGGCCCGGACGACGGCGACGGCGTCGGGAGCGGCCCGCGCGTGCGCCTCGAACTGCCGGTGGACCACGGGGTGCGGGGGCAGGGCGACCCGTTTTCCCTGGAGGATCATCAACTGGCTCCGATGTGAGAGGTGTCCGGTCGGACGAGCCGCCGGCACCGCGGGGAAGGACCGTGCCGGCGCCTTCGGACGGTGCACGTCCGGGCGGTGCGGGCCCGGGCGCCGAGGGTCTGGTGCTGTGACCGGAAAGGTTTGCCGGAAGGCTCGCGGCGTCCGGTGCCGGGGGTACCCCCACGCCTTTCGGGCAGTGGGGGAGCATCGCAAGGCGGAGCATCGCCCGCGTACTGGATGTACTCGGGTGATGCGACAACGCGGCGTGGGGGTGCCCCCGGCCGGAGGCTGGGGGAGGGCCGTGCCGGGCGTCGCGAGCCGGTGAACCTTTCCGGTCACAGCACTAGGCGCTGCGGGCCTGAGTGGTGTGCCGGTCGGCGGTGTCGAGCGTCCGGGTCACCCACTTGTCGACGGGCAGACCGTGCGCGGCAGCCGTTTTCGAGTAGTACTCCAGTTGCTCGGCGGACAGTTGGATCGTGAGCGAGACGACCTGCTGCCGGCGCTCCCCGGCGGCCGGCGGCTCGGCCAACCGGAGTGCCTCCTGCTGCTCGTCGCCGCTGACCGGGGAGATCTCGGCCCGTTCGCTCTGCACGGCCAGGCCGGCCCGGACGGACCTGCGGAGTTCGTTGCGGGACCACTTCTGCTGCTCGGCCTTGCGCAGCCAGTAGTCCTGCTCCGGCGGCGACAGACGGGTCACCTCGGCGTGGTGGGCGAAGCTGAGGCTGTCCCGCCTGCGGTGGTGCTCGAACCGCCGGGCCACCCACGCGTAGTTGCGCAGGGTCTGGTAGTCGAGCCCCGTCCGCTCGATCGCCTCCTTGTAGCGGCGCCACCCGTAGGTGGTCTCCCCGTAGATCAGCCAGTCGGCGAGCCACCACGCCGAGGAGTTCACGAGTTCGCGCAGGCTGGTGCCGATCTGCTCCCAGGACCGCTCCGGCAGGTTCTGCGGGAAGACCATCCCCGACTTCTGCACCTTGGCCGGTGTCCCCACGAAGGGCAGGAACACATCGCGCTGCGCGGGCCCGCCGCCGGCTCCCGCCGGCCTCGGCCCGAGTCTGGTCGCGGTCCTCACAGCACCCGTCACAGGCGTCATCTCCCAACTCGAAGTGTCTTTCCGGGGTGTGCTCAGTCCGCCGCCATGGCCTCGCGCAGGCTCCTGGGGCGCAGATCGGTCCAGTTCTGCTCGACGTACTGCACGCAGTCGGCCCTGGCCGCCTCGCCGAAGACCACCCGCCAGCCCGCGGGCACATCGGCGAACACCGGCCACAGGGAGTGCTGGTCCTCGTCGTTGACTACGACGTAGAAGCGGCCGTCCTGGTCGTCGAAGGGGTTCGTGCTCAACAGGCACCGTCCTTAACCGTCATGGGGTGACTAGGGAGAAGGGGCCGCCGGGCCCGGCGCGAGAGGGCACCGGGCGCGGGCCTGCCGGCCGGCGGCGTCGTCCGGTCGACAGGACATCCGGTCGACAGGACGTCCGGCATCGGCGGCACCCCGGCGTCGCCACGTCACCGTAGGGAATCGGTCACCGGCGTCACAACGGCAGCGGGCCCACCGGCCTGCCGGCCGTCCGCCGGACCTGCGCCCCGCCCGGATCCTCTGTACCCCGAGGGGCGGCTGTGCCACGATGTCGGCTGCCTGTGGCCCGTGGACGGCCCTGTCCGCGCCGCACCTCCCGGGGACCGCTCAAGAGCCGCCGCACTGCCGGCGGCTCCCCTCCCGTGCCCGCGCCCTGTCGGCGGGTCACCGTTTCCGTGGCCCGCCGAAGGGCCCGACCCGAGGGAGAGCGATGGACAGCACCCGTCCCGGCCTGCGCTTTTTCGTCCTGCATCACGCGGGCGGCTCGCACCTGCCGTACCGCGACTGGCCGGCCGGACTGCCGGACACATGGGACGTGCGGCTGCTCGACGCCCCGGGGCACGGTCTCCTTCTCGACCTGCCGCCGATCACGGACGCCGCCCGCCTCGCCGGTTTCCTGCTGCGCGGCATCGAGCCCGAACCGGACCGCCCCTACGCCCTGTTCGGGCACAGCATGGGCGCCCTGCTGGCGTACGAGATCACCCGGCAGGCCGCCGCCCGAGGGCTGCCGCTGCCGGTCTGGATCGGTGTCTCCGCACGGTCCGCACCCCGGCCGCCGGAAGAGGGCGGCTGGTGCCACGACCTGCCCGACGCCGAGCTGCGGACCCGTCTGAGGCTGCTCGGCGGCACACCAGGCGAGGTCTTCGACGACCCCGAGCTGTGGGCCCTGTTCGAGCCGGTCATCCGGGCCGACCTGCGCGTGGTGGAGAGCTGGCGGCCCCCGGCCCCCGGCGCCGCGCCGCTGCCCGTGGCGCTGTCCGCCTACGCGGGGCGCGAGGACCACGCCTGCTCACCGGCGCGGATGGCCGGCTGGGAAGAGCATGCCGAACGTTTTCTGGGCCTGCGTGTCTTCGACGGCGGTCACTTCTACTTCCAGGACGATCCCGGGCCGCTGCTGCGCCGGATCGCGCAGGACGCGACCACGGCCCTCGACGCGGCGAACGTGCTGACGGCCCGCGCCGCGTCCGCCGCGGCGGGCACGCCCCGGGGGGCGTAGCCGGGGCGCCCGGTCACCGCGCCGTCGTCCGCGTGCCAACTGCGCAGGCTACCCGCGCCCGGGACAGGTCCCCTACTGTGCCGCCGACGGGCCGCGCAAGTACGGCGTCGGCCAAGTAGGGACGACTTTCAGGAGCGGGGCAATGACGTTACGGAAGAGACCGGGAGCGGGCGTGGTCGGTCTGGCGGCGGTGGCGCTCGCGGCCACCGCCCTGACGGGACCGGCCCAGGCGTCGCAGGACACGGCGACCGGCCACCGGGCGACGCAGAGCGCGATGGACGCGGCCGTCGCGGCCGGGGTCCCCGGCATCGCCGCCGAGGCCCGGGACGCGGACGGGGTCTGGCAGTCGGCATCGGGCGTGGGCAACCGGGAGACGGGTGTGCCGCGCCGCAAGGCCGACCGGTTCCGTGTCGGCAGCATCACCAACACCTTCGTGGCGACGGTCCTCCTCCAGATGGAGGCGGAGGGCAGGCTCGGTCTCGACGACACCGTGGAGCAGCATCTGCCGGGCCTGGTGACGGGCAACGGCAACGACGGGAGCACGATCACCGTACGGCAGCTGCTGAACCACACCAGCGGCCTGTACGACTACCTCGCCGACGAGCCGTACGTCCGGACCTACGTCCTGGGCGACGGCTTCCTCCGGCACCGCCACGACACCGTGACGCCCGGGCAGCGCCTGGACGTGGCCCTCTCGCACGCGCCGCTGTTCGCGCCCGGTGCCCGGCACGCGTTCTCCCACACCAACGACATCCTGGCCGCGCTGATCGTCGAGCAGGCAGGCGGCCGGTCGTACGAGGACGAGGTACGGCTGCGCATCATCGAACCCCTGGGCCTCAAGGCGACCTCCACCCCCGGCAGCAGCAGCCGGCTGCCCCAGCCGAGCAGCCGCGCCTACTCCAAGCTCTTCCACGGCTCGCAGCCCGACCGGATCGACGACGTCACCGAGATGAACGCCTCGCAGGGCTGGGGCGACGGCGACATCGTCTCCAGCGCGGGCGACCTGAACCGGTTCTACAGGGCCCTGATGGGCGGGAGGCTGCTGCCGCCGCGCCAGCTCCAGGAGATGAAGACGACCGTCGACAACCCCGATGCCCCGGGCTCGTCCTACGGGCTCGGCATCGAGCGGCTCACGATGCCCTGCGGCACGACCCTCTGGTACCACGACGGCGGCATGGTGGGCTGGATCACCCTGGCCACGCTCACCGAGGACGGCCGCCACCAGTTCACGTTCAACTACAACGGCGACTGGGACGGCAGCGGCATCCTCCCCCTCCTGAACGCCGAGTACTGCGGCACGTCCTCCGCCCGGGGCTGAGTCGGTCCACGGCCACGCCTCTCCCCCGGCCGCGACACCGCGACGCCGGCCCGCACCGCCACCGGACGTCCCGGGGTGCGGGCCACGGCGCCGGCGGGCCGCGCGTCCGGGGGCCGCACCCGGCTTTCGATTTGTCATGTTCATGACTTGTTCCATTGATGGCCGGACCCCGGCCGCGTTACAACGGCATGACTGCCGACCGGGAGGGCTCACGACCGTGCCGCGGTCCCGCCGGCCCTCCCCCTCCGGCCTTCCCTCCCACGGGCACGGAGTCCGCCGCCGTCCGGACCGACGACCTCACCGACGACCACGTCCACGAGAACAGTGAGCATCCTTCATGACCGCTGCCCCGCCCCCTCCGTCAGCCCCTCCTCCGCCGGCCTCCCGGCCGTCCGGCCCCGGCCGCCGCGGCACGCACCCGGCCCGGCCCAAGGCCGAGGCCCTCGTCGAGGCGCTGCCCTGGATCGCGCGCCACCACGGCAGGACCGTCGTCATCAAGTTCGGCGGCAACGCCATGGTCGACGAGGACCTGAAGGCGTCCTTCGCCAAGGACGTCCTCTTCCTGCGGCACGCGGGCCTGCGCCCCGTCGTGGTGCACGGCGGCGGCCCGCAGATCGACACACAGCTGCGGCGCCTCGGCCTGGCCTCCCGGTTCACGGGCGGCCTGCGCGTCACCACCGACGAGACCATGGACGTCGTCCGCATGGTCCTCGCCGGGCAGGTGCAGCGCGAACTCGTCGGACTGCTCAACGGGCACGGCGCGCACGCGGTGGGCATGACCGGGGAGGACGCCCGCCTGATGACCGCCGTCAAGCGCTACGCGTCGGCCGACGGCAGGTCCGTGGACATCGGCCGCGTCGGCGAGATCGTCCGGGTCGACACCGGGGCCGTGCGGGCCCTCCTCGACGACGGCCGTATCCCCGTCATCTCCTCCGTCGCCCGGGCCGAGGACCCCAAGGACGCCGCGGCGGGCGGGGTGTTCAACGTCAACGCCGACACCGCGGCCGCGGCCGTCGCCGCCGCGCTGCGCGCCGAGATGCTGCTGATCCTGACCGACGTCGAGGGCCTCTACGCGAACTGGCCGCACAGCGACGAGGTGATCCCCCGCCTGACCGCCCGCGAACTGACCGCGCTGCTGCCCGCACTGGCCTCCGGGATGATCCCCAAGATGGAGGGCTGCCTGCACGCCGTGAACAACGGGGTGCGCAGCGCCCGCATCATCGACGGCCGGATCCGGCACTCCCTCCTGCTCCAGATCTTCACCGGCACCGGCACCGTGGTCGTACCGGACGACGGCACCGGCCCGGAGGAAGCCACGGCGTGAGACCCGGCGCACGGCGGGGCCGGCGGCGGTCCGGCCGTCCCGGACACCCGACGGCGGTACGGGTCACGTCCGCCGGGTCCGGCGGGCCTCCAGCTCGTTGGCGAGGCGCAGCCAGTGGTCGGCGCAGCGGCGCGCGGCCTGCGCGACGGCGTCCGCGCGGTGTGCGGGCACGCTCCGCGCGAGCCGGAGCCATGTCGTCTCGTCGCCGATCGAGTGGACGCTCAGCATCCGCAGCAGCGTCCGGCCGGCCTCCGTGCGCAGGGACGGGTCCTTGCGCATGCTCGGCAGGAGCAGCCCGAGGGCGACCGCGGAGGTACGTGCCGCCGCCCGGCCGGCGGCCGGCTGCGCGAGGAGGCCCCCCGGCGCGGCCCCCGACACGGCCCCGGCCCCCGACACGGCCCCGGCTCCGGGCGGGGGCGCGGCGGTCCTCGCCGGCGCTCTCCCGGACGGCAGGGGATCCCGCCCCTGCCGTATGCGGTCCCGTACGTCCTTGGCGGTGGCCGTGGCGATGCCCGCCTGCGCGGCGATCTCCCGCAGCGACGCCCCGGGGTTGGCGGCGATCACCCGGCTCGCCCGCAGCCGCCCCTCGGTCGCCCGGAGCGGCCGGACCCGGCCGTCCCGGCCCACGCGCGTGTTCAACTGTTCGCTCTGGCCGGTCGAACGGCGCCGGACGGCGGCGACGGTGCCGGCCGAGAGCCCGGTGCCGGCGGCGATCCGCCGGTCCGACCAGGAGGGGCGTGCCGCCAGGAGCCGCTGGGCCGCGGCCGTCCGGTCGGCCTGCGACAGCGGCAGCCCGTGGGTGATGTTGAGCCACACGGACAGGGCGAAGGCGTCCACCTCCCCGCCTTCGAAGAACTCCACGTCGATGGTGTCGTCGCCGCGCAGCCGCGCGGCCCTGAGCCGGTGCATCCCGTCGACGACCCGCATCGTCGCGCGGTGCACCAGGATCGGCGGCAGCGGCTCCTCCAGCTTGGCCAGTGTCTGGATCCGCTCGCTGCTCTCGCCGTCGATCCGCGGGGAGTCGGCGTCCAGCAGCACGTCCACGGGCACCGTGGCCCGCCGTCTGCCCGCAGGTCCCGGGGTGCCGCCGGCCGTGACAAGTCGAAGCCCCGTCACAGATCCCTCCCTCTGTGCCGTCCCGTCGACGGGACGATCGGCGCCATGCCGTACGGCTGTTACCGGACAGCCGTTCCACTACCGCTCCAGCCCGCCCGGCGACACTTCTCGCCGGTTGTGTGCACCCATCTCCTGGAGGCGTGATGGCGCGTCAGGCCAGTCAATCCTCGGGGTCGCGTAGCGGCTCGACGACCGCTCTCCCTCAGTCCCCGCCCCGCGGTCCGCGCACCGCCGGGGCCGTACCGCGCCGTGCCCAGGTGCTGACGACCAGGGTGGGCCTGCAGATGCCGGCGGCGCTGGCCTACGACGAGTGGGAGCGGGCCGGACGCCAGCTCGCCGAGGTCCTCGACTCGTCCTCCTGGTGGCTGGGCGACTGGCTCGTCTACGGCAAGGACCACTACGCCGACCGGTACCAGCGCGGGATACGCGCCGCCGGACTCTCGTACCAGACCCTGCGCAACTACGCCTGGGTCTCACGGCGTTTCGGCCACACCCGGCGCCGGCCCGCCCTGAGCTTCCAGCACCACGCCGAGCTGGCCTCCATGCCCGTCGAGGAACAGGACCGCTGGCTGGACCGCGCCGAAGAGGGGCAGTGGACCACCAAGCAGCTGCGCGGCGCCATCCGCGCCGCACGCCAGGGCGAGCAGCAGCCGCCGCACGCCGCCGCCGAGCCGAGCCGTCGCCTGGAGGTGCCCGGCAGCCGTCTGCAGTGGTGGCACAAGGCCGCGGAGCAGCTGGGCGTCGACTTCGAGCAGTGGGTGATGGCCACGCTGGACAGCGCGGCCGCGACCGCTCTGGAGGACCTCGGCACGCTGGAGGAGCAGCGGGAGATCTGTGAACTCAAGGCCCTCAAGGGCCTGGCCGCGCAGGCCGCGGGCGTCGGCGAGGACAACGCGCGCCCCGAGCTCCTCGCCGAGCGGCCCCGGCCCGTGGCCATCAGCGCCTGAGCCCCCCGCGCCGGGGCGGCCGGTCCGTCACGGCAGCCGGCCTATCAGCCCGGCGACCTCGCGCTGGTACGCGCACTCGCTCTCCCCGAACCGCTTCTGCACCCGGTCGCGCACATCGTCCGGCTGTTCCTGGCTGAGCTTGAACATGCCCTCGGCGCCGGTCACCGTGAACCGGAAGGCGCCGACCCCGGGCGCGATCCTGCGGAAGTAGTCGAGCGACTCGGTCATGTCCCAGCCGTCGCCGAACGCCCCCTCGAAGGCGCGCACGGTGGACTGCACCACGTCCAGCGTCTCGTCCATCGAGTCGATCTTCTCCACCACCCCCCGCACATGCACCGAGGTGAAATTCCAGGTCGGGGCGGCCGGGGTCTTCTCGTACACCGTGGGCGACACATAGGAATGCGGACCGGTGAACGTCAGCAGGAGGACGCTTCCCGTCTCCAGTGCCGCCCAGTGCGGATTCTCCCGGTTCATGTGACCGAGCAGCGTGGTCCCCGGCAGTCCCCCGGACATGCCGGGTTCGAAGATGACCGGCAGATGCGTGGCGAACGGACCTTCCTCGGGGCTGCCATTGGTCACCGCGAGCGCCAGCGGATTACCACGGATCAGGTCCGTCATCCACCCGTCGTCCGGTTCGCGATAAAACTTGGGAACGAACATGCGGATTCACCCTCTCAGCAATTGACTCAGGACATGGCTGTCTCAGGGCATGACTGATCGCATCCCTCCGACCGCGTACACCGCCGGCCGCGCCACACGGGGATTCCGAAAATCCGCGCCGACCGTACTGCCCGTCCCGTCGGCAGGACAACGCTTCCGGACATCAAGCACGTCGGAAGGCTCTCCAGTGTCCCTCCAGCCGTCCTCCGGTTGCTTTCGAGCCGACCTCCGGAGCAGCATTGCGGAACGGTCTCTCGGGCCACCGGCCGAGTTTTCCAGACGTCAGCGGGAGAAATTTCTATGGGCATAGCGGGTACGCGCAACCAAGAGATCTACGACGTGGTCGGTATCGGCTTCGGACCGTCCAATCTGTCGCTCGCGATCGCCTTGGAGGAGCACGGGGCGAGCGTTCCGCAGCATCCGGTCGAAGCCCACTTCTTCGAGCGGCAGCCCACGTTCGGCTGGCACCGGAACATGCTGCTCCCGTCGACGACCATGCAGATCTCGTTCCTCAAGGACCTGGCGACCTTCAGGAATCCGATGTCCCGGTTCAGTTTCACCTCGTACCTGCACGCCTCGGACCGGCTGGTGCAGTTCGTGAACAGCCAGGACTTCTACCCGACCCGGCAGGAGTTCCACCAGTACCTGGAGTGGGCGGCCGCCGGATTCAGCGACCGGGTCACCTACGGCGCCGAGGTCACCTCGATCCGCCCCCTCCGCGGCGGCGACACCCTCACGCCCGACCTCCTGGAGATCGAGGCGCGCACCGCCGACGGCGCCACCAAAGTGGTCGCCGCACGCAACGTGGCCCTCTCGACGGGCCTGGTCCCGCGCCTGCCGAAGGACGTGACGGCCGACGAACGGGTGTGGCACAGCTCGGAGTTCCTGAGCAGGTTCCACACGGTGGCCCCGCAGGACCTCAGGAGCGTGGCGGTCGTCGGCGCCGGCCAGAGCGCGGCCGAGATCACCCAGTTCCTCCACAGCTCGCTGCCGCACGCCCAGGTCTCGGCGGTCATCCCCTCCTACGGCTACTCGGTCGCCGACGACACCCCCTTCGCCAACCAGGTGTTCGACCCCGCCGCCGTCGACGCGTACTACTTCGGCACCGGACAGGGCCGCGACGCGTTCTGGCGCTACCACCGCAACACCAACTACTCGGTGGTCGACGCCGACGTCATCCGGGACCTGTACCAGCGCACGTACGACGAGGACGTCCGCGGCACCCGGCGGCTGCACTTCCGCAACCTCACCCGGGTCACCGAGGTCAAGCGCTCCGGGGACGAGACGACGGTCGGCCTGCGCTCGCTGCTCGACGACCGGACGGAGGAACTGGCCGTCGACGCACTGGTGTTCGCCACCGGCTACGACCAGCTGGACCCGGCCCACCTGCTCCACGACTTCGACCGGTACTTCGCGCGCGACGCGGACGGCAGACACCGGGTGGAACGCGACTACCGCCTCGTCACCGCGTCGGACCTGACCTGCGGCGTCTACCTCCAGGGCGGCACCGAGCACAGCCACGGCCTGACGTCGGCCCTGCTGTCGAACCTCGCGGTCCGCAGCGGCGAGATCGCCGACTCGATCGTGCTCCGCCGCACCGGACGGGCACGGGAGCACACCCGCCCCGTGGAGGCATCGCCCTCGGCCGCCTGAGACGGCACCCGTGCAGCGGGCCCCGGTGCCGCGGCACCGGGGCCCGCCCGCTCACCGCAGGTCGTCGCGGACCACCCGGCGGTACGCGGTGCGCCAGGTGCCACGGGTGCGGACCAGGACGTCCTCCATGACACACACGTACAGGACGGGGGAACCGCCTGCGCCCGGCGTCGCGTACACCAGCGCGGAGCAGCGGGTGTGCAGCGACCCGTCCTCCTGGGGCCGTACGTCGAGCATGCCGACCCAGTGGGCGGGACGGCCGCCGGTCCGCCGCAGCCGCTCCGCACCCGCGCGCAGGTAACGGACCACCCCGGCGCGGGCCCGCACCGGCTCGGACGGGGAGGGCGGCACGAGGACGGCGTCGTCGGTGAAGGTGCCGGTCCAGCGCTCGGTGCCGTGCGCGTCCAGGATCCGCATCTGGTCCCCGTAGAACTGCTGGACCTGCGCGTACAGGACGGCGAACTCCCTGCTGCGCAGCGTTCGCTCGGCGGTGTCCGGCGGGTCGACGCTCATGGTCCGTGCCTCCGCTTCCGTCCGTGACCGAACTCGGTACGGGCAGTCTTCGAGGCTCGGATCGAGCATCTGTCAAGCGCCCCTGAAGCCGCTCACAGGGACCGGGCCCGCAGGAACCGGACTCCGGCGGCAGGGCTCACCGGGGGCAGGGGCTCACAGGGGCAGCGTGATGCCCAGCTCCCGCATCGCGGACGACGGCGGCCCGCCCTCCGAACGCTCGGTCTTACGGCCCTTGTTGCCGGCCGTCAGCGTCCGCGGATCCACCGCCTCCGCCGGTGCTCCCGTCGCGTACAGGCCCTCCGGATCGGCGTCCCGGTCGTGCGGCAGCAGCCAGAACACCCGGCGGCGGAACGTCCCCGAGGAGCGCGACGGCTTCGCGCCTGAACCGAGCCGGGCATAGCCGACCAGCCGCCCGTCACGGTGGTAGGCGGGCTTGCCGCGCCGCGTCGGCAGCCGGTCCAGGCTCTGCCGGACGTAGTCCAGCCGGCTGACGTCCTCCAGCCAGACGAGGCCCTCCTCATGGGCGAGGTCGACCTCTGCGATGAGGGCACTCATATCGTCTCCTCGTCGGCCACCAGTCCGATACCCGGGTAGTACTTGCGCTGGTTGGACAGGATCATCTGCTTGGGCGACGCCAGTCCCACCGCCTCGCGGACCCGTGCCGCGAAAGCACGTGACGAGACGGCCTTGGCGCCCTCCTTGCGGCACCACGCACTGTAGGCCGCGTAGAGCTGCGCCTGCTCCGCCCTCAGCCGGGGCTCCGTGCGGCACGACTCGGCGAGGAAACGCCCCGTGTGGTCCTCGGTCTCCGCGTACGCGGTCGTCGCGATCCGCACCCGCTCCGGCCCGGTGAGGTCCTTCTCCCCGCCCAGATAGCGGCGCGCGCCCCGTACGAGCCAGGCCAGGATCCCGGGCCCCTCCTCGGTCACCAGGACGTCCGCCAGGTTGTCGATCTTCCGGTCGTCGGGGACCACCCGCTCGAAGGGGATCAGCCGCATGCGCCGCCAGAACGCGAAACCGCCCGTCCCCACCTCGGGCCGGTGATTGCCCAGCATCCACAGTTTGTGCGTCGGCCGGAAACTGAAGAAGTCCTGCCGCATCCGGCGTGCCTTGATCCGGTCGCCGCCCGTCAGCAGCTTCACCCGCGCCTCGTCGAAACGGTCCCCCTGCTTGACCTCGCTGCACACGATCACCCGCCGCCCGTGCAGCTCGGCCAGGTCCGTCGGATGGCCCTCGTACAGCCGGGCCATCAGGAACCCCGGGGGCGCCGCGTCGGCGTAGTCCCCGATCAGCTTGATCACCACGTCCAGCAGCACCGACTTGCCGTTCTTGCCGGACCCGAACAGGAACGGCATGACCTGCGCGCCGACGTCACCGGTGATGGAGTAGCCGAGCAGCAGATGCAGGAAGTCGATCATCTCCGCGCCCTCGGGCCCCTCGCCGAACGTGTCGGTGAGGAAGCGGTCCCAGCGGGGCGTCGGCATCGGCTGCGGTGCCACGGTCGTCGAGCGGGAGTGGAAGTCCCTGGCCGAATCCGGCACCCGGATCACTCCCGAGCGCAGGTCCACGATGCCCGCGGGCGTGCACAGCGCGTACGGGTCGGCGTCCAGCAGTGCAGGGTTCAGCACCAGACCGGGCGCCGAACGTGCCTGCGTCAGCATCGCGTTCATCCCGCCGGTGCTCAGCGCCCGCCGCCGGTGCTGCGCCAGCGCGGCCGAACTGTGCACACCGCGCGGATCGTTCGTGGCGATCGCCTCCGCCAGATCACCGGCGGCCCACAGCACCGTGTCGTCCTCGTCGACCTGCCAGCGGGTGCCGTCCCACCGGAACCAGCCGAGCCCCGGCACATGCCGGTAGTCGTTCGCGTACAGCCTGGCGAAGAGTTTGGCGTTGCCGCGGTCGCTCAGGGTGTCCGGCAGCAGCCCCCCGGCGGTGGCCTCCGCCCCGTCCGCCGTCCCCTGCGCCGCTGCCCCGCCCGCCTGGCGCTGCCGGGGCAGCGGCTGGGCGAGGATCTGCGCCGCGACGGCCTGCGCGTCGAAGCCGGCCAGGGCGTCGTCGTTGCCGATCGTCATCCAGGGCCCCCCACAGCCAGCGGGCGCCGCATCCCCGCGCTCAGCCCGCTGCGGACGACGGCATCGTGGCGCCGCCGCTGCCCGGGCCGGGCGTGCTCGGCGACGTCCCGCAGAACCCGCTCCGCCTCGCGCTCCTCCAGACGTCCCGCCGCCACCAGCCCTCCGGCGGTGTAGGCGGCACGGTTGAGCTTCTCGGAGAACCCCGCTCCTTCCGGTACGGCCGCGCACTCGGCCACCTGAGCGAGCACCCGGGCCAGCACACGACGGGCCTCGTCGCCCCCGCCGCCCGCGGCGACGACGGCCAGCCGCGCCCGCGGCGGCACCGGCCGCGTCACCGGCGTCCGCACCGACGGCAGATGACCGGTGCGCTCCAGCTCCCCGGCCAGCCAGTCCGGCAGCGGCGCAGGCTCCCTGACCGGCCCGACCGGCCGGTACGCACCGGCCCGCGTGACCGTGCCCGGCGCCACGATGTAGCCGCCGTCCGCCCGTACGTCGACCTGCCAGGCCAGCGCCCGGCCCCGGCCGGATCCGGTGGAGCACTGCCAGCGCCGCCCCGGCTCGGCCCGGTACCAGACGTGCATGCCGCCCGAGGGAGTACGCACCCGCAGCGTCGTGCCGTCGTCCGCGGGGCTCCGCTCTCCCCGTAACGCGGCCAGCACACCGAGCGTGTGGAACCCGTTGGCCAGCCCGCCCAGGTCGACGCCGTCACCGATCCCGATCCCGGGCAGCAGCCGGTCACGCCCGGGCAGACGTGCCGTGTGCGCGTCGATGTCGACGACGACCAGTGCGGCGGGCCCGCAGGCCACCCCGACGCCGAGTCCCGGCCTCGTGCCCCACCACCGCTCGATCCTGGCCGGGTCGAGGGTCGCCGCGCGGAAACCGTGGCACCAGCGGCCCGCGGCCGGACAGCCGCACCCCCGATGGGTGTGGCCGGTTTCCCGGCAGGCCCCGCAGTTGGCCACCGGCGTCTTGCGCCCCGCGGCCAGCGGATGCACCGGCCAGCCCCGCCCGGCGCACCAGCGCGCCGTCCTCAGGGAGCCGCGGACCTGTGTCCCGAAGCCCTTGGACCCGAGCGGACCTGAGTCGCTCGGACGTGAGTCGCTGCGAGAAAACAGCAGCTCAGAAGCCATGCCCATCCCCCACCAGCGACCGAAGCGACTCAACGACTGACACAGACTAGCGAAGCAGCTCCGTGGGAGAAGCGGCCCAGCACAAGAGGTGTTGTCCGACAAGATGACCGCCTCAGCGACCGTCGAGAAGCCGCCAGCGACCTGAAAACGCTTCGGTCGCTGCCTGAGTCGCTTTACAGAACACCAGGTCAGATCGATTTTTCCACCCGGAAAAGCGACTGAAGCGACTCAACTTCCCTCCTTATTACGCCTCTACGCGCACGCGCACACACGCGAATGTCTTCATAGACCCGGACCTTCAGTCGCTTCAGTCGCTGTTTTCCCGAGGTCAGACCGTGTGACCAGGTGTTTTCTCCTCAGCGACCGACAGCTACCGAAACTTTCCCAGTCGCTCCCCCGGCCCCGCCGACCGCCTTGGGGACAGCGACCGAAGCCGCCCGTCCCCCTCGACCGGGCGACCCCCGGCGACTCAAGCGGGCGTCGAGCAGAACTACGGCGTGACGCCCTACGCGGATGCCGTCCCCGCGAGCGTCCGCCGAGGCGTCGTCCCGGCCCGCGCCGCTGGCTCATACTGTTGCGGGGCCGCGTCACGACGGTCACCGGTACCGGGCGGAGGGAGACCAGGCGTGCCCGAACGCATCCAGGACTTCGGCAGGTTCGGCGCCCGTGGCATCAAGGGCCACGAGGCCGTGGCACACAGGCTCGACGCCCTCGCCGGTTACATCTCCACCCCTGTGACCGCGCGGCGCGGGCTGCTGGCCCGGCTGCACTACCTCACCCGCACCGACCATGCCCGTGCCGCCGCCCGTGAGGCGGGCCTGACGGTCACCGACCGCACGGTCAGGGCGTGGCTGGACGGCCGGCGCAGTCCTTCGCGCAAGAACCTCGAACGTATCGAGGCCGCCTACCGCACGGTCCGCCGCCACAACGTCGCCCGCTATCTGCTCGCGCGCCTCAACCGGGAGGGCCGCGGCACCCGGGTCGAGATCCACCCTCTGAACCAGTCCCAGGTCGCTGGTCCCCGTCAGCGCGTGGTGGAGTTCCGCACGCTCAACGTCCGGCGCTGGGACCGTATCGTCGACGCCTGGAGCACGGACGACGTCCAGGCCCTCGACGACGCCTGGGTCGACCAGATCACCGATCTCGGCTCGCAGTGGGGCCAGTACGAGTACGTCACCGCCATCGGCTTCGCGGCCTGAGGCCGGACCGGGCGCACACAGCGCAAGGGGCGGCGTACACGACGGGTGTCGGTGTACGCCGCCCTCGGGTGGGACGGGTCGCGGGAGCCGGCCCGCACGGTCACGGCTGTTACTTCGCGTCGCTGTCGAACTTCGAGGTCGCCCAGAAGTAGCCGAGGACGGTCAGGCCGACGCACCAGGCGACGGCGAGCCATCCGTTGTGGCCGATCTCGGTGCCGAGGAGCAGTCCGCGCAGGGTCTCGATGGCGGGGGTGAAGGGCTGGTACTCGGCGACGGGCTGGAACCAGCCCGGCATGGCGTCGACCGGCACGAAGGCGCTGGAGATCAGCGGGAGGAAGATCAGCGGCATCGCGTTGTTGCTGGCGGCCTCCGCGTTGGGGCTGATCAGGCCCATGCCGACGGCGATCCAGGTGAGGGCCAGGGCGAACAGCACGAGCAGTCCGAACGCGGCGAGCCATTCCAGGGCGGTGGCGTCGGTGGAGCGGAAGCCGATGAGCAGTCCGACGGCGCCCACGAGGACCACGCTGATGACCGACTGGAGCACGCTGCCGACGACGTGTCCGACGAGCACCGAGGGGCGGTGGATCGCCATCGTGCGGAAGCGGGCGATGATGCCCTCGCTCATGTCGTTGGAGACGGAGACCGCCGTGCCGATGGTGGTGCTGCCGATGGTCATCAGCAGCAGGCCCGGCACGAGGTAGGCGATGTAGTCGGCCCGGTCCCCGCCGCCGATGCCCGCGCTCATGGTGTCGCCGAAGATGTAGACGAACAGCAGGAGCAGCATGATCGGCGTGAGCAGCAGGTTCAGCGTCAGCGACGGGTAGCGCCGGGCGTGCAGGAGGTTGCGGCGCAGCATGGTGGAGGAGTCGCGCAGGGCGAGGGACAGCGAGCTCATCGGACGGTCTCCTTGGTCTGGGCGGGCACGGCGGTGGGGCCGGTGAGGGCGAAGAACACGTCGTCGAGGTCGGGGGTGTGGACGGTGAGTTCGTCGGCCTCGATGCCGGCGGAGTCCAGCCGGTCGAGGAGGGTGCGCAGTTCGCGCTGGCTGCCGTCGCTGGGGATCTGGAGGGTGAGTGCCTCGTCGTCGCGCTGCACCTGGCCGAGGGTCGCCGCGGCGCTCTCGTAGGCGGCGGGCGCGGAGAACCGCAGGCGGACGTGGCCGCCGGGGACGAGGCGCTTGAGTTGTTCGGCGGTGCCTTCGGCGGCGATCTTCCCGTCGTGCAGGACGGCGATGCGGTCGGCGAGCTGGTCGGCCTCCTCCAGGTACTGGGTGGTGAGGAAGACGGTGGTGCCGCCGGTGACCAGTTCGCGGATGATCTGCCACATGTTGTGGCGTGAGCGGGGGTCGAGTCCGGTGGTGGGCTCGTCGAGGAAGATGATGCGGGGACTGCCGACCAGGGTCATGGCGATGTCCAGGCGGCGCTTCATGCCGCCGGAGTAGGTGGAGGCGGGCTTCTTCGCGGCCTCCACCAGGTCGAAGCGCTCCAGCAGTTCGGCCGCCACCCGCCGCCCCTCCTGCTTGGACAGGTGGTGCAGGTCGGCCATCAGGAGCATGTTCTCCTCGCCGGTGATCAGACCGTCGACGGCGGAGAACTGCCCGGTGACACCGATCGCCGCGCGGACCGCCTGGGGAGCGGTGGCGAGGTCGTGGCCGCCGACGCGGATCTCGCCCGCGTCGGCGCCGATCAGGGTGGAGAGGATCTTCACGGCGGTGGTCTTGCCCGCGCCGTTCGGGCCGAGCAGGGAGAAGATCGTGCCGGCCGGGACGGACAGGTCGATGCCGTCGAGGACGGTCTTGTCGCCGAAGGACTTGCGCAGTCCGCTCGCGGCGATGGCCAGTTCGGTCATGAGGAGAGTGCTCCGTTTCGCAGAGGCTGGGGGGCTCAGAGGCTGCGGGCGGCGATGTCGCCGTGGGCGGTGGTGGCGCGGATGGTGAGACCGGCGGCGGCGCCCTCGGTGTTGCTGAGCGCGTTGTGGACGCGGCCGTAGCCGGTGCCGGCGTCCAGGGAGGCGGAGACCCCGGCGGCGGCGTCGACCTTGATGTCGCCCATCTGCGTGGACAGGACGACCGTGCCACGCTCCGCTCGAGCGATGCTGATGTCGCCCTTCTGGGTGGTGATCTCGGCGGGACCGGTGAGACGGCCGACGAAGACGTCCGCCGCGGCGGCGGTGAGGCGCACGCCGGACGCCTCGTCGATCTTGACGCTGCCGTGCGCACCCTCGAAGACGACGTCGCCGAGGCGTCCGACGGCACGGAACTCGGCGCTGGCCGCCTTCGCCTCGACCCGGGAACCGGAGGGCAGCTGGACGGTCACCTCGACGGTGCCGGAGGGGCCGAAGTACTGGTTCTTCGCCTCCGGGGCGTCGATCCGCAGGACGCCGTCGGCGTACGCGACCGTGATCTGCTCCGCGGCCTTCACGTCACGGCTCTTGGCGGCGTTCGCGGGCAGAACCTCGACGGTGGTGTCGGTCCGGTCGGCGGCGATGAACCGGACGAGACCGGCGGGGATGTCCAGGACCGCGGTGACCGGGGCGGTGGTGTCGAACTTCTGCATGATGCTCTCCCGTTGTGTGTGCCTGCCGGCGCCTGCCTGGCGTTTCCGACATTGGAAAAGCTACGTTGCGTTCAGAGATCCGGCAACACGCTTGTTGCACCTCTCCCATGTAAATGAAGGTCAGGGCGGCAAAATCGTTGCAACGGCTCTGCTTTTAACGCAACGACACGCACGATCGGTCGTTGCAATGGAGTGGATCGAACGCTACAGTCGGCGCATCAGGCACGTACGAGAGGAAGTCCGCGATGCCGGGAGGCAGACTCACCCAGTCCGAACGTCAGCAGATCGCGCTGGGCCTGGCCGACGGCCTCGCCTACGCGGAGATCGCCAGACAGCTGGACCGCCCCACCTCGACGGTCACGCGCGAGGTCATGCGCAACGGCGGCCCCACCGGCTACCGCGCCGACCTGGCCCACCGGGCCACCGAGCACCGCGCGCACCGCCGCAGGCAGGCCACCGCTCCCCGGGAGGCACGGACGCCCGGGCAGACCCACGGACGGGACTCCGAGGCCGTGCGCCAGTACGAGGAGGTGTTCACCACCCTCCTGATGCAGCAGGGCCTGCCCAAGATGATGTCGAGGGTGCTGACCTGTCTGTTCGTCACCGACGAGGGCAGTCTCACCGCGGCCGAACTGGTGGAGCGCCTCCAGGTCAGCCCGGCGTCGATCTCCAAGTCGGTCGCGTTCCTGGAGACCCAGGGCCTGATCCGCCGGGTGCGCGACGAACGCCGCCGCGAGCGCTACCTCGTCGACAACGACGTCTGGTACCAGTCGATGATCGCCGCGGCCCATTCCAACGCGGCGCTCGCCGAGACCGCCCGCCAGGGCGTCAACGTCCTCGGCCCCGACACTCCGGCCGCCGTGCGGCTGGAGAACATAGCGCGCTTCGTCGACTTCGTCTCCGAGAGCATCTTCCGCGCCGCCGAACAGGCCCGCGACATCCTCTACACCGAACCCCCTCAGGCCCTGGACGGCCAGGACGAGGAGAAGCCCGAGTGAATCCGGGCCCGGCCGGGTGACTCCTGTGTCCTGACGGCGTTTAAGGACCCGTGACAGATTCCTGGAGACCCGGCCGGAGCTCCGCCGCAGCGATGACCCTCGCCGACGCCGAACGCACCGTCACGGAAGCGCGCCAGAAGGCTTTCAGAGCCGAGCAGGCCACGGTGGAGGCACTCGGCATCGACCCGCAGACCCTGTACCGCCAGGCGGCGGCGGACGCGGCCGAGGCGGAGGCCGACCACCCCCTGATGGACGCCCTGAGACGACGCGCGGCCGCGGCGACGGCCGCCGAACTCCCCACGATCCTCGAAGAGGCCCGGGTGCTTCTCACCCGCGCCCAGGCCCGCCGCCGGCGACGCCAGGAGCACCAGCGCGTGCTCGACCGGATCGCGGAAGCCTGGGCCGCGGTCACCGGCTGACCGGAACGGGCCCGGGGAACGCCGGCACAGCCGTCGGCACGGAACCCGGTCAGGGCCGGCCGGCCCGTGGACAACCGGTGGAGCCCGGCCCGGTGCGGGCCGCTGTGGGCCGCTGTGGCCCACACCGGATCGCTGCGGCCACAGCGGGCCACACCGGGCCGAAGCACCGCAGGCCGTGCGCGACGTCGGTGCGGGAGCGGAGACGACCGTCCCCACTCCGCGTGGACGGTCACCGGCTCCGTCGGCGCGACCGGCGTCACCGGCGGCCGTCGCGGTGTGTGCCGTGGTCAGCAAGGGGTGCCCCCGTGGGTGGCCCCGTCACGCACCGGGTCATCAGCAGCCTGAGCCTGCCACCGTGTCCCGCAGCAGCGCGCTCCAGCGCCGCGCGATGCCCGCCCAGTCGAACTCGGCCGAGCGGGCCCGGTCCCGGGCCCGCCGGCCCAGCCGGTCGGCTTGTTCCCGGTCCCGGCACAGCGGGAGCAGCACCTCGGCGACATCGGCGGGGTCGACCGGCCCGTATCCGTCGACCGCGGACGGGGCGACGGGCACGAAACCCGCCGCAGACCCCCAGATCTCGCGCAGTGCGGGGTGGCCGGGCATGACCTGTGCGACGCCCGCGGCGGCGTGCTCGAAGGCGACCATGCCCCAGCCTTCCGCCGTGCAGGTGTTCAGACCCACGTCGGCGCTGTTGTAGTAATGGTTCAGGGCCGTGTCGGTGTCGGGCGGCCGGTCGGGGATGAGGACCCGGCCCCGCAGCGACGGACGGCGCGCGTCGTCGCGCAGCCGCTGGCCGTGGGTGAGGATCAGCCGGGTGTCAGGTGCCTTGTCGGCGACCAGGGCGAATGCCTGGAGGGTCGTGCCGAGCCGCTTGCGCGGTGTGTCCCGGTTCGCGTTCAGGACGACCGTCTCCCGGTCGCCCAGGCCGAGGAGGCGACGGGCCGCCGCCCGGGCGACCGCGCGCCCGGCCCGGCGGTCGGGCAGCCCCTCGGCGTCGACGGGCCCGAAGACCTGCCGGTCCACGCCGTGCGGAATCGGCTCCGAGAGGATCGGCGCGCACAGGCCGGTCCGCGCTTGTATCCAGCGCCTCGCGGTGTCCGTGTAGCACACCAGACGGTCGGCAGAGGCGAGCTCGCGCAGCATGGAAGGATCCTGCTCCTGCCATTCCAGCGGCAGGTACAGCACGATGCGGGAGCCTCCATGTGCCCGCACGGTCTTGGTCTGGGCCGCCAGGATCTGGGGATCGTGGCAGGCGAGGACCACGTCCGGCCTGACCCTGCTGAGTACGGCCGGGAGTTCTGCCAGGCCGTACGGATCGCTGCGCAGCAGCGGCGCGATGTATCTGACTCCCGCCAGTGCGGGCGGGGCCGGGGACATCAGGCAGAGAAAGAAGACGTCGAATTCGTGGGCGAGCTCCACAGCCAGGGTTCGCAGGACCCGGGCGTAGCCGGTGTGACGCGAACCCTGGCCGACGATCAGCAGACGCACGGACGCTAGCCGGCGCCGAGGACGTACTGGCCGCCGTATGCCTGCCGGTACAGATACACCGTCATGTCGAGGCTGGGACTGCCGTCGTAGTAGTCACCGATGAAGGCTTCGATGCCGGTGCCGGGTCCGTGCCCGAAGACTCCTGCCAGGGCGTAGACCCGGGGAAAGGCGGTCCAGACGCTCGGATCGTCCTGCTGGCTGCCGGGGTCGCAGTGCGTGATCCAGTCCTGCACGACGGCGGAAGCCCCGGCCGTCTCGAACATCGCGAGCGCGCTGTCGGTCGGAGGCATGTTCAGGAACTGGCCGAACGTCACCATGAGCAGGATGTTCCCGCGCTGGTCGTAGCCCTCGAGGTCGGCGGCCATCTTGTCCCACATGGCCTGGTAGGTCATGGGCCACGCGTACTCCACCGGAAGGCAGTAGTAGCGGTCGAGCAGAACCCCGTGGGGACTGGCCGCATTGTTGCCGTCCAGGACGATGACCTGCGCGCCGACCGGGGACGCGGGCGGATCCTTCGGCTTGATCACCTTGTCGGAGATCAGGATCGGCGGACGCGCCGGAATGTCGCAGGGCCAGGGCAGCCCCGTCGACCAGCTCTGAACGCTGATCTTGAGGTGCATGATCTCCGAGTACAGCTGCCATGCCTCCTGCACCGCGGCGGCACGCTCGGGATCGGAGATCAGCTCCCACACCCCGCCCAGGTCGAAGTCCACCAGGCCGGCCGCGGATCCCAGGGACCGGGTCCACGCGGTGGCCAGGTCGGCCGATGCTTTGGAGAAGTGCCAGGGGTCCACGCCGGCGAGTTGGGCCAGCAGCGCCTGATCGCCGCCGACGCCCTCGACCATGACCCTGGAGTCGTCCCGGTAGGACGACCACTGGTTCGTGGTGATCCCGGACAGGTCCAGCTTGCCGGTGGCGTAGAGCCCGTCGTACTGCGCCTTCACCGAGAGCTCGACGCTCGCCTTGGTGATGGACTCGTTCCGGGTGACCTGGTTGAGGAACGTCAGGTTCCCGCCGAGCGTCACATGCCGCGTGTAGAAGGGCCCGAACACCGCGAAGAAGTCGAAGTAGTCCTCCTTGTTCTCCTCGCTCAGCGGCAGCGGCAGCCCGTCGACCGCCGCGGCGAAGTCGTCGCTGATCGCCTTCTTCGCCAGGTCGGGATTCGTCTCCAGGACGGCGAGCGAGTTGACCGAGCGCCAGTAGCAGAAGTAGCTGTCCGACGAGGTGTTGCGCTCGAAGCTGAAGTCAGCCTCCATCTCCCCGGAGAACGCCCCGTAGGATCCGCCGACACCGGCGTGCACGGACAGCGCGTTCTGCGCCTCCTCACGGGTCTCTGAGACGGTCCTGATCACGTAACTGCTGGGGTCCTCCACGCCGACCACGTAATCGGGGATCGTGTAGTCCACGCCCTGGAAATTGAAGACCGTCGTCCCGGCCTTGGTCGGGTCGACCAGCGGGCGCACCAGGCTTTCGGAGCTGAGAGCCCCGTACACGTTGAATCCCTGTCCGACGGCCTTGGCCTGGGAGAGGCCGGGTATGCCGGATCCTGCCGTTCTGCTCACCATGATCTGCTCCTTCGTCCTCTGCGGTTCCTCGGTGCGGAGGGGTGGGGCATCGGGTGGTCCGCACCTGCACGTGTCAGTGCGCTGCGAGCCAGGCGCGCGCGACGAGCCTTGCGCGTGACTGCAGTCCGGTCCACGGGTCGTGGTCCACCGCGGCGGCCGACGGGGCGAGCGCGTCGAGCACCTCCAGCAGGAAGAACCCGCCCGGGTCGTCGAGCTGGGCGACGACCAGCGGCACGATCCGCTCGCCGAGCGCTGTGAGATCGGTGAACTCGGGGAACTCTGCGAACGCCTCGATCCGGGACGCCGGGCTCGCGGCCACCGCGGCGAGGAACGCCTCGCGCCGACGGGTGAACTCATCGCTCAGCGCGGCGTCCGCGATCAGCTCCACGGCGATCCCGTGAAGGGCCCGACGTTCCTCGGCGGTCAGTTCCGGTTCCATGTCGGGAAGCCTGATGCGCCCTGCAGAAGGGCTGAAGCTCGTCAGGATGGAGCCGTACACATCTCCGCAGAGTTGGTTGCGTCCATGCGTGATGCGTTCCTGTGGGCCGAGCTTGGACTCCCACAGGCCGTCCTCCGAGAACCGTGGGTCCGGCGAGAGTCTGCTGGCGTGGTACATCTTCTTACCCCTGTCCGGGCCCGAGTCCGGCGATCCGAAGCCGTCGACGGTCCCCTCGGCGTACGGGGTGACGGTGAAGCCGTAGTCGTCGTAGAGGGCTTCGAAGGCGGACAGGGGAGAGACCTCTCTGATCCACCGGTCGGTGTAACCCATGCTGAAGGCGACGCAGTTGTACACGTCGGTCGGTTCCCCGGTGATCCACACATCGCCTCTGACCAGGCCGGGCCAGACCATGCTCAGTCTGTTCCATTCCTTGTCGGTCGGTCTCCGCGGCACTTCATCGGTCGTCCCGGGTTGCGCGGCGCTGTTCGAGCCGCCGGTCACCAGCTGTGAGCTGGGAGAAGATTTATCCACATATGCACGTTAACTAGGACAGGATCATATGGCGCTGCCTGAGCGCCTTTCGGGTGACCTGCCGGTACAGGACCTCTGGCCGGACGTGCGGTGGCTCTCCGCCTCGGAGCTGCACCACGCACCGCCCCTCATGAACGCGGCCCGCACCGGCGTCCTCCCGTCGGCAGCCCTTTTCACCGAAGAAGCGTGGCCGGTGCCGCAGGTGGGCCGAGGGAGGCACACGCGCGCCTGACCGGTCGACTGCGGCGCCGCTGTGGCGTGCTTTCGGTGGTGCGGGTCGTGAGGGGGCCGGATCGGCTCGATGCGCGTTGGAAGGTGGCTGGAGGAACGCATGACCTGCGTGCCCGGCGGCCGAACCCCCCCGCCTCGGCCCCGTTCCGGCGGTCAGTGACGTAGTAAGAGAGCGCGCCGCCCAAACAGCCTGTGACCTGCATGAATGCCCATCGGCACCAAGACCGTGGGAACTGCCAGGCAGTTCCTGTGGACGTGGAGGCGGTTCACAGGAGCAGGGTGCCCGGTTCCCAGGATCGTGGCACCCGGTTCCCAGGAACTGCCACCACGTCCACAGGAACCGGGTGCCACGATCCTGGGAACGCCCTAGATTGCCGTGAGGTCAATGAGCTCAGCCCGTTTTTCGGCCTTCCGGCCTTTCCTCGGGGGCAATCGACACGGCCGACAGACCGGCTTGATTGACTTCATGCACATGTGCGTTAGGTTCATCAGGTCGGCCTCGCAGCCGCCTTGATGAACCTTGTCCACAGATCCCCGTGCCCGGAGGGACCGTTGGGAGCAGTACGCAGACTGGTCGACGCCGACACGGGCGAGCCGGTCCCCTATGCGCCGTACGCCTTTGCGGGCAGGCACACCCAGGTGGACAAGGCGCGCGTCGAGGCGATCAGTGAGTCCAGGGCTTTCACGCCCAGTCAGAAGTTCCTGGTCCTGTGGTGGATCGGCGCCTCGCCGGAAGGCATGGACCCGCTCAAGGCGACCGGTGCGGACATCGCCAAGCGGGTGGGAATGTCGACCGATGCGGTCGGGAAAATCAACCGGAAGCTGGCGAAACACCGCATCCTGATCGTGCGCGGACGCATCGGTAACTACAACTTCTACCGGATCAGCCCCTACATTGCTTTCCACGGAACGGGGCTCGAGCAGCGTGAAGCGGTGAAGACGTGCAACCCGCCGGACATTCCCGGTTTCGACGAGAAGACCCCTGCGCGGTGGGAGGCCAAGTGACCAGCGACGACAAGCAGAGCAACCTGGAGCTGCTGAAGGCCACGGCCGGTATGAGCGCCAATCAGCGTCTCGTCGTCATGCTCTACGCCCTGCACCCCACCGACCGCGCGGGAGCGGTCCTGGAGACCGCCGCCAACCTCGCCGCCCTCGTCGGCATGTCGGCGCCGGTCTTCTCGCGCACCCGCAAGCAGGTCATCGAGGCGGGCTGGCTCGAGGAGTCCGACAAGCTCGCCCACATCCGCTACTACCGGCTCAGCCCCAGAGTGCTCGGCGAGAACGTCGTGGTGCCTCTTCGCCGGGCAACCTGAGCGTCCCTGCGAACGTCCCTCATTGCCGTCACGTCAATGAGGCGCGAGGCTCCGCGCACCCTCTTCATCGCCTTCCCGTCGACGATCGCCTTCCTGCCGACGGAGGACGGACGTCCCCGTGAGCGCTCCTCCTTGCCGTCAGGTCAATGAGGAGCGCCCATGAGGACGTCCTCATTGCCGTCACGTCAACAAGAAACGTTCCGCTTCGCCGTACCCGGGGCGCCACAGCCGCTTCCGGGAGCCTCCGGAAGCCCGGACCCGCGCTGACGCCGAGACTCCGCTTGACGGTGACCCAGGTCACAGTCCTTCCCCTGTCACATCACCCCGACCTCACGGGTCAGTGAGGTGAAGCAGCCGACGAGGCGGCAGACGAACCAGGGAGATGACGATGGAAGCTCGTTTCGACTACTACGGCAACGCGGTCTCGGCGAAGTTCGCCCGGTACATCAACTCGGCGGGCAAGGTCGTCAGCGACTCCACCCTCCCGGCGACGATCCAGGAACTGGTGAAGATCCGCGCGAGCCAGATGAACGGCTGCGGCTTCTGCACGGACATGCACACCAAGGACGCCGCCCACGCCGGTGAGACCCAGACCCGCCTGAACCTCGTCGCGGCCTGGCGGGAGGCGAACGTCTTCACCGACGCCGAGCGCGCCGCCCTGGAGCTGACCGAGCAGGGCACCCGCATCGCCGACGCGGCGGGCGGCGTCCCCGACGACGCCTGGGCGAACGCCGCCAAGCACTTCGACGAGGACCAGCTGGCGGCCCTGGTGTCCCTGATCGCCCTGATCAACGCCTACAACCGCATGAACGTCATCGTCCAGCAGCCCGCCGGCGACTACCGGCCCGGCCAGTGGAGCTGACCTCCCCTGCACGACGGACGGCCGTCCGTGCCGCGCCCAGGACGTGCGCGGCGCAGACGGTCAGCAGGCGTAACGGCCGTACGTGCTCCAGAAGTCGAGCGCGCTCCACGTCCTGGGACCGACGACCCCGTCGACCCCGGTGAAGCCGCAGTCATCGCCCTGGAACCTGATCACGGCGTCGTAGGTCTGACGGCCGAACACCCCGTCGATCGCCAGGTTCGTGTTGCTCATCGACGTGTTCAGCTCGCACTGCAGGGCCTTCACCGCGGCCCCCGTGGCGCCGTGACGCAGCGTCGGCTCCTGCGTCGAGTACCTGCCGCAGTTGTCGGGCGAGGTCGCGGCGGACGCCGCGGGGGCGGCCGTGAGGACGGCGCCGCCGACCACAACGGCAGCGGCGGCGGCCAGGGCGGCAAGTCTCCTGCTCATCGGAACTCCTGTCGGTACGAGGACGCACACTGACGTACGTCCTGTCGGTGCGCAGACGCCCGCGGACGCACACGGAGGTGCGCCGGGCAGGGTGCCTGCTGGAGGAGTTCAGGACTGTTCCACACCCGAGATCCGCCGGACAACGCCGGACCGTCCCAGAAGACGACGAGAGCGTCCCAGGACACGACCACACGCATCCCACGCCTGTGACCTGCGGATTCATCGGTATCCGACGGAAATCCCAGGACGCCCGGCGCCCCACCGCCCTCCCGCGCGCGGCGAGCCGTCCCGCAGGGATCCCGGTACGCGTGAGGCGCGGCGCTTCCGTGCAGGTCAGCGCCGGGGGATGTCCCAGAGCGTCCCTCTCTGCCGTGCGCGCTGGTGGGACGGAGGTGCCGTGCCCAAGGATGGTCGTCGCCGGCCGGCACTCCCCCACCCTTCATCCGTCCCTCCCGGGCACGCCCCGGAAAAGCAGGGAGAGATTCCACTTGCTTGCAACGACCCTCCGCACGCCCACGCGTGCGGCCGGCGCCCGTGTCACCTCGGTGGCACTCGCCCTCGCCGCGATACTCGTCGGCCTGCTGCTCGGCCCCGGGCTCACCCAGGCCCACGCCGTCACCGACGTACGCCTGCTCCAGCGCGACCTCGCCGGCCTCGGCTACGCCCCCCTCAGCGGCGTCGACGGCGTCTACGGGCCCCAGACCACCGAGTCGGTACGGCACTTCCAGAGCGACAACTCCCTGGACGTGGACGGCGACGCGGGCCCCGCCACCATGTCCGCGCTCACCGCGAAGGTGAAGCTGGTGCAGAGCAAGGCCGGTACACCGGCCGACGGCGACTACGGCTCCGCCACCCTCACCGCGGTCAGGAACTACCAGAGCGCCCACGGCCTGGACATCGACGGCATCGCGGGCCCCCAGACCATGGGCGCGATGGACATCGACCGCATCACCTCCAGCGGCAGCGGCACCAGCAGCGACACCAAGCTCCTCCAGCGCAACCTCGTCGGCCTGGGCTACCTGGGCTCCGGCGGCGTCGACGGCATCTACGGGCCGGCCACCAAGGACGCGGTGCTGTCCTTCCAGAGCGACAACGGCCTCCAGGTCGACGGCATCGCCGGCCCCCAGACCAACGGCGCGCTCACCGCGAAGGTGCAGCAGGTGCAGGCCAAGGCGGGCACGTCCGCCGACGGCGACTACGGCCCCGCCACCCTCGCCGCGGTCAGGACCTACCAGCACGCGCACGGCCTGGAGGAGGACGGCATCGCCGGTCCCCGGACCATGGCGTCCATGGGCATCGCCCGTGAGACGGGCGGCGGCACCCCGGCGGGCGGCAGCGGCGGTACCCCCACCGTCCCCCCGGTGTCCGGCAGCGTCCGCGAGAAGATCATCCAGGCCGCCCGCTCGCAGCTCGGCCAGCACGAGTGGTCGACCAACTGCAACCCGTACGGCCCCTGCGTGCCCTGGTGCGCCCTGTTCGCCAGCTGGACCTGGAGGCAGGCGGGCGTCAACTTCAGCACCGCGTTCAGCGGCGACTTCTACTACTACGGCCGCAACCACGGCACGCTGCACAACGGTCTGAGCAACCCGCAGCCCGGTGACGCCATCGTCTTCGGCACCGGCCCGCAGAACACCAGCACCAGCGTGCACGTCGGCATCATCGAGAAGGTCTACTCGGACGGCAGCGTCGACACCATCGAGGGCAACGCCAGCGACCAGGTGATGCGACGTCACGGCACACCCTCCGGCCGCGGCGCCTACGCCATCGTCTCCCCCGCCGGAGCCTGACCCTGCCGTCTCTGCCGCGGCAGGACTGCGCCACCCTGCCCGTGTCACCCGCGGCCTTGAAGCCGCGGGTGGCACGGGTCCCACCGTCGGCTCCACGAGGCTGTGACACCGCCGAGGCGGCGTCCTGGTCCCCGGCCGGCGCGGCTGGCGCGGCCGGCGCGGCACACGGCCTCACGAGTTCATCTGGCGGTCGGTCAGCCACCGTGCCTGAGCCACATCCCCGCCGGCCACGGTCAGGCCGGCTCTGGCAGCGACGTAGAAGCGGTCCCGGTCCTCGTCCGCGCGCCGTACGGCAGCCTCCCAGTCGAAGCCGTCGCCGGCGATTCCCCGTGCCGCCCGCTCCAGCTGCTGCACCGACCAGCGCCACTCGCGTGCGGCGGCCACCGTGTCCGCGTCGCCGAGCAGGAGCACGCCCTCCCATGCCTTGGTCCGCTGGGCGTCCGCCTGGGCCATCAGCTCAAGGCCCGTGGACCGGTCGATCGCATGCGCGCGTGACCCGGGCCGGGACTGCGCCGTGATGCGGTGCGCGAGTATGTGTACCTCCTTGAGCGCGCGCCCGAACTCGGAGTAGGCGTCCAGCCGTCGCTCGTCCCACCGCACCGAAAGAGTGCGTGTCCACTGGGCCTTGTCGTTGAGGCGCGATGTGAGCAGCGTCCCGAGGACGCCGACGACGACACCCATGAGCGCAGGCAGTTGGTTCAGAAAGGCAGTCACCTTCGCAGCGTGCCCGTCACGCGGCCCGGCCAAGTGCGGTGCTCCACGTGACCAACTGAGCCGCTCGTCACATGAGCGACGTCGTCACCGGCCTTGGTTTCCTTCGTACCCCGGGCTCGCCGCCTCCTGAGCTGTCCGCTGTCGGTCCGCCGGGCGCAGACGGTCCAGTTCGTCCCCGATCGCCCTGCGCAGCGGGTCGTGCCGCGGACCGAGTGCGTACTGCTCGTCGGTCCATCTGTCGCGGGGATAGAGCCACACCGGCATGCGCACCAGGTCGGCCGGCTCCCACTCGAACCGTGGCCATACGTGCGCGTGCAGGAACCCGTCGGTGTTGCCCAGGATCTCCAGATTGACCCGCCGGAAGGCCGTGTCCATGCGACGGGACGCCCGCTCGACTGCTTCTCCGAGTCGGTCCATGTCGGACAGGAAGGCCAGCCGCTTGTCCCTGGACAGGTCCGACAGTCTTTCCACCCGGGGATCGTCCGCCAGGAGCACCGAGTAGCCCGGCAGGAACTGCACATCGCCGATCGCTGCGAACCCGGCGTCCAAACGCCGCAGAACTGCGGGGTTCTCGCCTCGCAGGGCACTTCCGATCCGATCCGTCCGCCAGTCGTCGACCATGGCCGGACCCTACCCGGCCGCCGCTTCCTCGGTCCGGGGGGAGAGCGAGGCACCTATTACCCGGTAATAGGTGCCTCGGGCATCTACGGCGGGGCGGGGGCACTCCCCCACCCCGCTCACCGGCGCCGCCCAGGCGTCGTCGGCATCCTCCGCCGTGACCGGCCGGGCAGGTCCTAGTCGAGATCCGCCTGCCACAGGTCCGGGCCGAACACCTCGTACTGGATGTCGTTCGGTGCGACACCACGCTCGAGCAGCAGGCTCCGCAGCGGTTGCATGAACGCCAGCGGGCCGCACATGTAGTACACCGCGTGCTCGGGCAGGTCGACGTGGGAGAGGTCCATCATTCCCTCGAAGACGCCCTTCACCGGCTCATTGGTCTGCGCGCCCTTCTCGTACCAGAGGTACATCTCGGCGTTCCGCAGTTCGAGAACGTCGCTGACCACCTGGCGGCGCAGCGCGAAGGACGCCTCGTCGACGTCGGCGTGCAGCATGGTGATCGGCAGCCGGGACTCGGCCTGGACGAGGTGGGAGAGCATCCCGGCCATGGGGGTGATCCCGATGCCCGCCGTGGCGAACACCACCGGCCGTCCCGAGTCGTCGAGCACGACGTCGCCGTAGGGCAGCGACAGCGTGAGGACGTCGCCCACGTCGACCGAGTCGTGCAGGAGAGCCGACACCTCTCCCTCGGGCTCGCCATTGCCGCGGACCCGCTTCACCGAGAACTGGCGGTGCTCGCCGTCGTCGGCCCGGGTCAGGCTGTACTGGCGCGGTTGCCGCACCCCGTCGGGCATGTCGATCAGCACGGTGACGTACTGGCCGGGCAGCGAAGTCGTCACCAGGCGGTCGTCGACCCGCTTGACCACGAACGTCACGACGTCACGGGTCTCCCTGATCTTCTTCTCGACCACCCACTTCCGCCACACCGTCTCCGGCGTGACCCCTCGCGCGCTGTACAGACCGCGTTCCTGGTTGATCAGGGCGTTCGCCATCAGCCAGTAGACCTCGTCCCAGGCCGCGGCGACCTCCGGGGTGACCGCCTCGCCCAGTACGTCGACGATGGCCCACATCAGGTTGTCGTGGACGATCCGGTACTGGTCCGCACTGATGCCGAGGGACGCGTGCTTGTGCGCGATCCGCTTCAGCAGGTGCTCCGGTGTCCGCTCCGGCGTGGCCACCAGACCGCTGGCGAACGCCGCCACGGATCCGGCGAGTGCCTGCTGCTGCTCCCCGTGGGCCTGGTTGCCGCGGTTGAAGACCCCGTCCAGGAGTTCGGGATGCTCGGCGAACAGGTGACGGTAGAAACGCTGGGCGATTTCACCGATGTGCTCGGCGACGACAGGAAGCGTCGCCGCGACGACGGGGCGAGACGTGTTCGAGAGCATGACGCGTTCTCCAGCGCAGGCGTAGTGCGAGCGGACCCCGGACGACCACGACATCACCCACGCGGTACAGCTGCGGCGGAGACCGACGGCCGCCCCACGTGACTGCCGCGGCCGTCCTCGGCGACCGGACCGTCGGGACGCGCCACACGGCGGCCCGCCCCCCACGCTAGAAGCGGACGGCGCGCTTCGCATGTCAGCCTGCTGCGCCGGCGTCCTTCCCCGCCGGGCCGTCGCACAGAACTTCCGCTCATCCTCGCCGCCTGACTCCGCGTCCAGCAGACGGACGGTCAGGGACTCACCCTCCGCCACACCCCAACCGAGGCGCTCTGCGGCCCGCAACAAGACCTCCGTCTGCCGCACACCCTCCCCCACTCCCTCACTCCCCCGCCGTCCGCCGTCCGCCGTCCGCCGTCCGCCTGACGATCGTCGTGCTGCGTGGGTCGACGAAGTTCGCCTTGCATGAGCGGAAGACCGACAGAGCCGACTGCACAGCACAACGACACCCCCTCTCAGGGCACGGCGGCTATTACCCGGTAATAGTTGCTTTAGGCTCCCATGGGTGGCCGTCTGGCAAGTGTGGCGGGCGAACTATTACCGAGTAATAGCCGGCAGATGCATCTGACGAGCGAGCGGCGGGATCGAGGTGAGCTATTACCCGGTAATAGGTGGCTGGGGCACCCAGCTGCCCGACGGTCCGGTCTCACCGCCCCTTCGACCGATCGCCGTCGGCCTGCTTGCTGTGGACGGTCGGCCACCTGGCTCTCGATCGGACCTCAGTGGCCGGTCGGTCAGTCGATGGCGGGGGCGGTGCCTAAGAGAGAATCGAGCAGGCTCGCTCTCGTGTCCGATGACAACACAGGCCGCGGCCTCTGGCCCCCGGGAGAGCTCCATGAGCCGGGCCAGGGCTGCCGCCTCGGAAGGCGCTTCGGTCGGGCCGAGACCGAGCACCCGGGTCGCACGCTCGCGCCGTCTGTCGAGGTCGGGCAGATCCTCCCGGCACTCCTCGGTGACCATCTGGAACTGTTCGGCCGTCCGGCCGGGAGCGTCCCGCCGCCACGGCGCCACAAGACGCAGCCGAACCAACTCGGGCAGCCCGACCGCGAGTGGGGCGGCTTCACCGTCGAAGCTCACGTACACCACCGGGCGCCGACCGTCAGGGATCGATCAGGCGAACAGGCCGCCCGTCGATCTGCGGCGAGACCGGTCGACCTCCGGTGCGCCAGGACCGCCTCGCCGGCTCTGGCTCCTGCCGCACAAGCAGTCTGGTGGCCTATTACCCGGTAATAGTTGCTTGAGGTATCTATTGAGGCGTCGGCAGCGGTGAGTCGGTACCGGGTAGTAGCCGGCTCACGCGCCCAGCGGATGGATGCCAACCGAAGGCGAGCTATTACCCGGTAATAGATGACCGGAGCACCCGGTGGTGTGACCGGAAGGTTCACCGTGCCGTAGCGCCCGGCGGCGCGTCATCAGCTGGTCCAGGGCAGGCGGACGGCTTCGATCTCGAGGTCCGCGAGCAGCGTCTCGACAAGCGGGCGAGGGCCGCAGACCTTGGCGCCCCAGAGGTCGTAGTCGGTACAGGCGACCCAGGAGCGGTCCGCGGCCCACAGGTTGGACGGGGTATGGAGGACGTCCGGGTTGTCGAAGAGGGACCGGGCGTCTCCCAGGCGGCCGGAGCGGACATGCTCCTTCTCGAAGTCCCGTACGACGATCGGGTTGTAGTACGCCAGGCAGGCGGTGTCCGCTCCCCGAGGGCTGTGCGCGGTGAGGAACCGGATCAGCTGGTCCCATGTCGGCCTGTCTAGACTGCCCTCGGCGGGCCATTCGACAGAGCCGGGCCGGATGCCCGCCTCCTGCGCGGAGGGGAAGCAGCGAGACCAGGGGTACAGGCCCTGCGGTACCACCGGATCACCGATACGGGCGGCCAGCTCCGCCCAGCGCAGCCGCTCCCACCCCGGGCCGGGGTGCTCGTCCCGGCCCTGTGCCTCGTTGACCGAATCCCCCGCGGCTGCCCCGCGTTCGTACATGCCGCCGAGCACCCAGGCGGCGTCGGGCAGCCCTGGTGCCTCGTAGCCGGTGAGGCCGTCGTCCTGAGCGAGCGCGGCGAGCCAGTCGGTCTCAAAGGCGGGCGCGAGGGGCCACAGGGCGAGAATGTCGTCGGGCATCCGGCCAGGCTATGGCCCGGCGGGAGCGACCGGCAGACGGTGGTGAGCTATTACCGGGTAATAGATGGCATGCACAACCAGTGGGTGTGCATCAGTCGGAGGCGAGCTATTACCCGGTAATAGATGACCGGGGCACCTGAGTGCCCCGGTCTCGGTCGGCCTGCCGGGAGCGACCGGCAGACGGTGGTGAGCTATTACCGGGTAATAGCCGCCCCTCACTCAGGCCGGTCCGGCCGGACCGGAAACCGCCGCCTGGACGAAGTCCTCGTAGTCCTCCGGGTACAGGACCCGGGCCCGGGCGTTGACGAGCCGGACCAGCTCCAGGAAGTGCTCCTTGTCCATCCGCTGAGCCACCAGCATCCCGATGTGGGTCGGGTCGTCGAAGCGAAGCCGACGAGCGCGGCACTCCGCACAGGTCTCCCGCCGTTCCTCGTCCGCGGCATTCGTACGCGGCTCCGGCACCTGCCCGTCCCCGGCCTGGGCGGCTGCCTCCGCAGGTCCGGCCGAACCCGGCGCAGCGCTCGTGCCGGTGAGGGACGAGTGCGTGTGGTGCTCCCCCACCGGGTTCTGGGGCACGGTCACCTCGGCCCGGACGGGCTCGGGTTCAGCCACTGCACGGGTCTGTGCCGGTGCGCTCGCGGGTGCTTCCTGAGCGGTGGCCTGCTGCGCGGCCTGCCTGACCTGCTTCTCGGCGTCCCGCGCCGCTGCGTCCTTCTGCTTCAGCTTCTCGAGCGCGGCTTCCTGCTCCGCTTCCGGCTTGTTGCCGACCGCGCGCAGGTGCTTGATGTTCTCGCTGCCGATGCGCTCCTGCAGTTCGGGCTTGAGGCTGAGCAGCGCGAGCCGCTGCGAGATCCATCCCTGGGACTTGTGCAGCCGCCTCGCCAGGGCGCTCTGGCTGTTGTCGTGCAGGGCGAGCAGACGCTGCAGTGCGTGCGCCTCGTCGAGCGGCGACAGGTCCCTGCGGTGGATGTTGGCCACCAGAGCGGACTCGAGGAGTTCCTCCGAGGTGCCGCCCTGTTCGTCGTTGACCCAGACCTGAATGTGGGGCAGGCCGGCTTCCCGGGCGGCGGCCAGCCGGCTGCTGCCGTCGATGACGACGTGTGTGGTGTCCGGTTCGAGCTCGGTCTCGTGAGCCGGGTTCGCCTTCACATAGGCGTCCCGGTTCATGACGACGATCGGCTGCTTCTGCCCGTGCTCCTTCATACTGGCGGCCAGTTCCGCCAGGTCCCCCAGGCTGGAACGGGGGTTGTCGGGGTTGGGGCTGACCTTGCCGACGGGAAGCCGGGTGGGAGGAGCGATGCCGTCGGTGGGCACACCCGTGGCGGCGGCGACCGCCTGGCGCCGTGCGCTGACGGGGGCGGCGGCGCTGCTGCCGAATCGTCCGGCGCCGAGCTGACTGGCTTTGCTCATGAGATCTCCCGCGCCAGAGCACGCATGCTGACGGCCTGCTGGCTGCTGGGGGCGTACGACAGCAAGGGCCGCTTGACGCGTACGGCTTCCTTCTGTTCCTTCAGATCGCCGACCAGACCGACCACCCGGGGATCCTTTATGTCGACCCAGCCCTGAAGGGAAGAGGTGGCGATGTACCCGCGGCGCCCGTCGTACAGGTTGACGACGATGCCGAGGTAGTCGATGTCCAGCTTCAGGTCGTTGCGCAGGTCCTCGATCTGAGTGGTGAGCAGATCGTAGGCGTCGGCGGAGGAGTCCTCGGCCTGGACGACGACGAGCGGACCGGAGTTCCCGGGCTCCTCACCGTCACGGCGCCGTCCGTAGTACACGGCGGCGTCCATGCTCAGGCCCAGGCTGGGCGGGCAGTCGACGACGATGACGTCGTAGTCCGCTTCGAGCGGTTCCAGGGCGCGTTCGAGCGCCGCTTCCCGGGCCCGCACGCTGGACAGGCGCACGTCCAGGAGGAACGCGTCGTGGCAGGCGGGCAGGAGATGCAGCCGGTCGCCGAAGGTCTCGGGCTCCACGGCGACGATCAGGTCCCGCAGGTCGCCCTTGGGAGTGCTGCCCATGTGGTTGGTGAGGCTGTCACCGTTCATCGGCAGGGGAGTGGCGCCCAGCTGGTTGGTGAGGTGGCACTGCGGGTCGAAGTCGACGAGCAGCACACGCTTGCCGAGCCCGGGAAGCTGCTCCACGTCCAGGTCGTCCTCCTGCGCCGGTGCGTCGGCACCGGTGTCGGACGCGCGCAGCGCCTTCAGCAACTGCTTGGCCACGCGGACCGGGAGGAGACTGCCCCGGTCCTCGGCGAGGGCCTCGCCGAGACCGGCGGTGATGGCGGTCTTGCCGACCCCGCCCTTCTGGTTGCAGACCACGATGCGTCGCGTGGCGGCCGCCGACTCGACACCGGGGGAGGGGTTCACGTCCAGCCACAGCTTGACGGACTGGGCGAGCCCCTGGGTGAGGGAGACGCCTCGGTCACCGGCGATGCGCCGGAACTCGTCCCACTGACCCTGCGGCAGGAAGGTCCCGAACGACTCGGCGCCGTCCGTCTCGACCGTCTCGGTGGCGGAAGCGAGGCGGCACCAGCGGGTGATGCCCTGTTCGACGGCCTGCTGGATCTCGAGGCCGTGCTGGGCGGCTCTGACCTTGAGGTCCTGCTTCAGCCGTCCAGGCAGCTTGGACACGACCTTCTCGCGGTCGGGCGTGGCTGGAGTAGTCATGGGGGTTACCTTACTAACACGCAAGATCAAATGTGTGGTCGCCACGCCAACTTTCTAGTTCTGCTCGATCGGGGCACCAGCTATTACCGGGTAATAGCTGCCGCGCGACTCGCGCCTCGGCAGGTGGCCGCACCACAAGTTCGCCCGACGTACCAGCAGTTCGAAGACCGCGGCTTCGGCCGGCACAGCCTCTGCCCGACGCGGGGCGGGACAGCGATGCAGAGCGGAGAAGGGGAGGGCAGGGGAGGGGAGGAGGGGAACGGGGGAGAACGGGTACCGGCCTGTTGTCCGCGGCAGCACGCTCCACAGGCCCCAGCGGCTGCCGCCGAAAGTTCCGCGTCCCGGACGTGATGCCGCCCGAGAGACGGGGCGATGAGGAAGGGTGCGACCATCCTCAGATGCGAGAGATCGACGAGTTGGTCCATGTGGAGGACCCTGCGTGGCCGGAGCTTCGGGAAATGCTTTCGGCGAGCCCCGTACCCGTTCGGATGCTGCCCGCCGACGTCGACGAGGGTCGTCGGTGCCTTCTGCAGATGCAGGTCACGGCGCGATCGGCACTGGGGGCTCTGGCGTTGAACACCGGCGGACTGCTCGTGGACAACGGGTGGGTGCGCGTGTTCGGCGGTGGTTCGGTCACGGGGGCGGGGCTCCCGAGTCTGGCGCAGGTCAACCGTTTTCCCGCGGACTTCGATCCGCTCTGGCGTCCCACGAGCGGCCTTGTCGTCGGCCACGACGTCGTCGGTGGGGTCTTCGCGTTGAACGGTGGCGATCCTGCGGCCATGGGCCGCCCCGGGGCACCTGGGCAGATGACGTACTTCGCTCCCGACACCCTGGAGTGGGAGGCGATGGAGACGGGCCACTCCGGGTGGCTCTCCTGGTTGCTCTCGGGCGGTTCGAAGACGTTCTACGACGGGCTGCGATGGCCGGGCTGGCAGGAGGAGACCTCGGCCTTGGCCTTCTCGCAGGGGATCTCCGTGTATCCGTTCCTGTGGTCGAAGGAGGCACATGCCGACCTCGCGGCGACGAGTCGGCAGTCTGTGCCGATGCGCGAGGTCATCGGGGTCTCCGCGGACTTCGCCCGGCAGATGGGACCGTCCGATCCTGGATTCCTCGGCGACGTGTGACCGAAAGTCCTGGCCTCGGGCGACGAGTGACCGCACATGGGCGAGCGCGCCGATCAAGAGGTGGGGGAACACCTCCACCAGGCCGGTCGGGCGTCCATCCTGGAAGAGCAGGCTGATCAGGCCGTGACCACGGGCCCTGCCGGTCGCCGGGTGACCGGCGACCCGGAAACCTCGATCCTGCCCGCCCGCCCCACCTCACCGGCGTCGGCTCCGAGGAAACGGTGCGCTGCGGCGTTTCTACGTCTGGGCTATGGCGGCTGATCTGTGCTGGGAGCGGGGTGTCTTGGCTCCGGGCTGTTTCGGTTCGATGGTGCGGGGGTCGACGGCTTCGCCCGGGGCGCCCTGGTGGTAGACGCCGTCGGGGTCGCTGTCGCGGTCGTGGGGGAGGAGGAAGAACACGCGCCGCTTGTAGAGCCCGCTGTCGGGGTCGGGTTCCGCCTGGTCATCGAGGACGACGTAGCCGACCATGCGGCCGTCGCGGAGGTAGGGCGGTTTGGTGTTGCGGCGGCGGGTCTTGTCCAGGGCCTGGCGGACGTAGTCGAGTCTGTCGAGGTCCTCCAGCCACACCACCTTCTCCTCGTGGAGGAGGTCGCTCTCCGTAAGTAGCGAGCTCATGGCTGCAGCCCCTCCTTCTTCTGTCGGCTCCTGCGCTGGGGTGGGGCCTGGCGTGTGCTGGTGGTGCGGTGCCCGGGCCGGAGCCCGGTGCTGTCCGGTCGGGTGCGGGCGGTCGAGTCGGTGACCTCGTACTGCCCATCGTAGAGCGGCCGCAGTGCGCGGGGCAGGGCGCGCGGCCTTGCGGAGTGCCGCGTGCGCCGGGTGCCGGTCATCTGGTCTCCAGCAGGGCGATGCCGGGGTAGTACTTGCGTCCGTTGGATTTGAGCATGTCGGCCGGTGAGGCGAGATTGAGTTCCTGGCGGACACGGATGGCGAAGGCGCGGGGGGTGGCGGCCCGTACGCCCTCACCGGCGTTGCACCAGGCGGTGTACTGCGCGTAGAGCAGGCCCTGCTCTACGCGCAGGTCGGCTGTGGGGTCGGTGTCGTGGGCGCAGCATTCGGCGAGGAAGCGGCCGATGTGGTCCTCGGTGGTGGCGTAGGCGCTGGTGGCCAGGCGGACGCGGTCGGGGCCTTCGAGGGAGTCGTGGGTGGCGAGATAGCGGCCGGCGCCGTCGATGAGCCACTGCAGGATGCCGGGGCCCTCGTCGCGGACGAGTTCGTAGGCGAGGTTGTCGATGCGCCGCTCGTCGGGGACGATCCGGGTGAAGGGGACCAGGCGGATGCGGCGCCAGAAGGCGAAACCGCCGGTGGACACCTCGGGCCGGTGGTTGCCGTGGAGCCAGAGGTGATGGGTGGGCGGGAAGGAGAAGTAGTCCTGCCGCATCCGGCGGGCTTTGATCTTGTCTCCGCCGGTCAGGAGCTTGACGCGTGCCTCGTCGAACTTGTCGTTGGGCTTGAGCTCCGAGCACACCACCAGGCGGCGGCCGTGGAGCTCGGTGAGCTCGGTGGAGTGCTCGCTGTAGGAGCCCCGGTCCATCAGGAAGCCGGGCGGGGCGGCGTCCGCGTAGTCGCCGAGGATCTGGACGACGGTCTCCAGCAGGACCGACTTGCCGTTCCTGCCCTCTCCGTACAGGAAGGGCATGACCTGGGCGCCGACGTCGCCCGTGATCGAGTAGCCGAGCAGCAGGTGCACAAAATCGATCATCTCGCGGCCCTCGGCGTCGTCTCCGAAGGTGTCGTCGAGGAACTGCCGCCACCGGGGGGTGGGCATGGTCTTCGGGGCGACGCTGGCGGCCCGGGAGTGGAAGTCGGTCGTGGGGTCCGCTTTGCGGAGGCTGCCCGTGCGCAGGTCGGCCACGCCCGCCGGGGTGCACAGGGCGTAGGGGTCGCCGTCCAGGACATCGGGGTCGACGGACAGATCCGGGGACGCCTTGGCCTGGGCGAGCAGTGCTGTCATGCCTGCGGTGGACATGGACTTGCGTTTGTGGTGGGCGAGTTCCCGGTTGCTGAAGACGCCCCGCGGGTCGGTGTCGGCGAGGTCCTCGGCCATTTCCCCCGCCGCCCACAGGACGGCTTTCTCCCCTCCGCCGCGTTTCCAGCGGTAGCCGTCCCACACGAACCAGCCGAGACCTTCGACGTGACGGAACTTGTCCCGGTAGAGCTGGATGAACAGGCGGGCGTTGCCGCGCTCGCTCAGCGAAGGCGGCAGCAGACCTGGGTGGGTCCAGCCGGAGGGCGCCGCGGGGGTGAAGGAGAACTGCACGGGCAGCACGGCCGGGGAGCCGTCGGCCGCTTGAAGGTCGAGCATCTGCTGCGCGGCCGCCTGCGGGTCGAACCGCGGGGTGCTCTCGCTGTCGGTGCTGCTCATGAACGTCCTTCAAGGTGGAACGGACGGATGGTCCCGGCGGCCATGCCGTCGTCGACGATCTTCTCGTTGCGTGCGGTCTGCCATGGACGGGCTGTGTTGGCGACGTCCAGGAGCTGCGCGCGGGCTGCCTGGGGGGACAGGTGTCCGGCGGCGGCCAGGCCGCCTGCGGTGTACGCGGCCCGGTTCAGCTTCTCGGTGAAAGCCGTTCCCTGTGACGCGGCCCCGCACCGGGCGACCACGTCGAGCAGGGGGTTGAGGACGTGGTCACCGGCCGGTGCGCCGCGTCCGGGACGGGAGGGCCGCACGACCGGGGCCGGTTGCGGGACCGAGGCCGTTGAGGTGTGTCCGGTGCGCACGAGTTCGTCGTACAGCCAGGCGGGAACCGGTCCGGGCATCCTTGCGGGGCCTTCCGGCTGGTAGGAGCCGTTCTGGGTGCGGGTGGTCGGGGCGACGATGTATCCGCCGTCGGCGCGGACGTCGACCTGCCAGGCGAGCGCCACCTTGGTACTGGAGCCGGTCGAACACCGCAGCCTGGTCTCCGGACGGGGGTTGCTGTACCAGATGTGCAGCCCGCCGGACGGGGTGCGCACGCGCAAGGTGCTCTCGTCGTCCGCGGGGTTCGGCCGGCCCCGGTAGGCGGCGAGCAGCGCGAGGGTGTCGAATCCGGAGGCCAGACCGTCCAGGTTCACCTGGTCGTGGATCGGGATGCCGGGCAGCAGCCTGCTCCGGTCCGGGACCGGAGCGGGGTGGGCGTCGACGTCGATGACCACGAGCCCTGCCGGACCGCACGCGATCCCCACTCCGGCGGCGGGCGTCGCCTCCCACCAGGTGTCGATGAGGGCGGGGCGGGTGGTCGCCGCGTGGAAGCCGTGACAGGGCCTGCCCGCGGGGAGGCAGGGGCACGCGTCCGGGGTGTGCCGGTCCCTGCGGCAGTGGTCGCAGTTCGCGGCAGGCGTCTTGCGGCCCCGGGCCAGAGGGTGGACCGGCCAGCCCTGCGCGGCACACCAGCGGGCCACCTCATGCGGCCGGGCCTGCCTGGGCTCCGAGGCAGTCATCGGCGTCTCGCGCGGCACAGGGGTCCTTCGTCGGGCTCGTCGTCTTCGGTCCCTGCGGGTGTATTGGCGGGCCACCAGCAGGGGCTGACGCTCTTACAGGGACCGAAGGGACTGGGCTTCGGAAGAGAGTGTAGAACCCTGAAGGGCCGGCCGGCCGCAACTTCGCACTGCTGCGTGCCGCCCTATCGGTTTCCCGGTCCCTTCAGTCCCTCAGTCCCTGCCGGGCGGGGCGGGCGGGCTCTTTGCGCCGTCACGCAGCTTTCGCGAGTGGCTGCAGAGAGTGGTGATCCTGAAGAGAGTGCTTGCCCCGGCCTGGCAGGGACCGACAGGGACGGACCGGAGCCCGGAGCCCGACACCTTCAGTCCCTGTATATCACCGCAAGTCAGAGCGATTCCGTGCCAAAAACAGGGACTGAAGGGACTCAACTTCCTAATTATCAGCTACGTAGACACTTCTCTTCGTACGCGCGTGCGACACGAACAATGCTCTATGCGGCTGATAATAGAGAACTTGAGTCCCTTCGGTCCCTGCAAAAGAGGCTGTATGCCCTCTGACCTGCGGTTATGGCTAAGGGACTGAAGAATGGCTCCAGGCACTCCGACCCTCGCTTCGATCCCTGGTCACTCCTTGGTCACTGCCTGACCCTCACAGAACGACCGCCAGTCGGCCTCCGCACGGAGGGACCGAACGACTTCCGTCAGCCTCCAGCAGGAAACAGGGACTGAACCGGCAGGCCTCCCGAGGCTCTGGTCCCCTGCGGAGAATCCCAGGGACCGAACAGCAACAGGGCGCCGCCCGCCCCGGCGTACCAGCTGGGCGGCGCTCTTGTCAGTGGCGGCCGTCAGACTGGGGCGCATGGCTTCGGTGACCGCTCATGACTACGCCTGGATACGTTCTTCTCCCGTGTTCCGCCATGCGCTGGAGGTCGGATACACAGGGACGGCAGCGCTCCTGACGCTCTCAACTCAGTGATGGGTGAGGTCGGTTTCGTCCTCTCGGAGAGCAAGGGGGATTCCAGCGGGCACGTCGACACCAAAGCGGCCGTCCTCGCTCTTGCCGAGCGGCTGACCGGTGTGCGGGTGACGGAGGAACTGCTCCAGAACGCCGAGTACCAGTTCGGTCTGGTCTCGGAGGGGCCCGCGGGGGAGTGAACCGGTGCGGCTGCGCCCCGGCTTGTCGCCCCTGGTGTGAAGAAGCCTGCGGCTCTCTCACGTCAGGGTGACGTGCATGCCGCCCTCGGACAGGGCGTCGAGCACCGCAGCGAAGAGGTCGTAGCGGTGGCCCTCCGGTGTCAGGGCCTGGGACAGATGCTTCCGGGCGGTTGCGGCGTTCCGCCAGAGGAGAACCGCGGGAGCCGTGTAGCCGAAGGTGCCGCGCAGGCAGTCGTCGAGGGCGGACACGCAGCCGCCGAAGTAGCCGCCCGGCCCGTTCACCGCTTCGCCGAGCGCCAGGTGGAGACCTGGTTCGTCGGTGATGTGCCTGCCGTCGAGCTCGTAGGCGTGTCCGGCAGGCCGGTTGTTGTGGGTGCGCAGGCAGCCGCGTGTCCGGACGAGGTCGAGCCATGCAGCGCGGTGCCGTGTGTCGAGGGCTGCCCGGGTGTTCAGGGTGTCCGGCGGGGCGGCGAGCCAACTCTCCCAGAGGGGCCGTGCGTGTTCCGGGAGGAGCGGGAAGGAGTTCCCTTCGAGCTCCAGATCGATCAGGTCCGGCCCGTGGGGAGAGGAGTGCCAGGCACTGACTCTGGCGGCCTGGAACGCGTGTTCGGCTAGGGTCTCGCCTCGGTCGTTCCGTGTCTCCAGGGAGACTTGCCCCAGGTCCAACGCCCGCTGCGTGGCCTTCAGCAGTGCCGCCCGCAGCCGGGCACCTGGAGCGAGCCCCCGTAGGACCAGCGGAGGCGCCGGTCGCTCGGGCGCGAGGATCCGGGTGAACTCCTGGCAGGAGCCCAGCCAGCGGTGTTCGTCGTGGACACGGACGCGGCCCCGGTGGCCTTCGGGCGGACCTTCGTGGTCGTCCAGGCCGGTGAGGACGAGGCTGTCCGTGCCGGGGTGGTGGCCCGGGCACCGCGCGTCCGCCAGCAGCCAGGGGCCGAGTGCCCGGTCGTCCGGGACCAGCCACACCCGGTCACCGGTCCAGCCGTGCACTTCTGCCTGCTGAGCCCAGCCGAACAGTTCGTAGATGCCGTGCTGAGGCTCTCCGAAGAGCCCCTCCACCTCGGCGCAGACACCCCAGGGACGTCCATGTTCCGTTTCCGTGAGCGTGTACCGCCCCGCCGGGGTCCGGTGGTCTTCGGCTTCGTGCACGGGGGAATCACGCCGAGCCCCGGTTTGCCCGCGCGATGTCTTTTCCCTTCCGGCCCGGGGAGCGGGTCAGAGACCTCGGGCGTCCGCGAGACCGGCGGCGTCGGCGACCATGCGGACGGGGATCCGGCTCGTGCCGTGTGCGTCGTTGAAGGACGGTACGGACTCGACGTCGTCGCCGAAACTGCGGCGGACCGCGTCCAGGAGCACGGCAGCGGCGTCGGCTTCCAGGCCGCGGTCGCCGTGGGCCTCCGCCCGGACGGCGCCGAGCATGCAGCGGGCGCCGTCCTCGTCGACCAGGGTGCCGGAGCACCAGCCGCCGGTGAGCAGGCGGTGGTGAGCCCGTTGCAGAAGAGCCGCGACCGGTGTCGGGTACAGGGCGGGCAGCGGCTCGGGGACGGTGCCGGCGGGAACGGTGACGACATCGGCCAGGTCCAGAGGGCCGGTGGGGATGTGAGCGGTGTTGACCTCGTAGGCGACGCCGGCTTCTTCCAGCCGCACGGTCATCACCGCGTCGACGAGGGCCAGACGTTCCTCCAGGGAAAGCTCCGCCGGAGGCGTGACCGACTGGGGGACCGAGGTGCCCTGATCGGAGGCGCGGGTGTGGGGCATGGGAGGTCCCGAGGAAGGAGTGGTTCCGAACGGTAAATATCGTATGAGACTTGAACATATCGGGCATTTTCTGAGGAAGTGGCCACTGGGGCCGACGTGGCCTCCCGCGGGCGTGTCCCTCGTGCAAGGCAGCCCCGCGGACGGAGACGGTCCTGTGAGAGCCGGGGCGGATGCCTGGAGTGCCGAAACGGGTACCGGATGCCGGTGGCCGGGGAACGGGGTGGGTGAGCGCCGCTCCCGGTGCAGTCCTGTTCCGGGCGCGGAAAAGCGCCCGGCCGGAGAATCGTTTCTGGCGAACAATCTGACGGGGGGTCATCCGGGCGGCCCTTGCCCTTCGTGGGGCCCGATGGGGCCCGATGAGGGCGTACGCCGTGGCTGCGCCAGATCTTCGGCCGCTGTCGGGTGGAGCGTCGGCCGCACCCAGCCGACGTCCTGCCCCCGAGAAGTTTTGGGTGGTGTGTAAAGAATCCGGGGGCCGGGCGGCTGTGGGGGTGCGTACGGCCGCTGCTTCACCGTGAAGCACCGACGGGCCGCGGACTGGGAGGGGTTTCCGGTGGAGATGACGGGCATCGGTGTCGCCGTGTTCTTGGTGCTGCTGTTCGCGCCGGGGGTGAGCGGGGTGCTGAAGAGCATCGCGTTCCGTATCCGCGCGGCGGGGAAGGCCGAACTCGTACGGGCCGGACAGGACGCGGACGGCCGCGCACGGGGTGAGCGCAAGGGCATGCGGGGGCGGCGTGGATGAGGAGCGGAGGGTAGGGCGTGCCGAGGCGCTCGCGGTCCTGGTCGCGGAGCGGCAGGGACAGATGGTCGGCTACGCCCGCAAGCGGCTGCGCTGCTCGGGGGTCCCGCCGTCCTCGGCGGAAGCCCGGGACGTCGTGCAGAACGCCCTCACGAGCGTGCTGGCCTGCCCCGAACCGGTCGAGCAACTGCGTCCGTACGTCTTCGCCGCCATCAGGAACGAGGTCCGGCACGCGGTCCGGCGCCACCGCACCGGCCGGGGATACGCGTCCCTGGACGCGGACGTCCGGTTGGAGAGCGGCACCTGCGCGGCCGACCCGTGCGCCGCGGCGGACCTGCGCCTGGACCTCGACGCCGCGATCGACGCCCTGCCGCCCCAGCAGCGCACGGCAGTGCTGCTGCACAAGAAGCTGGGGCTCACCCAGGCGCAGACCGCGAAGGCGATGGGCGCGGCGCCGGGAACGGTGGCCACCCACGTGGCCCGGGCACTCGTCACCCTGCGGATCACCCTGGGCGTGCTGGCTGTGGCGGCCGCCTGTGGCGCGGCGGCGCTGGGGATGCGGTCCGGACTGCTGCCGGTCGGTCCCGCCGCGGGAGGGAAGGCGCTGGAGCGGCTGCTGTACTCGCCGACGGGTGCGGTGGCGGGTGCCGCTGTCGGCGCGGCGCTGGGATGGATGCTGTGGAAGCCGCTCCTCCTGCGACCCGCTCGGTGGGCCGCTTCACAGATCCGCAGCCGGCGGCGGGCCGAGGAGTCGTCGGTGGACTGGCAGGGCGAGAGCTGGACCGTGCGGCGGGTGGCGGGGCCGAGTGCCGGGGACCGGATGTACCGCTGTCCCGGTTGCGACCAGGTGATCGCCTCCGGCGTCGCGCATGTGGTGGCGTGGCCCGCGCACGGCGGCGTCGAGGATCGTCGGCACTGGCACACGGCCTGCTGGAACGCGCGGGACCGTCGCAGCGCACGCGTGAGGCGGCCGAGGTCTGCTCCGGAGGCGTAGGGCCGGGCCGCCGCCGAGACACCGCACGGCGCTACGTCCGGGAACGGTGCTACATCCGGGAACGGTGCTACATCCGGGAATGGTGCTACGTCCGGGAATGGGCGAGCAGGTAGTCGACGGCCTCGGTGACGTCGTCGGCGGTGTGGTGCGGGACGGCGAGTCCGTCGGGCCAGGCGCGGCCGCGGACCCAGATCACGCGCAGGCCCGCGTCGTGGCCTCCGGCGATGTCCGTCTCAGGGTTGTCGCCGGTCATCCAGTCGCCGGAGGTGAGCTGGGTGCCGCACCGGGCGGCGGCGAGTTCGAAGAGTCTTGGGTCGGGCTTTCGGACGTCGATGTCTCCGGAAGCCGCGATTCCGTCGATGAGGTCGGCGAGTCCGGTGGCACGGACCTTGGCGCGCTGGATGTCGCTGGCACCGTTCGTCGCGATGCCGATGCTCCAGCCGGCGTCCTTGAGCCGGGTCAGGCTCTTGATCACGGCGGGGCGGCAGGTGACCGCGGCCGCCATGCGGTCGATGTAGACGCGCCAGAGATGCTCGCTGGTCTCCTTGACCGGGAACGCGACGCGCAGGCGGTCGAAGTACGAACGATCGGCATGGTCGGCGAGCTCGGTCAGCAGCCAGTTCTCGATCTCCGGGCCGTAACCGTGGTCGTGGCTGAGAGTTGCTATGGCGTCCGCGAAGGCGGCGGTTCGGTCGACAAGGGTGCCGTCCAGATCGAAGAGAGCGAGGCGCATGCCTCTGACCATAGCCATGGGCCGACCGCGCTTCTCACCGAAGAATTCTGCGGGCCGTGTAAAGAATCCGGGAGCCGGACGACTGTCGGAGGATGTACGGCCGCTGCTTCACCGTGAGGCGCTCAAGGGGCCGCAGACTGGAGGGGTTTCCGGTGGAGATGACGGGCATCGGCGTGGCCGTGTTCTTGGTGCTGCTGTTCGCGCCGGGGGTGAGCGGGGTGCTGAAGAGCATCGCGTTCCGTATCCGCGCGGCGGGGAAAGCCGAACTCGTACGGGCCGAGCGGGAGACGCGCGGCGGACGGCGTGCGGGGGAGCGGGGGCGGCGTGGATGAGGAGCGGAGGGTAGGGCGTGCCGAGGCGCTCGCGGCCCTGGTCGCGGAGCGGCAGGGACAGATGGTCGGCTACGCCCGCAAGCGGCTGCGCTGCTCGGGGGTCCCGCCGTCCTCGGCGGAAGCCCGGGACGTCGTGCAGAACGCCCTCACGAGCGTGCTGGCCTGCCCCGAACCGGTCGAGCAACTGCGTCCGTACGTCTTCGCGGCCATCAGGAACGAGGTGTCACAGGCTGCCCGGCGTTATCACCGCGCCGGTCAGGCGTACGGGTCCCTGGACGCGGACGTGCGGCTGGAGGCCGACGAACCGGCGGTCGACCCGTGCGGCGCCGCCGAGCTGCGCGTGGTCGTCGGCGCGGCACTGACCGCGCTGCCGCAGCAGCAGCGCACAGCGATGCTGCTGCACAAGGAGCTGGGGCTCACCCAGGCGGAGACCGCCCGGGCGATGGGCGCGGCGCCGGGGACGGTGGCCACGCACGTCTCCCGGGCGATGGTCACGCTGCGCGTCAGCCTCGGCGCCCTGGCTGTGGTGGTGACCGTCGTGACGGCGCTGCGGCTGGGATCCACCGGCGCTCTGCCGAGCGCTCCTGCCGCGGGAGGCGAAGCGGTGAGGCGGCTGCTGTTCTCGCCGGTGGGTGCGGCCGTGGGCGCGATTGTCGGTGCGGTGCTCGGGCGGGTGCTGTGGAAGCCGCTTCTCCTGCGGCCCGTGCAGCGGGCCGCGTCCCGGATCCGCGACCGGTGGGCGACCGGTGTCTCCGGCAGCCCCGTGCCGCACACGCAGCTGGAGGAGACCATGCCGGAGATCTTGGAGGCCGGGTTGATCCACGGGACGCCGTGACACAGGGGTGGCGGATCCGCACGGCAGATCCGCCACCCGGAGCGCGAGACCGAACAGCAGGACCGCGGACCTCGGCACCGCGGACGTCGGCACCGCGGACGTCGGCACCGCGGACGTCGGGACGGTAGACGTCGGGACGGTAGACGTCAGGACCATGGAGGGGAGTCAGGCATGGCGGCAGAGAACATCGACGACGTGGTGGACGGGCTTGCCGGGATCGTCCGGGAGGCCCGCCGGACCGGCGACCGGGTCGGGTACTTCGCGGCGCTGTACCGGCAGGTGACCGTCGAGGTCCGCACGGCCATTCACGGCGGGCTGTTCGACGACGGCGCCCGGATGGACCGGTTCGACACGCTCTTCGGCAACCGCTACCTCGACGCGTACGACGCCTGGCGGCGTGACCGGAGCGGGCCGCGCTGCTGGCGCGAGACGTTCGGGTTGCTCGACGACTCCGACCACATCATCGTCCAGCACCTGGTCCTCGGCGTGAACGCGCACATCAACCTCGACCTGGCCGTCGCCGCCGCACGGACCGCCCCGGGCAAGGCCATCCACGGGTTACGGCGGGACTTTCTGCTGGTCGACGACATTCTCGCGCGGGTGGCGCTGGCGGTTCAGGACTCGGTCGGTGCCCTGTCGCCGTTCCTGTCCCTGCTGGACCGGGTCGGAGCCCGCACCGACGAACGGATCCTCGACTTCAGCATCCGTCAGTCCCGCGAGGAGGCGTGGTACAACGCGGTCCTGCTCGCGGGCCAGAATGAACAGGAGCGTGAGGCCACGATCGAGCGGCTCGACGTCCGGGCCACCGTGCTCGCCCGGCTGATCGCACGGCCGGGCGGTCTCGTCCGGCCGGCCCTGCAGCTGATCCGGAGCACCGAGAGCGATGACGTGCCGGCCGTCATCGCCCATCTGGACCACGCCGTGGAGCGGCCCTCCGCCCGGCGGGGGAGGGGATGAGGGGCGGGACGAGCTCCAGCGGGGGAGGGGATGAGGCCCGGCCACGGACCTGCTGTCGGGCCGGCGCCGAGGTCGACTCGGGGATGACCACGGCACCGGCTCCCGCACCGCGGTCACGCGCACGCGCCACCGGGGCTCGGGCGACGTCTGCCCCCGTCGTGCGCACGAAGGCTCGGCCGAGCGGGTGAAACGTCGCCCGCGGCGGCTCAGGACCGTTCCTCTGCGTCCTGCCGGTCCTGGGGAGCACCGGTGAAGAAGTCGACGAAGCCCTGGGGGGCGCTGTCGCCGAGGCAGAGGTCCAGGATCTCGCGGGCGTCGGCGTAGAAGCTCTCGCTGCGCGGGAACAGCGCCTTCTCGTAGGCGGTGAGGGCCGCCTCGATGTCGTCGGGGTGCTCGGCGATCGCCCTGGCGAGCTCGGCGCCGTCGAACATCGCCAGGTTCGCCCCGTCGCCGGACGGGGGCATCAGGTGGGCGGCGTCGCCGATGAGGGTCACACCGGGGACGCGGTCCCAGCGGTGTCCGTCCGGAAGGGTGTGGATCATGCGGGCGACCGGGGCGGTCTCGCCGTCGGTGATCAGGGCGGTGAGGTGCGGGGCCCAGCCCTCGAACTCGGCCGCGATCCGGGCGCGTACGGCGTCGGGGTCGCCGAAGTCGAGGGCGGCGACCCGTTCGGGGGACGGGCCGCGGTGAGCTCGCGGCCCCACCGGACGGTCCCGGCGGGCAGGGAGTCGAGCAGGATCCGGCGCAGATCGCCACGGAGCACTTCCGGGCGGGCGGCCGTGCCGTCGTCGGGGACGTCGAGCAGTATCGCGCCGCTGCGGCCGAGCACGCGAGCGGCCGGCAGGCCCTGTGACCTGCCGGCCGCTCGCCTTACGGGCTTCCCGTCAGGAACAGGCGTTCGCGCGCGTGTAGCTGGCGTCGATCTTGAGACCCGACGGCATCTGGAAGGAGTAGTGGCCGTCCTCCAGGCTGCGCCAGAAGGTGGTGCCCTGGGTCGTCGTGCCGCTCCAGTACTCGACACGTTCCACGTTCCACTCCTTCACGGGGCCCAGGAGGTTGCTTCCGGCACGGTGGAACGTCTTCGGACCGACGATCCCGTCGGCCGAGAGACTGAACTTGCGCTGCCAGTCCTTGGTGGCGTACTCGGTCGTGGGCCCGAACCGGCAGTCGACGTCGGCGGCGGTGAAGAGGGACCCGTCGGGGCGGTGCGCCTTGTCGGCCACCAGGATCAGCTGCCACATGGCGACGGCGTTGCTGTGCGAGTAGGACGTGCGGGAGAGGGTTCCTTCGTCGTCGAAGTCGTCCCACTGCTTGTCCCAGCCGTTCACGAAGCCCTGGGCGACGGCCGCCTGGGAGGACGTGGCGGCGGGCAGGACGGCGGCCAGGGCGAGCGCCATGGCGCCGAGAGTCGTGGTGAGGCGCAGGGACATGTGTTCCTCCTGGAACGGGGGCTCACGCTCATGAGGCAGTTGTCCCTCACGAACGTGAGCACGAGCGGACGGCGATGCGTCCATCCTTGGGCGGACGGCCTGTCCCAGGGAGAGTCCCGCTGTCTCTGGGAGTGCCACCGTCGTCCCTGGGAGAGCCCCCCTCCTGTCCCAGAGACGGCCTCCGCGGTCCCTGGGAGAGCCTCACCGTCCCAGGGACGACGGGCTCGTGGTGGGACGACGGGGGAGCGGCCTAGCGTGACGGCGATCGTTCTCATCGAATCGGTTGAACCCGGAGGAACCTGTGTCTTTCCACCCCTTGGTCAAGAAGGCCGCCCTGCTGGCGGCCTCCGTCACCGTCGCCGTCACGGGATCCGCGGGCATCGCGGGCGCCAGCACCAGCGCGCCCTACCTGCAGTACGGAAGCCGCGGCGAGGGCGTCAAGTGCGTGCAGATCGCGGTCAACTGGGCCAACGCCTTCCAGGTGGAACTCGCGGAGGACGGCATCTGGGGCAAGCAGACCCAGTACGCCGTGGTGGCCTTCCAGCGCTGGAAGCTGGGCGACTCCCAGGCCGACGGCATCGTCGGCCCCAACACCGGCGACAAGCTCATGGAGACCCTGCGGGAGTACAACGTGGCGACGGCGAACTACTGCTACCGGTACCTCCCCACCCACTGACACCACGGCCCGGACACGCCCGCGCCCCGCTTCCCCGCGCATTCTCCGGCGCAGGGAAGCGGGGCGCGGGCGTCGGTCTGCCCCATGTCCGCCTGCCCCGTGTCCACGGCCGGGCGCGGTGCCGACGGACCCCCTCGGCCGGCTCACCCCCGGTGATGAGTTTTCGCGCCTGTGCCCGTCACACCTACGACGGGACACGACGAGGCGGAAGGATGACGTGATGGGTGCGGACACGCGGCTGAAGGAGCTGGACGTGAGCGGTCCGGGCGGAAGCAGGCTGGACGAGGCCGACGAGCCGGCGTTCTCGGGACTGGCGGAGCGGCACCGGCGGGAGCTGCACGTGCACTGCTACCGGATGCTCGGATCGTTCGAGGACGCCGAGGACACCGTGCAGGAGACGTTCCTGCGTGCCTGGCGACGACGGGAGACCTTCGAAGGGCGGTCGACGTTCCGGGCCTGGCTGTACGGGATCGCCACCAACGCCTGCCTGGACCTGCTCGCCAAGCACCGCCCGGAGCCCGCGACCGGCGGCGAGGTGCTGTGGCTGCAGCCCTACCCGGACCGGCTGCTCGACGAGCTGCCCGCGGGCGACGCGGACGAGCCGGAGGCCGTCGCCGTCGCGCGGGAGACGATCGAGCTGGCGTACGTGGTCGCGGTCCAGCACCTCGCACCGCGCCCGCGGGCCGTGCTGATCCTGCGGGACGTGCTCGGCTGGCCGGCGAAGGACGTCGCGAAGCTCCTGGGAGACTCCGTCAACTCCGTGAACAGCGCGCTGCAGCGGGCCCGCGCCGGCATGCGGGAGCACCTGCCCGCCGAGCGGCAGGACTGGACCGGCAGCGAGCAGGACGCCGGGACGCGCGAGCTGGTGCGCCGCTACACGGACGCCAGCGTGGCCACGGACATCGACGAGCTCACCGCGATGCTGCGGGACGACGTCCGCTGCTCGATGCCGCCCACGCCGGGCCTGCACATCGGCCGGGACGCGGTCGTGAACGACTGGGCCGAGAGCGGCTTCGAGGGCATGAAGGGCCTGCGCGCCGTCCTCACCTGCGTGAACCGGCAGCCCGCCGCCGCCTTCTACCTCTGGCAGAAGCAGGAGGGCGCGTACCTCCCGCTGACGATCGACGTCCTGCGCGTCACCGGCGGGGCGATCACCGAGATCGTCACGTTCCACGACGACCGCTTCCCGTCGCTCGGGCTGCCGCAGCGCCTGCCGGCGGACGGCACGGAGTAGCCCCGGCGCGGACGCTCGCACTGCGCGGCGGCACGCATGCCGCGGTGATCACGGCCAGGGGGCGCGACGCGTTCGGCGCCGTCACCCGCGGGCGGGTGCAGGTGCAGGTGCGGGTGCGGCCGGGGCCGCACGACGGCGGGCCCGGACCGGCCCCCGGACGCGACACCGGGTCCCGGCTCCGCGGCACCGCCGTCCGCGCCCTGCTGCTCAGCCGGGCCGTCGTCGTACGGCGAGCAGGCCGTCGTCGTACGGCGAGGGCGCGCGTCGCCCCGCCCAGGACCAGAACCGCCACCTGCCGGTCGGCACCCCGCACGCCGGCCACCGGACAACGGAGGAACGGCATGAACAGCATGAACAGCATGAACAGCATGAATGACACCGCCGTCGCCGCAGGCCCGACCGCGGGCCCGACCGGCCGCACCCACCGGCTCCGCAGGCTCGTCGGCACCGGCTTCGTCGCCACACTCGCGGCGATGACGGCCACCACCCTCGCCGCGGCGCCGGCCCGGGCCGCCGGCGCCGACTTCGAGCTCCCCGACGGCGGCGAGACGATCCCGTTGTCCGGGTTCGCCGTGGTGACCGGCTTCTTCTCGGTCGTGGGCGTCGCCATCGCCGCCGCGCTTCTCCGGTGGAGCGCCCGCCCCGCCGAGCGGTTCGTGCGGACGGCGGTGTCGCTGACCGCGATCTCGCTGGTCCCGCCCCTCCTCTCCGGGGCGAACCCCGCCACCATCACCGCCCTGATCGGGCTGCACCTCGTCCCTGCGACGGTGATGATCCCCGCCCTGGCGCGGAGCCTGCGCACCCGGACCGACTGACGATCCGCAGCGGACAGCAGTGTGCGGCGCAAGGGCGTGTGCGAGGGCACCGAGCCGGCCTCCGGTGCTCCGTCCTCCCCGCCGGGGTGTCCACGGAGGAATCCCGGCGAGCGCTACGATGCCGGGCCGACCAGAAGGCCGGCGTGATCACGGCGTACTGCCGCAACCGGCGGGGAAACGGATGTCCGGCATGGGTCATGACGCGAACGCTCCTGAACCCGACGGCGAACAGGCGGCCGCGAACCGACTGCTGACCGTCCTCCGCGCCCTCATCACCCCGTATGCGTCGTACCAGCCGCTGTGCATCGGCGCGATCGTCACCGGCGACGACCGCATGCGCCTCTACCTCCGTACACCTGAGCGCGACCGCACGTACGGTGTGGACGTCGTGATCAGTCATACGGGGCCGGGCCTGATGGGCGCCCTGGGCTCGCCCCCTTTCCTGGCGAACGAGCACCTGCATCAGCCGTCCGACGATCCGCACTGCGACGTGATCGTGGACCTCACCGACTACTGAGCGCCGCCGGCGTCACACCTCGGCGCGGCACCGACGGCCTGCTGAACCGACGGTGCCGGCCCAGCGCCTTCTCCTCGACGGCCTGACAGGCGTCGCCGCGCAGGCCGTCCATCTGCGCCCCGAACGAGGCGACCCGACTTCACCCATGGCTGATCCGCAGCGCACCGTATTCGGCCAGCTCCGATGGCTTTGTGCCATTCGTCTGCAATCCACCTCCAACATCAACAAGGCGCCGCTACACAAGAAGCGGGGGGCGGCGTGCTGCCGTCTCCCGTCGACGGCCGATCGTTGGGGGAGGTCTGGACGGTTGCTGACCATCAATGTGGCCGTGCTGCTCGCAGTCGTCGTCTTCTTCCGGCTGCGCCGCCGTACGCAGGCCCGCAGCCGGAACGAGGAGAGGACCACGGCGGTCATCATCCTGGCGCTGGGCGTTCTGATCGCTCCCACCCCGGTCGGCCAGGGAATCCTGAGCATCCTGGGACAGCTCGCGAGCGGCGTCACGCAGGCCGCCCGGTGAGCCCCCGCCCGCGCAAAGGCCGGACGACGCCGGCCAGGCGGCCACCGGCACGGCGGCGCACGCGCAGGCCGGGCAGGCGACGACAGCGGGCCGACGACCGGCTGATCGGCCTCCTGGCGGCTGCTTTCTTCGCCGTCGCCCTGGTGGTGACCGTCGTCGACTGGCTGCTGGCCCACTGGTGGATCCTCGCCGTCGTCGGAGGGCTCGGGGTACTGGCCGGGGGCGGCCGGCTGCACAGCAAGAAACAGCGGGCACGGTGGGAAGCGGTCCGCGCGCAGGGCCTGCGCTACGGCCTGTCCCAACTGGACGCCCTCCATCACTCCCGGTTCGAGGACGCGGTGCGCGACCTGATGCGGCGGGACGGCTGCCCGGACGCGGTCCGCGTCGGGGGCGGCGGCGACCTCGGCGCCGACGTGAAAGCCACCGACCCCTACGGGCGGCGCTGGGTGATCCAGTGCAAACACCGGCGCAACGGCCTCGCCGGCTCCGCCGTGGGCACACCGGACCTCCAGGTCCTCAACGGCACCGCCCGCCAGGTCCACGGCGCCGATGTCGCGGTCATCGTGACGAACGGACGGGTCACCCGGCCCGCCGTGGCCTTCGCCGAGCAGCAGCGCCTCCACGTGGTCGACCGCCACACCCTCGGAGTCTGGGCATCCGGCTCACGCCCCCTGTGGGAACTGCTCCGCGCCGTCCCTCCACCGCGCAAGCCGACAGCCCGCTCCTGAGCCGCCCACGACCGCTCCTGAGCCGCCCACGACCGCTCCTGAGCCGCCCACGACCGCTCTGCCGCCCACGACCGCTCTGTCGTCCCCTGCCTTCGACAGGTCCCGGTCCCGTCACCGCAACGCCGTCGAGCGGTGGGTGAACAAGTGGAGGCAGTTCCGTCTTGTCACCCCCTCGTCCTGCCGCTTGTCGACTCCCGGGTCAGAGGCGCAGACTCCCTGCCATGAGCACCACACGCCGTCTTCTCGGCACCGGCCCCGCAACCCCGGCTCCCCCCGCCCCGACGCAGGGACCGGCCCGGCTCCTGCCCGCCGAGCGGGCCGCCGCCGGGGAGCACCAGGAGCACGACGACCCTCACGCGCAAGCGGCCCGCGGGCCGGTCCCCGAGCGCCGACCCCTGGGCGTTCCCACGGGGAACACCGGCGAGCAGGTGCCGTAGACCGTTCGCGCCGAGCGGGGGACGGGACCGGCGGCCCGGGAGTCCGGCCCGGAGCCGCGACGCTCTCGGAGAACCGGTCACGGCCGGGCCCGCGACCGTTCGGTGCGCACGGGCATGTCCGGTGCACACGGGCGCACGGGCATGTCCGGTGCACACGGGCACACGCATGCGCATGGGAAGGGCGGCGCCCGGAAGGTCCGGGCGGCCAGGAAAGCCCGGAAGGTCCCGGGCGAGGGGTCTCGGACGGCGCTGCCGAAGGAGCGGCACCTGCCGGTGCGCGAGCCGCAGTCGAAGAGGGGACCGAGACCGAGGGGGCCGGCGTTCTCGACGCCGCCCCCCTTCACGTCCGCCCGCTCCGGATCAGGTGATGACCCAGAACAGCCCGAAGCCGCCCAGCCAGCCCTCGTACCGCTGCGGCATGCCGAGCGAGTCCAGGGTGAAGACGCGGCTGCCGGTGCCGGTCGGGCGGGACGCGCCGCCCGGCAGCATGAACACCGCGCCGTTGTGGCGGTTCTCGCAGGCCGCGCCGATGAACAGCTCCGGCCTGCCGTCCCGGTCCACGTCCCCGGCGGACACCGTGGTGCCGAAGCAGTCCGTGGTCTCGTTGACGCTGGGGACACCGGGGGTGTTCTGGTGGAAGGAGTACCCGCCCGCACCGAGCGGGCCGGTCCGGCGGCCCGGGATCACGGTGACCATGCCGGTCCGGCTGACCTCGCCGACGCTCTCGTGCGGCGCTCCGACGATGATCTCGGCGGCGCCGTCACGGTTGAGGTCGGCCACCGCGACGGCGGCACCGAAGATGTCGCCCTTCTCGCCGGTGCCGGGCACCCCCTCCGTGTCCTGGCTGATCACCTCGGGCGCCGCGTCGGCGGCGATACCGCTCGCCGAGCCGCGCCACACCAGCACACGGCCGCCCAGCTCGCCGTCGACACCTGGGGTCCAGGGCGTCAGCGGGTCGCCGGCCACCAGGTCGGTGTAGCCGTCGCCGTTGACGTCACCGGTGGCGGCGATGAACCCGTTGCCCTTATCCAGCACCGTCCCGGCAGGGGCGCCGGTCTGGTTCACCCGGACCTCGCTGCCGGTCAGGGCGCGCTGGCGCGAGCTGAAGTCGACCTGGTCGGGCATGCCGTCGCGGTTGAAGTCACCGAGTGCCACCGAGCCGGCCATGGGTGACCGCTCGCTCGGGCCCCACGTGACCGGGCCGTAGGTGCCGGAGCTGCTGAAGGGGCCTTTGAAGACCACGGTGGTGTGCTCCGACGCCACCATGACCTGGGCCTTCCCGCCCGGTCCCGCGCTGACGGCCGCCACGTCCTCGCCGTAGAGGCTGATGTACGACAGCGGTTTGGGCAGCAGGGTGCCCTTGCGCAGGCCGTTCCTGCTGCCCCACATGACGGTGACGGTTCCTGTGGCGTGGCCGCCCCTGGGAGCGCCGATGACCAGGTCGGCGAATCCGTCGCGGTTCAGGTCGGCCGTGGCGGTGGACTGGCCGAAGCTGGATCCTTTGGCGACCTGCACCGGAACGCCGGGCGACGCCTCGGTGATCACCTGACGCCGGCCGCCGGCCGACACCCCGTTCGCGGAGCCGTACAGGATGACGACGGCACCCCCACGCGTGTTGCTGCCGATGTTCGCGCTCGGTACCGGCAGCACCGCGTCCCGGTACCCGTCACCGTCGAAGTCGCCCGGCACGGCTCCGTGCACGGCCGCCGCGGGACCGGCCGGCGCCAGTGTCCCCGCGACCAGGCCGGCGGCAACCAGCGCGGCCGCCCCCCATCTGCCCATGTGCGTGTCCCCTTCCCCATGGCGTGCCCGGGGCCCCGGCTTCCAGGCCGTCGGGCGTCCCGCCCTCACACGTGGGACCGGTCACGGCGCCAGGAGGTTGTACGCCGGGAACCCGCTTCCGTGAGGAACACCGGACGCGCGCCCCAGGAGCGCACAGAGCCGCACGACGGCGGCACAAGGCGCGGGCGTGATGCCACGACGCGCGGATCGCCCCTGCGCGGCCGATGCTGGAAGCCAGCCCCACATCGTGCCGAGGAGGCGCCGACGATGAGATTCGTTCAGATCATCGAGTACAGGACCAGCCGCATCGACGAGTTCAACGCCCTGCTGGACACCTGGGTCGAGAAGAACGAGGGCAGCCGCCTGGCCACGCGGGCACTGCAGGCACGCGACCGCGACACGGAGAACGTCTACATGAACATCGTGGAGTTCCCCTCCTACGAGCAGGCCATGGACAACTCCAACCGCCCCGAGACGGCCGAGTTCGCCGCCCAGGCCGCAGCCCTGTGCGACGGACCTCCCGTCTTCCGCAACCTCGACCTCCTGAACGAGCGGACCTTCGAGGACTGAGCCCGCCGAAACCCTCAGCCGCCATCGGCACCGCCCGCCGGGTGGTGCGGTGACCGGGCCCGGCGACCTGTGGCGGTGCGGCGAGGGGCGTGCTGTCCTGGAGATGTACGCAGGGGAGCGCACCGATGCGGCACCTCCGGAATTCCACCCCCGGCTCCGTCCGGCAGCCCGCCCCCACCCAAGCGGGCGGGGGACTGCTGCCGGCGCGGGAACTCGCGGTCGCCTGGTCACTGGTCGTCCTGATCGCCGTACCCGCCTGGGTCCTGACCGTCGGACAGGCCCGGGACATGGGGGTCGAGCCCGGCACGATGGGGTTGGCGCTCCCGCTGTTCCTGCTGCTCTGGGTCACGATGATGGCGGCCATGATGCTGCCGTCCATGGCGCCGGTGGCCCTCACCTGGGTACGGGGGATCGGGCGGCGATCGTCCGGATGGAGCCGGGCAGGACGCACCCTGGAGTTCGTGGCCGGGTACCTGCTGGTGTGGACAGCCTTCGGGCTGCTCGCCTACGCGGCTCTCCACCTCACCGGCAACCTGGTGGACGACCACCCCACGGCGGGACGCTGGATCGGCGCGGCGGCCTTCCTGCTGGCGGGCCTCTACCAGCTGGGCCCCCTCAAGAACGTCTGTCTGCGGCACTGCCGCGACCCCATGAGCCAGCTGGTGCGCTACGCCGGGTTCCACCAGCCGGCCCGCGATCTACGGGTGGGCATCCACCACGGCGGCTACTGCGTCGGCTGCTGCGCCGGACTGATGGTCGTCCTCGTCCCCCTCGGCGTGATGAACGTGGCGGCGATGGCCGGGCTGGCGACAGTGATCTTCGTGGAGAAGCTGTGGTCACGAGGGCCGCTGCTCGCCCGGACGGTGGGCGTCGTCTTCCTCGTCCTCGCCGTGCTGGCCCCGTTCCAGAACTGGCTGCTGCCGGGACTCCAGGAAACAGCGCCCTCGATGGACGGCATGTGAGCACCTGCGGCAAGCTGGAAGGAAGAGGCCGCCTCGCGATCCGCGCGCGGGCTCGGGACACGCGGTCTCGCCACTCCGAAGAAGCTCCCTCGGGCTCGACGGGAGGGAAGCGAGATGACGGAACAGAGCACCACCACAACCCGCTGGCATCTGGCCGGCGACTGGTTCGACGTGTGCAAATGCGCCATACCGTGCCCCTGCACGTTCGCGCAGCTCCCGACCTACGGCGACTGCGAAGGCGTGCTGGTCTGGCACATCCGTGAGGGCAACTACGGCGACGTACGGCTCGACGGTCTCAACGTCCTGATGCTGGGTGCCTTCGTGGGCAATGTCTGGGCCGGCGAGCACACCGACGCCTACGCCGCGGTCTTCCTCGACGAACGCGCCGACGACCGGCAGCGCGCCGCGCTCGGGGCGGTCTTCGGCGGTGAGGCGGGCGGCTGGCCGGCACAGTTCGGGGAGATGCTCCAGCCCGAGATGCGCGGCATGGACATCGCGCCGATCCATGTGGAGGTCGACGAGGACCTCGCCACCTGGCGAGCCGAGATTCCCGGCCGGGTCACGGCCACCGCCGAGGCGCTCACCGGCCCGACGACACCGCAAGGCACCCGCGTCCAGGTCCACAACGCCCCGGGCGCCGAGGTCGGACCGGGCCAGGTCGCCACCTGGGGACGGGCCACCGCCGACCACGCCGACGCGTTCGGCTTCTCCTGGGAACGCTCGGGAAAGTCGAGCAAGTACTTCCCCTTCGACTGGACAGGACCCGGCTGAACACACGGATCATGAGCGCAGGGACCGGAACCCGACCCGAAGACCCACCGACCGATAAGCGCGACTGAGGAAGCCCACGGCTCCGACCGGCTCAGACGCCGTGGCCCTCTGCCGTTCCCGGCCGGTGAAGAAGGCGCAGCGGGACCTGTCCCGCAAGCAGAGAGGCATCGGTGCCGCGGTACGAATCGGCCTCATCTCGCCTGGTCAGCCGAGGTACGGCCGCTTGCGGTTCTCCAGGAGGTGCCGAAGTCGTAGCCGCTGTGTGGTGCATGGGCAGCTCGGCCGGCTCATCTGCCGGAACGAATCGCAGCTCCGTGGATTCGCGGGAGACCGCGAGTTTCCCGCCGGCCATGCGCGCGGTGAAGCAGACGTTGAACTGTCTTCGCACCTCACCGTCCGTATAGGCGATGACGTGGCGAGGGTCGGTGTATGTTCCCACGAGCCCGATGATCTCTACGTCCAGGCCCGTTTCTTCCTTCACTTCGCGGACGGCGGTCCCCGGTAGCGAGTCGGTCATCTCCATGCCGCCGCCGGGCAGGGCCCAAAGGCCGTTGTCCCGTCGACCAGCACATACAGCAGCCCCACGAGTGACCCGCTGCTCACGATCTCCCGGCGGTCGATCATGCCGCGCACCTCGGACAGCGGAATCCACTCGACGCGGTCGGACTCGTTCATCTCCGTGGGCGGCCCGGCGCAGATCAGAGACTTGACCGGTCCGGGACGCCGGCCCGTCCCCTCCAGCACTTCGCGGGCCGCCGCGTCTGAAGGAGCGCCCATCCCGGCCGGCCGCGATCACCGCCCGCACCGCCGCGCGGGACGGGCGCACCCGCCGCCCCGCCGGCGAGCCGGACCATGCGTGGTCGGGTCTGGTCGGGGTGCTGTACGGCTGTTCTCGGAGGCCGGTCAGCTGCCGCAGGCGCATCCGGCGGCGGTCTTCGCCTCGGCGGGGGTCTGGGCGGGGTCGGCGGCCTGGTCTGGCTGGTCTTCGGCCTCGCCCGCACCGGCCGCCCGCACCTGGCGCCGCTGCTGGTCGCCTCCTGCATCGGGGCGGCGTACTGGTTCACCTCCTCCACCTCCTTCGCCAACCCGGCCGTCACGATCGGCCGGACGTTCACCGACACCTTCGCCGGTATCGCCCCCGCCTCCCTCCCGCCGTTCCTCGCCGCCCAACTCGTGGGCGCCGCCACCGGCCTGGCCCTGGCCGCCGTCTGCTTCGGCCGCCCGGCCGCCGTGAACGAGGACGACACCGCCGTTCCCCACGGCGGGCAGCAGCCCGTCACCCCTCCCCGTCCCACCGAAGAAGGCGTCCCGACCCGATGAGCACCTCCGCCGAACCCTCCGTGCTGTTCGTCTGCGTCCACAACGCCGGACGCTCCCAGATGGGCGCCGCCTTCCTCACCCACCTCGGCGCAGGCCGTGTGCAGGTCCGCTCGGCCGATCCGCGACGAGATCGAGCGCCGTGTCCGCGGCCTGCTCGCCGAACTCGGCATCGAGGCGGCGGCGTGAGCTCCCCCGTGCCCGGCATGCGGATCACACCGATGCGGCCCGAGCACACCGCGCAGGTCCTGGAGATCTACCAGCGGGGCATCGACGAGGGCGACGCCACCTTCGAGACCACCGCCCCGACCTGGGAAGCGTTCGACGCCGCCAAGCTGCCCGACCACCGCCTGGCCGCCCTCGACGCCGACGGCCGGGTCCTGGGCTGGGCCGCCGTGGTCCCGGTCTCCGACCGGTGCGCGTACGCCGGCGTCGTCGAGCACTCCGTCTACGTCCACCCCGACGCCCGCGGCCGCGGCGTGGGCCTGGCCCTGCTGACCGCCCTGCTCGCCTCCACCGACGCCGCCGGGATCTGGACGGTGCAGTCCGGCATCTTCCCGGAGAACACCGCCGGCCTCTCCCTGCACCAGAAGGCAGGGTTCCGCATCATCGGCACCCGCGAGCGCATCGGCCGCCACCACGGCACATGGCGCGACGTCGTCCTCGTCGAACACCGCAGCCCCACCGTCGACTGAGCCTCACGGCCGGCACTTCTCGCAGGAAGCCGGCCACGGACAGGCTGCGGGTTGCGTGGAGGGCGCTGACGCGGTTCTCGACTCCCTCCGGGCCGAATCCGGCTCGGCCGAACCTCTGGCGGACCACTGGCCGCCCCGTCGGCAGGACATCACAGACCCCGGAGGTGACCGGTGCGGACAGCCCTCGGCCAGGGTGCCGGGATGCTGGAGAAGGCGAGTGCCGAGGTCCTGGCCGAGCGCGAGCGCACGGCAGCCCGGGTGCGGGACGAACTGGTGGCCGCCGGGTTGCCGGTCGTCCCGCCAGGGCCCGATCCGGAACCGAACCCCTACCAGGCTGAGGCGCCTGGCTGCAGGCCGTGCTGCCCGCTTGTCTCGTCTCGCTGACGTCTGCTCACGTCTCATCGAAGCTGAGCGAGTACCCGTGCTCACTTGAGTAGTTGTACTCAGGTGGAGGCGGTGGCTTGATCGCAGACTTGGCGCATGAGACGAACCCCGGCCCCGACCGACACGATCACCTGCTGCCCGCGCCGCCTGCGGCCCGTGCTCGCGATGACGGCTCTCGCCGCGCTGACGCTCACCGCCTGCGGTGCCGGGACGACAGGTGCCGAGAAGCTGAGCGCCGGCGGACCGCAGAGCACGCCCGCTGCAACCGTCGGGGCCCGGTCCGGCGCGGCCTTCACGGAGATGCTGGGCGAGGTCGCGCGGTCGTGTCCTTCGATCGCGCCGCCCGAGGCGCCGCCGGCCGGTCCGGCACGGACGCTGCCGGCCGGGCAGACGCCGCCGGACGACGCGATCGAGCCGGTCGTGCCCACCGCGGGGCCGGAGGTGGAGCTGAACGCCCGCGACTGGTGCGCGGGCAGCCTCCACGAGGAGCGCATCGCCCGGGCGCTGTGGGATCTGGCGGACCCCACCCCCGCGAAGGTCAGGACGGTCCTGCACGACCTCGGCTACGTCGACGAGCGCATCCACGGCCTGCGGCGGTCGGGGACGGCCACGCGGTTCTTCCTCGACCTGCGCGAGAAGGGCGGACGGCTCTGCCTGGACGGCTCGGCGGCCGGCGAACAGACCGTCGTCGACAAGTGCGTGGCCCCCGCGACCGGCCCGTTCAAAGCCGGAGAGCGGAAAGAATGACGACCGGCTTCGTCGGGTGTCTCCAACTGTTCCGCGGGATGAGCGGCTCGTTCAAGAGCAGTGCGGACGCTTGAGCAGCTTGATCCTGTTGCCGTCTGGCCAGGCTCCGCACGTCGGGGCTGTGGCCGCACCTCCGTCGACATCCCGGTCTCCGCCATGCCGAGTCCGGGGTTGCGCCAGGTCGGACCGCACGGGCAAGGCGTACTGGTGAGCTCACGCGTCCACCAGGTGAAGAGAGTGGTCGATCGGCCTCCGCGGCCGGGCTCGCCCGGAGACAACGTCTCCTGCGGTATCCCCTGAACCATCTCCTGACGCATCTCCTGACGCATCTCCTGGACGAGCCTCCGGGCCGTTCCCCTGACGCCGCAGGTCCCACGGTGATTCGGGCGTGGCCGGGGTCGGACATCCCCCTCGGAGCACCCCACGACCACCTCACCCGGAGAAGAAGGCGGGTGGGACATGGGGAGCGCGCCGGGGGGATCGGGGCTGGCCTTTCTTGGCTCGCGCTCGGCGGGGCCTCGCGCGGGCTCCGCTGCCGCCCTTCGGGTCAGCGTGCCGCTGCCAGAGCGAGGGCCAGGACGGCGGCCAGGGCGGAGACGGTGGCGACGGCGGCGGTGACGGGGCCGTTGAGGGCGGGGCGGCGGTGCACGGCGTAGAAGACACCGCCGACGAGGAGAGCGCCGACCAGGACGGCGAGAGTGATGACGACCGCGTAGAGCGCAGGCATGGGTGGTTCCTCTTCGATGTCGGGCACGTGGCGGGGCCACGTGCAGCCGGGGCGCGGAGGCCGCACTGGGACCGCTCCGGCCGGCCGGAGCGGTTTGTGGCGGCTGCTCTCAACGCTCCGGGCCGGTGCCGGGTTGCCGGAAGAGGGGCGAGAACAGGCAAGGCCCGCAATGTTCCCCACCGCATGAGACGGCGGGCGTTGCGGCGGCGGGCAACCTGCAAAGAGAAGAGGCGCTGTCCCGGCCCGGCCGGGACAGCGCCATGTGACCCAGGGTCACACCCAGGTCGCGAAGCCCTGCTCCGAGTAGATGTCCGAATGGGCCGGCGGGAAGAACCCGCGGTTGTCCAAGGCCAGTATCGCGCCCAGCAAGGCCGAGAAGCCGAGGACAGCGGCCGCCAGCGCGGCCCAGCCCGCCCCTGCGCTGCCCCTGAGCGCATCGACCACAGCCCAGTCCAGTTCAGCAGCCGCCTCGGGGTGCATGACAGTGGCCAGCCCGACCAGAGCACCCGCAACCATGACGACGAAACCCGCACTGCCCAGGGCGAGGGGCCCGGAGGTCGACTCCCGGCGGGCCGTCTTCTTCCCGGGGGCAGGCGTCCCGACGACCTCGGCACGCGCCTTCTCCGCCGCCAGGGCCTGCTCGGTGACCGCGATCGCCTCGGCCAGCACCGCCTCCTCCCGCTCATGCCGGCACGGCTCCTCCCGCAACGCAGCCACCACCGAGTACGCCTCGTCGAGCGCACCGCGCAGCGCCTCGATCGTGGAATGCGCGTCGACCAGCTCCCCGCGCAGGGCCTCGATCGTCGCCTGATCCACCCGGCGTCCGTGGCGCTCGGCGGCGAGCTGCCGGGTCCGCTCACTGATCCTGGTCTGCGCTGCGGCCAGATCCGCAGCCCATTCCTGCTCCCGCTCCTGCGCTGCGGCCAGGCCCGCGGCGCGTTCCCGCTCGCACCGTTCCAGTTTGCTTTTCAGACGGGCCACCTCGTGCGCGTGCTGCTTCGCCTGCTGCGCCATGTGCACGCGAAGGTCCTCCAGCGCCCGGAGTGCTTCTCGGCAGCGGATCTCTGTGGCTGCGGCCCGGTCGGCGGCCACGTAGTCGGCGTGCCGGGCCGCATCGATCGTGGCCAGCGCCTCCATGTACAGCTTCCCGGTCCGCTCACGCACCTCGTCGCTGACCTTGCACGCTGCCAGGACGACGTCGACGAACTCGCGGCTGGGCATGCGGGTGCTGCCGTTGCCGTCCACGGCGTTCAGCCCCCGCGACAGCCACGTCTCGCTCTTGCCCCCGCACGCCGCGGCAGCCTTCTTCTGCGTGTCGAAGGCTTGTTTCACCAGCGCCCGCATGTGCGTGCACCAGATCTCCAGCTGCGGCGTCCGGCCCTTGCCTGCCGGCTGCGCCGGCTCTCGGTCCCCCTGTTGCCCTTCATCTCCCATCGCTCCCCCACGCTCGTGATCGATTGCCCCTCCAGGCAACTCCTTGGTCGTCGCCCACACGGTAGGCGGGAGAGAGGACGACTGTGAGGACACCGGCGAGTAGCCGTCCCGAAGAGCCAGGATCAGGCGCCCGATCCCCGGACACGAGACCTCTCACGCATCCGCACCCCCCGGAACCCGGCCGCACGCCCCCTCGTACGGTGCAGCACCGGCCTGCCCGGCACCGTACGTACGGACGACGCCGTCAGGCGCCCCTCCACGGGACCGTCCGCCGGATGGCCGACGACCGGGTCGAGAGGTTCTTTCCAGCTGGGTGTCAGCTGCTGAGGTCGAACACTTCCCACGTGGTGAACGGTTCGGCCTGGACGTAGATCCTGCTTCCCCGGCCGACCACGCGTCGTCGGCCGGGAAGAGGGCCGTCGTGCAAGGTGAGCACGCCGACGTCCGTCGGCTCGACGGATGTCTCGGTCAGCTCTGCGTGAGCGAGTCGGTCCCGTTCCTCGCCGTAGCCGCCGTAGAAGGCGACCCGCTCACCGTGGACGGCCACCGCACGGGCGCCCCGTACGCGGTTCGCCCACACCCTCACGGGCCGGTCGGGGCGCAGCTCGACGAGCGGGAAGTCCGTGTACGGGCACGCCCATGCGGCGGTGCCCGACACGTTCAGGGCGTAGCAGTCGAACAGACCGGGGATGGGGGCGCCGTCCGACGTCCAGACGAGCCGGCCCGTGGCGCTCCAGCGGCGGATTCCGGCCGGGTTCTCGTCGAAATGCCCGACCCAGACGTGACCGGCCCCGTCCACGAGCAGGTGCTCGATGGCGTCCCCGACGGAGAAGGACGAGGTCTCGCGGCCGAGCGTGTCGAAGACCTGGACCTGGTCGGCGTCCTCGTAGCGGCGGGTGCGAGACGCGGCGACGACGAACCCGCCGTCGGGCAGGCGGTCCAGGTGCGGCCAGCGGGCCCGCACGGCGCTCAGCTCGGTGAGTTCGACGGTGCCGCCCGGATGGACGGAGACGACCAGGGCGTCGAAGGGCAGGACATCACCGCCGGGCTGCGGAGCGCGCTCGGCAAGGAGCCAGTGGGCGGCACCGGAGACGTCGACGGTACTGGCCAGGACATGGCAGTCATGGTGCGCTCGGGGGAGGTGGGCGTGGGGGACGAGGGCGGTCTTGTGCACGGGCGGGCTCTCCTGGGTGGACGGTCACGGCCATCGGGCGCTGAGGTGAGCGACGGCCGGCGGCGCACGAGCGGCGGAGAGGGGAGCGGGGCGCCTAGACGGCATGGCCCTTTCTGGTCGTCATGAGGTGATCATCGTCGACGTCCGACCTCGTGGACAAACCATTTCGGCGCGCCGTCCCCGTCGGCTGAATGGTGCGAGAGCGTGGACCCGACCGTACTCCCAGTACTACCGAGACCACCTCTCTGCGGAGGGTGTGCCGAGCTGAGCGCCCTAGGGCAGAAGCTGGGTCCAGTGGCCGGCAGTGCCGATGAGGCCGCTGATGCTGGCGGTCCAAGTGAGCAGGGGCAGAGAGAGGGCGAGGTGGAGGTGGCGTCCGGCGTGGACGCGCAGTCCCTGCCGACCGAGGTGGAGCTGCCAGGCAGAGGCGTCGGACGCTGCGGGCGTGGTGGTCTTGTGCTTGCTCATGGATGCTCTTCCTTCTCGTTCCACCCCGCCTGCTGCGCGCCTGGTTCGGCCCGAGTGCGGGGTGCTGTTCCCTCCATCTCAGTGCCCCCGGCGGGCTGGTTTCCAGGAATGCGCAGCGAACTCGTCGAGCGGTGAATGCGCAGGTCAGGGCGGGATGACCGGCGAAGGAGAGGAAAGTTTTGTGATGCGGTGATTTCTTCGGATTCCTTCGCGGACTGTCGTTAGACTTCGGTGATCGGCGTGCGAGTGTCCGGGGGGATCAGTGCCGCAGGAGTTCCCGGCGGCCGCCGGAGAAGACGACCCGATCGCACGGTTCGACACCACCCGTGAGGCGTTCGCCGCAGCGCTGCGGGATCTGCACATCCAGTGCGGAAAGCCGAAGCAGAGCGTGCTCGTCCAAGCCGCGAACCGCAGTGCTGCCGCGAAGAGCAACGACCGGTTCCGTCTGCATCCCGGCACTCTGTCGCAGGTGCTGAGCGGGAAGAAGACACCCACCCACGACTTCCTGTCCGCGCTGATCCTTCAACTCGTCCAGGCACGGCCGACGGTCGGTGAGTACAACCAGGTGTGGCCGGCGTGGGACAGGCGCTGGCAGGGCCTGATGCGTCTGAAGGGCGAGGCCGATCGTGCCCGGCAGAGGAACGATGCCGCGCAGCAGGCGGCCGAAGCCGAAGCCTATGCGCGGGCCGCGGCCCTGGAAGCATCCGCCCGTGCCGCAGAGGATGCGGAGGCGGTCCGCGCTGCGGCTGCCGAGGAAGCGGCCCGGATCATCGCCGACGCCCGCCAGAAGGCACAGACACTCACGGACGAGGCCGCCAGGATCCTGGCCGAAGCCCACGAACAGGCTGAACGAGCCCGCATCGAAGCATCCGCCGAGGCCCGCGAGGACGCCACCCGCATCATCGCCGACGCGCGCAGGGAAGCCGAGTCGATCATCAGTGCGGCCTCGGACGAGGCCGCCGGATCGATGGCCGGGGCCCGGGAGGAAACCCAGACAGCGCGCGCCGACGCCGCCAGGCACGTGGACGACGCCCACGAGCGGGTCGAGACGGTCCGGGCTCTTGCCGCGGATGAGACGGCCAAGCCGGCAGCCGGTGACAGTGGGCGGACAGAACCTGCTGATGCTGCTGCTCCTGAGCAGGAGCACCGCGACGCTGCGCCTTACAAACAGGATCCCGGTGCTTCTCGTTACGACTTCACCCCGCTCGTCGACAGTCGGGCCGGAGGTGTATCCGGTGTCGTCTTTGAGGCCCCAGCCCCTGCTGATGCTGCTGGTGAGGGCGAGCGCGCATCGGCTGGCGTCGGCGAGAAGGACGAGCGTACTCCTGGCGTCGGCTCTGATTTCGCCCCGAGGGACCTCCTGAGAGACGCCTGGAGAGAGTTGCAGGAGTGGGGTGAGGTCCGGCCGGAAGTCCCGAGCGCCGAGGTCCACGAGGAGTCTGCCGTGCCGTACGTACCGGCCGGTCGCCCCGCGCGGTTGGACACAGTGCTGTTCCGTTGGATGCGTACATCGCGGAGCAGTTGGGGATTCCAGCCGGTGGCGTATTCCGTGGACGAAGGCCGGGCGCAGGATCTGCGGGAGCGCTTGGCGCCGCTGATGCGAGGCGATGACGGGCGCAGCGGAACACCGAGCGTTGTCCGGTACATACTCGACTCCGGCGAAGCCGCAGTCATCCACCGCATGCCCACGGCAGACCAGGTCGGGCGGCCTTGTACGATCGCGCGCGCCGTGATCGGCCCCGCCGGTGTGCTCTCAGCAAGCCGAGTCGCCTTGCTGGACTACCCCGACCCGGCCTTGCTCGAGAGCCTCTCCGGGTCGGTCCAGGAGTGCTCCGTGGAGCGGCTGTTTCGGGTACAGCACAACCAGGCACGGTACATCGAGCAGATCCCGCTGATCCGCCAGCAACTGGAGGTGGTCACAGCACAACTGCTGAGAACATCGAAGCGAAGGCTGTCCATTCGGCGGCCGGCGAACATCCATACCCTCGCCCCGATGGACGTGGACTTCGGACACCTGCTGATCTGGGGGTTGTGCACCATGCTGGAAAGGGTCGTAGGGGAGGGCTTTTTCACTTACGCCAGCTACGACATGCAGGACTCGCTCGGGCTGAGACTGGTCTGCGTGCCCCAGTGGACGGTGTCGGCCCAGGGCGATGGCAGCCTTGTACGTATCGACCCCGGCGACATCACCCAGGACGGGTACCACCAGCTTGCCTGCGAACTGGTACGCATGTTCCTCGAGAACCCCGACCGTCCGGAAGAGATCCTCGGAGCGCTGGGCCTGAACCTTGATCTTGGCTTGCCACGCACTCCGCAGCAGCGTCTCGAGGAATTCACGAGCGTCCTGTGGAGAGCACGTCGGCGCCGGAAAACATGACGCAGCGATCGGAAAAGGGCGATTCAGGTTGCTCCCGAGCAGAGATGGATCGTACTGCGGGAGGTCTCACAGACCACCAACCTCAAGCTCCGCCGAGCCGAGACTCGGTAGCTGTCATCAGCAGAAATCGGGGGAGCTGCCAGAAGGGGTCGGTCGAAGCATCCTGGTTGTCACAGGCGAGGCATCCGACTGGCCACACAGCCTCATCCAGCGGCCCTGCTGCCACCAGAAGCTGCCCCTTGCGGCCCGCACGACGCTAGCGTCAGGTGCATGATCGTATGGCTCAACGGCACCCACGGCGCAGGCAAGACGACGACCAGCGCGCTCGTGCAGCTGATCCCGGATTCACGGGTGTTCGACGCCGAGAAGGTCGGCGAGACACTCATGGACATCACACCGGGGCTACCCGCGACGGACAACTTCCAGCACTGGCCGCCGTGGCGGCCCCTCGTGGTCGAGACCGCCCGACACGTCCTCGACTACACCGGCGGCACCCTGGTGATTCCCATGACGGTCCTGGTCGAACAGTACTGGCGCGAGATCAGCTCCGGCCTCGCCCAGCACGCCGTTCCCCTGCGGCACTTCGTCCTCCATGCCGACCAGGACACCCTCCGAGGGCGCATCGCAGGTGACACCGTCCTCGGCCCCAACTCCCCGTTCCGTCTCCGATACCTTGAGCCCTACGCCGAGGCGGCCCGCACATGGCTGCACGCCGAGGCCGAAGTCGTCGACACCACGCACCTCACACCCGCCCAGGCCGCCCAGCAGATCGCGGACGCCGTCAAGAACTGAGAGAACGACCTTTTGGCGCCGAACCCCGAAGGTGACAACAACACCCATGTGACAACCATCGCGCCTCGGCTCACGATGCGCCTCGCGTCCACCGCTCCGTCCGACCCTCACCACCTCATGTCGAGGGCGTCGAGGTCTGCGCGTCGTTGTGGGGTGAGTGTGTTGGCTCGTCGGCGTGTGTTGTCGAGCCAGCCGCCGAGTTTGACCTCCACCCCGTCTTCCAGGCGTTCGACATGTTTGCGGGGTACGACGAGGTGCCCCTCACGGGCGTGAAATCGGCGTGCGGCGGCGAGGTTGGCGGCCCACCGGTCACCCAGACTCCGCCGCTGGGGCTGTTCCTGCGGTTCGGCCGGTTCCAGCCCGAGGGTGGCTTGGAGGAGCCACTGCTGGGCGGGCAGGAGCTTGTCCCACCCCAGCCGCTGGGCTTTCACCCACGCGCCGAGGTCTTCTCCCTGGACGATGACCTCGCCCGCAGAGCAGGGGAGGGGGCTTCCCGCCTCCAAGTGGGCGCGGACGAGGCGAAAAGCGCGCTGCCAGCCGGTGTCCCACCCGATGGGGCACCAGGACGCATCGAGGTCTTCCAGGGCCGTGATCCGGCTGTCGGGAAGCTCTCCGGCACAGGACACGGCTTCGCCCGCGGCACGCCGCTCCGCGTTCTGCCGGGCCTTCTTCGCCGCCGCCCGCTGGTTCTTGATCCATACCCCGATGGGGTAACCGTCCCAGACGGCGTTGGTGGGCGGGAGCAGGTGCCCGTGCACGGCCGCGTAGGACCGCGCGACGGCAAGCCCTTCCTCCCACGCCACATCATGGTGGGACCACACCATCCCCAGTGCCTCGAGCTGCTTCACCCGCGCGGCCTCAAGGGTCTCGGCGTTGTAGTAGCGGCGCAGATCCGCCAGCCACACCCCGAGCGGGAACCCTGCGACACCGGCCCAGCCGTGGGGAGTCTTGTAGCCATAGGGCACGCGCAGCTGCTCGCTGCCGGTCTCACGCAGCCACCGGGTGGCGGCCTGGATCCCGCGCCGCCAGTAGGTGTTCTCCGGGTCGATGACCCGCAACCGCACGAACTGCGCGATCACCACAGGGTCACGTTCCTCACTGAACCGCAAAAGCCCCGCCGCGCCAGCACTCGCCGCAACGCCTCCTCCCTCGCCCACGGACAGCTCGTCTTCCTGCCCCTGCTCCTCGTTCTCGCCGGCCTCGCTGTCCTCAGGGTGTCTGTATCGGCGTCCGGTGCGGGGGCGGGGGTCGGCGAGGGCCTCGATGGTGTCGGTGTCGTGTGCCCGCAGGGCTCCGAGGACCTTCGTGAGGGTGCTGTAAGCGTTTGAAGTGAGCATTTCGCCAGGTTCCTCGCCCGGTGCGAGGAAAACCGGAACGACCAGAGTGGCGATCTTCCCGTGCCCCGGCCGGATACGGAGCGCCCGCCCCACCATCTGCACGATGTCGACCATCGAGCCACGCGCATCACAAAATGTCACAGCATCACATTCAGCGGTATCGACACCCTCGCCGAGAACTTTCACCGAACTGAGAACCCGCAACGCGGCAGGAACATCTGAAAGGCCGTCGGAGCTGTCGGTGATGAAGTCGGAGGCGAACTCGTCGAGCACCTGGCGTCTGCGTCCGGCCGGGTGCTCCCCGTACAGCCACTGCGCCCACACCTGCTCCGCCGGCGGAAACACCTCCGGGTCCTCGGCGTGCAGCCGTGCCGCGACCCCGGGCACGCCCGCAGCCATCGCCTCAGCCTCGGCGACGCGGCTGTGGAACGTCAGCACACGCCGCAGCCGCTCCTCCGCCGCCGCGGTCAGCAGTCCCGTCTGCAGCGCGGCCAGCCGCGCCCCGCGTACAGAGTCCGAGGCGGCCGAGCCCACCGCCGTGGCCGTGTACAGCTCCGGGTCACGAATATCGAGACAGACAACCTGGTACGGCGCCACCAGTCCGCGCTGGATGGCCTCGGACAGCTTCAGCTTGTACGCCACCGGCCCGAACACGGGGCTGTCCTCGTCCATGCTGGCCACCAGCCGCGGCTCCACGTGACCGTCGGCTTCCCACACCCGGGCGGTCGCGGTCATGTACAGCCTGCGCACCGCCGGCACCCGCGCCTGGTCGTGCACGGCTGCCCACGGCCGCCCCGCATCCCCACTGGTGCGGTGCGCCTCGTCGACGACCATCAGGTCCCACACACCCAGGCCGGCCTCGTGGGCACGCTGCAGGATGCCCAGCCCGACGGCCGCATACGTCGCGAACACCGTTACGTTCTCCAAGCCCCGCACCCAGTCGGTGAGTTCGCCGGGGTCGGTGGTGCAGGGAATCCCGTCGCTGTCTTCGGCACGCAGCGAGCACACTCCGACCATCGCACCGCGTCGGCCGCCCTGACGCCAGGCAGCAGCCATCTGCGTCAGCAGATCGAGTGTCGGCACCAGCACCAGCACACGCCGCGCGGACAACCGCCGCGCCGACTCTACGGCGATCAGAGTCTTTCCGGATCCGGTCGCGGCGATTACCTGCGCACGTAGTCCTTCAGGAGAGATGTTTCCGCCAGGGGGATTCTGCAGATGACGCACAACCCCATCCACCGCCTCCACTTGATGGGGCCTCAACTCCATCCTGACCATTTCGGAGTTCCTCCACACTCAATCCGGAATCCAGGCGGCGACACATATCACAGCGCTACTTCACACTCTGCCGCAAGCTGCTGAAACTCTGACGTCGCCGGTACGCCCTGGTAGTGCTGTAGCCCAAATTCTAGCCCAGAAATACAATGACGCACTCTTCTTCCGACTCCAGATTCCCCGTCAAACAGGAACAAGGAGCCGCCCCTCCCGACACCCCACCCCTCCCATACGGACAGCCCCTGACGCGCGCGGAGCGTGCGTCAGATTCCGTACCGGGCTGCGGAGCAGACCAGTACGGAACCGATCCGGCGTCAGCCGGATCGCCGGACCACGGAGTGGTCCGGCAGGCGGGACGGAGTCCCGCC
>NZ_JBIVOX010000026.1:0-99628 GCF_044754345.1 Streptomyces sp. NPDC093094 | reverse complement strand
CAGCCACGTGATCATTCTGGCTGTCTGGGGCCCGTCGGCACAGCAATTGGGCGACACATCACGACAGGGCGAACGTTGCTTGATGCGGCACTAGCTGACGGTGTGCCAGACTCCGGCGCGTTTGAAGCGCAGGGCGGTGCGCGGGCCGTAGGCGTCGGCCGCCATCTCGGCCAAATGGGCGATGCTGGGTGCGTCGATCTCGGACACGGTGGTCGCGGCTCCTTCGGTGGCCGGTGCGGCGGCCGCGTCCCGCGACCCGACCGCCGTACCGGGTCAGAGGTCGAGGTCGAGGTCGGTGACCGGGTAGGCGACACAGGAGTGGGTGTAGCCGAACCGCTCGTCGGACAGACGCAGTTGGGCTTCCTCGGCGGTGTGGACGGTGCCTTTGAGGACGCGAACTCGGCACAGTCCGCACTCACCTGAGCGGCAGGCGGCTTCCGGGCGGATGCCCTGGTCCTCCAGCGCGTCCAGCAGCGGGCGGCCACGGCGGGTGCGGAACGACGTTCCGCCAGCGGTGACGGTCACCTCGGTGTCGGGGTCCGTGTCGGCCGGCCAGCGGGCCTGGCGGGTGGGGTCGGCGGGCGCGCCGTTGGCCTCGAAGCGGATACGGCGGCGGGGGTGGCCGAGCTCCTCCAGCTGCTGGAGCGCGTACGGGTAGAGGGCCTGAGGGCCGCAGACGTAGACCATGCGGCGGTCGAGCGGGCCCGCGAGGGTCTTGATCAGCGCGGCGGTCAGCAGGCCGGTCGGTCCCGCCCATCCGTTTCCGGGCTCGGCAATGACGTGGTCGACGCGGATGTTCGGGTGGTCGGCGGCGAGGGCATCGAGTTCCTCGCGGAAGATGACGTCGTCGGGCGTGCGGGAGCCGTAGATCAGGTGGAGGCGGCGGTCCAGTCCGTTGTCGACGATGTCGCGGATCATGCTCATGGCCGGTACGACACCGGAGCCGCCGGCGAGGAACACGAGGTCGTCGCCGTGGAAGAGCGGGTTGTGGTGGAAGGTGCCCATCGGCCCGGTCGTGGTGAGGGTGTCGCCCACGGCGAGGGTGTCGATGAGGTGGTTGCTGATCCGCCCGCCGGGCACCCGGCGCACGGTCAGATCCCAGCGGCCGAGGGTCGCGGGGCTGGAGGAGAGGGCGTACGGGCGGTTGGTGCCGTCCGCGAACACGCCCACGTACTGCCCGGCGAGGAACGGCGGCAGGTCCGTGCCGTCGGCGCTGCGCAGCCGGAAGGTGGCGGAGCTGACGGTCTCGGTGATGACCTCGGAGACGGTGAGGGTGAGCCGTCGGGGGTGGTAGGACGCGACAAGGCGTCGGGTGTCGGTGGCGTGGTCGGCGGTGTCCGCCGGGCGGCCGTCGATGTCGGCCTGGATGTCGGTGTAGCCCTCGAAGAGCGGGGCGAGGCGATGGGGCACGGGAGACTCCCTGTCGGATCGTGCGGTCAGGCGGCCTTGTAACGCAGCAGGCGGCGGGCGGCCCGGTGGCCGGACTCCAGCGAGGTCTGGAAGCCGCCCATTCCGGCCCACGAGCCGGCCAGGTGCAGGCCGGGAACGTGGCTCTCCCGCTCGCTGTTGCGGAAGACCCAGTTCTCGGTGCGGTCCTGGTCGTAGCCGTAGATCGCGCCGCCCGGATGCCCCAGGTAGCGGGACATGGTCATCGGGGTGGCGACGTCGACCTCCTCGATGGCGTCGCGGATGCCGGGCGTGATCACCTCGACGCGGTCGAGGAGCGTCTCGGCGTAGGCGAACTTGGTGCGGGCGTAGTCGCCGGGCGAGACATCGTCCCAGGCGTCGGCGTACTGGAGCGTCATGAGGCTGACGTGCGTGGCGCCGGAGGGGGCGAAGCCGATCGGGGCGACGTCGTAGGAGGAGACGCAGATCCCGCGGGCCGGCTCCAGCGTGTGCCAGGAGGCGTACAGGCGGTCGTCGTCCAGGTCGGCGTTGACGAAGGTGGTGCTGGTCGTGAAGCCGAGCTCGGCGGGCGTGGCGTCCAGGCCCATGTGCAGGACGAAGCCCGACACACCGACCCGCCGACTGGCGAGATCGTCTCGTACGGCCGTGGGCACGGCGTCGCCGAGCATCGCGTACGTCACCGGCTGCGAGGCGTTGGAGACGACGTCCCGCGCCGAGATCTCCTGGCCGTCGTCGAGGCGCACCCCGACGGCGCGTCCCCGCTCGGTCAGGATCGCCTCGACCGCCGTGTTGAAGCGCACCTCGCCGCCCGCCGTGAGGAATGAGTCGAGGAAGGCGCTGGACATGGCCTGCGAGCCGCCCTTGATGTGCCAGGGCTTGAACTCGAAGTAGGCGAACAGCATCAGCGCCAGGTCCTGGAAGGCCATCCGGGAGGGCGGCTGGCCGACATAAGTCCAGTAAGTGGCGAGTACGGCCTTGATGCGGGGGTCGTCGAAATGATCGTCCAGCACCTCGCCGAGCGGCCGCAGACCCTGGCGGAAGTAGTCGGGGTCGATCTGCTCGACCGGCATCCCGCGCATGGCGGCCATCTGCCAGATCGTGGTGTCCTTCACCAGCTGGAAGAACCGCTCGACCCGCTCACGGTTGCTGGGAAAGGCGTCACTCAGCACATCCACCGCGCCCGCCCACTCGGCGGGTAGCGTCACGTCGTACTGGCCGGGCACCACGGCCCGGTAGAGGTCGTGCTCCTCGACGAAGTCAAGGCGGTCGATCACGCCGAGGTTCTCGTACAGGTTCCGCAGGGAGAACTGCTGGCCCTCCGTCCCGACGCCGGAGAGCTGGTGCAGGGCGACCTCGAACTCGTAGCGGCCCCGCCGGAACGAGGTGGCGCAGCCGCCGGGGATGTTGTGGCGCTCCACCAGCAGGGTGCGCAGTCCCGCGCGCTGGAGGGTGGTGGCGGCGGTCAGGCCGGCGTTGCCCGCGCCGATGACGACGGCGTCGAAGTCACTCATGGCCGCCCGCCTCTCGGGCGATCTCCTGGAACTTCGCGCCCATCGCCTCGGCCAGCGCCTTTGCGCCGGAGAGCGGGCGGACCATCACCATGAAGTCGTCAATCTTCCCGTCCTCGTCGAAGTGGAGGAAGTCGCAGCCCGTGAGGTGCTTGCCGTCCACGGTGGCGGTGAAGACGAAGGCGTGGTCGCGGCCGTCCGGGTTGGCGATCTCCCGGATGTAGGTGAAGTCCTCGAAGACTTCCGACACGGCGCCCAAGATCGCGGCGGTGATCGCCTTGCCCGGGTACGGCTTGAAGGCGACCGGGCTGGTGAAGACGACGTTCTCGGCCAGGAGGTCGGCGACGGCTGCCTTGTCGCCTGCTTCCACGGCTTTGCGGAAGGGGTGCACAGGATCACCTCTTATAGTCAACGAATTGATTAGGTGCCTCGCAGATTAGGTGCGGAGGTGGAGGGTGTCCATACCCTAGTCACTTTTTTGACTAATCAACTAGATGTTCTAGACTGGAGGCATGGCTCTACGCAACGCGGTGATGGCCGCCCTCTTGGAGGGCGAGGCGTCCGGGTACGACCTCGCGAAGGGGTTCGATGCCTCGGTCGCCAACTTCTGGATGGCCACCCCCCAGCAGCTCTACCGGGAACTGGAGCGCATGGAGGGCGACGGGCTCATCGCGGCCCGTGTCGTGGAGCAGGAGCGCCGCCCCAACAAGCGGCTGTTCTCCCTCACCGAGGCCGGACTGGAGGCGGTGCGCGCCTACACCGCCGCATCCCCGTCCAAGCCGACGGCCATCAGGGACGAGCTGATGGTCAAGGTCCAGTGCGTCGACGCCGGCGATGCCCAGGCCGTACGGGCCGCCATCGTCGAACGCATGGAGTGGTCCACCGCCAAGCTGACCCGCTACGAGCGTCTGCAGAAACGCCTCCTGAACGGGCGCACCGAGGAGGAGTTCTTCGCGACCGCCGAGCGGATCGGCCCCTACCTCACCCTGCTGCGGGGGATGGCCCTTGAACAGGGCAACCTCCGCTGGGGCGCGCTGGCCCTGGCTCGGCTCGAACAGCGCACCTCGGCCGCCACCGGCGGATGAGGCAATGCCTGAGTCCTTACGGGCCCGTTCCGCCGGGCGCCCAAGGAGAAGGGGTGGGAGATCGATCCCGAGGACCTGGCCCACATCTCGCCCTACCTGACCGAACACATCAAACGGTTCGGCGAGTACAGAACGCACGAACTCGGCATAGAGCCCGAGGCGCACGACCCGAAGCTCGACGTCGACTTCACCCCGCTGCGCGAGCAGGACCCCACCGCAGTCGGCTTCAGCCAGGCCGCCTAACCCGCACTGCGCCGGTCGTCAATTCGGACGGTTCGGGTCCGGGACCGGTGTTCTGGGCCGGTCGGGTGGCACAGGAAGTCGGCCCGTCCGACTTCCTGTGCATCAACAGCACCATCACGTCAACAACTCACCGAACTCCGACACCGCCTCCCCGTACCGGACGTTCCAGCCCTCAACCACGGCCGCCTCCAGGACGGCCGTGTCCACGTCCTCCAGTAGACGCGGCGACGGCTTCCCCGGCGAGTTCTCGTAGTTGAACGCGATGACGTCCAGGAACACGGGACGCTTCAACCGCGTACTGTCCAGCCTCAGCAGCATCGACTGGGCGAGCGCCGGGTAAGGGGTGAACTCGGGGTTCCGGAGCCAGTCGGTGAGGTCCGCCTCCGGCACGCTGTAGTCGACGGCCGCCTCCCCCAGCGCGTCGATGAACGCGGTGGGCGGCGCCTGCACCTGGAGGAGCCGGCTCAGCTCGCCGCGGCCGGTGGCGTCGAGGTCCGGCGGCCGGGCGATCAGCCGGAACGCCTGCCTCAGCCATGCCTGTTCGGCCAGCCGACGCGTCGCCAGGTCGCTCCACGGCGGCTCGGGTGTCGGCCTGCGGAACGGCGCGGGCATCCGCCGGTACCGCTCCGCGATCCGGCCCAGGCAGTCACCCAACTTCTGCACGTCGTCGGGGTGGATCCCCTCAACCCACCCCTGCGCCGTGAACACGGCGGTGGCGGATGCCGTCGTCCCGCCGCCGCTGACCGTCACCACCGCGGACGTTTCGTAGCGCTCCCCGCCCCGAGAGGTGAGCACGAGCTCGGACATGACCGGCTCGATCGTGTAGTCGAGCGTGAACACCGCCCCGTCCACGGGCACGTCGACCATCCCACTCGGTGCGCCCAGCGGAACACCTCCGACGGTCCAGGTGATCGTGGGCTGCGGGTCGACGGGCACGCCACTGCCGCCGAAGCCGGTGCCGCGCACACCGAAGGAGGCGGTCGAGGCCGTGGCAAACGTCCCGCGACGGACGGGGTCGCCGCACGGCGTCCTGGTCTCCTGGAGCTCACCGACGGGGCCCATCACGCCGTCGGTCTGGGGTCCCCGGACGATCTCGACCGCGCTCGCCGCGCCCGCCGTGACCGACACGTCCACCCAGTGCCGTTCCGGATCGGCGGCCACGGTGCGCACGACGAGCGGTGTCGTCGCGACGGTGACATCGGTGTCCGGCGACTTCGTCGGTACCGACCCCCGGTACCACGCGCGCGGTCCCTGGTTGGTGACGTCGACGACCGAATGGACGACCACCCCTTCCCGCGAAAGGCTCGGCCCCAGTGGATCCATGCCGGCGTCCCAGCCCGCAGGGACGCGGTACTCGACGTAGACCCGGCCCACCCCGCTGGCCGGCTCGCCGGGCGGGTGCAGCAGGAGCAGGCACCTGCCATTCGACGCGGACGCCGGCACGATGCGTGCGGTGACCGGTGCGCCCGGCTGCGGGAAGGGCGCATCGACAACCCGGCCGGCCAGCGCGTCCGGCATGGACAGGTGCAGGTTCGCGCGCGAGAGGTGCGGGCCCATGGCGAAGGCACCGGCATACGGCCAGTTGGTGACCGTCGGCCCGGTGAAGGTCGGCTGGCCGGAGTAGGTCGGCCCCGCGCCGAGGAAGCGACCCGCGAAGGTGGCCGACGACATGAGGTCGTAAGGGGAGCCGTACTCCTGGCCGACGACGATGTTGGCGTCGGTTGGATCCCAGTCGGTGCCGTTGTTGTCGAGCCCGAAGGTGTGGTCCAGACCGAGGACGTGGCCGACCTCGTGACACATGAAGGTGAGGTCGCTCGACATCACCGGAAGCACAGCGACCGATAGCCCGTCGACACCGGTCGCGCCACCGTCGAAGCTCTGCGTAATCGTGGCAGGCTGGCCCGGCTGCCCCGCCCGGGGATTCGGCACGGTCCGCTGTCCCGGGTGGGTGATGACGACCAGGCCGTTGAGGCCGGGCCACTCCGGGAGGTCGGGGAACCGAGCGCGCAGCGCGTCGACGGCAGCCCGGGCCTGGGCGGCCCGGGAGGTGTCGGTCCCGATCGTGACGTCGACCCACGGGAACATCGACGAGTCGACGAAGTCGAGATGACCCCGGGTGGTGTTCTCCCAGAACCGCAGCAAGGCATGGTCGCCGGTCATGAGCATTGCGATACAGGCGGGATCGGGGATGACAGGCGCGGAGGTGTCGTGCCGGGCCCGGATGATGCCGAGGCGGACAGACTTGGCCATGATGTTCGGCTCCTTGTCGGGAGGGCCGACATGCCTGTACCCGGTGGAAATCCGACACCACGCTCGGTCTCCAATCTACCGCGCGGCCCCGCACCTCGCAGCCGCGAGACGGGACGACGGGCCCTGTCAGCCGGGTGTCACGGCCCTGTTCTCGTACAGCTACGGCGAACGGACATGTAGCGCTGCGTAAGGCTCGGGGCTGCGTCCATCGTGAGGGCCGGCGGTGGAGCGGAGAGCGGTAGCAGCAGTTCCGCATCGAGGTCGGCCATCAGACTCCCACCACCTGATGGATCGTCAGGGTGGTGTCGCAGTAAATGCCGGGTTTACCGCGGCAGAGCCCCTACCGTGATCACCGCGACCTGCGGCGGGCCATCACGGCCGCCGGGGCGAGGTGTACGCATTTACCGCGGCAGGACCGGAGGGGCGGGACGAGCGCGACGGTCGAGCGGGTGACCGAGCTCGGGAGCGGGGGCGCGCTCCGCCTGCCGCGCGCCCGGGTGGTGCCCCTGTCCGCCCCTCCGGCCACGTACACCGCGGCGGTCGAGCGGTACCTCACCGGTGCGGGCATCGTGAAGTCCTCCGCGCGGAACTACCGGATCTCGCTGACGACGTGGGGGTGGATGTCTGCCGGCAAACCCGCGCCGAGGGGACCCGCCCGCCGCGGTGCGAAGCCGCCCGTCTTCCTCATCGCCGCGATCGACGACCCGGCGTTGCCGGAAGTGCTGGCCGAGCTGGCGACGGCGCGGGCGGACGAGACGGACGCCGGCACCGTCGACCGGGAGCTGTCCATCGCGCGCAAGGCGATCGGCTGGTGGCAGCGCCAAGGCTGGATCGACGATGACCCGACGATCGGCATCGAGCGGCGGCCGGCACCGCCGGACCGCACCAAGGCCCTGGCCGAGAACCAGATCGCCGCCCTGTGGCGCCTGAACGTCGCCCTGCGGGAGACCGGCGTATGCGGTGGCGCGGGCCTGTTCGACGACCCCGACTCCGTCCAGGGCGGCGAAGACGGCGGGTGTTGTGGCGCCCCGGCAGCACTCCAGATCGGCATCGGCGCTCCCGCGGCCATCGGCGGCTGCTGCCCCTCCCGGCGACTCGCGGGGGTCGGTCCAGACCGTCGAGGGCGGCGAGGATGTCGGCCGGCTCGACGCGGCGACGCTGAGGAAGTCGGTCGCCGCCGCCCTGGACTCGATCGGCATCGGGGCAGCGGCGTAGACATCCCCGGACCGCGCGCCTGAAGGACGGGTACTCGCGGTTGGACGGACCCGGCGTCCGACAATCGCCCACGGACGCCGGAAAGGGGAGCGCATGGCTGCCGGCCAGCCGCAGGTCCTCGTCTTCGACGTCAACGAGACCCTCAGCGATCTCGCGCCGCTGCGCGGTCGCTTCGGGGACGTCGGTGCCCCGGGGCATCTGCTGCCGACGTGGTTCACCGGGGTACCGCGGGACGGTTTCGCCCTGACGGCCGCCGGCGGCTACGCCGACTTCGCCTCCCTGGCCCACGACGGACCGCGAACACTGCTGTCCCGGCTGGAGAACCCGCCGGCGGATGGAGAAGCCGCGGCCAGGCACATTCTGGACGGCTTCTCCCGGCTGGACGCCCGTCCCGATGTACCGGACGGCATAAGGAAGTTGAGCGATGCGGGGTATCGGCTGACCGCGATGACCAACGGCAGCGCCGCCCAGACCGAGCAGCTGCTGGACAGGGCCGGAGTGCTGCACTGCTTCGAGACCCTGTCGGACGTCGGCGGCCCCTGCTGCTGGAAACCGGCACCGGTCGCCTACCGCCACGCCGTCGAGCGGGCCGGCGTACGGCCCGGACAGGCCATGCCGGTCGCCGTGCATCTGTGGGACATCGACGGTGTACGGCGAGCGGGACTGCACGGAGCGTGGCTGCGGCGCGGAACCCCCGCGTGTACCCGCGGACGACGACCCCGCCCAGCCGCAGCGCGCAGGACCTGCGGGAGCTCGCGGACGCGCCGGCCGCCGCGCGGCACGGTCACGCACCGGCCGGCTGACCCGGACCGGGGACACCGTCGACCCTGGTAGGCCGACGGCAGGCCGACGTGCCGTTCCTGATGTGCCCGCGTCTGCATCCGGCCGACGGCCGACCGGCGAACCAGACACGTGGTGCCAGGTCGTCGGCACGGAACGGGAGGCGGGGCATGGACCTACGAGGTGCACGGATTCTGGTGCCGGGTGCCACCGGGGAGATCGGGGCGGCGCTCGCCGTACGGCTGCACGCCCTCGGTGCCCGCACGGCACTGGCCGGACGTGACCGCGAGGCCCTCACCCGTGTCTCGGCGGCGTGCGGGCACGCTCCCGCCCACGCCTTCGACGCCTGGGACGCCGACTCCTGCGCGAAGACCGTCGACTGGGCGGCGGCGGAACTGGGCGGCTTGGACGGCGTCGTCGTATGCGTCGGAGTCGCGGCTTTCGGGCCGGCCGGGGAGGTGGAGGACGCGGTGTCCGAACACCTGATGGCGGTGAACGCGCTGGCCCCCATGGCGTTCCTGCGGGCCGCCGGGGACCGGTTGCCCGAGGGCGGCGTCCTCGCGGCCGTCACCGGGATCGTCGCCGAGGCGGCGCCGGCCCGGATGGCGGACTACGCCGCCGCCAAGGCCGCGCTGGCCACCTGGCTGACGGCGGTCCGCCGCGAGCAGCGACACCAGGGCGTGACCGTGCTGGAGATCAACCTGCCCCACATGGACACGGGCTTCGCCGGGCGCGCCGTCGTGGGCCAAGCGCCGCCGCTGCCGCGGGGACTGCCCGTTCCGGAGGCAGTGGACGTGATCGTGCGGGCGCTCTCCGAGGGGGCGAGACTTGTGCGTCCCGGCAGCGGTGCGGCGCTCGAAGTGGTGCGGTAGGGCGGACATGCCGAGGAGACGTCTCGCGTACGGCCCTTCGTCCCACAGCGCCCGGCCCGCGGAGGCGTTGACCCCGCTGGCTCCGCGTGCGGTGCGGCGCGTGCTGTTCCGGCAGCGCTGGCGGGACCTGGTGTTCCTGCACTGGCCCGCCGACCCGTTCGAGGTGGCCCGGCTGCTGCCGGCCGGCACCGTGCCCGACCTCCACCAGGGCCGGGCGTACGTCGGCCTGGTCTTCTTCCGCATGGACGACCTCGCCTTCGGCCGGACGCCGGCCCTGCCGTACCTGGGGAGCTTCGGCGAGGTCAACGTCCGCCTGTACAGCCGCGACGCCACGGGACGGCGCGGGGTGGTGTTCCGTTCGCTCGACTGCGACCGACTGCTGCCCGTACTGACGGCCCGCGGCGCGTTCGGCCTGCCCTACCGGTGGTCCCGCATCCACAGCCAGTGGTTCGACAGCCGGCTGCTGTACCGCACGGGTCGGCGCCAGGGTGCGCGAGCCGGGGCACGGGTGTGGCTGGATGTGGCGGACGAGCCGGTGGCGGCCACGCCGCTGGAGGAGTTCCTCACCCAGCGCTGGGGGCTGCACGAGCGGTTCCTCGGGCGCACCTACTACCTGCCCAACGCACACCCCGCCTGGTCCTTCCGCAGGTGCACCCTGCTGGGCCGGGAGGACGACCTGGTCGCGGCGGCGGGGCTGTCGAGGCCGCAGGACGAGCCAGTGAGCGTTCTGTACGCTCCCGGCCTCCCGGTGGTCTTCGGCCCGCCGGTGCCCCTGCCCGCACCCGGCACGTGGCCCGGCTGACCCACCCCGGCACGACGGCGCCGGGATCAGTCCGTCGACTTCCGCCGGCCCATGGCGGCCAGCAGCTCTCCGGCCGCCCACCCGGGCCCCCGCCGCCGTACCGCCGCGGCCAGTTCGGGCATACGCGGGCTCACGGTCCGCCACAGCGTCCTGAGCGCCGCGGGGACGTCGGTCGGCGACAGCGTGTTCGGGTCGAGCACCACACCGGCACCGGCGCGCTCCGCGTCCCGGGCCACGGAGAACTGGTCGCTGGAGAACGGCAGCACCACCGCGGGCACGCCCGCCCGCAGGCATTCGGTGAAGGAGTTGCTGCCACCGTGGTGCACCATCGCGTCCACCTGCTCCAGCAGCGCGCGCTGGGGCACCGACGGCACCACCACGGCCCGTTCGCCCGCGAGATCGGCCAGCGCGGCGGCCCGTTCTCCGGCCGCGACGACGACCGACACGTCCGGCATGCCGTCGAGCAGCCCCGTGACGACGGTGCGCAGGACGTCGTCACGCGCGGACAGGAACGTACCGAGCGCGACGAGGACGACCCTCTCGCCGCTCGAACGCAGCATTTTCAGGCGCGCGTCCCACTCCGCGTCGAAGGGACCCGGGACTGCGGCCATGTGCCCGGCGAACAGGCGCACCGGGCCCGGCGGAGGCGTCGGCAGCCAGCAAAACGCCGGGTAGGCGTAGACGACGGCGTGCGGCGAGCTGAGGGCGAAGGCCCGGCCCGGAGCCGGCCGGGAGGGCGCGTGCCGCCGGGCGAAGGCCGCGAACAGGGCGGTGAATGCCTCGTCGTTCTGCCGCGCCGCGACCCTCAGTTCCCGCAGCCGCTCCGGATCGGGCCGCAGTGCGTCGGGCCAGGCGTAGGGGACGCCGAAGCAGGCGTCGGGGCCGGAGAGCACATAGCTGGGATGTCCGGGGCAGAAGGTCGTGTAGGGCACGCCCAGGCAGTGCAGGGCCAGGGTGACCGGGTAGCTGAGCTGGTCCACGACATACCAGTCGGGGCGCAGCCGCCGGTCGGCCGAGCGCAGCGCGTCGAGCACCCCGTCCGGGTCGGCCAGCATGTCAGCCCGCCGATGGCGGGCCTGGGCCAGCAGCGCCGACACGGCACCCTCCCTGGTGGCCTCCAGGAACTCCGCCAGCCGGGCCGCCTCCCGGGCATCCTGCTCGGTCGCCTCGGCCACCCCGGTGTTGGCATTCCGCGACACGGACAGCGGCTCGAAGCCCACCCCGGCCTCCCGCGCCAGGTGCTCGAACGCCGGAGCGCAGGCGAAGTACACGTCCGCACCGCGCCGGCGCAGAGCCCCGGCCAGGACCGACAGCGGTCGTGCGTGGGACATGAACGGGGGACTTACGACAACGACACGCGGCATGCGAACCCCTCGGCCAAGGCATCTTCCGCCCGCTGTCCGGCAGACCCGGGCCAGCGCATCGTAGCCACGTTCGGGCAGGTCGGACGGTGTGGCAATCAGCACCGGAGGCAGGTGCATCCAGAAGGCCGACACCCCGCGAACCACAGAGGTCAGCGCCGTCCCTGAGACAGGAGAACCCGTGGCCGGCACCGCCTCCGCACCCCCCTCGGCGGCTCACGACCCCGCACGGCCGGGAGGAACGGACCACGAAACCCGCGACCCCTTGGTGGCCGCCCGCACCGCGTTCTTCAACGGCTCCGGCTGGACCGCACACCTCCCCGAGCCGAGACACGACAGACGTCTTCCGGACGCGCAGGGTGAACTGGCGAAACTGCTGGAAGCCGAGTACGGGCTGCGGCCGCGGGCCGTCCCGCCCGGCGAGGGACCCGGGGTGGACCGCCGGGACAAGGCCGTGGCGGGACTGCGTCGCGCCGCCCGGCTGGGCGTACCACTGACGCCGGAGGCCCTGCTCGCCCACCGGGAGGGCGACCCGCGCCTCATGGCCGTGCTGACGGAGCTGTGGCCGGAGACCGTTCGCTGGCACGGCCCCCGGCACGCCGAGGAGGTACTGCGCGCCATGCTCGGCGAGTCCCGCGACGGACCGGTCGCCGGGCACCTGCTGGACCTCGCGGTGGCCGCCGGCCTGCATCCCCTCACCTCGGCCGAGAGCGCGTCGCTCGCGCGCACCACCACGCACCGGGCCGTACGCCACTCCGCCTGGCGGTACCTGCGTCGACTCCCCGACGGCCCCGCCCATCTGCCCCACCCTTCCCAGGCCGGGGACACCTACGAACGGCTCCTGCTGGCGCCCCCGGTACCCGCGTTCGGCCCGCAGAGGCAGGGGCCCGCGGGCCGGCTGGTCGCCCAGAGCATGCTGCTGGGCGGCCTGGACACCCCGGGGCAGGGGATGAGCGGTGGACTGGCGGTGCTGCTGGGCGGGCTCGGCGACCGGCTGGCCGCGACCGACGGGATGTCCGGCGTCATCACCGTCGTGACCGCCGGACACGAGGACCTCGCCGCCGACGACCGGCTTGCCCACGAACGCGCCCCCGGGCACTGGGTCCTGCGGCTCCCCGTGGACGCCCCCTCGGCCCCGGCTCAGGTTGAGATGCACCGCCACCGCCCCGCCCTCACCTGGTGGGCGGTCCGCCTGCTCGGCGCCATGCCACGGCCCCTGGACGTCCTGCACGTCAGATACGCCGACGACGGCAGCCTGGCCCTCGCCGACGCCGCCGAGCGCCTGGGCGCCGCGCTGGTCTTCACGGCCACACCCGACCCGCACCGCGGACTCGCCGAACGCCATGCCGCGAGCGATCCCGCCGACCCCACGGCGGCGGACGCCCTCCGGCACGATCTGCACCGGGTCTTCCTGGCCGACCGGCTCGTCGAGCGCGCGGACACGGTCGTCGGTATCCCCGGACGCGGCGGCACCCGCGAACTCGTCCGCCACTTCCCCGGCCTCGCCCGGCTCAACGAAGGACGCGGACCCAGCGCCCCGCCCGAAGGCATCGCTCCCTACCGGCCCGCACCCGACGAGGACGACCGGCGGCGCGAGGCGCTGAAGCGGCTCTACCGGGACGGGACACGCCCCGACGCCCTCGACCCCCGGGACCGCGAACTTCCCGTGCTGCTGTGCGTGGGCCGGCTGCACCCGGTCAAGCAGCAGGACCTCCTGGTCCGGTCCTGGCTGGCGACGGGCGCCCACCGCACCACGACCCTCGTCCTCATCGGCGGCAGCCCCGGCACCGGCACCGCCGTGGAGGACGACATCCGCCGCCGCATCCACACCCTCCTCGCCCCGTACCCGCAGGCCGCGCGCCGCCTGGCGCTGCTGCCGGCCCTGCCGAACACCGAGGTACGCCGACTGCAGCGTGCCCTGGCACAGCGCACGGCCGACGCCTGCTGCTGGTACGTCTGCCCGAGCGCGAAGGAGGAGTTCGGGATAGCGGTCCTGGAGGCGATGGACGCCGGCCTTCCCGTCGCCGGCCCGCGCCGCGGGGGCGTCGCGCACTACCTGCGCGACCAGGTCAACGGCCTCCTGATGGACACATCCGGCCGGGCGGGCCTGATGCGGGGCCTACGGCGGGTCGCCGCCACCTCCGTCGACGACCGGCGCCGTTACGCGGCTGCGGGCAGGAAGCTGGTCGCCGAGCGGTTCTCCGTGACACGCATGGCGGACGAACTGGCCGCCGAGTACACCGCCCTGCACACCGGCTGACCAGTGTGCGCAGGGCCCGCGACGAGAGGGGTGAGGCCGAGCGGCGGCTCGGCCTCACCACAGCAGGGTGCCCGGCCCGCCCTTGAACGGCCCGCGCACCTCTGAGGTGATCCAGCCGCCGTAGAAGTCGCCCTCCTGCGCCGTGACGTCCTCTCCGGCGACCGTGCAGCGGTCCATGCGGCTCGGGTAGAAGGCGAAGCAGTCCTTGAGGGCCGTGAAGCCGGGTTCGGGACGGGGATAGCTCCAGGCGGCGTCGGCGCGTACGTCGTCTCCCACGACGACGTCCCAGTACCGGGCCGAGCCCTTCCACTCGCACCGGGTCCGGCCCGAGAGCGCCGGGATCAGCAGCTCCGTACGGACGTCCGCCGGAGGGATGTAGAACACCGGCGGATGACTGGTCTCCAGTACCCGGAAGGACTTCCGGGTCTCCGCCACCACCTGGCCCGCGCACTCGACCCGCACGACGCGGTCGTCCTCCCGTACGGCGGGCGGGCGCGGGTAGTCCCAGACGGACTCGGGCGGCCGTGGGGCGGAATGCGGCACGGGTTGTTCCGACAGCGGATCCAGGTACACCTCGTCCTCGTAGCACCAGGCCCACTCCTGGCCGCGGGCCAGGGCGCGGGCCACCGGGTGGCCGCTGGAGTCGAAGTGCGTCGTCGCGTGAGCGCCGGGAGAGCTGTCGCTGCAGCCCACATGGCCGCAGGTCAGGCAGAGCAGCAGGTCGGCCGGCGCACGTTCGCGTGCCGCGCACGTCGTGCATGTCTCACTCAGCGGCGCCGGTTCGGCCGTCCAGGTGTGGGAACAATGCCTCCCCGAGGGCCGTCCGCCGTCGTGCCGGGGCGCCCACTTCGTCATCGGTGATCACCGGCCGGTGCAGTGCTGTCCACGATCTCTCCTCCGCCGTCCCTCGTCTTGCCCTTTGCTTCACCCCCACCCCGCGCAAGGGATGCAGGCGGCGGGCAAGTGCGCCGCCGTTCAGCGGGACCGGCGAGTGCCGTCGTGCCGGTGTCGGCCGGGTTGATCGGAGCTGGCCGCCCGGCCGGCGAGGAGCTTGAGCCGGTCCTCGTCGGGGCATCCCCCACGCCGACGGCACGCTCGTCGCCGCCGAGGCCGGCCCCGGCAAGACCGTCGCGGTCGTCGGCGACGGCGCGGGTGATCCGACCTGCGTGCGGACGTGCGCACCACGGTGCGCCTGGGCCAGATGGGCAGCCAGCTCGATACTGCTGTTCTCGACGCCGGGCACGCAGACGATCAGGTAGTCGTCGAATCCTCCCGGCCCGAACCAGTACACGTACTCCTTGCAGTCCGACAAAAGCCGACAACCCACGCTCGCCTCGGCACGCTCCCAGTCGACCTGGTAGCGGCGCGGGCCGGCCAGCCCTGCATCCCGCGCCAGCCGCTCAACACCCCTCATACCGTTCCCTGTCTCGACGGTGGACATCAGATGTGTTGTACACCGCCCTGGACGACAGACCAGTCAAACCGTTCGGTTCATACGCTGATCCCCATGATCACCCTGGGGCTTCATGACAGAGCGGGGCGACGTGTCGTCCTGCATGAGGTGGACGACGACAACTGGCGTGCCGTCGCGGACGTCGCTCCGCTGGACAGCCGGCGCCGCTACGTGCCCGCGCTGGCAGCTCGCTACCTGCTGCTGTCGTCACGGGAAGGCGTCTGGCACTCGATGGCGGTCTGCTCGGACGACACGGTGGCGGGTCACATCATGTGGGGTCGTGACGAAGACGGTTCCTACTGGCTCGGGGGCATGCTGATCGACGGCACCGAGCAGGGCAAGGGAGTCGGCCGGGCAGCGGTGCGAACCCTCGTCGACTGGCTGGCCCGACGTGAGGGGTGCCAAGAGCTCCGTCTGTCGTACCACCCGGACAACACCGCGGCCGAGAGGCTGTACACCTCTCTCGGCTTCACGCCGACGGCGGACTCCTCCGGCGACGAGGTCATCGCCGGTCTGCCTGTGTCCGACGGCCGTCCGAGAGCCCTGCCCCCCCGTCCCCGTGACGTGGACCGACGGGCGACGGGCGACGGCCAGGCCGGTGCGTTCGGGGAGGTACTGCCGCGGCAGACCGTTCGTGTTCTCGTCGGAGCCGCGTGGCCAGGGACTGCCGGGACCGCAGAAGCGAACCGTCGTGTTCCCGGCGGCCGAGGACAGCTGGTGGACGAGCATCGAGAAGCGAGTGGAGCGTTCCACGAGCGTGCCGACCGCGGAGTGGTGGCCGACACCCGCTGCCGTCACACGCCGTCCGGCCGTCGTGCCGTCCGCCCCGAGGCCGTGCCCAGCCACTTCGCCACGGCCTCGGCGCGCCCAGTGCAGCGCAGTTCGGCAAAAATGCGGTTGACGTGATTCTTGACGGTCTTCTCCGCGATGAAGCAGGTAGCGGCGACCCGATGACTGCTCATGCCGGACGCGATGAGGTCCGTGATCTCCGTCTCACGCGGGCTGGGTCCGAACCTTGCCCTGTCGGCGACGTCCGGCCACATCCGTGAAACGCCCTCGGCGGCAGCGCGTCGCTCCCGGACGGACCCCGGGCCGCCATGGGGTGGAGCGCGGAGCCTGCAGCCCTCGCCGGAGCGGACCCGTTGCCTGCCCGGCTCCCTGACCTCCAGGGCTGTTCGCGTCTCTCGTCCTCGCGCAGCCGGGCCGGCAATGCTCCCACGGCCGTAGGCGGGAAGTGTGCACCGACCTGACGGCTGCGGCCAGGACGAAGCGCGCGACAGGTCGACCGGCGCCCTCCACCGCACCACGGCGGTCCGAACTGGAACCTCGGACATCTGTTCGCCATCAAGCAAGGCGAACACAACGAGACGTACGGACGGACATGGGGTGGCACGCGGTGGACTGGCGGATCAGGGGCACGGCGCTCGCCTGTCTTCTTCTCATGGCGGGCGTGGCGACAGGCTGCACGCCCGAGTCACGCGCGGACTCCGACTCCCCTTCCGTCACCGCGCGCCCCTCCGCGTCGGCCGCACAGCCTTCCCGCGAGGCGGCCGGCGCACAGGCTGCGGCCAAGGCGGCCTACCGCAAGTGGGGCATCAAGCCTCTGGCGGCCCCGCCCTCTCCACCGACGACAAAGCCGACGAGCCGGAAGGCGGCCGGAGGCGGGGTGCCGGTGATCAGCGAGATACCCACCGAGGAGAAGATCGTCTTCCTCACGTTCGACGACGGCGCCGAGAAGGACCCGGAGTTCGTGACGATGATGCGGGAGCTGAGGATCCCCTTCACGATGTTCCTCACGGACTCCGCCATCCGAACCGACTACGGCTACTTCAAGCAGTTCCAGGGCCTCGGCGACGGCGTCCAGAACCACACGCTCACGCATCCGAACCTTCCCACCCTGAGCGCCGACGCCCAGCGGCAGGAGATCTGCGGCCAGCAGGAGAAGCTGAAGGACCTCTACGGCACCGCGCCCCGGCTGTTCCGTCCGCCCTACGGCAACTGGAACGAGAACACCCGGGCCGCCGCGGCAACGTGCGGCATCGAGGCGATCGTCCTGTGGCGCGAGTCCATGCAGATCAAGAACATGCAGTACCAGCGCGGCGACCAGAAGCTCCACCCGGGCGACATCATCCTGGCCCACTTCCGAGGCCCCTCCGAGCTCAAAGGCACGACGATCACCGAGATGACGGCGAACCTGCTGCGGCACATCCAGGAACAGGGCTTCACCGTGGCCCGCCTGGAGGACTATCTGTAGGCCCCACGAGAGCGCCTGACGCACCCGCCGGGCCGCACGCCACCGGGCCGCCGGATCCGCCCACTGCGGCACCGTCCGGCACGCTCCCGGACCGCCGTGGCCGCCGCCCGCGCCCGCTCCGCCGGTCGGGAGACGGTGTCGGCGCCGTACGCCCGGATCGCCTAGTACTCCATTCTCCCAAGGCTTTGCAGTACTGCGGAGCCACCCGGGCCGCATGTCGGCCGTCCTTGGGCACCGACACGTCGTCGATCACCCAGGCCACCGGATTGATCAGCGGCAGCATCCGCTCACAGATCCGGCGCTGCACCGGCACCGGATCCCACATGGACTGGTTCACGAACTGCTGCAGGTTCTGCTCGTTGCCGTCCGGTAATCGCGAGGCCATGGCCTGAACGGACTTGCGGCGGCCGTCCAGCATCAGTCCGCTCAGACAGCAGTCACCCTTGGCCCGCTGGTCCTTCCGCGACACCGACGCGAACACGTCAGCGACGTACAACGCCAACACCGCCCGAACACGGTTCACTTCATGTGCGTCCATCCAACCCGGCATACTCCCGAACAGCCCCGGCGAGAGGACCTGACGGAGTCCTGCTAGCGGTAGGACGAACGCATGTGCCCGCGCAGCGCGGGCACACGCAAGCAGGTAGACACCGGAAGGGCAGACAACCCGAGCCGGCTCCGGACTCTGGCCAGGGAGCGCGTAGACGTGCGGCACCAACATTTCCCTCGTGACCTTCGACGGGACAACGCGTGACCGCCGGCCAGCCGGTGACCCCTACGGCTTCCCACTCGGGCCGCGCGGCCGTGCGCGGTCGGCGCGACTGGTGGTCTGCCCTGCGCAGGACGCCGGCGGCCTTGTGGCGGGAGGACGCGACGGACTGGGCCGCCGCGCTGACCTATTACGCGGTGCTCACCCTCTTTCCCACCCTGCTGGTGGCGCTTTCGCTGCTCGGAATCGCCGGTCGCCCGGGAGGCGGACAGGTCGTCGCCCAGGTGGCCGCCGTCGTCCCGGGGCAGGCACGTCCCGCCGTGCTGGGCGCGCTGAAGAGCATGTCCCAACAGGAGACTCCGGCCCGGCTGCTGGCCACCTTCGCCACCGTCGGGGCGTTGTGGTCGGCCTCCAGCTATCTGAGTGTCTTCCGACGTGCTCTGCATGCGATGAACGGTGTCACAGACCGCCGCCCGCTCTGGAAGAAAGCCCCGCTCACCATCATCACCGCGCTCACGCTGCTGACCCTGCTCGTGTCCAGCGTGCTGGCCCTGGTCCTCACGGGCGACGCCGCCCGGGCCGCAGGCAGGATTCTGGGAGTGGACGCCGTCGGCGTCGCGGCGTGGAACATCCTCAAGTGGCCGTTGCTGGCGTGTCTGGCCACCGTCATGGTCCTGGTGCTGTTCCACTCCGGCCAGGTCGCGGCCTACGGCCTGCGCCACCGGGCCGTGGGGGGCATGCTCGCCGTCGTCCTGTGGCTCCTGGCATCCGCCGGCTTCACCCTGTACACCGCCAACTACGCGGGCACCTACGACCGTCTCTACGGCTCCCTCGCAGGCATCGTCGTCTTCCTCGTCTGGCTGTGGCTATCCAACCTCGCCCTGATCGCCGGAGCCCAGTTCAACGCCGAGCTCGCCGAGATCCGCCAGGGCCGGCCGGCCTCGACCAGGGGATGAAGAAGGGCAGGAGCCACGCGCGGGCCTGTTGGTGATGTGGGGGAAGGACGGGGCCTGTGTCCCAGATTGTTGTGATGCAAGCAATCTTCAACTACGCCAAGAACGCGACGCCCACAGAGGCAGCCGAGCGCAGCGCGCTGTCATGACGGGAGCGGCAGCCGGCCCAGGGGCTGGCACAGGTATCGTCCGGGAGTGCGGTGCCCGCAAGGGTGACGGCGGACCCTGGGCAGCGAACTGACCGTCTGGGCAGCCGAGATCGACGCGGACGACATCGAGCACCTGTCAGCCCATGTCATCGGCGACCGGACACCAGAACTACGGCTCGACACCCTGCCCGGCGGATACATACAGGTCTGACAGCTGCCGGGACCATCAGCCGCCCACCGCCCGTCCTGACAGCGCCGCGTTACCGACTTCGGCTCGTCGGGGTGAATGCTTGTGAAGTCCCTGATGGACGTGGGTGAGTGGCTGTATCCGTGTGGTGTGAGACATGCGGATGGGGGCGGGCTGACTCCTGCGGGACGGCTGCGCCGGGAGTCGGTGCGGATGCAGGCGGCCGAGCTGTTCGAGCAGCAGGTCAGGCCGACGGAGGTGGCCGGGCTGCTGCGGGTGAGTGTGAAGTCCGTGTACCAGTGGCGCCGGTTGTGGCAGGGCGGTGGCCGTGAGGCGCTGGCCTCGCTCGGCCCGAGCGGATCGCGGTGCCGTCTTTCCCCACGGTGTCCGGACAAGCCGGCCGCTTATCTGGAGCACGGCCCGGCCGCGCACGGCTGGGTGGAGGACCAGGTCTGGACCGCATCAAGGGTGGCCACGCTGATCGGCCGGAAGTTCCACGTCTCCTGCAGCGTCTCCGGCGCGACGAACACGCCCCGCCTGCACTCTGCCCTCCGCACGGCCCTCCTCGGCGAGCAGTCCCCCACCTCCTGATCACTTGCCCCGGCCGTTCCTGAGCCCGGCCGGGGACCGCCCCTTCTTTTCGAGGCTCCGCCGGCCGGTTTCCTCTAGAGTCGGCCCCATGACGCAGGCACCGGCCCCGGACCGCGGAGCGCGGTCCCGTGAAGCGATTCTGCAGACCGCCGGCGACCTGATGGCGCGCCATGGTTACGCCGCCACGTCCATCTCGATGATCTCCGCCGCGTGCGGTCTGCCGGTCAGTTCGATCTACTGGCACTTCGGCAGCAAGGACGGGGTCTACGTGGCAGTGCTGGAGCGAGCCAGGACCGCGCTGCTGGAGGCTCTGCCTCCGGCCGAGATGCCGGGCGCCGACGTCGTGCGGCGTCTGGACGCCTTTCTCGCGGAGGTCGAGGATGCCTTCCGGCGTCAGCCGCGCGGCGTGAAGCTGCTGTTGGGGCTGGGTATGGTGCAGCAGGACGCGAGTGCGGCGGCCGTGGCCGAGGTGCGTCACTACCGTGATGCGCTGGTGGACTGGGCCCGCGATGCGGTGAGCTCCGTCTTCGCCCTGCGTGACCGCCCGGAGGTGGCGGACGAGTTGGCGCGCTTCACTCTGAGGGTGGCGAGCGGGACCGCCGTGGCCCGTTGGTTCGAGCCGGGTGCGGTCCTGGAGACCAGGCCGCTGCGCGTGGCGTTGCTGGCGTTGGCGGCCCATCACGGCCTGCCGGTGGGGGGCGTCCCGGGCGAGGACGCCCCTCCGCGTGGCGTCACGACCAGGGAATGACGACCCGGTACTTGCCGCCCGGAGACTGTTCGGGTGGCTCGTCGGCGCGCTCGACGCTCACCTGGTCCGCGCCGTGGGCGGTGAGCAGGGCGCCCATCGCCTTGTGCACGGCCGTCCACTGCCGGCCCCGATCGGCGCCTGCGGCGGATCGGATCCGTACGCGGACACGGGCGGGTGCCGTCTGGACGACCTGGAACAGGTCGATGTCCGGAATGCTCTCCAGGAGAGTCTCGAAGGCCATGGGCACAATGCGGGCGGTGCCGCCGTCCCGGCGGGGGAAGGACAGCAGGTCGGCCGCGCGGCCGCGGACCCTGATCGCGGGGAGCGGGTCCCCGCAGGGGCACGGATCCGGGCGCAGCAGGATGCTGTCGCCGAGGTCGTAGCGCAGGATCGGCTGCGCCCACCGGTACAGGCTGGTCAGGAGCACGGTGAAGGACTCCTGACCGGGCGGGGTGGGCTGGTGGTCGGCCTCGACGGGCTCCAGGATCAGCCAGTCGCTGTGGACGTGGAGCCATCCGAACGCACAGCCGTATGCCAGGGCGAGGCTCTCATTGCAGCCGTAGGTGTCGACCACGTGGGTGCCGAAGGCGGACCTGATCTTCCTGCGGTCGCCTTCGCTGAGGCCCTCGGCCAGTAGGGACACCACGACCGGGGCGATGTGGAGCCGACCGGCCAGCTGCTCGCCCGCGAGCAGGGCGATCACGGTGGCGTAGCCGGACAGCAACGCCGGTCGGCAGCTGTTGAGTTGGGCGACGAGGTCGGGCAGCGGGCTGTGCGCCGACAGCACCCGGCTGCCTCGCGCGTGCAAGCGGCCGGCGGCGCGGGACCGGGCGATCACGGCGTAGGCGGCCAGATGACCGCTGGTGGCCACGATGTGCGTGGTCCGCCCGCGGCGTGCCAGCAACCGGGCCGTCACGGAAGGGGTGAGAGTGCGCCGGGCGGCCCGCAGCGACAGGGCCCTGACGACCGCCGCCGCGCGGTCGTCGAGGAGGAACAGCCCGCGGTGGCCGGTGGTTCCGGACGTGGTGGACACCAGGTATCGGCCCAGGAAGCGTTCTCCGACCTGCCGGGGGTCGGCGACGAAGGCCCGTACGCGGTCGACGGTCACCTCGGGGTCGGTGACCCAGTCGTCGAAGCGGGCCATCAGGGTCTGCTTGCACGTCACCGGAAGCAGGGCGGGGTCCTCGACACGCGCGGGCAGGGTGCGGTACAGCTCGCGGTAGTACGGGGAGTTGGCCCGGGCGAAGTCGACCATCGCGGCCAGACGCTCCCGCTGCCGGCCGGCCAGCGCGTCCGGGCCCTGCCGCAGTGTCCGGCGGTCGTCCCTGACCAGGGCCAGTGTCGAAGTCATCGCGTGGCTCCCTGGGAAGTGAGGGAGGGCTGCCAGAAGCCGCAGTGGTGGTCGGCCGCGAAACCGGTGGTGGGTCCGACGCGGTCCGGCGCCAGCACCTGAACGCGGTCGCCGTCGGCGGTGTGGCGCGGCCAGTGGGGAGTTCCCGGTGCGTTGGGGTCGCCGGTGGCGACGAAGCGGGCCCAGTAGGCGGTCATCGTGGCGGACAGTCGTCGCTGGGCGGGCGTCAGGGGCGCCACCCCGTCCGTGGGGAAGAGATAGGTCAGTTCGGAGGCGTGGAAGGCGCCTTGCGGTGTGTGCGGCGCGGGGATGAAGGGTGGTGCGTCAGGGTCGGCGAACTCGTAGGCGTATACAGGTGCACGGCTGCTGTACAGCCGGCCGTCGGCCCGTGCCGGGCAGGCGAACCGCTGGTCGGTGCCGACAGCGGAGTAGGCCAGGTTCGCGGACGGATACGCCGAGACGGGGTAGGTGTCGAGGACCGCGGCCGCGCGGCTGCCGTGCTGGAGCCTGATCAGGGCCGCGTACGTGTCCGGGGTCAGCGGGCCGCCGCCGAGCAGGTCCACATACAACGCGGTGAAGTACCGGTATTCGTCGTGGGTGCTGCCGTTCAGCGTCGGGACGGCGTTGGCATGTCCCTCGGCCCATGCCGTGTGCGGAGGGCGGGGAAGGACGTGGGGACCGGTGTTCGGGGCCCATAAGGAGGAGGCACCTGTTCCGGAGGTGCGGATGAGCTCAGTGGTCGGCACGGCACGCAGGCAGCCCGCCGCCGCCGTCGGGTCGGTGCAGCCGACCGAGGCCGCGAAGTCACTTCCCTTGCGCTCAGCAGCGTTGAGCGTGAGGGGCGTGAGACCGCCGTCCACGGCGCAGGCTCCGCTCTGCTGGATCGCCCGGTGGAACAGGCCTTTCGCGGTCGGCGAGGCGATATGCAGACAGGTGTCGGCCGACCCGGCGGACTGGCCGCCCAGCGTCACCCGGTCGCGGTCGCCGCCGAAGGCGCCGATGTTGCGTCGCACCCAGTGCAGTGCGGCCTGCTGGTCCATCAGGCCGTAGTCGCCCGAGGCGTGGTCCGTGCTCTGCGCCGACAGGGCGGGGTGGGCCAGGAACCCCAAGGCCCCGAGGCGGTAGTTGACCGTCACCACGACCATGCCGTGCGCGGCCAGCCTCGAGGCGTTGTAGTCGCTGCCCGCGCCGTAGACGTTGCCTCCGCCGTGCAGCCACACCAGCACCGGCAGGGGGCGGCCGCCGGTTGGGGCGGGCGTCCACACGTTGAGGTACAGGCAGTCCTCCGTGGTGCTGCCGGTGCGGTTGGACTCACCGGGCAGGACCGGTCCGCCGTCGGGCAGCAGCGTGAGCGGCAGTTGGGCACAGGGGTGGGCCGCCGCGGTGGCGTTCCGTACGCCGGACCACCGCGCCACGGGTCGCGGCGGGCGCCAGCGCAGTTCACCGGTCGGCGGGGCGGCGAACGGGATCCCCTCAAAGACGCGACCGCCGTCGCGGTCCGCCGCGCCCCGCACCCAGCCCCGGTCGGTGCGCACGACCAGCGAGTCGGGGCCGGAGTGGGCGTGGGCGGCAGGCGGGGGCACGGTCAGTAACAGCAGCAGGGCGGCGACGGCGGCTGTGGCACGGGCCAGGAAGTGGCGCAAGCTCGGTGCTCTCATCGATCGCTCCGGGGTGGGGGGTCGGGGTTACGGCGTGTGCGCGTAGGCGCCGATGTCGCAGGCGGTGCCCTGGGGGGCGGGTGACACCGCACCGGCGAGGAGGACGGCTGCGCGTGCGGCCGCGATCGCTGTGACTTTCACGGGGGTGCACCCCTCTCGGCGAGAGACATGGGCGTGCATGGGCGTGCGAGGACTTCGTGCGGAAGCGCGATGCGCGGTTCGTACCAGGAACGCGCTGGGCCCAGGCCGACGGAGCTGCGTCGCGGACGACAGGGCCACGGTCTGTAGGGAGCGTTCCATTCAGTGCGACGGCTGTCCAGGGACCGGCTCGGAGAATGGCCGGATGGAGGCGGCGACGCGGCCGCGTAGAGCGGCAGCAGTCCGCGGACGCAGCGGCGCTGGAGGCAACCTGGGAAGGGCAGGGCGGTGAACCGTCGGTGGCATACTGCAGTTCCGATGAGCGAACCGACCGTGGCGGCCCGCCGCCCCCGAACAAGCGCGACGACCAGCGAGATGCCTCCCGTCGCAGGCTCCTGAACGCAGCGCTACCGCGGGCTGACGGTGAAGACGGTCGGCGAGCGTGCCGGAGGCAGCCGAGGCATGGTCAACTACCACTTCGTTTCCAAGGCGGGGCTCGTCGAAGCGGTGGTGGCCGATATCCGTGAGACGTTCCTCGACCGGCTCCGGGAGCAGCCCGGGTACGCGGGGATGAGCGGGCTCGACGCCGTGCTGGCCAAGCGGGACCAGCTCTTCGCCCGTCCGGCGGAGCCGGGGGTGCGGGCGCGGGTGTTGCTGGTGCTTCTCGTCGAGGCGGTCGGAAGCGCCGACGGGGCGAAAGGCGTGATGGCCGAGCATCTCAGTCTCGTACGGACCGGCATCGAGGAGGACATCCGGCGGGGTGTCGCGGACGGGAGCGTCCGCCCGGACGGGGATGCGGTCGCGCAGTCCTTCCTGGTGGAGAGCATCGCCCGCGGCGTGCTCCTGCAGTATCAGCTGGACTCCGCCCGCACCCGCCTGGCGGACAGGCCGTCGACGCTGTCGTCGATGCGGGCACGGGCCTTGAGCGCACCCGATTCGTCCACGACGGCTATGTCGTGGTGGTCGCTGGCCCAGTCGATGCCGCAAAACACTCTCACTTCCTACAGCTCTCTCGTCTGCTTCCGGCGTTCTAGCTGGTCAGTGCCGTGCAGGGCATGCGTCTCTCTAGCGGAAGGGCTCAACGGCCCGACATCCGATTAGCCGTTCATGACCCCAGCGACCCGCGGGGCCCTCAGTCTCGAACGGAGCTGGTGGCTCCCGATCACGTAGGAGGCGGTCTCCGCAGGAGACTTGAACCATGATCATCAAGGGGGCCCTCGTCCTCGTCGGCGAGCTTCAGCACACGTCAGTCTTCTTTGAGGGCTCACGGCCCGAATCAGAGGACCTCGACCTCGGGGAAGTACCGGAAGCAGACGGCGATGCCTTCATTGCGGGCGGCCGTGGCGTCGTGCATACGTCCGGGCCGCAGGGCATCGGTCCACAACGTGCGGCCCCGCCAGTCGGCGATCACGGTGGCTTTCATCGTGTTCTGCTTCTTCTTGCCCGAGACGAAAGCACGGCGTCCGCCGCGGCTGGCCGGCGGCCGACGGACCTGGATCTCGGTGGCGTCCAGCCGCAGCTCGACGCCTTCGGCCTGTGCGTAGGCGAACACGTCTGTCAGCGTCCGTAGCCGCAGGCCGGGACGGCCGGGGACCGCGCACCCCCGCTCGGCAAGGAGCGTGCGTATCTCTGCGATCGCACGGGTAATGGTGGACCGGTCAACGCCGAACAACAGTCCGAGCACCGAGTGCGGCAGGTCGTACCGCAGATGGATCAGCGCAGCCACCAGCCGGTCGACGAACACCAGCTGGTGGCGGGCGCCGGCACCCGCGGCCCGCTTGCGGACTCCTCCCCGTGCAGCATGGCGCCGACCCTCGAGTCCGGCCTGCCACGGTGCGGCCAACTCCTCAGCCAGACAAGCGAGATGTTGCCGAGAGATCCCCGTGAACAGCCGATGCGCCAGCACTGTCCGATTGACCATGATCACCACATCCAGGTCATGCCACCTGCCTGGCACGACGCCTCACCCGCCATCACGCACCAACTCGTTATTGGTTGAGGAGAGCCCAGCAATAACAGGCCGTGGTCGCGATGCGACCGTCCGCGGCTAGCGCTGCTCCCCTCCATCGCGGGCTCAGTCGTCACCGACATCAGCTGCGCTTCAAGGTCGGCGATGCGTTTGTCCGTCTGTCCTCCAAGATGGCCGCGCTCGCCGACTGGCTGAAGGCGCCGCTCGCCGAACAGGCTGGCACCGGACAGGGGTGCTGCAGCTGCCCGGCGCCGAGGAAAAGGGCGCCGAGGCATTCATGCAGACCTCGGTCGGCCGCCTCCGCGAACTCGGCGACCGCGGCATCGACGGCGTCAACGATCTCGAAGGTGACCGGGGCGATAGCGGCGACCGTCAGTGAGCCGCGGCCGCACACCCCAGATGGGCCCCGCTCAGCCGGAGGGCCAGGGGCGTATGTGCAGTCCAGCCTGCCATCTGACGCGGACAGGCAGAAGTCTCGTGCTTGAGCTTGTCGCGTAGGGCCTGTTCGGCCGAAGTGCGAACGGGCGGGGGCGACTGCTGAGCGACAGCCTGGTCGATCGCGGCGTGGAACTCGGCCGCGTTGGGCCAGCCGGTCGCTTCAAGCTTCCTGCACAGCCTCTCGCGCTCCTCGTCGCCGCGGGCTACCAGGGCGACGAGAGCGGCATTTCCGTTGTCGACGAGCCAGTTGAAGGCGTACGCGTGGTTGAGGATGTTGCGGATCATCGGGGCCGCTTCGAGGATGAAGCCGCGCTCGGTGAGCAGCAGAACAGCCTCGAAGGTGCGGCAGACCAGACGCCACCGGCTGTAAACCGGGCCGAACACCCGCACCTTGTCGGCAGGCACCCGCACGCCGATGGCGATGGCCGCCGTCACCCGGCCGGACCGCAGCCTGCAGCTCGACCGGTCCGACATACCGATAACTCCACCCATTCACGTCAGCCAACCCAGAACACCTCCGACACACGCCCCGCCCGACCAAATCTCGTACTCGACACATGGTGGACGCGGTGCTCCACTGGAGCCATGGCCCCAATTCGCCTTACACGCCCGACACTTGAGGTGATCAAGGTGTTGCTGGCGTCCACTGCCGACGACCCCGCCTGGGGACTGAAGATCTGCGAGGAGACCGACCTCGGGTCCGGGACCGTCTATCCCATCCTCGAGCGCCTCGTCGACGCGGGATGGGCCACCCGGTCCGAGGAAACGGGTGAGCACCCAGGGCGGCCGAAGCGGTACTACTACGAGCTCACTGGTGCCGGTCAGCGCGCAGCCCATCAGGCCAGACAGCGCAAGCCCCGCCTGTTCGGGCTGCCAGCAGCAGGCAAAGGGGGCACAGCGTGAGCACCGACGAGCGCCCCGACGAGGCCCCCGGCGCCGGAGCAGTGGCCGTTGCCGCGGTCCTGGTGCCGGTCCTGGCCGGCACAGCGTCCCTGATCTTCCTGGCAGTCGGCTACATATGGAAGGTCTTTGACCCCGGGTCGGCGGTCGCCCAGGACACGGTCGCCGGCGGCTGGCTCTTCGGGGGCGTAACCGCGGTCGCGATCCTCGTTGCCGCGGCCGGACTGCTGCTCACCGCACTGCGCAATCCCCCGCAGACCATGGAGGAGCGGCCCGGGGCCCCTGCGAGCCCGCACCGTGCACGCCGCGGGGCCGACCACCGGACCCTGGATTTCGCCTCCTTCGTGGCCGGAGAGCGCAGGGCACACCTGCGGGAGGAGTGGGCCGCAGTCCTGGCCGGCGATCCCGGCAACGGCATCGTTCTCTCGCCGCGACGCAGGATGCGCTATGCCATCGGCTTCCTCTGCGCAGCGCTCCGTATGCGGCTGCGGGACCTCGCTGCTCCGCTGTGGATGCCTGCGGACTGGCTGCTGTCGACGGAGTCACGGACCCACGGATTCATCGCGTCGGCTGTCGGCGCGCAGGTCGTGTACATCCAGCACACGGACGGCTTCCACGCCCTCGTCACCGAGGGCTGGGGCTGGTGCGCCGGGTGCGGAATCGCACTGCGGCTGCTTGCCGGCTGGCTTCGCCGGATCCGCGGCATCGAACTCGCCTCGGCCCACAGCGACTCCGCAAACCAATGACCATGCGCCACGACCCTTGCCGCATCGGCTGGCCGTGGTGGCTGCTCGCCTTCGACACCCCGCACGACTTCAGTCCCCGCGGCACCTGTGCCGCCCTCGGGGAGGTCCTGGTGGCACTGCACCATCCCGGCCGACGCGCCTTCCTCGCCATCAGCACCGGCGCCCTCGTCGGCGCCGCCCGCCAATGGGCCCCGTCGAACCGGAGCGTCTGGCCGGCGCCCTCAAAGGCGACGCGTCGACGCCACCCTGCCGGCCTGGCTGGAGACCGGCACCGACGAGCTGCGGGCCATGACGAACACCAGCACACCGGAATGCACCGGCCTCGTCCGCTCCCTACTGCGCACCGCGATCCAGCTCATCGTCCATGCCGCCTACGACCAGGCCACCGAGCGCCGCCTGCTCCAGGTCGCGGCCGCCGCCGGGCAGTGCGCGGGATGGCTGCACTTCGACCAGGGCGAGCACGCCGCTGCGCAAAAGCACTGGCTCGCCGCCCTGCACGCATCACACGCCGCCACCGGCCACGACCTCGGCGCGGGCATCCTGTCGGACCTCGTCTACCTCGCCACCTGGCTCGACCTGCCCGCCACCGCGATCCACCTCCTGCAGACAGCCCAGGCCCGCACCCGCTCACCCGCCGCCCGCGCACTTCTGCAACTGCGCCGCGTCGGCGCCCTCGCCGCCAGGGGCGACACACCCGCCACCCACCGCGCGCCGACCGACGCAGAAAAAAGAGCCCGACCGGGCCCGACCCGCCACCACCCCGGGATGGGCATCATGGATGTCACCGGCCGACCTGGAACAGGCCGCGGCCGACGACGCCCGCACCGCACTCGGCGCAGCTCTCGCCACCGACGCCAGCCGCTGCATCCACCTGGTCCGGCAATCCGTCCAGCACATCGTCCAGCACCACACCGCCAACCCCGCCGTGCAGGCCCTCCAGCAGTACGCGCTGGACCGTACCTCCTGACCGCGGCAGGCTCATCTGTTCACGTTCGGCGGCAGGGACGAGGGTGGACAGGCAGTACTCGTCGACGGACGGCACAGTGCTGTCGTCCGCGATCACGTCGTCGAATGCCTCGTGATCGTCGTGGTCAGCCGCGGGGGGGGGCGTTCATACCGTCAGCATGGCAGGCGGTCGCTGCTGCTCCGGCCAGGGCGGGGCGCGTCTGCCTTCGGTGGACGCACCAGACGCGGACAGAACCCCTGAGAGATCGCCGCACTCCACCCAGACAGACGTCGAAGAGTCTGATCAGGCGAGTTTCTTGGCCCCCACCAGGTAGGTGAAGGGCGTCTCGGGCCGAGTCGGTGGCGCAGCGCCTACCATTGCCCCAGCCAGGGAGATGATCGCTCCCAGAGCGTCATCGGCCTGATGCAGAGTCCATGCTGCGCCTGCCCCGGCCAGCACCAGTGCGGCCACAGGGCGTCCCCAGGCTCGCCGGGTGCGACGAAGGTCCGAAGCGTGGTCTGCGATCATGTCCGCGCGCTCGTCGATCATCCTTTGCCGGTCATGCGGTTCCGCAGCTTCGAGATCGGCCACGAAGCGCCGGAGATCTTGAGCATATTTCCGGTATTCGGCTCCGTGTTCCCGCCGGTAGTCCAGCACCTCATCGAGCGGCACCCGGGTTAAGTCGACACCGACATCCAGAATGTCCCGGTGGAGAATCTCTCCCGCCCTTCTGGATTTGGGCAGCATGTCCCGCACCCGCCGAGGCATGATGCCTTCCACCACCGACGCCCGGCCTGGGCGCGCGTACTCCCCGACCAGATGGATCCGATGATCTTCGATCTTGGCCTGAGCAGCAAGAGCCAGGGTCATGAGAACAGCTGCACGGACGTGCCCCGGCATTTCCACCATGTCAGCTCCGAGATCGGGGCGGCGCCGGGTGACTGCTCCCGAACGCAGGAGCCGCTCCACAATCCGGTCCGGGTCCTCGGCATGGCCTCCCCCGGCCACGTGCCCAGCGCTGATCGCGCCCCCGGTCATGTGCCCGAGGGTAAGGCTCCCCCCATCGAAGGAGCGTCTACCGGCAACCGGGGCGTCGCGCGGCAGGACATACTCGGCCACCCGTCGGATATGCGCTGCCGTGTCCCTGTCCAGCCAGTCCCCGGGCGGCAGGTTGCGCAGCAGCCCCACCTGCCTCAGGGGTGCCGCCAGCTGAACCTCACGAGCCACCACTGAGTCGAAATGCTCTTCCGGCAGCAGCAATGCGAACCCGTCGAAGAACAAAAGCAAGCTCTTCATTCGACCTGCAGACTGATCGCCCCAGATCCACCCCGGGTAAAAGTGCGCGAGTTGCTGCGCTGCCCCCTCATGGCTCATGCCGCAAGTCTGACACCTCCGACGGACCACGCCCAGCTCTTTCGATAAGAGAGCAGTCGCTGAATGAGTTCGCAGTGAACTCACAGCGCATAGAGCCGGAGCGGGCCATCACAGCCGTACCAGTCTTGCCCAGTGCCTCCTGAGCCGGTTCCGGCACCACGGTCGGCGGTCTTGCCCGTCTGTCGTAGCATCGCCGGGAGTACCTGGACGCCTGTGCAGACTCCGTCGCATGCCGTCCAGGTCGGCGACGAGATCACGGTCGTGGTCACCGAGATCGACCGAGAGCGACGCAGGCTGGCCCTCTCCCGACGACAAGCCTCGTCCAAGTGCCGGTGACCCCTCTGTGTTCCAGCACGACTCTCACGCGGGACGTGGTACGCCGAGCGAGGGCGGCGCGACCGCCTCACTACCCTGACCCATGCCTGCACATGGCGGCGGGAGGGGAAAAATGGGCGGGAGAACCGGTGGTCCGGCTGCCAGGCGGCGAGGCGTCGGGGGTTCGCATGTCGCACTGCGGCACCTTGCCGCTATGCATCTGAGCGGAGCCATACTCCTGCTCACCTTCTTCGTGCCGCCGTCGTGGATGGTGGATGCCGCCTACGCGACCCCGCCAGGCGATCCCAGCGCGGACGCTCCCTTCGTCCTCCTCCTGGCTGTACCGCCGGCATGCGTGAGCTTCCATGTGACGGTGCAGATCCCGGCTGCGCTCCTGGGAGCCTGGCTGGGCAGAAGCCGCACGACACTGGTCAAGTACGGAAGCGCGGTCACCGTGGCAAGCGTCCTGAGTACGCTCGCGTTCTGGAGCCTGGGGTGGAACGCGTGGGGCAGCATTTCGCCGGCGTGGGTTGACGCCATGGTGCGCGGATCAATCGGTCTGGCCGGGTGCATGTGGGTGATACGAGCGCAGCCTGGATCCGTGAGGCACGGATAGGCGCTGCCGTGCTGCTCCGCAGGCTGGTTCTCCTCACTCCGCAATCCGATCCGCAAACTTGGCAGGGACAGTACGATCGAAGAGTGACGATCAAGTACCGGTGCGGCGAGGCGACTTCGGCGAGAACGACTTGATCGGCTTCGGGATCCGGTCCGGTGTCCGAGGCAGGCATGAGGCCCGCTTCAGGACTGCCGGCTTCGGGCAGGGTGTGAGGTCACGCGTCCCGCCGGAATCGTGGGATCGGCATGGGAGTTCCGTAACGTGCCTCTATGGCTTTCGTCAAGCCGTAGCCGGTGTGGGTGGTTGGTAGAAGGTGCCGTCGCGGAGCATGGCGAACAAGACGTCGATACGGCGTCGGGCGAGTGCGACGAGGGCGGCGATGTGGTGTTTCCCCTCGCGGCGTTTGCGGTCGTAGTAGGCGCGTGACTCGGGCTGGGAGAGCGAGGCGAACGCGGCAAGGTAGAAGGCCCGTTTGAGCTGTTTGTTGCCGCGCCGGGAAGGGTGTTCGCCGCGGATGGAAGAGCCGGAACTGCGGGTCACGGGTGCGAGGCCGGCGTAGGCGGCGAGGTGGCCTGCGGTGGCGAAGCCGCTACCGTCGCCGACGTCGATGAGGATGCGGGCGGCGGTCCTGATCCCGATGCCGGGCATCGAGATCAGGACCTGGGAAAGAGGGTGGGCCTCCAGGAGTTCCTCGATGCGGGCGGCAAGGAGTCTGCGCTGGTCAAGGACGGACCGGAGGGAACTGGCAAGGCTGGGGACGATCAGCGCGGCCGCGTCGGTGCCCGGGACGACGACGGTCTGTTCATCGAGTGCGGTGAAGATGTCCTCGACCAGCCGCTCGGCCATCCGCGGTGCCTTGGGACGTATCAGGGCCAAGAGGCGACGGCGTCCGGCCTTGCGGATCTGGGCCGGGGAGCCGAACTGGTCCAGCAGTCTGAGCACGGCCGGGTGCTGGATCCGCGGGCCCAGGACGCGTTCCAGGGACAGGTGGATCTGGGTGAGCAGGCCGCGAAGCCGGTTGGCGATCCGGGTGGACTCGCCCGCCAGGTCGTCGTCGAACCCGGCGATCATCGAGAGCTCGGCAACGGTCTCGTCCGCGGGATCGATCGTCCTCAGGGTATGGGGCATCGCTCTGGCCGCGTCCGCGATGATGAACGCGTCGCGGGCGTCGGTTTTCGCCTCCCCAGGATAAAGATCGGCGATCCGCCGCATCGTGAGTCCGGGCAGGTAGGCGACCTGGCATCCCGAGTCCCGGGCGACCGCCAGCGGCAGGGCCCCGATGGAAGCCGGCTGGTCGACGACCACCAGTACCGTTCCGTGCTTGGCCTGAAGCTTGTCGAACAGCTCCCGCAGCTTCGGTTCGCTGTTGGGCAGCGGTTTGTCGAACACCTTCTTCCCCGCCCGGTTCACGGCGGTGGCGTGGTGAACCCCCTTGCCGACGTCCAGGCCCAGATAGACGTCGACGCCAGTCTCGTCCGACATGCCCTTCGCTCCCGTGCTCGCACTTTCCCCGGCCTCACCTGCGGCATCAGCGTGCCGGCATCCACGTTACGAAGAGACTGCCCAAGGGGTGCTCGTGCCTCTAATCAGCGGTCTGCCAATGCCTCCGGCACCGGCGACACCACCTTTTCGATCATCTCGACTGGGGGCTCAAGTCATACCGGGGCCGAAGGCCGGGAGCCTCATTGCGAGGCCACGAAGACGGTAACGGGGCCTTTGACGGGACCGAATCCGACCGATCGCGGCAAGCTGGGATCGAAGATCCACCTGATCACCGATCGCAACGGGCTGCCGCTGTCCCTGGGTATCTCCGGTGCGAACATGCACGACAGCCTGGGCCTGGAGCCGCTCGTGCGCGGGATCCCGCCCATCCGCTCCCTCCGCGGCCCGCGTCGTCGGCGCCCGGCGAAGTTGCACGCAGACAAGGGCTACGACTACGACCATCTGCGTCGGTGGCTTCGCAGCCGTGGTATTCGCCATCGCATCGCCCGCAGGGGCGTCGAGTCCTCGCAGCGGCTCGGCCGCCACCGGTGGGTGGTCGAGAGGACCGTGTCCTGGCTGGCCGGCTGCCGACGGCTCCACCGGCGCTACGAGCGCAAGGCCGAACATTTCCTCGCCTTCGTCGGCATAGCAGCCCTCCGTATCTGCTTCCGTCAGCTGACTACCTGAGTCCCACGACGTGGGCGGGGTGGTGAGCCAGTCCCGTCAGAGCCCCGACGGGTGACTGGAAAGCCAGTCGGCATGCCGATCGCGCATCTGATCCCGCTCCTCGGGCGTGGCGAGAAAGACATCGGCGCCACCGTCGTAGGGGTGATAGATGCGTCCCATCTGGGTGTCGGTGATGAGGACTCCCGCCACCTTGTCGTCCGCGATGTCACGGAGCAACTCGTCGAGGCAGCCGTATCGCCAGGGCCGGCAGGCGGCGAAGAGGTGGCAGTAGGTACGGAACTCCGGGTCTGGATCGTCCTCCACCAGCAGGGTCTGCCAGTAGCCAGCATCTGGCTGGAATGTCGGAACTTCAGCTTCGGTCGCCCAAACTGGGGTGATCACGTAGACATGCCCACCGGCGAACAACCCATCGAGGACGGTGTTGTACCGCTCCAGGACGACGGTGTACTCGCTCTCGTCCTCCGCGTATCGCTTCGACTCCGGCAGGCTGTGAAAGCGCACCCAGACATTCCGATATGGGTCGCGGAGCTTGTACCCGACCGGAGGACAGTTGGGCCAGTGCTGCTGCCACAGCTCGGTCAAAGCCGCCGTTACGCCTCCAGGCATCTGCCCTGCTCGTCCTCTCACATAGTGACCCCTACCGGTGGTCATGATGCCCGGCGCCTGTCACCAAGAGAAACGACTTCTTAAAGGGCCGGCGTCGCGCCCAGACCGCCACCACCACAGCCGACAGCCGCCCCGCACGGCAGGTCAAGGCGTACGTCCGCGAGGACCTGACCGGGCGGGACGGGTGGACCCGCCTCCTGTCACTGGTGGAGAACGACCACCGCGAGGCCATAGGCGAACGCGACACCCTGCGCGCCCAGGAACTCGCCCTCATCCACATGAACGACACCGACCGGCGCACCGCCGCCAAAGCACTGCGCGTGGGCCGCAGCGCCACCCGCCACGCCAAAGCCACGCAGCTCGCCGAGGTCGAGCACGTGCGCGGTGCCGAACACGAGCTGCCGCGGGCCGAGCAGGCCGATACCGACGCCCGCACCATGCCCGAGGCCGAACTTCAGGCGGCAGGGATCCCGCTGCTGCGGCAGGCCGGATACGGGCACAAGGCCCCCTCCCGGCCGCTCACCGACCTCACCACCGGACTGGGCAACCCGCTCGGCGAGGACACCCACCAGGGCTGCCCCGGGCACAGTGCCCGACTCGATGACGAGCACCGGCCGGTGTGGACTTGCGCCGACCCGACCGCACACCAACGACGAAGGGCTTCGCCATGTCACCCATCTGACCAGCCCATTTCACTCCTGAAGCACAGGATGAAAGAGGTTCACCGAGGTCTTCAGCGTTGCCGCTCCAGTACGAGGACCGCACCTCAGGAGCCGTGGTCGGGGTGTGCGAACGGACCCGCCGAAGAAGCCTTGACCGGCTCACCCAGTCGCGTACGCGGCGAGAAACGGACGCACCACCGGCAGGGTGAGGTCGAGGCGCAGGAATGTGTCGAAGTGTCCGCAGCCGGGCAGTTCGACGCAGGTCGCGCCCGAGATCCGAGCAGCGGTGTCCTGGATCGACCGTAGCCGGGGGTCGCGGTCGCCGGCGAGCAGAAGCACCGGTACAGGGTTTTGCGCGAGTCTTTCCAGGACGCCGTCGCGGGCGTCGAGGGCTGCGGTCAGTGCTGCGAGCGCATGCGGGTCGGCTGCCTGCATCGCCGCGCGCATCCATGCCGGGAGCGGTCCTTGGCGTTCCAGCATCTCGATGAAGGGAGCCGTTCCCCGGGAGCGCAGCAGTTCGACCTCATGCTGAACTTCCGCCAAAGCAGCTGTGGCACGTCCGCCGTGTGCACCGCCGGCAATCAGCGCGGTCAGCCGTTCGGGTTGCCCGGCCAGCAGGTTGAGGCCGATGATGCCGCCCATCGACGCACCCCAGAAGGCCGCCCGGGAGATGTCGAGTGCGTCAAGTACGGCCACGACATCACCGACCTGGCGGTCGATCCGGTAGCTGTCCACATCATGGGGCGCGTCACTTTCGCCGTGGCCACGGGCATCGACCAGGACCAGGCGATTGCCCCCGGCGAGCGCGTAGACATAGCCAGCCGCCCGCCACGTCGCGCGATCCCCGAAGAAACCGTGCAGCAGCACCATCGGCGGCCCGCTGCCCACCACATCGAAGGCGATCTGAACCCCGTCGTCACTGGTGACCCGCACCGTCAGTCGTCCTGGGACGGGACGGGAGTTGCCTGGTGGTAGTACATCCGCCAGCCCGTCTCCTCGCCCGACCTGCGCCACAGCGAGCTTCGGCGCGCCCGCCGTCCCCCGATCATGGTCTCGTACGTCAGGTGCACCACACCGGGAGCCAACACGACACCCGTCATACCCGAGGGCACGTACCGAGGACCCTCCTCCGAGTTGCCGGGCATATCCGGCAACTCGGCCAGCATCTCCTCGTACGACCACCGCCGGCCCGAGGCGCCGACCTCCACGAACTCCGGGTCCAACAGCTGCCTGGCCTCCGCCCGCGACGTGCGCGCGGCGGGATCCATGAGCCGCAGCTCCCCCCTGATTGCCTCTTCGACTTCATCAGCTTCAGCATGCACCGCTGCATCATCACCCCACCCACCGGGCTCACTGCAACCGCATAACCCCATACTCAGCGCCCGAGCCGATGATCTGACCGAGCCGGCCGACCTCCTCGCAGCAGACACCGCCGGGCGGTGGCTTTATCGGTGCACGTGGCCCCACCGGAATCGGTCCGACTTGGACCCACGTACGTGTTCGATTCCGGCCCGAGTTGGCCCCACCCGGGGCTGTTCAACCTGCTCAGAGGCGGGGCCACAGCAGACCGGAAGCAGCCGTGTCGGGTTTGCCCCGGTGCCAGGTCACGCCGGAGAAGTGGGGCCAGTTGCACCGATAACGCCAGGGCGGCTTTGCAGACCCGGCGCGACGCGACAACCGTGTTCCTCCCACCAAGCGTTGAAGGCTGAGCAACGAGTGGCGAACTCGAACGGGACCGTCACTCGCCGCAGACACCCAGTTCCTCGAAAAGGCCGAGCAGCCGCCAAAATGAGCGGTGCCCGTCCACGCACCCAGGCCACTCCCGCACACGCCGGAGCCTGCAGGACTGCCGCCTCCAAGCGCCGAATGAGCAGGAGGCCGGCCATCGCGCCGGACGACGCCGCATCCTGTCGGATTCGGCAAGGCTGCTCCGGGAGCCGCCACTCCCGCGGCCAGTCCTGCCGTGATCGGACAGGCCGTCGTCAACCTCATCGGCCACCATCGCGCCGGATCCGGCTGGACGCTGCGGATCGACCAGTCCACTCCCCTGGGCGATGTCGTCCCCGCCGGGGACGGCATCGTCGGCCTGACGCCCGCCTGGGACGGCAGGATCTGGTTCGCCACCGGCGACGGCACGATCGGAACCGTCGACACCAGCACCTACGGCTACCCCTACCCGGCCCTGCCCGCGGGCGCGCCGGTGAGCCGGCCCTCCTCGGCGGACTTCGACGGCGGTCTCAGCCGGATCGACATCGATGCCGAGGGGACGGGCTGCTCGGTGGTCTGGAACAGCCCGGTCGAATCCGCCGCGCTGCCCCGGCTCTCCCTGGCGGACGGGAAGATCTGCACGGTCTCCGTGACCGGACCGACGGGCAGCGTCGGCCTGAACACCTTCGCCCAGTACCACCGCTCCGTCATCGACCCGGCCACCGGCGCACAACCGGGCAGCTCCTTCCCGGGCATCGGGCTGCTTTTCAACCCGCTCCAGATGCGCGGGACCGCCGCCCCGGACGGGGCCCTCCACCAGGGCACCGAGACGGGAGTGGTCGGCATCTCCGAGCGCTGACCCACGGCCCGCGATCTGCTCACTGCACGGAGCAGGCGCCGACGTCAGGCGGTCTCCAGGGCGCCCAGGCACAGGCGCCTGGTCCGTGCCGGACCGTCGGACGCGCCCGCGATCACATCACTGCGGCGCCGTGTCGCCCTCCTGTTCCACGGTGGTGGAGACACCTGCCGGACCCTTCGGAGGCAGGGCCTGTTCCTCGGGCACGTCCTCCTTCTTGAGACGGCGGGTGCCCCGCGGCGGGCCCGCCCAGCTCGCGAAGTCGTCGGCGAGCTCCTCGTAGTCGGCGGCGTCAGACTGCGTCATCGGCTTCTCCTCTGGTCACGCGGCGCGGTTCGTGGAATTCCAGGACATCGACGTCGGCGGCCCGGACGTACAGCCCGGCCGTGCCGCTCATCCGTGCTCCGAAGGTGCCGTCCGGCTCCATCCGGTACTGGGACTCGAGGTAGAGGTCACCGGGTTGCGGATAGGTGGAGGATCGTGAGCGTGCGCCGTACCAGCCTCCGGCCCAACCGCCGTTCTTCAGCCGGACCCGGACGAAACATGCCCCGCGGTCCTGGAAGAGGGCGTCCCACGCGGTGGGGGTCTCCTCGTGCACGGCGGCGCGCCGGCGCCGGACCCAGTACGCCTCCGCCCAGGCCACCAGTGCGGGCACGACGACGACGAGACACAGCAGCCACAGCCCGGCCTCCCGCGGCTGCTCGGCGACTCCGGCCAGCGGCCCCTTCCCCCTGCCCCTCAGCAACCGTACGAGGTGGGGACCGGCGCTGATCAGATAAGCGGCGTCGAGCAGGAAACCGACGGTGAGGGCGCGCAACAGACGGTTGTTCACCTCCTGCTCGGCCTCGCGGACGCCGAGGAGCCGCTCCCTCGCGAAGAGGTAGGAGGTGCCCGGCAGAACCAGCAGCACCAGGATCGCGAGCTGCTGAACGGTCGTCGGTGTCATGGTCCGCTCCCCCGCGAGCGCGCGCTGACGGACACGTTCCGGGCCAGCGTGCTCAGTGCGCCGAGGTCCATATGACAGGCACGGGTCTTCACCCACTCGGCCAGGGACGGCTTGATCAGCTCCACCTCCTGCCCGGCCCGCTTCATGAGTCCGAGCGTCGTCGGCTCGTCGTCTTCGTGGAAGGCGAACCGGGCGCCGACGAGCATCAGGAATGCCGCCAGCAGGCGTTCCCGTGGCCGGGCACGCCGCTCCAGCAGGGCCAGGGCACGGGAGAAGCACGTCCTTGTGCGCGGCACGATGCCCCGCAACGCGCTCTCGACACCGTCGTCGACCAGAGCGCGCACCTCGCGCAGGGCGCCGGGGCCGAGCGGCGGTGTGTCCGCCGGGTCGTCGATGCGCCGGTCCGCCTCCAGCAGGAGCCGGGTCGTCTCCCGCCGCATCGACCGGGCGCCGCCGAGCGACTCGGTCAGCACCAGTACCCGGTCCAGGACGGCGATCGCGTCCGCCGCCTGTCCGCGGTCGAGAAGCGCCTCCCCGAGCAACCGGCAGGCCCGCGCCGCTTCCGGCTCCTGGTTCGCCGCCTCGAAGACGGCACGGCATTCCTGGAGAAAGGGGAATTCGGTCTCTCCGATCGGCCGCCCGGCCTCCAGTGCCAGAAGGGCGTTCACACCGGCCTTGAGGAAGGTCGGCTCGTCGCCGCCGCGGCGTGCGTGCGTCCAGCTCTCGAGATACGCGGCGAGGCCCTTCTCGAGGTCGCCTGCCTGGCAGTGAGCGACCCCCAGGTTGAGCAGAACGTGGCCGAGCAGCGCGGGGTCGTCCGCCGCCTGTCCCCTGGCGATCCGCTGTGCCCGCAGCCCTGCGGCGAAAGCCTCGTCGTAGCGTTCCTCCATGGCGTAGGCCAGGCAGAGGCAGCCCAGTGCGGAGGCGACATCCCTGTCCGAGAGCAAGCGCCGGACGGCCGGGGCGTCGACGAGCGCGAAGTGCGCGACCCGCTCGTACACGGGCATGCTCAGGATGCGGTCCGCGGTCGTCTCCGGCTCCTCGGCCATCATGCACCCACCATGCTGAAGGGTGCCCACAAGAAGGGGTGCCGGAAGGGGCGCATCGGCACACGGCCGCTCGTCAGCCGCCGGCGGATCTCGGCCGGGAGCCAGTCGAGACCCAGCAGTTCGGGCACGGTGGCCGAGCGGAGCCACAACTGGGCCCACCGCAGCGCCTGTGCGGGTGATTCGGCAAGGCCGGGCGGTGTGCCGTACGGGGGCGGCTCGACGCCGTGGCCGAGCAACCGCCTGTAGAACGCGATCATCAGCAGCACGGCCGCGGTGTCGTTCGTCCTCCAGCGCGTGCAGACGACGCCCGCTCCGCCGGCCAGCAGGATGCCGGTCGGCAGTCCGATCGCCTCGTCCGGCAGCCGGGGGTCCACGAGCCCGGTGTCGCAGGCCGACAGAGTCACCAGCCGGGCCCGTTCCAACGGGCGGGGGCGCGCGTCCAGCAGGTCGGCCAGGGTGATGCGCTCACCGCCGAGGTCGAGCCTCGAGGCGAGCGGATCGGTCGGGTCGTAGACGCCATGGCATGCCAGGTGGACGTGGCTGCCCCCGGACAACGCGTCGATCAGGCTGCCCTTTGTGCGGCCGTCCTCGGCCCCCGGCGGACCGCCCGTGACGCCCCGGCTCTCTCCCACCGCGGCGAACAGCCGCCGCAGCGTCTCCACCTCCTGCGCGGCCAGCAGTCCTTCGTCCTGCCCCGGGGTGGACGCCGCCACGAGCAGGGGTTCCGGCGGCGGCGCCGCGGCCCGGTGTCTGGCCGCGAGGAGCAGTCGCACCGAGGGTGCGTACGCGACCGCACGGGTCGCGAGCAGCGGCTCACCTGTGGCAGGGAGCTGTGCGGCGTGCAGGGGCAGATGGGCGATCGGGCCGCAGGCGATCAGGACCACGCCGGTCGCCGTACCGAGCGCCTCGGCGACCGGTCCGACCAACTGCTCCCCGAGCCGCGGGAGCAGCTTCCGCAGCTCTCCTCCCTTCTCGGCCACGGTTGCGGTGAGGGCGTCGGCCAGCGCCCGGGCGTCAGTGACGGTCAGCGGGGACTCCACGGCTTCGACACGTGGCCCGGGGTCGCTCTCGTGCCGGACGATCAGGGACAGGCTCCCGTGCTTCGTCGCGGCGATGTAGCAGAGCGGCTCTCCCGGTCGTGCGGCCCCCAGGATGTCGGCCCGCGTCGTCTCCCGCAGAAAGGACTCCATACCGGGCAGCGCCCTGACCCGGGCCAGGGCGTTCGCCAGCTCCGCCCTGGCCCGGTCGAGATCACCGCCCAGCTCGTACTCGGCCGCATCCAGCTCACGCCCGTCGTCCCGCGATGTCTCCCTGCGGCTCAGCTCACGATTTCGGGCCTCAAGGGTCTGTACGGTGTCGGCGGCGCGCAGGTAGGCGGTGTGGGTCTCCGGGTCCGTCCGCGCCAGCCGGTGCAGCTGTTCGTGATCCGGTGACAGGGCCAGGTTGAAGTTGCGTGTTCTGCCGCGCTCCAGGCAGAGCAACGCCTCCTCCAGCCGGCCCGCGCGAGCCAGTGCGTAGGCCGCTCGCTGATGCAGATCCCCGGCCGAGTTGAGCCTCCTCTCGCGCGACGAGCTCATCAGGCAGGCCCGGAACAGCTGTTCGTCGGCCTCCACGGCCTGCTGGTAGGCGTCGGCAGCCGCGGGCCACTCGGTACGTCCCGCCAGGGTGTCACCGAGTTGCTCGGCCGCCATGCGCAGCAGGGTGCTGTGACCGTGGGCCCGGTCCGTCGCTTCCCGCAGCACGGACAGCTCCCGCTCCCGGAGTTCGTCCGCCCGTGAGAGGTCCAGCTCGCGGGCGATGCGGCACGCCTCCGCCAAGGAGAGCAGCTGAAAGCCGAGTTCGAGTTCGGTCGGTAGCCCCTCGTAGGCGGCGACGGCGTCCTCGATGTGCCCCAGCCCTCGCCGCACTGTATCGACCGGCTTCTCCGCCCTGCCTCTCACGGCCCCCTTGAGCAAGGCCCAGCCGAGCTTGGACATGCTGCGTGCCCACAGGTGGGGAGCGATGTCCCTGCGGCGGTTCACGAGGGCGGCCTCGTGGCACCGGATCTCCTCGTCGTACTCGCCGAGCGCACCTGCGACGACGGCAAGCTTGTCGTAGGTGCTGGATGCCTCGGCGCGGTCGCCGACGCGCTCGTAGACGGCGAGCGCCCGCAGCAGGTGCTCGCGTGCGCGAAGGCTGTTCTCCCGGCGGTCGCCGCGTACTCTCTTGGAGAGTGAGACCGCCAGACGGGCCTGAGTGTTGGCCCACTGTTCGGGATCGCTCTCTTCCGATTCGACGGTGTTCAGCTGCTCGTACAGCCGCACCACATGCTCCCTGTTGACGGCCGGGTCGCCTTGTTCCCTGAGGTTGTACGCGCCGGCGAGGAAGCTCTGGGCGTCGCACCAGAGCTCCTTGTCCCGGGTGGGATCGAGCCGGGCGACGACGGGTTCCAGCAGGCCGATGGCCTCTTCGATCTGGCCGGGTGCGGACTGTGTGCCCTGATCGGTCAGCACCTTCGCCAGCTCGTTGCGCACACGGGCCCACGTGTCGGTGTTGCGCTCCGGCCCTGTCTCCTCCGCTGCCGCCCGCAGGTGCCGGATGGCCAGCTCCTGGTTGGCGCGGACGTCGCCCGTGTAGCGCTGGCCATAGGCGCGTGCCAGCTCGTACCGGGCCACGGCCCAGCCCTGCGGGTCCTCCTCCCTCGATATGCTGCGCGCTCTGCGCAGCAGCAGACCGATGGCCCGTTCCAGGCCGATGACGTCCTGCCCGCGGCTGGCACTGGTCAGCATCATGCCCAGCGTCATCTCCAGGGCGCCCCGCATCTCGGGCTGGTCCCGGTCGCCCAACAGCTCCAGCGCCCGCTCCGCCAGACGCCCCAGTTCCTCGGCGAGCGGCCTGTCACCCAGGGACCGGCCGAGCCCGCCACGCCCGGACGCCTCCAACTCCTCCGCGATGCGCAGCACTTCGAGCGGTGGTGCCGAGCGCGGGGGCTTGATCCTGCACACGCGCGGCCCGCCGCCCGCCGGGGTACCGCGCACCGTCGCCGCCAGCACTCCCCGTGCCGCGTCGAACGGCACGGACAGGACACCGGAGTTCTCCGCCTCCTCCGCACTCACCGGTCCCAGCCTGTCGAGCAGAGCTTCCACGTAGAGCTTCTTGTTGGCTTCGTCCTGCTCGGGCAGGGTGTGGGGTGGATAGAAATAGACCAACTGCCCCGTCGCCCCACCCCGGTACACCAGCAGCGGGAAGGGCCGAGTCCTCCTCGCGCCACAGGACGGACAGGTGACCGCCGGCACCTTGCCCTTGATCACTCCCTGCACCAAGTCCGGCCGCGCCAAGGCGTCGACGACCATGTACATGGCATTGTGGACGTCTTCGCCGCATCTGCGGCACCGCCAATCGTGCCTGATCCTGATCGAGAAGTTCACCGGCCCCCCAGCCCACATCACACGCTGCCAGTGAGGAACCCTGTCCGTCTCCACCGGGGCTCCTCGGGGTGAAGCCGTCGAACCACAGACGCATCGTCACCCACAGCGCCACTCTATGGACACTCGGTGACATCCGCCGCGTGAATCCGTGTTTCGCCCATCGTGCGCCTCGCACGGGGTGCGCTGCTCTCCAGGGCGCCGGCCCGCCGACGGTCGGGCGCAGGCAGAGCCGGGCCGACGTGGGCCTCAGGTCCGGGCGCTGCCGGAGAGCCGTCGTCGGCGCCATCGGCCCCGTGGAGACCATGCCCGACGCGGCCGGCACACCCCGCCTCCCGCCCCAGCACTTCGGCGTCCTGCCCGAACACCGCGGCCACGGCCGCGCCCTGTGGCGCGCCGCCATGGCCTGGCGAGCCGAAGACGGCGCCCGCCATCAGCTCCTGCAGACCGGACCAGCAGTCCCATCCGACCGCTCTGCCAGTCCGACGGCCCGCACTCACCGGGATGCGTCCACGTGGCCAAACTCTGACCAGCACGATGCAAGAGCCGGACCGTGTGGCCCATTTCCGGCAAGGGCCCCGGTCCTGGTTCGTCGGCACACGTCCTGGCCGCCATGATGAGCCATGCCCAGCCGCACCCAGAGAAGTGACGGGCTTCACCCAGGACCATCTTCCGGCCATCCCCGCGTATCCGGGGTCCTTGCACTGAACCCTGACTCTAACTCCTGTCATTATATGAAGCGTGGCCGCTGAACCGGGCCGCCACCCGACCTGGAGGGACACCCCCGCAATGACCTCGCGCGATGAGCCCCGCCTGGCCGACGCCGCCGAGATCGCAGCCGAACACGGCCTCACCCCCGCCCGCATCAGCGGCCTCTACACCAACCGCACCCCCAGCGCCACCGGCACCCCCTTCCCCGAGACCGCCGGGCAGCGCGGCCGCGCCCGCCTGTGGAACCACGCAGAAGTCACCGCCTGGTTCGCCGACCGAGGCCAGGCCCGCCTGCGCAGCCACACCCCGCCCGCCCGCGACCCGCAGGAGCTGCTGAACGCCGCCGAAGCCTCGCGGTTCCTGGGCTACAAGAACACCAACCAGGTCACCACCTACGTCCGCGACCACCCCGGCTACTTCCCCGACCCCGGTCTCACGGAGGAGACGGGGACCGCGTCCATACTCTGCCGCACCCCTGCTGACCTGCAGACTTGGGCGAAGATTCGGCTTGTGTATTGGGTGAGTTCAATTGGTCGTTGCAACGGCCTCTGGAGTCCGCCGGGAGTGGCCGGGCCTTCGCGCGTGAACCTCTTCGGCGGGGTACGGCAGTTGTCGCCGTGGCGTACTGTTGCTCATCCGCAACGGAAGACCCGGGCAACCCAGTTGTGCGTACGGCTGTAAGCTCGGCATTCCTGTGCAAAAGCGAAGTGATTCCCGATCTCGGCCGACCCGTTCCTCACGCGTCAACCATGAAGCCTGCACGTTTCACTCACGAGCGCGAGGTGCGGCCGTGCCATGATCTTCGATCGCCGAAGAAGGACGAAGGGTTACGGACTGACCGTCATGGCAGATACGACGACGATCCTCCTCCCGGTGAACGGGGCGACGCTGGCGTCGGACCCCCGCGTCCTGGAGGCGGCCCGCGCGATCGGTTCCCGGCGCGGGGTGGACTACACGAACGACGCGGCCGTGACAGCACTGTTCGCGGAGCGACAGCGGACGATGCGGGCGACGCGGCACGGCTGGCTGGCATGGACCGGCGGTCTGACGCTCACCGCGGGCGTGATCCTGCCGTTCATGACGACGGCATTGCCGGAGCGCGCCGCGAGGCAGGCGCTGATTGCGGCGGGTGCACTCCTGGCAGTGGGGGTGGCGGCGCTGATCGCGCTCTGCGTCCGCTGGAAGCGGGAGCTCACCCACCCGGCGCTGAACGGCTACCGCGAAGTCCTGGGCGTGGCCCGCGCCCACGGCCTGCCGCTGACGCACGTTCCGGCATGGCTGGAGGGCCGGACGTCGGACGGGAGCGGGAAGGGCTGGGCACCGATACCGGAGTACCCGAGCGTGCCGCCTCTGCCGGTCGGCACACACCAGGCCCCCTCCGGGTCGGACCAGCCGGTCGCACTCCCACCGAAGCCGGCGGCGGTCACGCAGTACGAGCAGATGGCCGACTCGGGCAGCTGGCACGACGAAACCGGCTGCCTGCTCCTCCTCGTGGGCCTGGCCGGCGCGGGCTGGGCCTGGAGCGAGGAGGTTCCCCTCGCCTACGGCCTCCTCGCTCTCGTACCCTTCGCGATCGTCATCTGGCTCGCAGGCAGCCGTCAGGGCAGGAAGAAGCAGGCACTGCGCGAGCAGGCCGAGGCATACGTCCGCACACTCACGGCGGCCCAGGCGGCGGGGGAACAGGTGCCGGAACTGTCACCGGCGCTGCGGAAGCTGCTGGAGCCCAAGGAACAGTCCGCTTCGCAGCAGTGAATGAGCGCTTGAGTGCGGCGGCGGCCGGGACACGGCACGGGAGGCAGCAGCGGTGGGTCTATGGGCTCTTCTGCAGCCAGTGCGGGGGCTCTCACGCGGCGTGCTGAGTCTTTGAGGTCCAGCGGCGTCCGTGAAGCAGTTCTCGTCTGAGGCTCTGGAAGAACGACCCTGCGAGGGCGTTGTCGTGGCTCGAGCCGACGCGGCCCATGCTGCGGCGGATGCCGTACCGGCGGCGGGCGTCGGGATCGTCGATCCGCGGTGAAGAACCATCCCGGCGCGGAAACAAGCAGCTCAAACGGGCTTTCTTCCTGTCCGCATTCGCGGCCCTGGCCGACCCCGTCTCCCGGGCCTGCTACGACAAGAAGATCAGCCAGGGCAAGCACCACGCCCAAGCCCTTCTCTGCCTCGCCAGACGACGAGCCGACGTCCTCTTCGCGATGCTCCGCGACGGAACCTTCTACGAACCCCGACCCGCCCCACAGGTCGACAAAACCCGTAGGGGTCCCGGAAGCCTGCCGAACCCTCCAGATGAGATGACTTCCGTACCCGGCCTGCCGGGGTTCCCGCAAGGGGAAACCCCTTTGTCCTTCCCCTGTATTTGATCATCGCCAACGGCTGCCGGCCGAAGCCGCCGCCACCCCGGGGATCCTGTCATCGCATCCGACTCGTCGGAAGCGCTCACCCGGCGCGGGTCCTTCGACGGATGGGACGCCGGGGCGGGGCCGGCAGGGGTCCGCCCGCTAGAGCAGCGTCCGGACCGGCATCGCGATGTAGAGGGCCGGCAGGGCCACGCATGCGGCCCCGATGCGGAGTACGTCGCTCCCGGCCGCCGTGCCGTTCAGGAACGGCAGGGCGACCAGCAGCACGCCCGTGACGACGCCGGCGTGCACGGTCTGGGCGAGCGGGGACCACGCCAGTTCCTGCAGTCCCTCGTCCTCCGCCGCGATCGAGATCGGAAGCATCGTGGTGAGTATCAGCAGCAGTGCTATCGCCCCCGGAGCCATCCTGCTCAGGGTGAGTCTCCAGTCGCGGTCCAGGTACCGCTCCAGGTCCTCGCCGTCCTCCACCACGACACCCAGGCCCGGCGCGGTGGGCGCCCAGAGCACGTCGAGCCGGCTGTCCGGTTTCGGTTCATAACGGGTGAAGACGCCTTCCGTGCGGACCCGGCTGCCGTCCGGCAGGGCCAGCAGCAGCGTGCTGCGGTAGCCGACGACCTCCCCTTCGGAGCGGCGTTCCTCGACGTCGGTCACCTCGGCGACCCCCGCCGGGTCGTATGCCGCTCCGGCCCGCAGCAGGGAGCGGATGTGCCCCGACCCGTACGACTCGCCGAGCCCGGCGAGCGCCACGAAGGAGACCAGGAGCAGCAGCCAGACCGTGCTCTGCCGCAGGTAGACCCACCACACGCTGTCGTAGCCGTAGGTCCGCAGCCTGCGCAGCACACCGGGCCGGTTCCGCCGGACGCCACCCGCGCCCTTGGCCAGCGACACCGGCCCTGCGGGCTCCTTTCGGGACGGCTCCTGGAGCGACACCCAGAAGTACTCGCCTTCGCGCAGCCGCCCTGTCCAGAGGGCCACGACCCGCAGCCAGACCAGCCCGATCAGCGTCCAGGCCAGTCCCACCAGACCGGGCACGGGCAGCAGAGCGCCTCTGGGCAGCCCCGCCGTCCACAGACCAAGCACCGCGGCCGCCACGTAGGCGAGTACCGCCGATACCCGAACACACCAGACCACCACGACGTCCCCCCGAATGATCGTTTGAGGGCAGACTAGGTCGGCACTCGTCGATGTGGCACGCCGGGACCGAACCCGGAAGGCATCAACCGTTCCGCTCCGTTGCCGCATGATTCGGTTCGTCGCGACCGGTCCCTTGTTCCGCACCGGCCTGCGCACCACCTTCAGGACGGCCTGCCATGCCGACGTGCACGGCACAGAAGCGGCAGCGGTGGGCGGAGCCGCGGACAAGGCGGTCGCGAGGGCAGCGGCGACGGCGGCCACCCTGGTGAGCGGACGTCGGGTCAGGTGCATGACTACTCCTTCGCGCGCGTTGACGCCACGCTCGTGCCCAAGGCGATTACGCCATGCCGAAGGTCCTCGGCATCGCCGAGACCGGTGTGCAGGTCGGCCGAAGGCCGCGGCCCCGGGCCTGCGCTGAACCGGGCCTCGTTTCCCTGCTTGCCATGGGCGATCAGGCCGCCGTACAGTCCGTGCACCCGGCTTGTCCGGCCGCTTCGTTTATCCCCTTTGAGCACATGAGGAGCGCCCGGTATGACGGGTGTAATGGCGGTCGCAGGCGGCACCGCATCCGGCAAGTCCACCCTTGCCGAAGCCCTGTCGCTGCAGTGTCCCGAGAGCATCGCGCTGATCCATCTGGACGACTACTACGTGCCCGCGCACGACCCCCTGAGGGGTGTGTGGACGGTCAGTGCCGACGGGCACGCCGTCCTCGACTGGAACCATCCGGGGTCGATCGACGAGACAGCGGTGACACACGCCATCGACGCGGCGCTGCTGCGCCCCGGCGTGCTGCTGGTGGTGGTCGAGGGCCTGTTCGCGCTGTCACTGCCGTCCGTGGTCCGGCGGGCGGCGTGGCGGGTGTATGTCGACACCCCCGACGACATACGCCTGGCCCGCAAGATCCTCCGGAAGATCGAGGCGCAGCGGCAGGACCCCCGGCTGTCCCTGCGCAACTATCTGCAGACCGGCAGGGACCGCCACGCAGCTCACGTCGCCCCTTCCCGGGCAGCGGCGGACCTGGTCGTGGACGGGACCGCGAGCGAGGTGGAGATGCTGGCGGCCGTCATGCCGCTGATCGGACCGGCCCTCGCGCCGCCGCCCGCGGCGCCCTCGCGGGCACGGGGAGTGTGCGGTGTGACCCGTACCTCCGAGGTCCCGGTGTTCGCCCTGTGACGTGCCCCGGGGCACCGGCCCCGGCGAAGGACGCCGCGTGATCACGTTTCCGGCGGCACAGCCCGACTGGCCTTGTTCACGAGAACCGGTTCTGGCTCAGGTTTCGGGCCCTGTCGCTACTTTGGGGTAGCCCCTTCTTGATCAGGGTGAGAGCAGGACGCGGCATCGGGGAGTGTGAATCCAACGGCTGCGGTTTCGTGATCTATCCAGTGGGTTCGCTGTTGATCCGTCGTCGGTAGTGGCTGTGCCGGGCTGTGGCCTGGTGGCGTCTGTGCCGGTTTGACCAGTGCGGCAGCCTGGCCGCAGCCATGGTTGGTGAGTTGAGGACGGCGGCGGGCAGGTGGCGGATTTCCGGGACGGTCGGCGTGATCGGATCGCGGCTGTGAGCGAGGTGGTGCGTGCCGGCGGGCCGGTCGGGGGCGGTGTCGGCGGCGAGGGCGGTCAGGAAGGCCAGGGCGAGCATGGCGAGGGTGATGTGGCGCTGCCGTGAGGTCCGGTTGCGGACCTGGTGGTGATCGAGTCCGGCCTGGCCCTTGGCGGCCTGGAAGCACTCCTCGACGCTCCGGCGGACACCGGCGACCCGGACGAGTTCCGCGAGGGTGCCCGTCCCCGGCTGGTGGCGCAGGCGAGGAAGACGCCGGCCTGGGAGTTCTCGATGCGCCCGGCGGTGCCGGTGCACTGGCGCTGCACGCCCGCCGAGGCCCGGCCCTTCCTCACGGAGCCGGTCTCGTCCGCGGTCAGCATCGCGCCTCGCGCCCTCGGCGCCGAGGTGTTCGACGGCGTAGGCGCGGACATCGTCGCGGACGGCGCCGGCGTCCCGGCGTGCGCAGCGCAGCAGCCGCTGCACCGGGCCCGGCCGCGCATGGCCGGTCTGTTCGGCCGGCTGCCGGCAGTTCTTCCGCTCGGCACGTGACAGCAGTCCGGGCAGGTACGCGCGGGCGGTGGTCCGGGGTCCAGCCCGGCTGAACCGGCCCGCGGTCCGGGCCATGGCCTGCTCGAACATCGCCCGCCGGGCGCCGTCCATGCTGTGACCTGCGGCCACCGCGTGATCGTCATGAGTCCACACAACCCTTGATGATCACGCGGTGGCCGTTCCAGTTCTCACGCGGGCCCGACCCAAGATCGCAAAGTCATACCGGAGTGTTTACCGGTTGTTCAGTGTGATCTTCCAGAGCTGGCCCAGGTCGTTCGACAGCTCCCTGAGGGACAGTGGCTCGCCGTGCTCGATGGCGGTCACGTTCTTTCCGTCCAGGGCGCTGACGATGCGGTACCAGCCGCCGCCGACCTCTTCGAGGCGCCACTGCTCGCCCTTGTTGTCGGCAACCGCGTCCATCAGGGTGACGGTCTTGTCCTGCGCGTCGTAGGACACGTGCCGGGAGTCGAGCTTCATGGGGGCCATGCGCCAGATGTCCTGGGCATCGGTGTGCAGATCCCAGATCTGGTTGGTCTTGCACCTGCAGGGCGTCCAGCCGAGGATCTTGGTTCCCGCCGAAGTGTCCCCGGCGGTGAGGTCCATGGCCAGCCCTGTCGCGGACTGGAAGGACACACGGTCCTGGTCCTTGGGCTCGATGCCGCCCTGCCACTCTTCGGGAGCGGTGGAGCAGTCGGTCGTGACCAAGGTGTTGTTCTCGCCCGGCTTCAGGCACTGTCCGTTGTAGACGGAGCGCAGGGTGTCACCGTAGTGGTACCACTGCTGGTTGTTTCCGCCGTTGCACTCCCACTGCAGGACTTCGAGGTTCGTTCGGTCGTAGTCCAGGCACTGCCCGGAACCCTGGTTGACGAAGAAGAACGCTCCGTCGGGGGCCGCGGCCTCACCGGACGCACTTGCCCGGCCACTGCGGACAGCGGCGGTCTTGCTGCCCGGCACGGCCGGCGCGGCGTCCGAGGACGCGGATGTGCCGATGGAGGGGGCGGTCACCGAAGCGCGGGCTTGCCACTGCTGTTCCCTGCCCTCCTCGCACTGCGCCAGCCGGACCTGATCCGCTTGGGCACCACTGACGCAGGTCTGTGCGGCGGACGACATGATCTGTCCGGACGCGGGGGTGGACCAGCCGTCCGCGGTGGGCTGCGCCCCCACGGTGCCGGGGTCTTCGAACCACCACTGCTGGTTCATGTCGTCCGTGCAGTTCTCGATGCTCAGCCAGCTCTGGTGGTCGTCCTTGCCGATCCGGCTCGGGTTCTGGCTCAGACAGCCGATGATGTTGTACGCGCCCTTGCCGTTGCTCTCGTAGGCGAAGAGTTGTGAGGAGCCGTTGTACAGCGTATGACCCACTACCCAGGACACGGGCTTTCCGCTCTTCCCCGCAACGATCTTCGCCCATTGGTTGCCGTCGTCCGTGTGCAGGAAGTTGTCACCGTATTTGATCGTGGCGACAGCGCGGACCGGCACGGCGGGGATCAGCTCTCCGTCCAGCTTCTGGGAGTCGTCCACGTGCCACTGCTGGCGGGCGGAGCCGTCCGCGGCCGTCGCCTTGCCCCAGGCTCCGGCGCCTCCCCAGTCGGCGTCGATCAGGTCGCCGGTGGATGCGTTCCGCAGCTGCATGTTCTTGCTCACCGGGCCCGTCGAGCCGCCCGGCCACAGGGAGTCTTCCCGCTTCTCGGTGACCTCCATCTGATCGGGGGTGGCACCGGCCGATCCGGCGCAGGTGAAGTAGCCCTGCGATCGCCAGCTGGTGGCCGTGATGGTCTCCTTCACACAGGTGCCCAGCGCCCGCTGGCCGAAGGCGTTGGGGTGGATGGCCTCCTGCTTGTCCCCCTGGGTGTAGGGGAGCCAGTTGGCGAGGCCGGGAATCCAGCGCACCCATTCGGAGCTCTTGGCCTGCGGCGGGTTGCCCAGCGAGTTGAGCTCGGATGCCTGCGAGGAAGCCTTGGCGCACAGCTCGTGGCCCGCAAAGGCATTCTGGGTGTTGAGGAAGATGGCCTTCTGGCCGTGCGCCGCTTCGGCGAGAGCCTCGTTCAGTTGCGGAACGACCTCGTAGTGCATCCAGTCGACGTCCGGGTCCAGCAGAGCGCATCCGCCGGTCATCATGCGTGCCCAGCTCAGCGCCTGCGACGGGTACCGGTTGTTCTCCACCGAGGACAGCGGATTCGGATACGCCTGCAGGATGATCTTCGGGTTCTCCTGCCCCGCCTCGTTCAACGTGGTCCTGATCTTCGCGATCGTCTTGGCGACCTTTTCCTGGATGGCCGCCGTCTTCTTGTAGATGTCGGACCGGCCGTTCGTGCTGCACGCCTTGTTGCCGACGTAGCCCACGACACAGTTGAAGCCGATGTCGGAGAAGCCGAGGTCATTGCCGCCGATCGAGAGCACCACGTACTTCACGTTGTGCTCGGCCGCGATCTTGGCGAGCTGTTTCACCTGCGGCTCTTCACCCTTGAAGGTGTTGTCCGTGACGTCCGTCGTGGTCGCCCCCGAGCAGGCGATGTTGAACCGGCGCTCGGCCGGGATGTCGAGCACGTCACCGATGCTCTTGATCGGTGCGAGATCGGAACGGTGGCACATCTCCTTGCCCGACGCGGTCTCGCCGTAGACCCGCTTCGGGTCGTGCTCGCAGACCTCGTCCTTGCCGCTGCCGGTGCAGTCGAACGCCGCCCGGTCGGTACCGAAGGCAGAGCCCTGGCGGCTGCGGTAGGACAGCTCGCCGGCACCGTTGCCCTGCCAGCGCCCTCCCTCACCGGAGATGTAGCTGTCGCCCATGGAGACCACCGCGTCGCTGCCGACACACGCGTCCACGCTCTGCGCCGCTCGGGCGGCCAGGGCGGCAGGGCTGTAGAGGGTCCGGCTGTCCCAGCCGGCCTGGCACTCCCGCATGCGCGTGGGCGCGAACCTGACCGGCCGGTGGTCCGATCCGCCGCCGCTGCTGACGGAGACGGCGAGGTCGGTCAGCTGCTCGCTGGCGGTCATGAAGTCGATGCCGTACCCGGACTGCTGGGTCGGCACGGGTATCCCGTTCGGCTTGCCGTTCCGGGTCGCATAGTAGGTGCTGTTCCTGACCTGGCCGCGGAAGGACTGGGCATCGGAGTTGAAGTCGCCCAGAACCCGCCACGGTTCGCCGCCCACGGCGTCGGCGACCGCCTGCACCAGCGCCTTCGCATGCGGGTTGGGCGTCGAGCCGGAGCGGATGGACGCGGCGTGGATGTTGAAGTACCAGGTGCCGTTGATGCGCACTCCCACGGCCGGACGGGAGCGTATCCACTTTTTGCTGTCGTCCTCGTGCGGGGTGACAATCTTGATGTCCTGGAGTGCGTCGAAGTTCTGGGCGACGGCACTGTTCACCCACACGGCCATGGACTTCTGGGTGTTCTTCTGAGTGTCCGGGTCCTCGTCGTTCCCGCTTCCTCCGGAGCCCCACAGGTTCTTGTCGAGGATGTCCACGTAGAAGATCTGGCCGCGGATGCTTCTGGGGCCACCTGAGGCGTAGCTCTTGGTGAAGACCCTGTACTTCAGGCTGGGCAGACCGCCGGGAGTCGTGGAGGTGTCGTCCGTGTTGCTCAGCCTCGTCATCTCGTCATGCGTGACGAAGTCCAGCGGTGGGGTGTTGACTTCCTGCAGAGCCAGAATATCGGCGTCTTTGAGAAAGGAGTCCCTGACGGCCTGCCACTTGTTTCCGCCCTGGGCGTTCCATGTCACCGCGCGGAGATCGGTTTTGGGCGCCGCCTGCGTCTGCCCTGCGGTCAGCAGGGGGACAAGGAAAGCCAGCAGTGCGCAGGTCACGATAAGTGCGAGATTTCTGAGAACAGCCCGACGTCCGCCGCCGTGCGGCGCGGACAGCGAGGTAGTTAAAGGCATAATTTCCTTCTGTCAGTTGAATACGCAGAGCGAATTCTTGTGCGCCGGACCGGTGAACAGACCATGCAAGATTGATGTGGTGTGGACACAAGCACTGGACGCAATATGAAAGTTGCCTGATTCGCGCCTGCCTGTGGCCGGGGATCTCCTCAAGGACCACCTGCTTGGGCTGCAAGGTCCGTGCCCGCGTCAAGCACACCTTCGCCCGCACGAAGACCTGGAAGATCCTCCGCGGCTGCCGCCTCAAGGGCGACGGCGTCCACCACCCTCGAACAGCGGCGCGAGCCGCCGAAGCGTGAGGTTCGTCCGCCAGTACGCGGCTATCAGCAGCACCCGGTCCTCCGGCGGCAGGCACCAGGGCCGGCCCTTGCGGACCGGGTCCGCCCCTTCACGCCGCAACGCGGTGATCAGATGCCGAACCGACGCGGGCTCAACCCGGTGAAAGGGGCTGTCCAGGATGGCTCTGACGCAGTGATCACACCAGACACGGCAAGATCATCTCACCCGTGACCAACAGTTGCGGGACAGCCCTGTTCTAGTTCAGGGCGTCCTCCATCTCCTGCTGCCAGTACGTCACCGACAGGGTGCTGTCGTAGTAGACGCCCTTCGCCGGGAGGGACGGGGTCGCGTCCGGGCCGCCACTGCTGTTCGGGGTGCGGCCCTGGAAGCCGACGGCGAGCTTGCGGGCCGTGGTCCCGCCGTCGCCGCTGCCGTCGGCGGCCGACAGCAGCACGCCCGCGTAGGCGGACTCACCCGGGGCGATACCGACCACGGACTGCGGCTTGGTGTCCTCGATCGCCCGCGGCACCCACTGCATCTCGTCAAAGCGGATCACCGGGTAGTAGGTGAGGTCACACGGCTTTGATCCCTTGTTCTTGACCGTGATCAGCATGTGGTTGAGGGGGCGGGGGACGGGCTGGACGGTGACGGTGGTGTTGGAGCCGTTGCAGGCGACGCGGGTCCGGGGGGAGCCGGGGTCGTCCGACTTTTCGCCGGAGCCGGAGCCGGAACCCCCGGAGTTGGAACCCCCGGAGCTGGAACCGGCACCGGAGCTGGAGCCGGCTCCGGTGCCGCCGTCATCGGTGTTCTTGTCCGTGCCCGCCCGTGAGTGCTCGCTCGACGTGCCGCCGCCCGTCGCGGCCGAGGGCGAGTCCGTGATCGCCTCCGCAGCCGGCTGGGCCGCACCCTCGTCTTTGGTGCCCGTACCCTCCTGGCAGGCGGTGAGGGCGAGGGCGGCGAGGCTCGCTCCGGTGGCGGCGAGCAGACGAATACGGGACGTACGCATGGCTGATTCCTTGTGGTCATCAGGGATTCGGCACGGCCGCTCGGCAGGGTGCCGGGAGCGGCGTGCTTGGATGACCAGAGCTTGTGGTGTGAGCCGTCCCGGCCGCCATGTCTGACAGGGCATCTGGGACGCTGGAACGCCCGTACCGCCGGGTGCTGGGGAAACGACATTCCCTGGAACGGTGGAACGGGACACGGGGGCGGGAGGAACATGGTGTCCGAGGACACGGCCGCAGAGGAATTCGCCGCGCGATTAAGGGCGCTGAAGGAGCGCTCGGGGCTCAGCTACGGGGTGCTCGCCAAGCGGCTCCACACGAGTGCGTCGACGCTCCACCGGTACTGCAACGGGGACGCGGTGCCAACGGACTACGCGCCCGTCGAGCGGCTGGCGCGGCTGTGCAGGGCGAGCCGCGAGGAACTGGTCGAACTGCACCGGCGGTGGGTGCTGGCGGACGCGGTGCGTGGGCGCAAGGGGGCACCGGCGGGGGCCGCGGTGGCGGGGGACGCCGAAGCTGAGGCGCCGGGAGTCGTCGCGCCGACCGACGTACCGGAGAGCCGGCCCCCGGCGCGCGAGCGTCCGGAGGCCGGGGGCCCGGAGGCCGGGGGCCCGGAGGCCGGGGGCCCGGAGGCCGGGGGCCCGGAGGCCGGGGGCCCGGAGGCCGGGGGCCCGGAGAACCGGTTGCAGCAGACCGGGATCCGGGAAGCGGGGGGTCCGGAGAGCGGTGAGCTGGAGGCTGAGAGGCGAGAGGCCGCGGGGCCGGACAACGAGAGCCGGGAGAGTGGTGAGCCGGAGGCCGACAGCCTGGAGGCTGCTGGCCCGGAAACCGGGTGCCTCCGGGCCGGCATCCCCGCGAGCCTTGAGACAGGGTCTCCGGGGAACCGGCCCTCGGAGTCCCAGGGCGCGGGCGCCGGTGGCCGAACCCGGCGGCGTGGTCGTACCGCTGCGCTTGCCGGGATCGCGGTGGCCGCCGTGATCGGTGGGGTCGTCCTCGCCGTGACCCTGCCCGGGGGCGGGGTGGAGGAGGACGGCCGACAGAAAGCGATCAGAGCCGTGGACTCCGACGGCGGTGCCGGCGAGGATGTCACCTCCTCACCGACGCTCTCCGGCCGTCCCTCCGCCTCGGCGTCCCCCAAGCCGCAGGGCGGGGACCGGAGCACGGGCCAAAGCACCGACTCGGCCTCAGCCTCGGCGTCCGATGCTGGCAGCGGCGCCCCTGCGGGCAGTGGCGCCGCTGCGGGCAGTGGCGGCCATGGTGCTGCGCCGCTCACGGTGAGAACCGACCCGTACTTCTGGGAGAGCCCCTGCGCCCAGCGGTATCTGATCAACCGGCCGCCGGGCCGGGTGCCTCCGCCCCCGGTGGAGCAGGGCGCGCCGGCCTGGGTGGCTTCGGTCGGGGCCGTGTCGTCGGGAGAGCAGTATGTGCGTCTCACCGTGCAGGGGACCGGAGAGGAGACGGTGGTCGTGGAGGGGCTCACCGTGCGGGTGGCGGGCAAGCGGTCGCCGCTCGCCTGGAACGACTTCGCCATGGGCTATCCCGGCGTCGGCTGCGGCGGTGACGTGCCGAAGCGTTCCTTCTCGGTTGCCCTGGACGCCGCGCGTCCGGCGGTGGTGCCGGAGGCGGGGGACCGTGACTTCCCGTTCAAGGTGAGCGAGTCCGACCCGGAGGTCTACTACATCAGTGCCGACGCCTCCGCGTACGACGTCAGCTGGTACCTGGAGCTGAAGTGGTCCAGCGGCTCACGCAGCGGCACACTCGCCCTGGACGACAGGGGCCGTCCCTTCCGGACCAGTGGCAACAACGGACGCCCGGCCCACGAGTTTCCGCTGGGCGGCGACGGGTGGGTCCCCGAAGGCACGACGACGCTCGACGAGTGAGCATCCGGTGGGCGGGCGGCGGGCGGTGGGGGTGCGGCTGGATCGACCGGGACCGGGCGATCCTGGAGGCCCTGACCGGTATCAAGCGGGCCGTTGCGCGCAACATCCTGACCCGCACTGGGCCACCGAGGCGGCCCAGAAGCTGAGCGCGGTCCGTCAGTACTCCGGCGTGACTTTGCGATCTTGGGTCGGGCCCGCGTGAGAACTGGAACGGCCACCGCGTGATCATCAAGGGTTGTGTGGACTCATGACGATCGCGCGGTGGCCGCAGGTCACAGCATGGACGGCGCCCGATGGCGGGCGGTGTTCGAGCAGGCCATGGCCCGGACCGCGGGCCGGTTCAGCCGAGTTGGACCCCGGGCCACCGCCCGCGCGTACCTGCCCGGACTGCTGTCACGTGCCGAGCGGAAGAACTGCCGGCAGCCGGCCGAACAGACCGGGCATGCGCGGCCGGGCCCGGTGCAGCGGCTGCTGCGCTGCGCACGCCGGGACGCCGGCGCCGTCCGCGACGATGTCCGCGCCTACGCCGTCGAACACCTCGGCGCCGAGGGCGCGAGGCGCGATGCTGACCGCGGACGAGACCGGCTCCGTGAAGATACGCCGAAGCCCTGCTCCTCCCACACCGGAAGAAGACCCCGAACGACCCCTGCATCCGCACAGATGCCCCTATGGATGTCAACCGGCAGAGACTGGTCCCGGGATTGCTTTCTGGATGCGAGGAGGGCTTGGCAGATCTCGCGGGCCACGTAGTGTTTGAGGCATCGGACGGCTTCGCGTCGTGTCCTGCCCTCGGTGACGCGTCGTTCCACGTGGGAACGGGTTCGGGTGTCCCAACGCAGGCGGGCGATGACGATGGTGCAGAGCGCTGGATTGGCCTGGCGGTCGCCGCCGCGGTTGAGTCTGCGGCGCCGGGTCTCTCCGGACGATGCTTCCACGGGGCCGGCACCGCAGAGGGCGGCGATGATGCCTCGCCGGCCAGGCGGTCAGGGTTGTCGCCGGCCGCGGTCAGCAAGGCTGCGGCCGTGTCCGGACCGACGCCGTAGAGCTCCAGGAGCTTGCGGCGTTTCCTTTCTCCTTCCTTAAGGGTTTCCTAACGCAAGCTCAGTGGCTTGACCCCAGACTTTGATCCAGGCCAGTGTGTTTTGCGTGTCCATGACGGAATTCCGGTGCCGAGACAGCGGCCTCGCGGACACTGCCCGAGGTGTGCCCCCCAAAGACGGTCCGTCCCAGTCCCACCTGGTGCCGCATCGTCGGGCACCCGTATCAGGATCGACTGTTTCGCGGAGGCGTTGATGATTGACGCGCGTCATGGAATCGACGGCGTTGAAGGACGAAACCGCGGGAGACACAGCAGGCGCCGACGGCTTTCGGTAACCGTCGTGTCGGCCCTCCTTGCCTTCGCGCTCGGGGCTCTCGCACTTCCTTCCCTGCTGTCCGACGATGCCGAAGCAGCCGGCCCCCAGCCCTCCGCCGCGGGCACGGCCGGCGATTCCTTCGAGCACCCCGGAGCGCTGGTCAGCAAGGCGCAACTGGACTTCGTGCGAGGGAAGGTGAAGGCCGGAGCGGAGCCGTGGAAGTCCGCCTACGAGGCCGTGCTCAAAAGCAAGTACGCGAAGCTGTCGTGGACCCCGAAGCCATGGGCGACAGTCGAGTGCGGTCCCAGGTCCAATCCCAATCACGGATGCTCTGACGAACGTGAGGATGCGCTCGCGGCCTACACCCACGCCCTGCTCTGGAACCTCACCAAGGACCGCCGTCATGCCACCGAGGCCATCAAGATCATGGACGCCTGGTCGGCTGTGATCAAGGAGCACACGAACCACAACGCTCCCCTCCAGACAGGCTGGTCCGGTGCCTCCTTCGCCCGCGCCGGCGAACTGATGAAGCACACGTACACCGGCTGGCCGAGCGCGCGGCAGAGCCGCTTCGCCACCATGCTGCGCACGGTGTACCTGCCCATGGTGATCAAGGGACGACCGAATGCCAACGGCAACTGGGAACTGATCATGATGGACGCCGCCACCGGGATCTCGGTCTTCCTCGACGACCGGGCGTCCTTCGACAGGGCGGTCGCCGTCTGGCGCAAGCGGGTGCCCGCCTATGTCTACCTCAAGGGCGACGGGTCACTGCCGAAGAGCCCGGCAGGCAGTGGCAAGGACACCCGGAAAGAGCTGATCGACTACTGGCAGGGTCAGTCCACGTTCGTCGACGGCCTGGCCCAGGAGACCTGCCGGGACTTCGGTCACACCGGGTGGGGCTTCGCCGCTGCAGCTCACGTCGCGGAGACCGCTCGCATCCAGGGCCTTGACCTCTACTCCGAGGTGGAAGACCGGATGACCAAGGCGCTGGAGTTCCATGCCGCCTACGAACTCGGCGCGACGGTGCCGTCCTGGCTCTGCAAGGGCTCAGTCAACCGTGGCATCGGCTCCGTCCTCGAGGTCGCCTACAACCACTATGCGGGCCGGGAGGGAATCAGCCTTCCCAAGACCAAGCGGCTGATCCAGAGCAAGCAACGCCCCAGTGGTGCAGACTACTTCCTCGCCTGGGAGACGCTGACGCACGCCGGCAACCCCGAGTAGAGGGTTCCACCTGACGCCGGCCGCACGAAGGCGGGTTGACGGCTTGTTCGCGACCTGGACGACCAGCCGCAACAGCCAGCCTGACGGGCACGATCCAGAGCGGCATCCTGATCGCCATGAACGAGGGCTACCGCGAATCAGACGAGGTGGCGGGTGCCCCCCGGCCTTCGCGCTCCAGCCTGTGAACCAGAAGCCGGGCCACCTCTTCATGACCCTGCCCGAAGAACAGGCACATCACCAGGACGAAGTAGACCGTCACCTTTACCGACAGCAGCCGCGTCCGCTGCTCGACCCGGCCGCACCCGGCGACCACCTCATCGACCAGCTCCGGCGGAAACGCCCGCGTCAGGACCCCCGACGCAATCCGATCCGAGAACCGACCAACCCCCGACGACTTCACCTGACCCGGCCTTGGCACAACCCCTCCAGCGACCGGACCCCGACAAAGTCACCGGTATTGCCTCTCGAGGCGTGTATCTGACGTCAGCCCCGCCCCGGTCACGCTGCTTTCGCGTCCTCACCGGCCAGGAACGGATGCAGCAGCGTGAGCAGGGCGTGCGACCGGTGCAGCGGGATGATGTGGCCGCAGTCCTCGATGACGTGTCCGGTGAGGTTATCGGTGAGCGGGCGGAGTTGGCGTTCCAGCGCAGGACCGACGGGCCGGGCGCCCAGCGCCATCGTAGGCACCGTCAGGCGGGCAGTGGCGACCGCCTGCTCGATCTGTACTGCGCTCTCGGGCAGGGACCGGTAGTACGAGAACGCGCAGCTCAGCGCCTGGCGGCCGGTGTATGCGCGGACGAACGCGTTCCGGAGGGCGGGGCGCACACCGTCGCCGAGCGTGCCGGCGCTGAGGAACCAGTCGATGTAGGCGGCCTCGTGGCCCTCCAGCACGGTCTCGGCGAGGCTGGGCGCGGCGGAGTGGAAGCCGAACCACCACGGCGGCCCGTCGGCGAGGAAGTCCTCGGCGCCGGGCAGCCTGCCCAGAAGGGACTCCATGACGACCAGGCGCCGGACGAGACCAGGACGGCGCAGGGCGAGGAGGAAGGCCGGGGCGGTGCCCGCGTCGATGCCCACCACAGCGGCCGAGGACACGTCGAGCGTGGCAAGAAGCGCCGCGGCGTCCTCGGCCAGGGTGCCCGCGTCGTACCCGGAGGCGGCCCGGCTGCTCGCGCCGAACCCGCGCAGGTCCGGCGCGATGACGCGGTAGCGGCCGGACAGATCGGCCATGACGTCCGTCCACAGCTCCCACGTGTGCGGGAAGCCGTGCAGCAGCAGGACGGCCGGGCCCGATCCGCAGAGGGCGACGTTCAGTTCGACACCGTTGGCGAGGACGCGTCGCAGCTCGGGCATGGAGGGACTCCAGGTACTTGGTGAGTGATGGTGACCAGGTCACGCTAGGGAACTATCCTGGTCCGTCCAAGACGGCACTTTCCCTTCAGGTGGTGAGCCCCAGGTGACCACGTCGAGGCCCGGCGAACCCGGCCGACGGCCCGGTGAGCGCGGGGATCTGCTGGATCCGCTCTGCCCGACCCGTCAGTTGCTCGACCGTATCGGCACCAAGTGGACGTCGATGGCGGTCAAGGTGCTGGCCGAGGAGGCTCCGGGCGAGCTCCGTTTCACGGAACTGCGGCGCCGTATCCCGGGCATCTCACAGAAGATGCTGTCCGTCACCCTGCAGAGCCTGGTCCGGGACGGTCTGGTCGCGCGCCGTGTGGAACCCACCGTGCCGCCCGCCGTCCACTACCGGCTCACCGAGCTCGGCCTGTCCCTCGAAGGACCGCTCTCCGCCCTACGGGTCTGGGCCGAGACGCACATGCCGGAGATCGATCGCAGCAACCAGCTCGCCGACGAGTCACTCCCCCACTGGCGCATGAACCGAATGTGCTGATCACAGCCTCACGTTGATGGCCGCGACAAGGACGGTCGCCTCGTCGCGGACCGCGAGGCGGTAAATACCGCACTCGACCGCGTGCCGGGGCACGGACGATGGTGGAGTCGGCGTTGAGGTTCCAGGTGATCAGGTCCTTCGTGTCGGCCGGGCCTGCAGTTCGGTGGAGATCCGCTCCCAGGTGCCGTTCCGCCGCCGTCGGCGGAACAGGTCGTGCGCCCGGCCCCACGGCACATCCCGCCACGGGAGTACCAGTGCGCACCCGGAAGCGTATGCCGTCGATCAGCTGTCTCCTGGTCCATCGGCGGCCGGCCGGACTGCTTGTCCTTCGGCAACAGCGGCTCCAGCACTGCCCATTGCCCATCCGCCAGATCTCCACGCACCACGAACAAAGATCATTCCACGTTCGAGATCCTCTTTCGATGCACGCCCGAGGTCAGGTATCCGGCTGCCGATCGTCGTCGGCGCTCTCTGCGTCGGCGCTCTCTGCGTCGGCGCTCTCTGCGTCGGCGCTCTCTGCGTCGGCGCTCTCTGCGTCGGCGCTCTCTGCGTCGATCTTTTCCTTGCGGACCGTGCCGTGCACCGTCTCCTCACCGGCGTGCTCCTGCGTGGTCATCCGCACCCGTTCCACCGGAACCGTCTCGGTCTGTATCACCGGTCGTTCCTCGTGGAGGGTGACCTCGTGTTCGGCCTCGCCGATGTCCGGTCCGGACATCGCTGCGTCCCGGTTGTCGTCCGTGATCGGCTCGCGCTCCACGCGGACTTCTTCGTGACGCACCGGCACGGTCTGTTGCACCTCCTCGGTGACGATGTACTTGCGCAACCGCGCCCGCAAGCAGCCCGGACGGACTCCCCTGGCCCGTAGGTCGGCCGCAGCAAACCTCTGACCTGCGGTGATCAGGCTTTGCTGACACAAACTCGCACCCGTCAAAGTTCGTTGGCAAACGGTCAAGGTCCGGCAGCACAGGTGACCTGTGACAGTGAGCCTTGACCGTTTGCCATCGAAGGTCAACCACTGCTCAGTTCGTGCCAACGAAGATTGACCGCCCAGGTCAATGTGCTGGACACCATCCCGATTGTCGTGGCTTCGGAGCGGGGCAGGGTGCTGAAACGGACTCATCGGCACCCGAGCCGGAACGACTGCGCGGTTTCGAAGTGACGAGAACACCCTTGATCCATGAGAGGCCGCAGCCCTTTTCGGTGGCTCGGTCAACCGGTCTGCCCAGATGCCGGGCCTGCTGTGAGCGGAGGGGCTCAGCGCAGCCGTCGCGCACGCAGCACCAGGTCGTCGGTATGGTGCGCGCCGGCGCCGCCGTCGGGTGCCACGCGTGGTCGCTGCTCGTTCACCTCCACCTTCCAGTCGTCGGTGAGCAGGGCGGCGACCATCGAGGGCCAGACGTAGTCAGCCGGGTCGAAGCCGCTGTCGTGCGCCTGCTGGGCGTCCATCCCCGCGTGATGTACGAGCAGCAGCACGCCGCCGGGCGCGACGGCCGCGAGCAGCGCTCGCTCGGCTGCGGCGTCGGGAGTGCGCAGCAGGGCCGGATACTGCGCGGAGACCAGGTCGAAGGAGGCCGGCGGGAGCGCCGCTTCCGTCAGCGCGGCGTGTACCCAGCGAACGGCGACGCCTGCGTCCCGCGCGTGCCCGGCCGCCCGCTCCAGCGCCACGCCCGAGACCTCGAGCGCGGTCACGTCCCAGCCGCCGCGCGCGAGCCAGACGGCGTCCGCGCCCTCGCCGCAGCCGACGTCGAGCACCCGCCCGGGCGTGAGCCCGGCGACCTCGGCCACGAGCGCACCGTTGGGCTGGCCGCTCCACAGCTGTTGCCGGTCGGCGTATCGGTTGTCCCACTCCGCCCGCACCGCGGGGTCTCCGACGTATCCGTCGCCGGGCAAGGAAGTGTCAGACGCGGTCGATCCCGCTGTGATGTCGTCGGTCATGGGCCCAACGTCACCCATCGTGGCCCGGTCACGCCACTCCTGTTGCTGATCCGGCAAAACGGCGTCCGAGGGGCGAGGAACAACCGGGCGTAGTCGCACTGGACGTCATCGGGTCTCCTTCGTGGATACCCGATGAGCCAAAGGCCCGCACAGGGGCACTTCCCGCCCCCGCCGCCTCCTTCAACCCCACAGCCGCCGCGGCACATGTCACCACACCCGCGCGGCGTTCCCCTGGCCAACTCCTGCCAGAATCGTTGACAACGATGTCAGACACATGATCTAGTCCGCTTCGATCCAGCCGGGTGCCGTCGATTGCGCTGTGAAGGGGGCTCACTGCGATGACCCGCACTTCGCCCGTTCTCCGTGCGTGGGACAGGGAGATGTTCGGGCGTCCGGTTCCCCGGAGCGGGCGCTCCGTCCCGTGCGCCCGGTCCCGCGCGCCTCGTCGTATGCGCTCCGCCCGTTCGTCCGCCGAGGAAGCCTCTGCCGAACGGCGTTCGCGGCCCCGCGCACGTGGCCGGGCGAATGCCGTCGCCCCGTCCACCCCTTGGAGATCCCCGTCGGAGATCCCCTTCGGATCCCCTCTCGTGCCGCGCAGTACCTGACAGGTGAGGAACAGGAGACCGTTTCCATGCACAGACCCCTGCACCGATTGCGTACCCGCGCATCAGCATTTCTTGCCGCCCTGTTCGTCGCCGGCGGTGCCCTGAGTCCGGCGCCCGCCCTCGCCCAGGGCACCGCGGCCGCCGACCGACTCACGTCGCTGGTCAACCCGTTCATCGGCACCCAGAACTTCGGCAACACCTTTCCCGGGGCGAGTGCTCCCTTCGGCATGGTCCAGGTCAGCCCGGACACCGGCGGCCAGGGAGGCTACGACTACCAGCAGGACAAGATCCACGGATTCAGCCAGACCCACCTCTCCGGCGTCGGCTGCTCCGTCATGGGCGAACTGCCCCTCATGCCGACGACCGGGGCCATCGACAGCGTCGACCCCGACGCCTACCGCTCGGCCTACTCGCACGACGACGAGGCCGCCGAACCCGGCTACTACCGTGTCGGACTGAAGACGTACGGCATCGACGCCGAGCTGACCGCGACACCCCGTACGGGATGGCAGCGCTACACCTTCCCCTCGACCGACCGTGCCAACGTCCTGTTCAACACGGGCAAGGCCAACCAGAAGGTGTACGGCTCGGAGGTCCATGTCGTCGGCGACCGTACGGTCGAGGGCCGCGTGGAGGCGGGCAACTTCTGCGCGGGCAAGGACCGTCACACCGTCTACTTCACGGCTGCCTTCGACAGGCCGTTCGCCTCGCACGGCACGTGGCGCGGGGACACGCCCGCTCCCGGGGAGCGCGACGCGGCCGGCGAGGGCGGCAACGGCGCCTGGGTGACCTTCGACGCCGGATCCGACCGCGATGTCGTCGTCAAGGTGGGGCTCTCCTACACGGGCGTCGAGGGCGCCCGCAAGAACCTCAAGGCGGAGACGGACGGCTCCTACGACTTCGACGCCACCCGCGCGGCGCTGCACGCGACTTGGGAACGGCAGCTGGACGCCGTCCGGACAGGCGGCGGGCCGGCCGAGCGGCAACGCGCCTTCTACACGGCCCTGTACCACTCACAACTGCACCCGAACCTCGCCGGGGACGTCGACGGCCGGTACGCGGGCTTCGACGGGAAGACGCATCTCGCGTCGGGGTTCACGCCGTACCAGAACCTGTCACTGTGGGACACCCACCGGCCGCAGAACCAGCTTCTGCAGATGCTGCAGCCGAAGGTGGCCCGTGATGTCGCACTGTCGGTCGTCGCGATCGGACGGGACGGCGGCTGGCTGCCGCGCTGGTCGCTCGCCAACAGCGAGACCAACATCATGACCGGCGACCCGGTCACTCCCTTCCTGGTCGAGGCGTGGTCCAAGGGCCTGCTCGCCGGCTACGAGAAGGAGACGTACGCGCTCCTGCGGAAGAACGCGCTCAGTACGCCACCGGACGATTCCCCCTACAACGGCCGTACCGGGGTCGACGAGTACCAGAAGCGTGGCTACATCCCCAGCGGACTGGAAACAGGGAAGGACTGCGCGGACAAGGGCGGCGACAATGACTGCCGCCATCCCGCTTCGGCCACCCTGGAGTACGCGGCGGCGGACGCGTCGCTGGCACTGATGGCCAGGGCACTGGGGTACTCCGCGGACGCCCGCGTCTTCGCGGCACGCGGCCAGTGGTACCGCAATCTGTGGGATTCCTCGATCAAGCAGTTCCGGCCGCGGACGGTGGACGGCACCTGGCTGACGCCCTACGACCCCGTCGAGGCGGGCCACCAGTTCCATGAGGGCGGCGCCTACCAGTACCAGTGGCTGGTGCCCCAGGACCCGGCCGGGCTGGTCTCCCTGATGGGCGGCAAGCGGGAGACCGAGAAGCGTCTCGACGCCTTCTTCGCCTACGACAAACTCCTCGCGGACCCTGCCAGGACCGCTCGCGAGGACTGGATAGCGGCACCGTACGACTACTACGGCAAGGCGACCTACAACCCGAACAACGAGCCCGATCTGCACTCCCCGTACATGTACTTGTGGGCCGGCGCACCGGCCAAGGCCGCCACCGTGGTCCGTGCCGCGATGACGCTCTTCACGGACGGGCCCGACGGCATGACCGGCAATGACGATCTGGGCACCATGTCGGCCTGGTACGTCTTCTCCTCCCTGGGTCTGTACCCGACGACGAACGGTGGCGACTTCCTCGCCGTCTCCAGTCCGCAGTTCCCTTCCGCCGTCATCCGCATCGGCGCCTACGGCGGCCAGCAGGGCGGCACGCTGACCGTCAGGGCCCCCGGCGCGAGCGACGCCCGACGCTATGTGCGGCAGGCAAAGTTCGGCGGGAAGGACCTGCGGGCCACCTGGCTGGACTGGGACAAGGTCGCCAAGGGCGGAGAACTCACCTTCGAGATGGCCGACAAGCCGTCTTCATGGGGTACCGGCAAGGGCGCCGAACCGCCGTCCGTCAACCGCGCGGCAGCCGATTCCCGCCGCCACCTCGACGCCTCGCTGCGCACCCGCTCCGACGTCGTTCCGACAGCCGACAGCACACAGAGCGTCCGCCTGCACCTGGACGTGCTGGGCCAGTCCCCCGGCACCCTGCGGGTGGGCCTCGCGGCGAAGGTCCCCGACGGCTGGACGGCGAAGAGCTCCTCGCCCTTCTCGCTCACCTCCCGTCGCCTTCCGATCCAGCGCACCGCAGCGGTGGACGTGAGCGTGCCGGCCAACACGCCGCCGGGTTCGTACACCGTGCGGATCACGGCGAGCGCGAAGGGTGCGAAGCCCGTGGAACGAGCCGCAACCATCGAGGTGCGCGCAGCAGCCCACTGCGCGGCAGGCATCGATGAGCAGTGTGCCGTCGGCCTCGGGAACGAGGTGAACCACGACGGGACCGCGACGGTCACGGCGTCCGGCGAGGGCGACTTCGACGGATCGGGATGGAGCTTCGACGGTGATCTGCTGCCCAAGGCCGGTCCAGTCGTCTGGGACGGCGTGACGTACGACGCTCCCGACCCGTCCGGGACGGCCGCGAACTTCGTCGAGGGCCGCGGTCAGGCCATGCTGCTCCCGGCCGGGTCCTACGGCACGCTGCAACTGGTCGCCACGGCCCACCACGGTCCGGTGACGACAGCGCTCACCGTCCGCTACACCGACGGAAGCACCAGCGAGGTGCCGGTGACCGTGGGTGACTGGGCGGGATCGGCACCGCAGGGCACCTCGGTCGCGCTGGAGATGCCGCACCGCATCAAGCGCGGGCAGGGCGTGGACGGGCCGCCGGTGCGTCTGTTCGGTGGCGCCGCCGATCTCGACGCGTCGAAGACGGTGCGTTCGGTCGGCCTGCAGAACGATCCTCGGGTACAGATCTACGCGATCACTCTCAGGTAGGACTCCGTACGGCCGGGCCGCCCGGTGGCAGCGTGAGGAGTGGTCTTCACGCTGCCTGGCCTTTTCTGCCGAGAGTTCGCGGCTCTGGGAGAGCGTGGAGGGGGCAGGGACGGCTTTCACGCTTGCTGCGCCTGACGGCCCAGGGGGAGCTGACGGCCGACACTGGTGGCGGAGCCCTGGCCTGGACGTGCAGGGCTGCGCCGGCCATCGGCGGGAGCCGTGTCACGTACCTGTGCGGGGGTCAGGTGCGGCGGAGCGCGTCCAGATGGTCATGGGCTGGGGAACGGCCGCGTTCTGTGCAGCGCTCGGCGAAATCGGTCAGGACATGCCGCAGGACCGCCGGGGTGCCGGGCCCGGCTCGGGGAACGGGCCGCTCGCAGCAGGACGCAGCATGGCTCACACCGGTTCGGGTTGCGGTTCTGGTTGCCGCGCCGGTGCGGCGTTCTTCTCCCAGAGCTGAGTGGTCTGCACGTAGCCGTAGATGACCGAGGCCATGGCCAGAATGAGAAGTGGTCCGAATATCCGGGGGTGTTCGGCCATCTCCATCGGCGCATAGCGATAGCACACCAAGAGCGATACGAAAACGACCGTGCCGTAGGTGACCAGCTGAATTCCCGACCGGTCCCAGCCGCGTTCTTGTGCACGCAGCGCTGCCTCGATCGTGAGCGCGAAGACCACGCCGACAATGAGATCGACGCCGTAGTGGTAGCCGAAGCCGAGTGTTGCGGCGAGCGTGGCGATCAGCCAGAACGTGCCGGCGTGTCGCAGCAGCCGTGGGCCTTTGCGGGTATGGATGAAGATGGCAGTGGCCCACGCTGTGTGCAGGCTGGGCATGCAGTTGCGCGGGGTGATCCCGTCGTACGGCATCGGCTGCGGAACATTGAGCGGCGGCGGTGTGTCGGGCCACAGGTCGACCAGCGCCCACTGCACGCCGCCGGTTCCGGAGGCGCCCGGGCCGTAGGCGAAGACGGGCCCCACCACCGGGAAGATCATGTAGCAGGCCGGTCCGAGGAGGCCGATCACCAGGAAGGTGCGCACCAGATGGTGGCGCGGAAAGCGGCGCTCGGCCACCACGTTGCGCAGCTGGTACAGCGCGACGACGACCGCGGCCACCGCGAGCTGCGCATAGACGAGCTGGAGGACATGGGTGCCGATCGGGCTGGTGGCCGCGACGATCCGGCCCGCCAGCCATGACGGGTCGCCCAGTGCGTGATCGGCCATTGCCACATAGGGATCGAGCACCATGGGGCGGGTCTTCGCCGTGATGAGCAGCCAGGTGTCGCCGGTTTTGCGGCCGGCGACCAGCAGCAGACCAAGCCCGACGCCCTTCAGCAGCAGCACACGTTCGTGGCCGGTGCGACGCGTGACAGCGATGACGCCGCAGCCCAGCATCACCCACAACGCGCCGCTGCCGAAGAAGTATCCGTCCGGCACCTGGGCGTCGATCGCCCACCGCGCCAGTGCGAAGACGACGTCGATGCCTATCGCGGCACCGGCCGCGGCGAGCCGCTGGCGCCAGGGGAGCACCACCGTCATCAAGGCCAGACCGCCGTACAGCGGGCCCGGCTTGGGGGCGAACACCAGGTCTCTCGCCTGATTGGTCAACGGCCCCTGTACGCCGCAGCGACGCGCGACGATCTCCAGCGTGACGAGGAAGCCAAGTGCCGCCAGAGCAGCCGTGGTCCACAGCATCACCCGTGCCCGACGCCATGCGGCAGGGGCCATTACGCCGTTCATTCGCGACAACACCCGCGATGATATAGATGTCAAGTGCCTGGCCGTTTTTTATTTGGTGAACCAGGCCACCTGTCGCGCTGGAAGGCACGGTTTCCTGGCGGGGAACGGAAGTGGATCGTCGATAGTGCGAACATGCTATCGGAGCGTTCGGGGCGGCCTTCGCTGACCACCGGCTTCGCACCCGACGTCCGATCGGCCGCGGCATGCGCAGCACTGTCCTGCGACCAGGCCATACGGATCCACCCTGACCAGATCGGCGCCCGGCCGCCTGGAGACGGTGCTCGAGATGTGCCCTCATGGCCATCGAGTCATCGCAGAAGATGAGGAAATGCGCCAACCCGGCATGGGGGAGAAAAACATGCAGTCCGAGTACGAGCTCACAGACGAGCAGAAGAATGCCTACGCAGATACTGGCTTCGGCTCGTCAAGGTGATGCTGGATCGCCGAGGGTCAGGCCGGTGCCGGCCATGAAGCCGTCGAGGGTGCGGGGCCGGTACCGGAGGCGTTCGAGCCGGTTGCGGACCAGGGTTTCGAGCCGGTCGAGGCAGACCACGGGGAGGTCGGCCGGGCTGCGCTCGACGTGGGCCCGTACGCCTTCGACGGGGTTCGGGTCCGGCGAGCACGCGGGTGGCAGGAACACCGTCAGCCGTTCACGCTCGGCGATCGACTCACGCATGGCATGGGAGACATGAGTGTCGAGCCGGTCCCGGACGAGCACGGTCGGCGCCTCGACGAGGTGACGGGTGCCGTCGATCAGCGCGATGAAGTCGCGCTCGCCCGTACTGCGGCGCTTGCCTGCGCCCGCGGGGTGAGTGCGCAGACGGTGGCACGGACGAATCCGGAAGCCGGGCCGCACGGCGATCGGTCCGGCCACCGGCAGCCGTCCCGAGCGGCGTCCGCCGATGGCCACGACCGGGGTGCAGCTGCGCTACGCCGGCGTGGACTTCGCCCACGCGGTCTTCGAGTGTCCCCTCACCATCGCCGCGGAAGCCGCCCCCTTCGTCCTCGCCGACAGACAGGTGGTGGCGGAACAGGCTTCTGACGGCACGCCTGACGCCGCGGTGCGGGCGGTCTCGCCGCGCGGGGTGGACGCAGCGCGGGGTGGACGCAGCGCATCCGGTCCTCGCCGACGTCGACCTGTCAGGGTGCCTGTTCACCGGGACGGTGCACCTGGACCAGGTACGGCTGGAGGGCACCTGCTCCTTCGGCACGGTCCCGCCCGGAACGCACCGGCGACGCGGGCTGCCGGCCCGGTTCACCCCACGCCGCGCCCTCGCCGAAGAGCACCACCGGCGGGCCGGCCAGCGTGACGGGCAGCGGCCGGTGTCGGCCGCTGCGCAGGAGCACCCAGCAGGGCACGGCCCACAGCGGGACGGGGGCGAGCAGAGGGGTGCAGCGCATCAGGCGGTGCAGTCGGCTCCGCCGTGGCGCCGGCGCTCCGTCGTCGGCGGGTCGGATGTCGCCGGTGGCGGTCGCGCTTCCCCTCCCGGACCGGGCCGCCGTCCGGCGCACTGCATCCAGCCGCCCTCCGACGGCCCGGACCGGCGTCGGGAGATGCCTCGCCGCCCCGTGGACGAGGGCCGTCAACACGCCGAAGCCGCCCGGCGGTTCGCAGGACTCGTAACCGACTGCGTCGCAGGGGTGGCGCATGGAGACGGAAACGCCCATACTCTGCGGCAGCGGAAATCATCATAATGATTATCCGGGTCTAGGTCCGACCCGTGCCGCATGTTCGTCGACGACTCCCCCGCACCTGCCCACCGCACACAGCTGCGCCGGCGTCGGCCTCCGCTCGTCCCAGGCCCTGCCTCCGGCACGGACAGGCGCCATCGCGCCGTCCGGTCGCGAGCCGAGCACCTGGCGACCCCGACGTCCCCTTTCCGAGGAGCACCATGGACTCGGTCCATCACCCGGCACCACACACGCCATCACCGCCCCCGTACCCGGCGCCCGCCCGGACCCCGGAGTACGCCGACCCCCGCAGCGCGCGCCGGCCCGCCGAACGCCGAGCGATCCGCCGCTTTCTGATCGCCAACATCGCCGCATCCGCGCTGATCCTCGCCGCCACCGTCACGGGAGCCGCCTGGCTCGCCGCCCCCGCACCGGGCGGGCTGCCCCTGGGCATGGTGCTTCTCACCGTGCAGGGCGGCGTCTTCCTCGCCACGGCCTGGCGCTTCGAGCGGCACGGCCGGACGGCGCCGGAAGGCGGCGAGTTCGCCGGCCCCGTTCCCGGGAGCGAGCTGTGACCCCACGGCCCGCCCCGGCCCTGGCGGCCGGCTCCTCGTTCGCCCAGGCGGCCCCGCTGACCGCCTTCCTCCTGGTCATCACCGTGACCCTGCTGCTGTGTCTGCTCTTCGGCGCCACCTCCGACACCGTCGAGGACCTCTATGCGGCCGGGCAGTCCGTGCGGCCGTGGACCAACGCGCTCGCCCTCACCGGCGACCTGGTGTCCGTCCTGGCCCTCATCAGCACCCTCAGCCTGGTCGCGGCCGGCGGCTACGACGGGGCACTGACTGCCGTCAGCACGGCCCTGGCCCTCGGAGTGCTGCTCGTCCTGGCCCGCCCGCTGCGCCTCACGGGCCGCTTCACCCTCGGCGACACCCTCGCCCACCGGTTCCCCGGCGCGGGCGTCCGCGTGGCGGCGACCGTGGTGACGCTCTGCTGCTGCCTGCCGCTGGCGGTCGTACAGCTGACGTCCGCCGGGGTCGCCACGGCCGCCCTGATCGGGGTGGACAAAGCGGGTGCGGCCCAGTTCTGCACGGTGCTCATCGGGGCGATGATGGTCTGCGCCACCGCCTTTGCCGGGATGCGCGGCAACACCATGCTCCAGGCCATCAAGACCGTCGTGCTGTTCGCGTGGCTGGGACTGCTCGTGCTCGTCCTGATGGCGAAGCTGGGCTGGAGCCCCGACCGGCTGCTGACCGCCGCCGCGGACCACAGCGTCGACCCGGACGCCTACTACCTGCCCGGCGCGCGCTACGGATCGGGCCTGACCGGGCGTCTCGACGTGGTGGGCCTGCAGTTCAGCATCGTCCTCGGTCTGGCGGTCGTCCCGCACATGCTGATGCGGGTCAAGGCCGCCGAGAACGCCGCGTCGGCGCGCAGGTCGGTCTTCCTCGCCATCGGAATGGTCGGGGCCTTCTGCCTGATGGTCGTCATCCTCGGACTCGGCGCCTCGGCCTATGGCGGCCAGGGGCCGGACGGCACCTTCGACGTCCAGTCGGCCGACCCCCTGCTGGTGCTCGCGCAGACCGTGGCGGCGCAGTGGGGCGGAGGACTCCTGGTCGGGCTGACGGTGGCCGCCGTGTTCCTCACGAGTCTGACGGTCGTCTCGGCGCTCACCCTCAGTTCCAGCGCCGCGCTGGCCCACGACCTCTACGCGCAGCGCCCCAGGCGCAAGGACACGAGCATGGCAGGGGAGATCCGGGCCATGCGCTGGGCGACCCCGGCACTCGGAGCGCTGGCCGTGGTCCTGTCGGTGGCGGCCCAGAAGTGGAACATCCAGTTCATCGCGCCGTTCGCGGTGACGACCGCCGCGTCCACGGTACTGCCCGCGCTGGTCTACGCGCTGTTCTGGTCCCGCTGCACCCGTACGGGAATCCTGTGGTGCCTCTACGTCGGGCTGGGCACGAGCACCGTTCTCCTGCTCTTCGGGACCTCCGTCTCGGGTGCCCCTGACGCGCTGTTCCCGTCGGCGGACTTCGCCTGGTTCCCGCTCCACACCGCTGGGTTCGTGTCCGTCCCCGCGGCCTTCGCGGCCGGCTGGGTGGTCAGCAGGCGGACGTTCCGCGAGACGGGCTCCGGCCGCCCGGCGACCGCACCCACGCTCGCCCGGGGACCGCTGTCACGCTGAAGCCAGATCCCTCACCCCGGCCGCGCCTTCGACGCACCCGTGCGAAGGCGCGGCCGGGGCGCTTCCTCAAGTGACCCTCCGCAGGGCGGCCAGGTATTTCGCCGGGGAGACCGACTGGTGAGGGGCCGCTTCCAGTTCGTCGACGGCCACCGGGACGCCTTCGAGGTGAAGCTGCTCTGCGAGATCCTGGACGTGAACCGCTCCAGCTACGACAAGTGGCGGGCCGGTCGGCGGGCAAGAGCGGCCGGGCAGCGGGACGACCAGCTCCTGGCAGCGAGGATCCGCGAGGTCCACGCGGAGCCGGGTGGCACCTACGGCTCGCCGCGGGTGACCGCCGAGCTGAAGGAGACGGGCCTGCATGTCAACGAGAAGCGGGTCGCCCGGGTGATGCGGACGTTCTCCGTCACCGGCGTCCTCCTGCACAGACGCGTCCGCACCACCGTCCCGGATCCGGCGGCATCGGTGGTGCCGGACCTGTTCCGGAGCGACTTCACCTCCCCCGAGCCCGGCCTGAAATGCAGGGGCGGCATCACGTGTCTCCCGGTCGCGGGAGGGAAGTTCCTCTGTCCGGCGACGGTGCTGGACTGCTTCAGCCGCAAGGTCGTCGGCTGGTCCGTCACCGACCACGTGCGCACCAGCCTCGTGGAGGACGCGCTGCGGTGTCACCACGAACGTCATCACTGTCAGAGCTCCCGCAGCCGGTTGCTCAGGGCTGCAGCTGTCGTGTCCGCGTGGTCGCTCATCATGGTCTGATGGTTGCCGCGCGTGCGTATCGTCTCGTGCTGGAAGTCCCACTCCGTGCTCCAGCCCTCCGACGTGCTCCCTTTCTGGACCGCGGTGGAGGGCAGTTGCTCGTCGGCTCGTATCAGGACGACAGGGGCGGCGACCGGTTGAGGCAGCCATCCGTCGAAGAGTTTGAGATACGCCCCCTGAGCGGTCACCTGTTCCTCGGTCATCAGGGCGAAGGCATGGTCGTTGACAGCGATGCCCTGGAGCTGGTCCCTGATGTCCTCCTCCGGAATGTCGTCCTTCGGAAACCACGTGTCGAGCAGAACAACCGCCCGGGGTTTCAGGCCACGGGACTCCAGACGGGCTGCGACGGCATGGGCCAGCCAGCCGCCGGAGGAGTAGCCGGCGAGGGCGAAGGAGACGTCGCCCAGCTCGCGGATGACGGCATCGGCGCACAGGTCCACGACCAGGCCGCTGTCGGCCGGCAGCGGCTCACCGTCGCCGAAGCCGGGGAGCGGCAGGGCGTAGACGTCATGCGTGCCATGCAGATGGAGGGCGAGACGGGCGAAGTTGTGCGGGCCCGACGGCGCGACCATGGACGGCACGCAGACCAGGGCGGGATGCTCGGGCCCTTCGGCCAGTCGCACGACCTCTTGCCTGCGGCCGAAGCCCGCCGCATCGGTGAACACCGGCCGCAGCAACGCGGCAGCCTGGAGAACCCCGACACCTTCGGCGTATTTGCCGATCTCGCAGGCACGCCGGTACAGGTCGCGCACCCCCGACGAGCCGCTGTCCGACGACGCAGCCGCCTCAGGACGGGCACCCGCCCCGGCGGCCGCCAGCTCGCCGATGTGACGTGCGAGGTCGGCCGGTGTCGGATGTTCGAAGGCCACTTGTTTGGCCAGGGGCAGTCCGGTGGCGGCGACAAGCCGTTGGCGTAGTTCCACCGAGGCGAGTGAGTCGAAGCCGAGGTCGAGGAAGCGCCGGGCTGGGTCGATCTCGTCCGCCGACGTGTATCCGATCACGGCGGCGGCGTGTGTGCGTACGGTGTGCAGGGGATCTTCCGAGGGAAACGGTGTGGGGGCCTGGTGGACCTCGGCCGCGGGCGGATGCTGCATCTCGATTTCGTCGAAGAACCGGCTGGTTCGGCTTGCGGTGAACGGCGGCAGGAAACGGTCCCAGTCGATGTCGGCGATCGTCAGTGCTGTCGCGTCGGTGCCGACCGCCCGTTCCAGCTCGGCGATGGCATCGGCGGGGGCGAGCGGCGCGATGCCGCGCCTGGTCAGGAAACTGCGCATCTCGGGTGAGGCCCCCATGCCTGCCTCGGCCCAGGGCCCCCAGGCCAGTGCCGTGGCCGGCAGGCCACGGGCGCGCCGATGCTGGGCGAGTGCGTCGAGGAAGGCATTGCTCGCCCCGTATGCCGCCTGGCCGGTGCTGCCCCAGACGGCGGAGATCGACGAGAAGAGGACGAACGCGTCGAGGGCGGTGTCACCGAGTGCGGCATCGAGGAAGGCCGCGCCCGCGGCCTTGCCCGCGACGACCTCGGTGAGTTCGGCGAGATTCCAGTCCGTCAGCGATGCCGTCCGTCCCAGCAGACCCGCCGCATGCACCACAGCGGTCAGCTCGTCGGCCGGAATCGCGGCCACGAGCCGCTCGACCTGTGCCCGGTCAGCCATGTCACACTCCACGACCGTGGTCTGCACACCCTGCCCGTTCAACTCGTCCACGAGCTCGGACGCCCCCGGGGCGTCCACACCTCTGCGGCCGGCCAACACCAGCCGCCGTGCACCGTGTGTGGCCAGCCAGCGTGCCACGTGAGCACCGAGCGCACCCGTCCCGCCCGTGACCAGCACAGTGCCGCGCGGCTGCCACCCGGAAACCACCGCACCGGTGCCGGGTTCCCTGTCCGTATCCCGCACCAGTCGGCGGGCGAACAGTCCCGAGGAGCGCACGGCCAGTTGGTCCTCACCGTCCAGCCTGCTCAGCGCGGCGCCGAGCCACAGCACTGCGTCGTCGTCGAGCTCGGCCGGAAGATCGAGCAGACCACCCCAACCGGCCGGGCGTTCCAGGGCGAGCGTGCCGCCCAGACCCCACACCATGGCCTGTACGGGGCTGCCGATCTCCTCCTCGCCGCTCGCCGCGACGGCCGTACGAGTGGCGCACCACAACGGCACATCGGCTGCCATGTCGGCCAGGGCCTGTGCGAGCGTGCAGGTCTGGGCGAAGCCACGGGTGAGCGCGGGATGTTCGGCATGTGCGGTGGTGTCCAGTGCGAGAAAAGACAGTACGCCGCCGAGTTCTCCTTCGCTCTCTGCAACCCGCTCACGCAGCAGCTTCGCCAGGTGCCGGCGGTCCCGGTCCTGCTCCTCGGCAGGTACCTCCACCACCTGTGCACCCAGAGCGTCGAGCACCCAGGAGATACGCTTCCGCCATTTCCTTCCGACACCGGTCGAGGGAAGCAGCACGAGCCACGTGCCGGACAGGGACCCGGGAACCGTGCCCGGCTGGACCGTCACCGGCCGCCACGTCACCCGGTAGCGCCACCGTACGGGGTCCACCGCTCTCACAACGGGTTGCGTCGTCGGCGCGGTCGGCTCGAGCCAGTACCGCCTGCGCTGATACGCGTACGTGGGCAGCTCCGTGAACACCGCACCCCGGCCCGAGAACGGCGCGCGCCAGTCGGCATCCACACCGCGCACGTGCAACTCGGCGAGCGCCGACTGGAAGGTGATCTCCTCATCACGCCCGGCACGGGCCGTCGCTGCAAACACCGCCTCGGCGGGCCGGTCTGCGTTCTCGGGCAGGCAGTCGGGCCCCATTGCGGACAGGACGGCGTCGGGACCGACTTCCAGATAGGCTCCCACGCCCTGCTCGTGCAGGCAGCGCATGCCCTGCAGGAACTTCACGGTCCCGCGTACGTGCCGCACCCAGTACTCGGGCGAGGCAAGATGGTCGGCGGTGGCCATCTCGCCCGTCACGTTGGAGACGACCGGGATGTCCGGCGGGTGGGAGGTGACGGACCGTGCCGCTTCGCGGAAGGCGTCGAGCATGCCGTCCATGTGCGGGGAGTGGAAGGCGCGGCTGACTCTCAGCAGCTTCGTCCGACGACCGCGACGCCGCCACGATGCCAGGACCGCGTTCACCGCGTCTTCATCACCCGCGACGACGCACGCAGTCGGCCCGTTGACTGCTGCGACCACGACGCGGCCGCCGAACTCCGCCAGTGCGGCGCAGACTTCAGCCTCCGTCCCCTGCACCGCCGCCATGGCGCCGCCCGGCGGGCATGCCTGCATCAGCCGCCCGCGGGCTGCGACCAGGGCGCAGGCGTCGTCCAGCGACCACACGCCTGCCGCGTGAGCGGCCGTCAACTCACCGATGGAGTGGCCCATCAGCACGTCCGGGACCACCCCCCACGACTGGAGGAGACGGAACAGCGCCGTCTCGTAGGCGAACAGCGCGGGCTGCGTGTACACGGTCTCGTCGAGCAGGGAAGCCGGGCCCACCCCCCGGGGAGCGAACATGACCTCGCGCAGGGGCACGTCGAGGTGGCTGTCCATCCGGATACACACCTCGTCCAGTGCCCGTGCGAAGACCGGCTGGGTCGTGTAGAGCCGTTCACCCATACCGGGCCGCTGGCCACCCTGCCCCGTGAAGAGCACCGCGAGCCGTCCGTCCACCACCTGCGGCAGTACGCTCCCGCAGGTCACACCTGGGCCGCCCTCGCCCTCCGCCACAGCGCGCAGGGCACGTACTGCCTCCTCCCGACCGTCCGTGACGACAACAGCGCGATGCTCGAAGCGGGTGCGCGCCGCCAGTGTGGCCCCGACGTCGATCAGACGGATGCTGTCCGGGCAGCCCGTCAAGTGGGCGGCCAGACGCCCGGCCTGGTCCCGCAGGGCTTCAGCCGTCCGCGCGGACACCACGAGGGGCAGGGCAGGACGCGCCGTGACGGGTTCGGGCTCGGGGGCCTCCTCGATGACGACGTGCGCGTTGGTGCCGCTCACCCCGAAGGCGGATATCGCCGCCCGGCGAGGCCGGTCCGAAGGCGCCCACGTCACCGGCTCGCGCAACAGTCGGACGGCACCGGCGGACCAGTCGACGTGCGGGGACGGTTCGGCGACGTGCAGCGTGCGGGGCAATGCGCCGTGCCGCAACGCCAACACCATCTTCATCACACCGGCCGCGCCCGCCGCGGCCTGGGTGTGCCCGATGTTGGACTTGAGCGACCCGAGATAGAGCGGGCGTCCCACGGGCCGGTCCTGGCCGTACGTGGCGATCAGCGCGTTCGCCTCGATCGGATCGCCCAGCTCGGTTCCGGTGCCGTGCGCCTCCACCACGTCGATGTCGGCCGCGCGGAGACCGGCCCGGGACAACGTCGCTCTGATCAGCCGCTGCTGGGACGAACCGCTCGGAGCGGTCAGTCCGTTGCTCGCGCCGTCCTGATTGGTCCCCGTGGCCCGGAGCACGGCCAGCACCTGGCGGCCGGCGCGGCGGGCGTCCGACAGCCGCTCCAGGACGAGCACCGCCGCGCCCTCGGCCCACCCGGTCCCGTCCGCGTCCGCGGAGAACGCCTTGCACCGGCCGTCGGGTGCCAGACCGCGTTTGCGGCTGAACTCCAGCAGCATGCCGGGGGTGGACATCACCGTGACGCCTCCCGCCAGAACCAGGTCGCACTCGCCACCGACCAGTGCCTGCGCCGCCGCGTGCAGCGCCACCAGCGAGGACGAGCACTGTGTGTCGATGCTCAGCGCCGGTCCCTCGAACCCGAAGGTATAGGCCACCCGGCCGGAGACGACCCCCAGGGCGTTCCCGGTCAGCATCTGCCCCTGTGCCTCCGAGGGGGCCTCGTGCCAGGCCGGCCCGTAGTCCTGCAGCGAGACGCCGGTGAAGACACCGCTGCGACTGCCGCGCAGTGAGTGGGGGTCGATGCCCGCCCGTTCCAATGCTTCCCAGGAGATCTCCAGCATCAGCCGCTGCTGCGGGTCCAGAGCCGTCGCTTCCCGCGGGCCGATCCCGAAGAACCCCGCATCGAAGTCACCCACGGCGTCCAGAAAACCGCCGTGCCGGGTGTAGGTGGTCCCAGGGCGGTCCGGATCGGGATCGTAGAGCGAGCCGAGATCCCATCCCCGGTCCTGCGGGAAGCCGCCGATCACGTCCTTGCCCTCGTCGACCAGCCGCCACAGGGCCTCGGGAGAGTCGACGCCGCCCGGAAGGCGGCAGCCGAGGCCGACGATGGCCACCGGATCGTCCGTCGGGACCGCCCTGGCCCTCGGAGCAACGGGCCGCGCGGTGAGGGGCATGCCCAGCAGGGAACGGCGCAGGTGTTCCGCCAGGTCGTGCGGCGTCGGATGGTCGAAGAGCAGGGTGGCAGGAGTGGATAAACCGGTTCTGGCCGCCAGACCCTGCCGGAAGTCGCTCGAGACCTGCCGGTACAGGCCCAGGCGTCGCCAGGGAGCCCGTACGTCGACACGACCGCCGTCCGGTTCCTCACCCGTGGCGGCCGCGACCTGGCCGGCGATCAAGGAGATCAGCAGCGTGTACTGCGCTGCGTCGGAGAGGCCGGACAGTTTCTGTTTCCATGCCTCCTGAGTCCGCGAACCCTCATGCCGGCTGACACTCGGATCGACTTCCAGGTTCCTCGTGACATCTACCCAAGTCTCAGACATGAGGAAGGGCTCCTTCAGGGAGGGTATGAGGCAAATTCCCGTTCCAGATTTTATGAATATGCAGCGACTTCATGGATGGTGAACTGTCACGTGTGCGACTGTCAATCCTCGCGTCGCACTCCGCAAAGCGGCTCGATGCATGACAACGTTGTCTGGACTTCCATGCACCCCCGCGCGGCACCTCGGTCACTGCTGCGAGCTGCCGCGTCGAGACGAGAGGCGCGCCCGGCGCGTACCAGGGCGCACGACCCGCGAACGGCGGCTGCCCGGCCACGGCCGAACGCGAGTTCAGCCGACGTCGACAGCGCCGTCGTCATCAGCCCAGGGGGCCGGCTCGAACACAGGCAACCACTGCGGGGTGGTCGTGATCAGCGCAAGAGGGCTCGCAACGCGGCCCCTCAAGCAGAGCTACCAGCAGATCAGGGACGGACTCCGCCGGGCCGGCTTCCAGGTCCGCTCCGACCGCGCCGTCCGCCGTCACCAGACCCTGGTGGACTGCGCCTTCTCCTTCTGCCGGGACCAGTGGTTCGCCCCCACCCGGACCCCTGGATGCCACCGCGCCGGACCCGTGCCCCGACGAGGGGTCGGAGAGGGGGACCAGTCCCGTCCCACCAGTCCCGACAGCCTTGCCGGACCAGGGCCTTACGAGCCGTCCGTTCCTGGCTCACCCCGCCGCCACCCTCATCCGGTGGTGGCGAGCCCGGACGGACACCGACCCGCCCTCCGGACTCCAGGCATTGATCGACGCGGTCACCACCGGACACGGCATCGACCTCTGCCTCCGGAGATTCAACGGACCACCGGTAGGAGCCCTGACGGGCCCGGCCGTACTCGTCGAGGAGAACGCTTGCCCGGTGAGACTTCGCGAGTGCCGGGAGACACGCCTCCCGAACGCCCGGGAGGCGCGGATGCCCTACGGTCTGTGCTGGTCCATGGGGTGCCCCAGCATCTCGGACATGGCCCGGGTCGAGCTCAGCAGTTCCGCCGAGAGGCGGGCAACGTCCTGTTCCGTGACGCCCCGCGCGGGCATCACGAGGGTGACGACGAGAGGGAAGGACTCACCCGCAGTGAACACGGAGGCCGCCAGGGAGGTGACTCCGGGGATGACGCCGCCGACCGTGGTGGCCACCCCTTCGCGCAGCACCTCGTCCCTGATCCGGACGATCTGGTCACGGGTGGCCGCGTCGAGGGTCTGCGTCTCCAGCTGCCCGCGCAGCACCGGCTCGGTGAGCTGCTCGGGCAGGTGGGCGAGGAAGACCCCTCCCATGGCCGAGTTCAGCAGTGGCATCGTCGCGCCGACGCGGACCGTGATCGGCAGGGCGTGGGCACCGTACTCCCAGCGCACGACGACGGGACCGTGGTCTCCCCACACCGCCAGGTTGACCGCATGCGAAGTACGGTCCCGCAGTCCCGGCAGGTGTTCGCTGACCAGTGCCACCTCGTCCATCCTGCGCAGTGACTCGACACCGAGCCGTCGCATGGCCGGCCCCATGTCGTAGTGCCCGGAGCTGGGCGACTGGGCGACGAGGCCGACGCGGGCGAGACTGACGAGATAGCGGTGGGCCTTGCTGGGCTGCATGCCGCTGGCGGCGGCTATCTGCGTCAGGCTCATCGGACCCCGTCCCTCTTCGAGGGCCTGCAGGACGGTCATCGCCAGTTCGACGGACTGGATGCCCTGCCGGGCCGGCGACGTCTCGCCGGCCTCGGAGCCGGAGGGATGGCGTGTATTCACGGAAGCGATCACAGTAACCGTCCCTGAGGGCCTCGCCCGAACCGGCCGCACCGGACCGCCCCGGCACCACGGAAGAGAGACATCAGGTGTCCGCTCCCGCGCCGGAGGGCGTCGCGTGGCGGTGGATCGCGTCCAGCAGCTCGACCGCGAGGCGGGCCACCGCGTCGGAGTGGTCGGCCGTGCCGTACACGTAGAAGTCGGGCCGGACCACCACGGCCGAGCACCCGAGCTCGGCGAACCACGCGTGGTAGGTGCCGTCCACGTCCCGCACGACGGTCGCCACCGGATGCGCCGCGGCCCGCTCGCCGAGGACGACGACGCGCACGCCGGCCCCAGCGAGGTCGTCGAGCAGCCGGTGGCTCTCCAAGGCGGCCAGGTGGTCTTCGTCGACGAGCAGATGGAACCCTCCGCCCACGATCTGGTCGAGACGGTCGGATCGGGTGCCGTCGTCCACGACGCCCTGCACCGACAGCTGTCCCCGGCCCGCGCCCGCGCCCCGGGTGAACAGCCCCTCGACCAGGTCCGGGAAGCGCATGGGCTCGGGTACGGCGGATTCCACGCGGCGGGCCAGCAGCGTCCGATCGCGCTCGGCAGCCCGCTCGGGATCGCGCAGGGTCTGGAGGTGGCCCAGCTCGATGCCCTTCTCGGTCACCGCGCGCACATGCGGCTCACGCTCGGTCTGGTAGGTGTCGAGGATGTCGTCCGGTGCGGCCGCGCGCAGCACGAGGTCCAGCTTGAACGCGAGGTTCTGCACGTCGCGGAAGCCGGAACACATGCCCTGGCCGAGGAAGGGGGGCATCTGGTGGGCCGCGTCGCCCGCGAGCAGGACGCGGCCGCGGCGCCACTCCTGGGCGATGAGGGACCTGAAGGTGTAGGTGGCGACCCGGATGAGGTCGGCGTCATCGGGGGTGAGGTAGGAGGCAACCCGCTTCCAGACCCGCTGCGGGTCGCGCTCGGTCTCGAAGTCGCCGACCGAGTCGAGCATGAAGCTGAACCGGTGGTGTGCGGGGCCGAGCGAGATGATCGAGGTCGGTCCCAGCGGGTCGCCGAGCTGCAGCGCGCGCGGTACCTCGGTCGGGCGACGGAAGCGGAAGTCGCACACCATCCACGGCTCGGAGAAGCCATAGTCGTGGAGTTCCACTCCGAGCGACGAGCGCACGAAGCTGTTGCCGCCGTCGCAGCCCAGAACGTAGCGCGCCTCGACCGTCCGACGCCCTTCGGGCCCCTCGTAGGTGACCGTGGCGTGGTCCGTGGCCTGCTCCAGGGCGACGACGGTGCTGTCGTGCCGCACCTCCACCCGGGGCATCGAACGGCACACGGAGTCCAGCGCCTCTTCGAGGTCGGGCTGGTACATCATGTTCCATTCCGCCCAGCCGCTGCGTCCGGTCTCGGCGAAGGACTGCTCTATCAGCAGGTCGCCGCTGCCGTTGCGCCATTCGTAGGTGGGCTGCACGCGCACTTTGGGCAGCAGTTCCTCCGCCACGCCGAGGCGGGCCAGGGTGCGCATGGTCTCGTCGTCGAAGCTGGCCGCGCGCGGCAGGTTGTACAGGCCGGCGTAGCGCTCCAGGACGAGGACCCGGTGTCCCGCCCGTCCCAGCAGGGCGGCCGCCACCATGCCCACCGGGCCGTACCCCACCACGACCACATCCGGCGTGGTCCCGTTCGGGACCGCTCCTACCGCGGCGACATCCACACCCGTCATCGGGCGCCTCCATTTACTCGGACGTTCCAAAGGGTTGACACCAACGGAACGTACGTTTCACCATCAAGGAAGTCAATGCATATAAGTGAAACGCAGAGGGGTCGCGATGCGGACCATCGGTCTTGAGGAACACTTCGTCACACCGGAGCTGGAGGGGTACGGAGCCTCGGCGGCCGCGATCCTCCAGCCGGAGAAGTGGCGCGAGGCGTCCCGGCGGCTCCTGGACATCACCGGCGAGCGACTGGCCGAGATGGACGCGGCGGGTCTGGACGTCCAGGTGCTGTCCCTCAACTCCCCCGGCATCCAGGCCGAGAAGGACGCCTCCACCGCGGTCGCGCAGGCCATGGCCGTGAACGACCTCCTCGCCGGAGTGATCACCGACCACCCCGACCGCTTCGCCGGTTTCGCCGCCCTGCCGCTGCAGGACCCGAAGGCCGCCGCCGACGAGCTGGAGCGCGCCGTCTCCCAGCTGGGCATGCGCGGCGCCCTGGTGAACGCGCACACCCAGGGCCGCTACCTGGACGACCCGGAGCTGCGGATCGTGTGGGAGCGCGCCGCAGGTCTGGACGTGCCGCTCTATCTGCATCCGGCCAACGGCGTCGACGTCCCGCACGTCATCAAGGGGCACCCGGAACTCATCGGCCCGATGTGGAGCTGGGGCTCGGAGACGGCCACCCACTTCCTGCGGTGTGTGTTCGGCGGCGTCTTCGACGACTTCCCCGACGCCAAGATGCTGCTGGGCCACATGGGCGAGGGCCTGCCCTACGTCCTGTGGCGGATGGACTCCCGCTGGGACTTCCACAACCACCAGGGCGTCGAGCTGGCCCGGGGCAACCCCTCGGAGTACATCCGCCACAACCTGTACATCACGACCAGCGGCGTGTGCTCGGCCCCACCGCTGCTGTGCTCGCTGCTGGCCCTGGGGTCGGACCACATCCTCTTCGGCACCGACTACCCCTTCGAGGAGATGGCGGTGGCCACCGAGTTCCTGCGGACGGCCCCGATCAGCGAGGCCGACCGGGAGAAGATCGCCCACGGCAACGCCGAGCGGCTCCTCGGCCTCTGAGGCCCGCCTGCACCGCGTACCGCCGCCCTCCGCTCCTTCCCCGGCCCTCGGCCCACAGCTCCATCCCTCCTTCTCCTCTCCCTCCCCCTCCCCCTCCCCCGCAAGGAGTCGCCGACATGACCCGAGAGAACACCGCACGACACTGGATCGACGGCGACTGGGTCGGTTCCGCCCGGATCTCCGACAGCATCGACCCGGCCACGGGCGACGTGATCGGTACCTACGCGGACGCCGACGCGGAGGTGGGGCAGCAGGCCATCGACGCGGCCGGGCGCACGTTCGAGAAGAGCGACTGGCGTCTCGACCCCATGGTGCGGGCCACCGCCCTCAGCCACCTCGCCGACGCGTACGCCACGCGCATGGACGAGGTGATCGACACGCTGTGCCTGGAGAACGGCAAACTCCGCCACGAGGCGGGATTCGAGGCGCACTTCATCCTGCGCGCGCTGCGCTTCGCCGCGGGGCTCGCCGTGCAGCCGCACGGCCGCGTCACGGACACCCAGCCGGGCCGCCAGGCCATGTCGATCCGGCAGCCCGTCGGCGTCGCCGGCATCGTCGTGCCGTGGAACTCCCCCGCCTACCTGAGCATCCGCGCGCTGGCCCCGGCGCTCGCCGCCGGCTGCACGGCCGTGGTGAAGATGCCGGGGCAGGCGGCCCGGACGGCCGCGCTGATGAGCGAGATCCTCGCCTCCGTGCCCGAGCTGCCGAACGGCACGGTGAACGTCGTCGTCGAGTCCGGCTCCGACGTCGCCCGTCTGCTGGTCGAGTCGCCGCAGGTGCCCGTGATCAGCTTCACCGGCAGCACCGCCACCGGGCGGCTCATCGCCCAGGGTGCCGCGGCCCGCTTCAAGCGGGTGGGTCTCGAACTGGGCGGCAAGACACCCCACCTGGTCTTCGCCGACGCCGACATCGAGGCCGCCCTGGCCACGGCAGTCGCGTCGTGCACCGTCTTCGCCGGGCAGTTCTGCATGACGGGCAGCCGGGTCCTCGTCCAGAGGGAGATCGCCGACGAGTTCACCGCCGCCCTGGCCCGGCGTCTGGAGGGCGTGCGCCCAGGCCCGGCCTCCGACCCCGAGAGCCAGATCGGCCCTCTGATCGACAAGGCGTCCGTCGCCCGGGTCGACGCCGCCGTGGAGGCGGCCATCGCGGCCGGCGCCAAACCGATCGTCCGCGGCGGTCCGAGCACCCGCCCCGAGCTGGCCGGCGGCGCCTTCTACCACCCGACCCTGCTGGCGGTCACCGACTCCTCGCTCCCCATCGTCCAGGAGGAGACCTTCGGCCCGGTGCAGACCGTTCAGGTCTTCGACACCGAGGAGGAGGCGATCGCCCTCGCCAACGACACCGAGTACGGCCTCAGCGCCTGCGTCTGGAGCCGGGACGCGGACCGTCCGATGCGGGTCGCGCGGCAGCTCGACGCCGGTCTGATCTCCGTCAACAGCTGGGCGAACCTCACGATCGAGTTCGAGGAGGGCGGCTTCAAGTCCAGCGGCGTGGGCCGGCTCGGCGGCCTGGCGTCCGTGGAGGACTTCCTGGAGTACAAGCAGATCACCCAGGACTACGCACCGCGGCACCACTGACGGACGCACCCGAAGGACGGCGCACGTCTCTCCGGGCCGCCCCACCCCGCCGGGGCTCGTCACCGATCGGAGCGGCATGGTCGACGGCGGACTCACCTCGGCTCCGGCCCGGTGCGCCGCGCCGGCCGAGAAGGTGCTGGAGCGGCATCCGGCCCACCCGGAAACCTTGCTGTTATCACATATGACGCTTAGTCTCGCAGAGCCCTGGCGGCACCTGGAACGCGGTCTTCCGACCCACGGATCCGGGCGGCCGGCTCGACCTCCGAGCTGAACACCGTTCGCCGCACGATGACCCTCATCCGTGCGACACGCTGGAACCCACTCCTGGCAGGAGGCCACAGATGGCCAAACAGCACGACCTTCTGACCTTCGAGGTCGACGGACACACGATCACGGCACTGTCCGCAGGGCCCGCCGAAACCACCGGCAAGCCCCTGATCGCCGCTCTCCACGGCGGCACCTACACGGCGCAGTACTTCGACGTCGCGGGTGCCGCCGAGGGATCCTTCCTGGACGTCGCCGTCGCGCACGGCTATCAGGTGGTGGCCTTCGACCGCCCCGGCTACGGGGGCAGCACCGCTCTGGAGCCGTACGCCAACACCTTCACCCGACACGCGGAGCTGCTCGAGGGCGCCGTGGCGCAGGCCGTCGAACGCCTCGGGGCGGACAGCGTGTTCCTCGTCGGGCACTCGATCGGCGGCATGATCGCTCTCATGATCGCCGCCTCCGAGCCGGACATACCTCTGATCGGTGTCTCGGCAACCGGCATGGGCGCCGTCATACCGAGCGGCGGAGCGGCCGAGGCCCTCGGCTCCCTCCCGGCGGACGCGACCGTGGACCTGCCCCACGAGGAGCGGGACAAGGTGATGTTCGGCCCTGATCACACCTTCCGGGCGGAGGCATTGCGCCAGGCACACGGCTCGTACGCGCCTGTACCGGTGAAGGAGTTGGTCCAGGCGCCGCGCTGGCCGAAGGAACACCTGCCCGCTCTCGCCCCCAAGGTCCGCGTCCCTGTGCACAACGCGCTCGCCGAGTTCGACGCCCTGTGGAGCAGCGGCACGGAGAACGTCGCCAGGTTCGCCGCCCTCTTCACCGCCGCTCCGTTCGTGGACGCGAGCGTCGCCCGCGGGACGGGGCACTGCATCGATCACCACACGCTCGGCTTCGCCACGCACCTGCGGCAGCTGGCGTTCGCCGAGGAGTGCGCGCACTGGGCCGCACAGCAGAAGGCCGGGAACGAGAACTGATGCCCTCCGCCGACAACAAGCACCTCCCGCGGCACGTGCAGGTCCTCATCGCCGGCGGCGGGCCGGTCGGCCTGGCCGCAGCCGTCGAACTGGGCCGGCGCGGCGTCGACTGCCTGGTCGTCGAGCCGCGCGCCACCGTGTCCCGCGCACGGCCCCGCTGCAAGACCCTGAACGTGCGCACGATGGAGCACCTGCGCCGCTGGGGACTGGCCCAGCGGCTGCGCGAACGCGCCCCGCTGCCCGTCTCCTGGTCTCAGGACGTGGTGTTCTGCACCTCGCTCACGGGCAAGGAGTTGTCCCGTTTCACCGGCGTCCTGGGGCTGGTACCGGAGGGTGCCCGCTTCCCGGAGACCGGCCAGCAAGCGCCGCAGTACGTCCTGGAGGAGGTGCTGCGGGAGGCGGTCGAGGAGCTGGCCCCGGGGCGGCTCGCCCTCGGCTCGAAGGTCGTCGGTGTGCGCCAGGACGACGACCTGGTTTCCGTGACCGTCGACGACGGCGCCGGTGGCCGCACCGTCGTCACCGCCGACTACGTGATCGGCTGCGACGGTCCGCGCAGCGTCGTACGGGACGAGATCGACGCCCGCTACGTGGGCGGCGAGGCCCTGCGCCCGAACTTCGGCATGGTCTTCGAGAGCCCCGGCCTGGGGGAGCACGTGGCGCACGGGCCGGCCGTGCAGTACTGGGTCGTCAACCCGACGGCCCCGGCGCTGGTCGGGCCGTTGGACCGAACGGACACCTGGTGGGCCATCGCCTTCGGTGTCGACCGGGTGACCGGGGAGCGCGAGGCGCGGCGGATCATCGACGCCGTCGCGGGCCGCCGGGTGGAGGCCAAGGTGCTGTCCACCGACCCGTGGACGGCACGGATGCAGATCGTCGACCGGATGCGCCGCGGCAGGATCTTCCTCGCCGGTGACGCCGCGCACCTCAACCCGCCGTTCGGCGGCCACGGGCTCAACACGGGCATCGGGGACGCGGTCGACCTGGGCTGGAAGCTCGCGGCCGTGCTCGCCGGCTGGGGCGGACCGGAGATGCTCGACAGCTACGAGCGCGAGCGCCGCCCGGTACAGGAACGCGTCATCCGCGAGGCGACCGCCAACATGCGGGTGCTCTCCACCGAGTTGCTCGCCGAGAATCTCGATGCGGACGACGAGGCGGGCGGCCGGGCCCGACGGGCTGCGGACGCACGGATCCAGGAGACCAAGAAGGCGGAGTTCCACTCCCTCGACCTGACCCTCGGCCTGCGCATCACCGCTTCGCCGATCCTCACCGCAGAACCGGAGGGCCACAAGGGCTCCGCGTGGACCGGGGCCCGGCTGCCCCACCTGTTCCTGGAGGACGGCCGCTCCCTGTACGACCTGCTCGGTGCCGACCTGACGCTGCTCGCCCACGGGCAGGACGCGTCGGTGACGGCCTTCGAGGAGGCCGCGCGCCTGCGGGGCGTTCCGCTCACCGTGGTACGTCTGCCGGAGCCGGTGGCCGCCGCCCACGTCCGGCTGCTGGGCGCCCGCCTCGCCCTGGTCCGCCCGGACCAGGTGGTGGCCTGGCTCGGCGACGAGGCCCCCGAGGACCCCCTCACCCTCGTCGACACCCTGACCGGCACCGCCGGCATGCGCGACAGGGCGGCACTCGGCAGCTCCTGAGCGTCTCCGTAGGCCCTGCCGAAGAAGACCACCTCTCCCTGTCGACGCGGGTGCTCCACAGCACCGTCGACCGGCGCCCGTGCGCGCCGACCAGCAGGCCCCGCGCCGGCCGCGCCCTGTCCGAGGCACCCGCCTCGCGGCCGGGGCGGACCCGCACCTGCCGGAAAAGCGAGACCGACGGCCCGGAACGGCATCGGCGTCCATGCCCCCACTGCCTCGGCGGTGCCGTTGGACCACCGTCCGGTTCCGGGTCGCCGGCCCTCCCCACCACACGCCGCCGCAGGGCACGACACCTGCTTCCCGCACCAGTGACACGCCCTGTCGGGCGGCACTCTCTCCCGAAAGGAAGGCAGCACCTATGAGCGCTGACCGATGGACCAGACGACAGGTCCTGAACACCGCGGCGGGTACGGCCGCACTCGCCGGCGCGTCCACCCTGATGACACCCGGCGTCGCCCAGGCCCACGGCGGCAGGCCCGACCCGCACGGCGAGCTGCGGATCATCGCCATCGAGGAAGCCATCATCCTGCCGGGTCTCCTCACCCAGGGCACGGCGCTGAACGGCGCGATCCCCTTCAAGCCCGAGGTGACCGCGGAGTGGTTCAAGCGCCTCCCGGACGTCACCGAGTACCGGCTCGCCGACATGGACGCCAACGGCGTCGCCATGCAGGTGCTCTCCCTCACTCCGCCCGGCGTGCAGATGCAGCCGGACACGGCCATCGCCGTGCGGGACGCGCAGGTCGCCAACGACGCCCTGGCCGCCGTCATCGACGCTCACCCCACCCGCTTCGGCGGCCTGGCGGCGCTGCCCCTCCAGGACCCGCAGGCGGCCGTGCGCGAGGCCAGGCGCGCCATGCTCGACCTGAGGATGGCCGGGTTCCTGGTCAACGGCCACACCAACGGTCAGTACCTGGACGAGCCGCAGTTCCGGCCCGTGTGGGCCGCGCTGGAGGAACTGGGTGCCGCCCTCTACCTCCACCCCACCCCGGCAGCGGCCGGCACATGGGGACTGCTGAAGGACCGTCCCGAGCTGGTCGGCCCCCTCTACAGCTGGGCGGCGGAGACCGGCGGGCACGCCCTGCGGGTCATCCTCGGCGGCGTCTTCGACGACTTCCCGGGGGCCCGGCTCATCGTGGGCCACATGGGCGAGTTCCTGCCGTACCACGCCCCCCGTCTCGACGTGCAGATCAAGAACATCAACACCAAGGTGCCCCTGAAGAAGAAGCCCTCCGAGTACCTCCGGCAGAACATCGCGATCACCACCTCGGGCGTGATGGACGACACCATGCTGCAGGCCGCCATCAAGTCGGTGGGCATCGACAACGTGCTGTTCGCCATCGACTACCCCTTCGAGAAGAGCGAGCAGGCAGTCGGGTTCCTGCGCGGCGCCAGACTGTCCTCCCCCGACCGCCGGAAGATCGCTGCCGGGAACGCCGAGCGGCTCCTGAAGCTCTGATCACCCTGCCGTCGCCCTGATACCGCGCCCACCACGGTGCGGGGCGTCGAAGCCTTTGTCGGTGACCGTGCGTCCTCACCTCGGGCACACGGTGCCGCGGAGGGTTTCCGCCCGGAAGGGGCGCCGATAGCGGGCGGCACACCGGGAGGCGCGTCACGGACGCACTGCGGCACGGTCGCGGGAACGGCGGTGAGCCGGTCCCTTCGCAGTCATGCCGCAGGCGACCGGATGTGATGTCGGAAGCCGTCACGGGCCTGTGCCGATGCCTGCTCGGGGCCGGGCTCCGGCGCGTGACCTGACGGAGCGGCAGCCGGTGAACGAGGTGATGCCGGAGGGTTGTTGTTATCGCATATAGCAGCTACGGTCGGTCCGTCTTCGCGGCACCGACCCCTTCCGATCCGGTGCCGCCCGGCGCGCCCACCGGCGCCGCCGTCCGAAGCTGTCCGCCCGCACCCGTACGACTCGGGACGCCCCCGCGGCAGTCACGCCTCCTTGGACCACCGCGCCGACGGCAGACCAGAAAGCCGGTCCTCCACGGAGGCCGAGGCACGAACACTGCACTTTCCTCACCCGCCCGGCAGAAGGACACCACCATGTGCATCAACCACACGAACCGGCGCGACTTCATCAAGACGGCCGCGGCGGCCGGCATCGCCGCCGCGGGGGTGTCGGCACTGGCCGCGCCCGCCTCCGCACATGCGGAGGAACACACCGTTCCGCTCGACAAGATCGCACTGACGAACGTCAGGGTCTTCGACGGCGACCAGGTGACCACTCCGCGCACCGTGGTCATCGACAACGGACGGATCGGCCTCAGCCCGCTCGGTGCGCGCCGGATCGACTGCGGGGGCGCGGTGCTGCTTCCGGGGCTGACCGACGCGCACCTCCACCTGCGGGACGTCAGCACCCTGCATGCGCTGGCCGGTTCCGGCGTGACCACCGGCCTCGACATGGCGTCCTTCCCGCCCTCGCTCGCCGATGCGCTGCGGGGGCTGCCCGGCCTGACCGACATCCGCAGCGCGGGCGCGCCGGCGGTGGCGCCCGGAAGCCCGCAGAGCCGCATCCCGACCTTCCCCGCGGATGCGGTACTGAACGGCCCCGAACAGGCCGCTCAGTTCGTCCGCTCCCGGATCGCCGAAGGCTCCGACTACATCAAGATCATCATCGATGAGCCGGGCCTCTCGCCGGAGACCGTCAAGGCCGTGACGACGGCCGCGCACTCCGCAGGCAAGCTCGTCATGGCCCACGCGACCACCACGGCCATGGTCGTACGGGCGCTTGACGCGGGTGTCGACATGATCCACCACGTACCGATGGACAGCGCCCTGCCGGCCGCGGTGGCCGAGCGGTACGCCTCGACCGGCACCGTCGCGGTACCCACCCTGACCATGATGGAGGGCTTCGGGAAGCTCGGGATCCCCGGCATGGACTACGCGGCCGCCGAGGGCAGCGTCGCCGCGCTGCGCCGTGCGGGAGCACGGATCCTGGCGGGCACGGACGCGAACCTCACGCCGGGGATTCCGGTACAGCCGCCGTTCGGCACCAGCCTGCACCACGAGCTGGAGCTGCTGGTCCGCGCGGGGCTCACCGACCGGGAGGCCCTGCGGGCCGCGACGAGTCTTCCCGCCCAGGCGTTCGGCCTGCGCGACCGCGGCGCCATCCGCGTCGGGAACCGCGCCGATCTCGTCCTGATCGACGGCGACCCCCTCGCCGACATCACTGCAACCCGTGCCGTCCGACGGGTCTGGGTCGGCGGAGCCGAGTACACCCCCGCCACCGCCTGAGCCGCCCCGGCACCACAGCCTTCGGCGCGCCTCGCGGCCGTGGGTTGCTCGCGAGAAGCCCTCCGGCCCGTGCTGCCGGCCGGAGGGCCCGGTACGGATGCGACACGACGCCACACGACTGGGGGCAGCGCACCGTCGCCCTCTCTCCGGGAACCGCCTGCCGGTGCCCGACCGGAGAACACGAGCCAGTTTCTCCGCCACGTCATCGACGACCTGGTCCGCTCGGCCGAGCACTGGCACAAGGTCCACTCCGTCCGCCCCCGGCAGACATCCGAAACCGACTGAGCGGGTCACGTGGCCGCAGGTCTCGCCGCACCGCTTCCGTCACGACGTCCACCGTCACGCTTGACGGCCCTGTTCTCTTGCAGCTCGGGCCAGGTGACCCGTAGCGCTGCGTGATTCCCAGGGCCGAGATCCCCTGAGGGGTCGACATCTCGGCAGCCTCTCAGCCGCATCCGATCCGCAGGGTCGCGTTTCATGGGTGATCGCTCGTGAAACACCCTGCCGCGCTTCCTGACCGCCTCCGCCGCCGACCACCGCAGCACCGCGGCCCGCCACGAACAGCAGGCCCGCACCGCCGAGACCGGCGCGCGGCCGTGGCGCCTGGTGGTACACAGCGCGTCTGTTCACCGCCCGCCCGCACCCGGTGCTGGTGATGCCGGCCGACTTCACGGCTCGCTGTCGCGCAGCGCCCATGTCATGCAGTGGCTCGGCCCGTACAGCCTCACCACCGCCGCCGAGGAGGGGGAGCAAGCCCGCCGCGCCGAGGCGGAGGCCGACTCCCTGCGCGCCCAGCAGCGTCCACGACGCCCCGGCGCCGGGCGCTCCGGCCGCGGTCCGTCCGGAGGCGTCGTGATGTGCGCCGGCTGATGACGCCCTGGGAACGCAGCCGCCCCGGCACGCCCGCATACGCCGAACGCCCCGCACCGGGCGAGGCCCGCGCCGTCGCCGTAGCCGGAGACCTGGGCCGGCTCTTCCCCATCCTGCTCGCGTGGCTCCGAGGCCGACGGCCCTGCCGGGACCGCATCTGTGCAGTGTCCGGCCAGGTCCAGGGCAAGTGTCGCCCATACGCATCCCATGCAACTGACGTCGGCAGGAACACCGGTACAGCGGTCGGCGCCGGGATCGCGGTCTGCCGGTTGTCGGATGATGGCCGGTCATCACGCTGCCGTGTGTGCCGGCTCTGCCCCGGCTGCCGCCGGGGCACACATGCTGCCGGCCGTCTCCCTGCCTGTCCGCCGGACAACCCGCACAGCATCCGTATGCTCTGATCATGAAATTCTTCCGGCCGCGCGGCCGAAGCAACGCCCAGCCAACGACCGCAACGCCTGTGACCGAGGCCAAGGCCCTCTACGAGGCCGGGCGTTATGCCGAGGCGGAGACCGAAGCCCGCGCCGTGGCCCGATCGCGGCCACGCGACGACCAGTACACAGCCGTCGCACTGAACATCGCCGCGCTGGCGACGGGCGCCCAGGGCCGCCACGCCGACGCACTCGCCACCTACGACGAAGCGCTGTCTGCCTTCAGCCGGATATTCGGAGCAGATCACTGGCTGACCCTGAAGCTGCGCTCGGACCGTGCCCAGCAGATGATCTCGCTCGGCCGGTACGCCGAGTGCGAGGCGGAATGCGCCGCCGTCGCCGAGGCCGCGGACCGCGGTACCGGCCCGGACATGTCACTCCTGGCCATGGCCGCACGCAATGGGCTGGTCTTCGCCCTCAATGCGCAGGAGCGCCACCAGGAGGCAGAGACACTCGCCCGCCAGGCCCTGGCCGCCCATCATGCACGTGACCGGATGTCCCTGGTTCTGCGGCTCGGCCTGGCCCGCAGTCTCAACGGCCAAGGCCGCCACGAAGACGCCCTCACCGAGGCCCAGCACGCCGACAAGCTGTACCGCGCGCTGCCCGAGCACCAACGCCACCCGGACACCGGCGCCGCCGAACTGGCCCTTGCCACGGCCCTGTTCGGGTTGCACCGCCATCCCGAAGCCCGTCGCCGGGCCGCAGCCGCCCACGACGCCTGCGTGACCTCCTTCGGCCCCGACCACCGCCGCACCGTCGAAGCACGGACCCTCCTCGAACGCATCGACGACACACAACCGTAAACACACCCCACCCCGGCCGGGCCGGATCGGGTCACGGGCGCTCCCATGCCGACAGGCCACGCACCGAGCACCGTCCGTGTGTCCCGGCGCCTGGCCGACAAGACCGGTCCTGTCTGGCTGAGGGCAGCTGCTCGCTCCGACGTCCTTCACCTGCACCAGGGCCGCCCCAGGAGATAGCCAAGGGCCGCACCCGCCGATCCGAAACTCCGGGATCCCGCGGTCCGGCCGAGCCGGACCTGGACCATGGCATCCTGTCCGAACGCCAGGGCGGACGGATCAATGCCTGCTGCCTGCTTCTCCCCTGATGCCGGTCATGGCCTCACCCCCTCACCCGCGTCCGGACCCGCATCGGCCCGGGGCAACGAGCCCGCGGTGCGTCCCCGGCCGCGAATAAGCGCCTGGGCCGCCGGGACCGACGCTGCCCCCGACAACGGCCGGCCTCACCTATCGGCCCAGGAACCGGCTCGCCGTGGGCGAAGGGGACGTCCAAGTGGCCTGACCGGCGAGAAGTGTTCGTGCCCTCTACCGGATGATCGTGATCTCCGGCAGCGGCCGCTGCCAATCACCCAGCTCTGCAACGAGGACCCGGCGGGCCAGTTGCCGGGCCCGGCCCCACCCCTCATCAGCAGACAGCGCTTTGCTCCTCCATTGATCCGCGTTGTCCGCCTCGCCCATCGCGGTGAGGACGGCGTCGATCTCGCGAAGGTCCGGCAGGACACCACGATCGAGTTGCTCATCCTCCACCAGGCCGTCGGCCATACGAACGGCGTGATCGAAGTCCAGGGCGATCTCGTCCGCCATCACGCCATGCCTGACCAGCCAGGCAACCTGGGTCTGGACATCAGCCGCCAACACGGTCAGCGAATCGATCAGCAGGCGCCTACGGAACGAAGAGTCGGGTGTCCCCACCCCACGATCGTCGCACGTGCCTGCCTTTCGCGAGCCCGCAGACGCACATCTATCGAGTCGGGGGATCTGACCGAGGTGTTTCCGCCCGAGCTGGTGGACGCGGCGCCGGCGAAGTCCCGGACGGGTGAGGTGCGGGTCCGGCTGCTGCCGCCGAGGCTGACGGTGTATTTCGTGTCCGGGCGGGCGTTGTTCTCCGGCGAGCCGTACCGGGAGGTGTCACGGATGCCGGCCGAGGCGGTGCGGCGCGAGGACGGGTGAGGTGCCTGGCGGGTCCCGGACAAGGCGGCAGTCTTCCGTGCTCACCAGAACCTCGGGGTGGAGGTGCTGCGTGAGCTGCTGCTTCATGCCGACGCAGCGATGGCCGACGGGCGGACGCCCGGGGCGTTCTGGCGGGGCTCGCGGCTGACGGCTTTGGACGGGACGACGCTGCAGGCCGCCCACACGGAGGCCAACGAGGCGGGGCTGGGCCGTCCTCGGACCACGTCTGGTGAGGGACCCACCGGATATCCGCCGGCCCGGGGCATGGTCCTGGTCGAGTCCGGAACCCATGTGCTCTGCGACGCCGCGGTCGGCTCCTGCCGGGTCAGGGAACGGGTCCTGGCCGAACGGCTTGCCGGCTCGCTCCGGCCGGACATGCCGGTCCTGGCCGACCGCGGCCTGCCCGGAGCCCATGTGCGGCAGCACCTGGCTGCCGCCGGCGCGGACCTGTTGTGACGGGTCCCCGGTCTCTGGAAACTGCCGGTCGAGGAGGTTCTCCCCGACGGTTCATGGATGTCGACCGTCCGCGGCGGGCGGGGACGCAGCGTCCGGCCGCCTCAGGACATCCGGGTCCGGGTGATCGAGTACAGCCTCGACATCCCCGGCCGTGACCAGGCCGAACGCTACCGGCTCAGCACCACCCTCATGGACCCCGATACAGCGCCGGCCGTCGAGTCGGCCGTCCTCCACGGCGAGCGGTGGGAGGTGGGAGGTGGGAGGTGGAGAACACCCTCGCCGAGCTGGGGACGACACAGATCGCTAAGCCAACGGCATTGAGGTTGAACGACAAGCCAAGACGCGGGTTGTCCGTTGTGGGCGATGACGAGCAGGCAGGCACGGTCTTCCGTTGTGCCGATCAGGGACTCGACATCCCGTGATCAGCGGAGGTCGTGCCTGCCTCCACATGCCACCCCAGGGCGACTCTCATCAACCCCCGCAAGCGCCCGACCCCTCGTCAACCCGCACGCAACCGCGAGAACGACGTGCCCCTGGTTGCCCGGCGCCGCTGGTGGATCAGTGCTGCCGGGTAAGGAGGCGCAGGGCGGCTCCGGTGTCCGCGGTGCCCTCAGCCGATGTTGATCCAGGCCCGGGTGGCGCCGTTCTGGGGGTCGACATCGAGGTAGTCGGCCCGGCCGTCGTCGTTGAGGTCGGCGAACTGGATACGCCTTCCGTCGACGCCGACGCCGCTGGCGACATATCCGCCCGGGTACCAGTACCAGTCACTGCCGATGGGCTCATTGGGCTTGGGGCCACCGTTCTCCCATACCTGCACGGCGCTGCCGTCGTCCGTGCTGCCCATGAGGACGTAGTCGGCGGATGCTCTCCCGTAGAGCGGGGCGAAGCGAACTTGAGCGCCTGGTGCGCCGACGCCGCCGGCGATGGTTCCCTGCGGCCACCACAGCCACCCGCTGCTGGCTCCGACCGGGTCCTTGGGGTTGGGGCCGCCGTTGATCCACGCCTTGACCGAACTGTTGTCGTTGACCTGCAGGTAGTCGGCCTTGTCGTCGCCGTTGATGTCGGCGAAGCGGATGCTGCTGCCTGGTGCGCCGACGCCGCTGGCGATGGTTCCCTGCGGCCACCACAGCCACTCGCTGCGGGCATCGGCCGGGTCCTTGGGGTTGGGGCCGCCGTTGATCCACGCCTTGACCGAGCTGTCGTCGTTGACCTGCAGGTAATCGGCCTTGTCGTCGCCGTTGATGTCGGCGAAGCGGATGCTGCTGCCTGGTGCGCCGACGCCGCCGGCGATGGTTCCCTGCGGCCACCACAGCCACTCGCTGCGGGCATCGGCCGGGTCCTTGGGGTTGGGGCCGCCGTTGATCCATGCCTTGACCGAGCTGTCGTCGTTGACCTGCAGGTAATCGGCCTTGCCGTCGCCGTTGATGTCGGCGTACACAGCGGCGCCGGCACCTCCGCTGAAAGTCCCCGACGCGATGGTGCCCTGTGAGAACCATCCCTTGACAGGGCCCCCGGCCGGGGTACCGCCGCTGTCGGGTCCTTCGATCCAGCCCGCCTGGGCCACCGTCACGAGTCCGTCGTAGAACGCTCCTGCCATCTTCTGGTAGCCGCGGTCGTTGGGGTGCAGGCCATCGGCCAGATTGGCAGTGGTGACCGCGTCCATGTCGACCAGCCAGACGTGCTGGCCGGCCGCCCGCCGGGCCTCCACGACGCCCGGGATCGCCGCGTTGTACCTGGCGATCCGAGCCGCAGTGTCAGGAAATGCGGCCGGCACGATGGTCGAGACCAGCACCGTCACATCCGGGTCGTACCGCAGGATCTGGTCGATCAGGCTGTCGAGCCTGGCCGGTGCGCCGTGCGGATCGACGTTGTTGCTCATGTCGTTGGTGCCGATGTGCAAGAGCACCACGTCGGGCCGGTACGTCGCCAGGGCGGAGTCCACGATGCCGGCGATGTCCCCGATCAGCCAGCCGGGATGCCCCTCGCTCGCGGCGGGCGCCGGTCCCGAGCGCTGCGAGCCGACGAATTCCACCGACCCGCCGTGCTGGGTCAGGTGGCCGTACAGCGCCGACCTGTACCCGGATCCGTTCGAGCTGGCCGTGCCGTACGTGATCGAGTCACCCAGCGCCATGACCCGCAGGCCCACATTGCTGGCCCCGAGCCTCCCCCGCGCGAGCCGCTGGACAGTTGCGTGGATGATGTTGGCGACGTGCTCGGTGAGCAGGTTCGCCAGAGCGCCGAGCGGGTTCCCCCAGGATCCGAGCTTCGACGCCCAGGTGCGCAGCGTGGCTTGAACATTGGCGATCAAGGTGGTTGTACTGGCAGCTGTGAGCTGCATGAAATGGACGCCCAAGCCACCGGCGACCGCACCAAAGATCGCGGTGGCCACCACGCCGCCCCAGACCTCCGAGTCGATCGGCTTGTGGTCCAGAGCGGCACTCACCAGCTCGCCGACGCCCCCCGACAGGCCCCCCGCCACGGCACCGCAGACCGGTCCGGCGAAAGGACCGGCAGGGAACAAGAGCAGGCACAGGGCCCCCGACGCGACGAGGGTCGCAGTAACAGCCGCACCCACGACGAGTTTCTTCCAGAAACCTTCCCAAAAATCCGTGGCGCCGAATTCGCCGGCCGGCACCACGATGACCAGGCTGTCACCGACGATCTGTATGCTGCCGTTGTAGTCGACACCGTCATCTTGCTGCTGGTAATATCCCACGCTGTTCTTTTCTATATGCAGCGTGAAAGATTCACTGAGCGAAAGCCCGTTCGCCTGGTCCCCGTGGACGGTGGCGACCAGTTTCTGCATCTCCTGACGCAGCAGCTCCGGCCGCTCCCCGGGATAGAAATCTATGGCTGCCACCAGGTCGTCGTCACGACTCGCCAACTGGCGGAGGCTGCCTGCCTCCCGGGCGCAACCGATCCGCAGGCCGGCAGCGCCCTCAGGGTACGTCGGTGAGGTGTCGAAGGACGTGGCGTGAGCCGAGCACCCTGGGGCGTCCGCCGCGACGGCTTCATGCCCGACACGGGGCAGTGCGGACCCGGCGAGCATCAGTGCCACCGAGAGAGCCAGCACGAAGAGCGATAAAACCCCCGAGAATCTCCTTTTCGCCCGAAAGAGTGCATACGGTTTTCTGCGCGTCATTCTTCCTCCTGCGTGATGCACCTGATCCAAGGCGCAATACTGGCGGGTCGGAACACAGGGCTTCGGCGCAGTCGCGTGACGCCCGGTTCCTGGCGATCTACCGGCTCGGTGGTGCCCTGGGAACGGGACAGGCACGGGCTTCCAAGATCATGGAGTTCTCTGCGCCCCGTGACCCGAGTGGAAGACCCTGCCAGCCGCCAGGGTTTCTGTCGCGCCTCGCGGCGGGTGCGACTCGGGCTGGTGCCATGCCGGCCTTTTGCCTTCCTGGGTACCGGGGTGAGGTCCTGGCCCCGGGAGGGGGCCGACCCAAAAATCAGCCTGGGCGCGGCGTGGGTGTGCGGTGTGCGCGTGGGCACGGAAGTGCTGGCTCCTGAAAGCGAGTTGGGCGGGATCGGTCACCGTGTCCGGCAAGGTGCCGTGCTTGGATGGCCCGAGCTTGTACCGTGCGGCGTCCCATCCGCCATTCCACCGGGATTTTCGGAATGCTGGGATGTCCGCACCGGCTCTGGCCTGGAGGAACGTGGCGATCGTGGGATACCGAACGGGATGGAGGACTGGTGGGGGCAGCGGAAGAGACAGCTGATTTCGCCGCACTGCTGCGCGAGTTGAAGGAGCGGTCCGGGCTGAGTTACGAGGCTCTGGCGAAGCAGGCGCACATGAGCACCTCGACGCTGCACCGGTACTGCAAGGGGGAAGGGGTGCCGGCCGACAACGCTGCCGTCGCCCGGTTCGCCCGGGTGTGCAAGGCGACTCCCGAGGAACTGAGCGAACTGCACCGGCGCTGGGTCCTGGCGGACGCGGTACGGGAACGTGCGCGGCGGGCGGCGGATGCGGAGCCGGCCGAGCCGGACGGAGCCGCCCCGGCCCCGTCCAGCTCGGCGCCGGAGCCGCATTCGGCGCAGGCGAGCACGGGCAGAGTCCAGCCGAAGACGGCGCCGGACGCCCCGCCTCCGCCCGTGCTCGCAGAGCCTGCGGTGTTCGTCGCGGAATCGTCGCCGGAGACGGTCGTCCTCGCGGACGCGCCGTCGGCGCGTACACGGGCCGCCCGTAAGCGGTGGGGCCTGCTCGCGGCGGGCACCGCCGCCGCGGTCGCCGTGTCCATTGTGATCATGGTGATTCTGAAGGGAGGGGGGACGGACGCGGCGGAGAGGGGTCGGCCGGTCGGCACCGTGGCCTCCTCCGGACAGCGGCCGTCCGACTCCCCTGCGACGCACCCGCCGACGTCCGCGCCCGTGTCCCCCTCCGCACGTCCGAGCCGCGCCGCGGCCCCCACGGCACCCGACGCCAAGAGGTCGTCGCGCAACGCTGCCCCGGGCGGTGCCCAGGGCGGCGATGAGGTCCCGCTGACGGTGACCACCCGCGCTCATACGTCGGAAAACCAGTGCGGCGGCTGGTACCTGATCAACCTGCCTCCCGGCAAAGTCCCCCCGCCGCCACCGGTGGAGCAGGACGAGCCGGGCTGGGTGAAGGCGAACGGCGCCATTGCCGCAGACACGCAGCGGGTGGCTTTGACCGTCCAGGGCACCGGGGATGAAACCGTCGTCATCGAGTCCATGTACGTCCGTGTGGTCAGCTCGAGCGCGCCCCCGGCCTGGAACGAATACCGGGGGTGGGCGGGCTGCGGCGCAGGCGTGGAGACGAGGTCCTTCGACACGGACCTCGACGCCGTTCGCCCCGTCATCGTGCCGAAGGCCGGCCAGCGCGGTTTTCCCTACAAGGTCAGTCAGTCCGATCCCGAGGTGCTGTACATCACCGGTAATGTCACCGCTCACGATGTGAGCTGGTACGTGGAACTGCAGTGGTCCAGCGGCGGCCGTCAGGGAACGATACGGATCGACGACCACGGAAAACCCTTCCGCACCAGCGGCAGCCAGGGCCGTCCCGTGTACGCGTACCCGATAGGCGGCACTCAGTGGACCGATCAGCCGGACAGCCAGTAACTGATGCCCGGGACCTTTCGACACGGCCGGCCTGCGCAACCTCGCCATCGGCGTCCGCCGTCAGGACGGCCACACCAACATCGCAGCCGCCCTCCGCCACACCACCCGAAACCACTTGCGGCCTCGTACCGCCCTCGGCCTGGCATGACGCGAACCCGGACACAAGGGGACCTGTCCCCGAGTGGTGGACACCTCTGATCCCGGCCCCGGTAGGGGCTGGGTAGGAGGCATCTTTTATGGTGATGAAGGTCTACTCGCCCGAGTTCAAGGCTGACGCTGTCGCGCTGTACCTGTCGGATACGAGCCATACCTTCGAG